>NZ_CP110471.1:0-454539 GCF_026104315.1 Pantoea anthophila
GCAGTGCCAGCAGTGCACCGGTCGTCGCATGACGACGCGGACGCCTGGCCGTCACCAGATGTTCCTCGGAAGATATAGCCACTCTCTGATCCTTATCCTGTAGGGTAATCCCGTGAACCGGCCTTACTGATTACTGGCCTGCATCGCTTCAATCTGCATGGTGATCTGTTTCACCGCGTTATCCAGCGCGGCTTTTGGCGCCTGCTTGCCGGAAACGCTCAGTTCCAGCGCCGCATTAGCCGGCCCCCACACTTCCTGCATCTCCGGCACGCCTGGCATGGCTGACGCGCGCGCTGACTGCACCGCGACCGCGTTGGCTTTCTCATCATCTTTAATCATCGGATCGTTCATCAGCGCAGTCACCGGCGGGATCTCCTGGGTTTTCTGATAGCGCGCTTTCACGTACTGCGGCTGGTTGATAAAGGAGAGGAACTTCTGTGCCAGCGCCTGATCTTTGCTCCAGGTCGATACCACATAGCCTTTAACGCCCAGGAAGGAGCTCATCGGCTTGCCGTTTGGCAGTAGCGGCAGTGGTGCCACGCCATAGTTGATCCCGGCCGCCTGATAAGGCTGGAACGCCCACGGCCCGTTGATCACCGCCGCCGCTTTCTTCTCGGTAAACAGCGAGTCGATTGCGTTAAGGCCGTTGTCGCCCATGATGCCGCCAGGCAACAATCCTTCGCTGAAGAAGCGCTTAAGGTACGTCACGGCCTCCACACTGCCCGGCGTGTTCAGTCCGATATCCTGAGTGTTGATGGCACCCTTTGCATCTTTACCAAAGATGTAAGCGCCCATCGGAGCCATCACGCCCCAGCTGTAATAAATCTGGTCGAACTTCGCCAGCAGGCCATACTGTTTTGCCTCGCGCTGCTTCTGCGAGAACGTGCGATACTCATCGAGGGTTTTCAGCGGCGCGGGCAGCAGATCTTTGTTGTAAATCAGCACCAGCGTTTCTACGGCTTTGGGTATGCCATAGACCACCTTATTCTGCGTGAAGGCCGCCATCGCCGAAGGCGTGTAAGCGCCCTGCTCTGCTGCGTCAATCTTCAGTGGGGCCAGTAATCCCTGCACGACCGCGCTGCCAAGCTGATCGTTAGGAATGACCAGCACATCAGGGCCGATTCCGGCCGGCCCGTCCAGGCGCAGCTTTTCAATCTGCTGTGCAAAAGGCATCTCCTGTACTTTCACATCAACATTGAACTGCTTCTGGAAATCAGCGACCGCTGCTTTGATGCCATCCGCTTTCTTAATATCTTCCCAGACTATGAGTTGCTGAGCGGCCCAGACGGATTGATTCAGCATCAATGCTGACAGAAGTAGCGTCACGCTGGTTTTGATTTTCATTACTGGCCTCATGTGAAGGTATTACATTTAATGTTATTTCCGCTGATCTAAACCTGACAATTTTCCAGATGGCAGGGAGTTATCAGGCAAATGCAACGTGATTAACGTATCGCAATTTCGCTTACGCTACGCGGAACATCAGAAACGCTCCAGCCCCTTCATGCCAATGTGTGATCGCTATTACAGAAATCAAAAACAGCGGTAGGGCGCCTCCTGGCGTAACGTTATAGTCATGGCAGGTAGCATCACGGCTGACATGTAAAGCGACCACCTGGTATACGTATTACATTTAAGCCACCAGAACCATACCATGAGGATCAGCATGTCCAGCATCAGATTGAGAAATGTGACCAAACGCTTTGGCAAAACAGAAACGCTGAAAAACATCGCGCTTGATATTGAAGCCGGAGAGTTTGCGGTCTTCGTGGGTCCTTCAGGCTGCGGTAAATCCACCCTGCTGCGGCTGATTGCCGGGCTTGAAGAGATCAGTGACGGGGAGATCCTGATCGGTGAGGAGGTGATGAATGATGTCGCCCCCTCACATCGCGGCGTGGCAATGGTGTTTCAGTCCTACGCGCTCTATCCCCATATGACGGTGGCAGAAAATATTGGCTACGGCCTGAAGGTGAATGGGCTGCCAAAGGCGCAGATTGAGCATCAGGTCGCAACCGTTGCAAAGACGCTTCAGCTTGCGCACCTGCTGGATCGCAAACCCCGGCAGCTTTCCGGCGGCCAGCGTCAGCGCGTGGCCATTGGTCGTGCCATTGTGCGTAATCCCGGGGTATTTATGTTTGATGAGCCTTTGTCGAATCTGGATGCGGAGCTGCGCATCGATATGCGGCTGCACATTGCAAAACTGCATCAGGAGCTGAAAACCACGATGGTCTATGTCACGCATGATCAGACCGAAGCGATGACGCTGGCCGACAGGATTGTGGTGTTGAACGATGGCAAGGTGGAACAGGTCGGCCCACCGATGGAACTCTATTACAATCCGATTAACCGTTTTGTGGCGGGTTTCATCGGCTCACCCAGGATGAACTTTCTGCCCGCCCGCGTGGAACAGTGTGGCCCGGCGGGGCTGATCGCGTTGATCAATGGTGGGGAACACCGGTTGCAGCTTCCTTTACCTCTGCGCCAGCTGCAGCCTGGCGATGAAATCACGCTGGGCATCCGACCGGAACAGCTTCAGATCAACGGTGATGCGCCACTCAGCATCCACTTTCACTGCGAGGTCGTGGAACGTCTGGGCAACAACACCTGTCTGTTTGGGCAGAGCCACGGTTATGATGGTTTCAAAATGCTGCTGCCCGGGGACGTGCACTTCCATCCCTACCAGACCCTGCGTCCCACTTTCCATCCGCAGCACTGCATGGTGTTTGATGCTGACGGAGCACGTATCAGCGCAGATATTGAGATGCCACAGGTGCGCGCAGCCTGAGATCGCTGACTGATATGTCCGGGAAAAAAGGCCGGAAACGGCCTTTACTGCCGGAGCGGCCTATCCGGTCAGTCTGATGCGCCTCCTGACCCGGCGGAACAGGTTACCACTTAAACCGATCCCTCTTTCTCGATGACCAGCACGCGGGCAACGCCCTGGGGACGCGCGATATGTTCTGTTCCTTCACTGGCATAGAAAATATCGCCTGTATTCAGAACCCTGCTTTTAATCTCACCCTGTTCTTTATATTGCATTTCAACACACCCATCCATCACCGCAAAAACCTCCTGCCCATCGTTGATGTGCCACTTATAGGGCCGATCGGTCCAGTGAAGTTTCACGCTGGTATTGCCGAAGCTCGCGATGTGCTGAGCGTCCCAGGCCTTCGAACCGGTAAATTCTGTGCTGCGGTAAAAATTCATTTTATCTCCGGTAACAGACATACGTTTTCGTCATCGGCCTCATGAATAGCAGAGCAACAACATGGATTCCAGACTCATGCCCGCGCTTGTCCCGATCTGTCCCGATGTTGTCCGGTTAAGGCGGTATCAGGAGATCCGGTAGCCCCGATAAAGCCCGGTAAGTAGTGAGGCTTAACCGCTTCCGGGATGAACACTGAATGAATCGCCTGGCCCGGACGCGATGGCAGGGATAATATTGACGATGCGTCTCTGTTTCCCCCGACTGTCAGAAGGAGTGTCATGAATTCAGCGACTCTGCAAAACCTCTATCACGCTGCCAGTGAGAAAACGCTCGCGATGTGGGCGAAAAACGCGGGGATTGGGGAGATTAAGAAAGAGAGTTATTACGACCCGCTGAAGCTGGCCCTGGCAACCGGCATTCAGCCCGCCGTTCCCCCCGCGGTTTCACGGCTGCTGGATGAACTGAAACAGCTTACCCGGGATGACCCTCTGGCCGATACCTTGCCGGAGCAGGGTCTGCACTTTACCTTTTTACCTCTGACCCTGCCGCTCTATATTGAGCACGCACCTTTGCCGGAAAAAATGGCTGAACTCAGGGCGATCTGGTCCGGTTTTCACGCGCAAAACATTGTTATCAGAGATCTTCGTTTAGTCGCGTTGCCGGGACAGCTGTTGCTGGCGGGCATCCCCGACACGCCGGCAACAGACCTGCGTCACGCCTTCTGTGAAGAGGTTCTCAACTCCCGCTGGAAAGAAGAGTTGCTGATGCGTCACACCGGCAGCGCCCTGCCGGCCCCCTTCTGGCACTCGACCCTGCTGCGCTACGGCGCGGCTTATTTACCCGCGCCGCTGCGGCAGTTCTTTCTGGCCCGCCAGACCCTCGATTACGGGAAGGTGGAAGGCGAACTGATGCTGGCAGAGGTCAACTACAACTGGACAACCTGTTATCCTTTGCAGGATTAATCGCGCGATCATAATCAGCTCATTCAATCAGGAAAGAAGATGTCTCTGGCAAAGAAAGATTTCACCCACATCCCCTCTCATCCGTCAGTCAGACCATGAATCGTCAACTGTTTGTTTCTCTGGATGGCCCCAAAGGTGCCGGTAAAACGACCCTGCTGGAAGCGATCACGGCACGGTTAAGGGCAGACAACCGAAAGGTGGTCCGGCTTTGCGAGAAAAAAAGCGATCCTGACAGAGCGCAGACCATGGCGCTGGTTAACCGGCTCGCCAGAGATCCCTCTGTGGATCTGGAACGGGAAGTTTGTGAGCGCTTAGCGGCCAGCCGGGCGTGGATTTCCCGCAACGTGCTGACCCGCCAGCCGCCCGACAGCATTATCCTGATGGATCGCTGGTATCCCTCCGACGCGGCCTTTCGCCGGCGGATCCCGTTTGCAGAGATTTTGCAGATGAACCACGCGCAGGACGTGCGCATACCGGACCTGCATGTCGGCGTGGTCACTGCGCCTGAGATTTCATGGTCACGGGCCGCAGCACGCTCCCGGGGGCTGGGAAGCACGGTCCTTCACAGGCTGGAAGAGCATGCCGAATGCACGCGGGCGTTCGAGCGTGAAATTTCCCGCACCGGCTGGGTTTTATGCCGTAATGAAGGCACGCTGGATGAAGCCGCCATGCAGGTCACGGCTGAGATAATCCGGGTGATTTAATCTGAAATCCTTATCGCCTGCTGGCAAGGCGGTAAAGAGAATAGCGACCTCTGCCCGCGAAATTTGTCTGAAATCAATCTTCGTCAGGTTACCGCTGGCACTGCGATCCTGCTTTCCCTTATAAAATTCCTTTATTTTTCTATAGGGCACAGGGAATTGCGCTACGCATCACTACCTTTTAATCATAATGAACCGGGCTGGCCTGCGGGCGGGCACGCTTATGCGCCGCAGCCGGGTCTGCGAGGCGATATTAAAGCAGACTGGGTTATCGTCGGCGCGGGGTTCGCCGGTGTCGCTTTTGCGCGCCGCCTGGCAGAAATTAAACCCGAGCTGAAAATCGTTATCGTCGATGCCTTTACCACAAGGGAGAGCGCATCGGCGCGCAACTCAGGGTTTGTTATCGGACTGCCCCACAATATTGGCAGCTCCACGGCGGAGTTAAAAAAGGCGCATGCTTACCGGAATCTGCTCCAGGAAGGCATCCGGCAGCTGGAGCAGGTGATTTCGCAGCATAACCTTCAGTGCGACTGGGAGAAGGTGGGGAAATATCACTGTCAGGCGGAACGGGGCAACGATCGTATTTTAAATGAATACAGCCGCCATCTCGATCTCATGGATGAACCCTGGACGCTGGCTTACAGCGATGAGTTGTACCATAAACTCGGTACCCGCTTTTACAGCAAAGGGATCTTCACGCCGGGCTGTGTGCTGGTTAATCCGGCGCAGCTGATCGCCGGCCTGCACCATCATTTACCGGAAAATGTTCAGCGCTTCGAAAATACACCCGTACTGGGGATTCGTACCGGCAGTCTGGCGGAGGTGGTGACCCCTTTTGGCACAATCAGAACAGCTCAGCTCATGCTGGCGACCAACGCGTTATCGCCAGAACTGCGCCCTGGCCTGGCCCGTCAGGCCGCTATGGCCACCTTCGCCAGCATCACCGAATCGCTGACAGACGCGCAACTGGCGACGCTGCCCCCGATGCAGAGCTGGGGCGTCACGCCGGTGAATGCCATTGCCGGTGCCACCTTTCGTTTCACCTCCGACCGCCGTTTTCTGATTCGCCAGCATGTTATTCCCGCGCTTCGGGGACAGGTCACTGCGGCACAAACCCATCAGGCGACGCAACACCATCAGCGCCTGTTCAGCAAACTCTATCCCACCCTGAACAGCGTGAAGATCACACACACCTGGTCCGGCACCCTGAGCGTGACACGCAACGGCGCACCGCAATGGGGTGTGCTGAACAGAATTATCTGCACGGCGGGCGGCTGTAACGGCGCGGGCGTATCGAAACAGACCGTGGCGGGTTCGCTGCTGGCTGACTTCATGCTGAAGCAGGATAACCCGCACCTTGCGGATATGCTGTCGCTGGGCCAGGCCAGTTTCATGCCGCCCTCGCCCGTGCTGGATATCGGCATTGCCCTTTCGCTGATGAAAGAGCGTTTCCTGGGACGTAAAGAGAAGTGATCACAGCCCCGCTGAACGCCAGTGTCGCTGGCAGAGGATGGTGTGACGAGAACTTTCCGCTATCCGGGAATGCGGGCAATGACCTTGATCTCAAAATCGAACCCCGCCAGCCAGGTTACGCCGACAGCGGTCCAGTTGGGATAAGGCGGTTGCGGAAAGATGGACGCTTTGACCTGCATGATCGTCGCAAACTGATTTTCAGGATCGGTGTGAAATGTGGTGACGTCGATCAAATCATCAAAGGTGCATCCTGCCGCCGCCAGCGTCACCGCCAGATTGTCAAATGCGAGGGCGACCTGGGCCGCGAAATCAGGTTCCGGCGTGCCGTCAGCCCGGCTGCCGACCTGACCGGAGACAAACAACAGATCGCCTGAGCGGATTGCCGCGGAATAGCCATGCTGCTGATAAAGTGCGTGCCGGTGAGCGGGAAAAATGGGTTCGCGCGTGATCATCGTGTTTCCTCGGGTTACGGAATGAATGCAGGATGCGGCACAAACCGGAATGACTTAATATACGCCGCGTATGTCACATTAATAATACATACGCGCCGTATGTCAAATAATATACGCGGCGTATGTGAGCTGGAGGAGTTTATGGCAGCCAGTCGCGCTGAAACGATGGAAGCAAACCGTGCAAAACTGATCGCAGCAGCACGGAAAGCCTTTGCTGAAAAGGGCTTTGCCGGGGCCTCAATGGATGAACTGACGGCGAGCGTCGGGCTGACGCGCGGCGCGCTTTATCACAATTTTGGCGACAAAACAGGGCTGCTGGCAGCGGTGGTGGCGCAGGTCGATGGGGAAATGGCGCAGCGGGCTCAGGCGGCGGCCGCTTCGGTAACGGATGAGTGGGAAAGGCTGATCGCCGAAGGGATCGCCTACATTCGTCTGGCGATGGATG
The DNA here is from genome assembly GCF_026104315.1 of Pantoea anthophila. Classification (NCBI taxonomy): domain Bacteria; kingdom Pseudomonadati; phylum Pseudomonadota; class Gammaproteobacteria; order Enterobacterales; family Erwiniaceae; genus Pantoea; species Pantoea anthophila. The sequence goes on from NZ_CP110471.1 coordinate 7,242, forward strand.
CCGAAGTCCAGCGCATCGTGTTGCGGGATGGCCCGGCTTTCCTGGGCGATCCTGCGCAGTGGCCCAGCCAGAACAGCTGCCTGGCAGCCACACGGGAACGTCTCGTCAGGCTGATTGAAAGCGGTGCGGTTAAGCCGGTCGATGCCGACGCCGCCGCACATCTGCTTAACAGCAGCGCCCTCAATGCTGCACTCTGGGTTGCAGCCAGCAGCAACCCGGAAAAGGCGCTGCCAGAGATGCTTGAAGCCTTCACGCTACTGGCAGGCGGCCTGCGCCATCAGGCGGTTAAGACCTGAGGCGTTATCCGTCGTGACGCGAATCCTGCTGAGCGGCTGCCCCCCGCCACTGAACAACGCGTTCCGGCGGGGATATTCAGGCTTGCGTCGGCAGCGGAATCAGGCCGCTCTCCTCATAGGTCGCCATCAGATGATCGAACAGGGTAATATCCTGCCGCGTGCGGGCAATTAACTGCGCACCGGCAACCGCGGTATAGATGGCCAGCGCACGCTGCGCGTTTTTTTGTGCGTCATCGGGCGTCATTTCATTCAGCACCTGATGCAACCATGCCACATTCGCGTCGACGAAACACTGCACCTCACGCTTCACTTCTTCAGGCAAATCATCATATTCAGCCGCCATGAAGCTGGATAAACAGAGCCTGTTGGCGTCAGCCAGAGAACGCCGGAAAATTTGCGGATAGTGCTTCAGGGCTTCAGCGGGAGAGGCACTTTGCTCCCGGATGGTCTGTAACGCCTGTGCAGTATCCTGCCAGTAGCGATTTGCCACAGCCGCGCCAAGGTCTGCCTTACTGGCGAAGTGATAATAGATACTGGCATTTTTGATGCCGACTTCGTCAGCAATGGTGCGGAAATTTATCCCGTTGTAACCATGATTCTGCGCAGCACGCTTTGCGGCTGCCAGGATGGCCTCACGCGCATTCAAGCTCATAACGCTGTTTTCCTCTGAAACGTGAGGAGGAAGTATAAGGAAAAAATTTTTACCTGCCAACTGGTAGACAGATGTTGACAGGCCGAATTTCCCTGGCCACAATTCACCTACCATTTGACAGGTAGGTAAATAAATCATGACTTCTTCAGACGCTGTATCACACATTTCAACTCAACCTTCGATGAAAATCTACGACTGGTATGACGGCCCCTATCCTGCCCGGGTCAGAATAGCCCTGGCGGAAAAAGGTCTGCTTTCTCAGGTCGAATTTATTCCGGTCAATCTCTGGAAAGGGGAACATAAAAAGGCGGATTTTTTAGCCATCAACTACTCAGGCACACTGCCGGTGTTAGAACTGAGTGATGGGACGCTGATCGCGGAATGTACGGCAATCACGCAATATCTGGATCGGCAGGATCAACATCCCCTTCTGACGGGTGTGACCCCGCTGGAACAGGGGGTGATTCATATGATGACTAAACGGGCCGAGATTGAATTTCTGGATGCGGTAAGCGTCTATTTCCATCATGCCACGGCAGGTCTGGGACCCGAGGTTGAGCTTTATCAGAATCCGGAATGGGGTGCGAAGATGGGCGAAAAAGCGCTCAGGGGCATGCACTACTTTGACCGCGTTTTACGCTCACAGCCCTATGTGGCGGGCAACACTTTCTCAATGGCCGATATCGCCGTCACCGGTGGAATAATATTCGCCGCCCTGGTGAATCTGGCTATTCCGGAGGAGTGTGAGGCGCTGAAAGCGTGGTACCTGAAGATCCAGCAGCGTCCCAGCTATCAGCAGTGGCAGGCCATGGTAGACGCAGGCCGTCCCGGCGCAAAAGCGTAGTCCCGGGTCAGATCGTGGCGGGAGCGGTTTTTCTGAATGAAACCTTCCCGTTCACTGCTGTAACAATCCCCGGCGTTCGCCCGGGGATTGCTGTCATTCTTAATGGGTCATTCGCGCTGCGCGGCCCTGCCTGCTTCAGCCTGCCTGGCCGGTGTTACGCTCAAAGTGACTGTTCACAAAGGCGCGGCAGCGTGGCGAAATGGGATCGAGGAATACCTGTTCCGGCGAACCTGACTCTTCGATGATCCCCTGATGCAGAAACACCGCCTTGTTCGACACGTCACGCGCAAAACCCATCTCATGCGTGACGATAATCATGGTGCGCCCCTCTTCCGCCAGGCCGCGGATCACCCGCAGGACTTCGCCCACCAGCTCCGGATCCAGCGCCGAGGTCGGCTCATCGAACAGAATCGCTTTCGGCTGCTGCGCCAGCGCCCGCGCAATAGCCACACGCTGCTGCTGTCCGCCGGAGAGCTGAGAGGGCCAGGCGTCGCGCTTTGCATACAGCCCGACCTTGTGCAACAGCGCTTCCGCCTCTTCGACAGCCTCGCGGTGGCTGCGCTTCTGCACATGAACCGGGGCTTCAATAATGTTCTGCATCACGGTTTTATGCGGCCACAGATTAAAGCTCTGAAACACAAAGCCGAGCTGCATGCGCATCAGCTTAATGCGCCGACGCTGCTCCCGGTTCAGTTTTTCATCGGCGTTATCCAGCGTGACGCTGACTTCGCCTACCGCTATCTCACCGGCCTGAGGCACTTCAAGAAACGGGATGCAGCGCAACAGCGTACTTTTGCCCGATCCGCTGGCTCCAATCAGCGAAATCACGTCGCCATCCTGGGCAGTCAGACTGATGTCGTGCAGCACTTCGTGTCCCGCATAACTCTTTCTGAGATGGCTCAGCATAATCGTGGGGGCCGTCATGAGCGTGCTCCAAAATAGTAAGGTGACAGGCGTCGTTCCAGCATTGATACGCCTTTGCTGACCAGCATGGTCAGTATCAGGTAGATCACCGCCGCGCTCAGGAATACCTCCAGCGCCCGGAACGTGGAAGAGACGATGGAATCCGCAATACCGGTCATCTCCATCAGGCTGATGGTGCTGACCAGCGAGGTCGCCTTGATCATAGAGATGATTTCATTGCTGTAAGCCGGAAGCGCCTGACGGATCGCAATCGGCAGGGTGATGCGGGTAAAGATTTTGTACGACGACATGCCCGACACCCTGGCGGCTTCCAGTGACTGCGAGCTGACAGCCCGCAACCCGCCGCGCAGGATCTCCGAGGTATAGGCGGCATCATTGAGGATCAGCGCCAGCAAGCCGCACCAGTAAGGATCGCGCAGCAGCGGCCAGAACAGGCTCTCCCGCACCGCCGGTAAACTGCCGAGTCCGTAGTAGACCATAAAGATCTGGATCAGCAATGGCGTGCCGCGAAACAGCCAGACATAAAAGCGGCAGAACAGGCTGCCGACTCGCGTCATACGCAGCAGATTAAGCAGCAGCGCCAGCACGCCCCCTCCCAGCAGCGACAGCAGCGCCAGATTGATGGTCAGCGGCAATCCCTTCAGCAGCGCCAGCAGCGTCTGCTGTAAAAAGTTGATATCCACGTGGACTCCCTAGCTTTTCACGCGCTGTTGACCGCGCATCGCAAATTTCTCCACGTAGCGGAACACCATATCGGAGCAGGTGGTGATAATCAGATAGATCACAGCACCCACGCTGTAAAAGAAAAAGGACATCTGGGTCGAGTTAGCCGCCGTTGAGACCTGATTCATGGTTTCAACCAGTCCGGTCACCGACACCAGCGCCGACTCTTTGATCACCGATTGCCACTGGTTGCCCATACCGGGCAGCGCCGTGCGCAGCGCCTGCGGGACGATAATGCGACGGAACATCATCAGTCGCCCCATCCCGGTGACGGTCGCCGCTTCCAGCGTTCCACCCGGAATAGCGTAAAAGGCCCCCCGGAATACGCCGCTCTGATAGGCACCCGAAATCAGCCCGATGGCAATCGCTCCCGCCACGAAACCGTTCACATCGAACGGCCCCTGCAGGCCCAGCGCGGTGCCGACGGCGGAAACCACCTGGCGTCCGCCGAAGTAGAACAGATAGATCACCAGCAGTTCCGGCACGCCACGAAACAGCGTGATGTAACCGGCTGCCAGCCGCTGCTGCCAGCGCGCACCGGCGATCTGCATCCAGCAGAGGACGCTGCCAAGCAACGCACCCAGCAGCCAGGCGCAGAGTGAAACGCTGACGGTGACGGCGGCGGCGTTAAGCAGCACGCCGCCCCAGCCCTCGTCCCCAAAACCCAGCATCTGCCAGTCAATGTTCATCAGCATCCGCGGTTACGCTTTTGGCGCGACGTCTTCGCCAAACCATTTGATCGACAGTTTGCTCAGCGTGCCATCTTTGATCATCGACTCCAGCGCCTGATTCAGCACCTGCTGCAGCTCGCTGTTGCCTTTGCGCAGGCCAATCGCCGAGCCCGCACCCAGTACGCCACCCGAGAAGCCGTAGCCGCTGCTGCTGATCGCATCCGCATGCTTTTTCACAAAGGCGTTGAGGTTGGTGCGGGACGCCATTACCGCGTCAACGCGCCCGTTCATCAGGTCAGCAAAGGTTTCAGGGCCGGCCTGATAGGTCCGGATGGTGGCGACATCGCCGAGGTATTTCTGCAGGAAATCGGCCTGAATGGTGGCGACCTGTACCGCGATGGTTTTGCCTTTGAAGGTGGTTTTCAGATCGTCGATCGCTTTTTTCATGCCCGCATCATCATCGGCCGTGACCACCGTGCCACTGCCTGGCAGCGTGGCCAGCGGGCTGTTTTTAGCGGTAACAAAGCTGGAGACGCTGACGGTGTACTGATGGGTGAAGTCAATCGCCTCAGCCCGTTTCGGCGTCACGGTCACCGCATCAACCACCGCGTCATATTTGCCGTCGATCAGGCCCGGGATCATGCCTGACCATTTCTGAGCAATGATTTCATATTTAAAGCCTGCCCGCTTAGCCAGCTCCGCCACCATATCGGGCTCATAGCCGACGATTTTTCCGCTCGGGGTGGTCTGATTAAACGGCGGATAAGCCGCTTCGGTAGCAAACTTCAGGGTGCCAAAATCTTTTGCCTGGCTGAATGCAGACGTGGCAAGCAGGGCCACGGTCAGAGAAGCCGTGAACAGACGGTTACGCATCATCATAAAACCTCATTTATTATTCGGAGAGTAAATCAATGGCAAGGCGGGTCAGCGCCTGCGTCCCGGCGGCAATACTGCGTTCATCCGGCTGATAGTCGGAGTTATGCAGGTGATCGTCACGGCCCGGGGTTGCCGAACCGATATGGATCTGACATCCCGGAACCCGTTCCGTAAACAGTGAAAAATCTTCGGCGCCAAAGCTGGCGCTCGGCTGAGCGATGATGGCTTTACCGAACTGATGAGACAAAATCTCTTCCAGGGCGTCAATCAGGCGATCGTCATTCATCAGGGGCGGAACACCCCGCTGGAAATTCACCTCAACCCGCACATTCTGCGCCAGCGCCACCCCTTCACACATCCGTTTAAACGAGGCTTCCATCGCAGCACGCACCTCGGGAGATTTGGTCCGGATGGTGCCCTGGAACAGGCAGCTGTCAGGAATGATGTTGTGGGTGGTGCCGCCCTCAATGTGTCCGATGGTTAACACGGCAGAGTGCGCCGGATCGCGTTCACGCGAAATGATGCTCTGTAACTGGCTGATGAGATGCACGGTGGCGATGATCGGATCGGTGCCCATGTGCGGACGCGCCGCGTGGGTCGAAACGCCCTGCACCGTAACATCAAACTCGTCACTGGAGGCGGTGCTGGCGCCGCGGGTCAGCGCAATCTCACCCGCGGTCAGTTCAGGCTTGTTATGCAGGGTTATCGCCCAGTCGACGCCGTCTGCCGCGCCATCGGCGATCATCGCTGCGGCACCGCTCTCAGGCGTCTCTTCTGCGGGCTGGAAGATCAGCCGGACGCGGCCTTTCAGTTGCTGTCGATAGTGCGGCAGGAGTGTGGCCACACCCAGCATCGTCGCGGTGTGAATATCGTGACCACAGGCGTGCATCCTGCCGGGATAGCGGCTGGCAAACGGCAGACCCGTCTGCTCATGGATGGGCAGCGCATCCATGTCGGCGCGCAACAGCAGCGTCTTTCCGGGCTCTGCACCCACAATATCCACAACAACGCCGCTGCGGCCGACGCCGGTTTGCGGGTCCAGACCCTGAGCCCGCAGGTAGTCGGTCACCACCTGGGCAGTGCGCAGCGTATCAAATCCTAATTCCGGATGCGCATGGATATCACGGCGAATCGCAACCAACTGCGATTCAAGTTCATTGACTCTGGCTTTTATTTCCCCGGCCAGTCGTGCTTTTTCCTGATTCATAGCCGCCCCGGCAATAGCAGACCGGCATGCCTATGCCGGTCCTTATTTTTATTTCATCCTGATACAGGATGGTGATGACCGTTTATTTATTCACAGCACGTGACAGAAAGCAACGCGTAATGCGCCTTCAGGAATTAATATAAATCAATAAGATAGAACTATTTATTGGAAAGCCGTATGAGAGAGTCGTGGATAAGTAATAATATTAATAATCCAGTTCGCAACATTACTTTCCCTGATGTTAATTTATCCGTTCCGGCTTATCCGGATGCCGCATAAAAAAGAGTGAGAGTATTTCCGCTAATTTCTCCGGCTGTTCGTCCGGAATAAAGTGGCCACAGTTGAGAATATTTTCACTGTACACCTGCTGCGCCACCGCGCGTAACGGTATGGCCATATCCGGTATCGACCCCTGATCGGCACTGACTGCCAGCAGCGGTATCTCCAGTTTCCCTTTTAGCGCGCGCTGGCGATTCTGCTCTGCAGAGCGCTCAAACGAACGGTAGAAAGCGAGTCCGGCGCGCAGCGCGCCGGGCTGCTGAAAGATGCGCAGATATTCACGACGCGCCGCCGCATTAATATGATGCGGATTCGCGGCCTTACGGTTAAAAAACCACTCCAGGTAGATGGCCTCTCTGCCCGCAATCAGCGCTTCCGGCAGATCGTTCAGGCCATGAAAGGCAAAGTGCCAGATTTTAGCGGCGTTTTCACCCGTGACAGGCAGTGAATCCGGCAGGGTAACACCGGGTATGCCGCCATCCAGCAGTGCAAGAGAGCTGACCCTTTCCCTGAAGCCCGCCGCCAGCGCCCATGCGACCCAGGCACCAATATCATGCCCGACCAGATGAAAGCGCTGGATGCCCAGCTGATCCAGCAGCGCCACGATATGCTGCGCCACGCTGTCAGTGTCATAGCCATCGGGCGGGAAGTCTGAATCCCCCTGGCCAGGCAGGTCAGGTGCAATCACCTGAAAACGGCTCGCCAGACGAGGGATCACCTCCCGCCAGGCGAAGCTGCTCTGCGGAAAACCGGCGAGCAGCACCACGGTTTCTGCCTGCGCATGGCCTGCGCTAAGGTAGTGCAGCCGCTGTGAATCTGTTCGGACAAAATGGTGCTGATAGGGAGCAAAAGCGTGCATAAAACCTCCTGATAATAAGGAAACGATCATTTCCTTAATGAGCAAAAAAATTCAGTCGACGATTTTCAGCGCCAGCGGAATGATGCTGGCATCGGGCCGGGTGGCCGCTACTTTGCCCGCCACCCGTATGCCCAGCACCAGGCAGAGCAGCAGTGAGGCAGTGGCGTCACACTCCAGTGACGGGTTGACTGAGCCATCCTGCTGACCCAGGCGGATAAGCTGCTGCAGATTTTGCTGATTACGCAGCAGGGCGGCGCTGACCGCGTCAGCCAGTTCCTCATCCAGGGTGTGCAGCTCAACGGCACTGACCGCGACCAGACAGCCGCGTTCACCTTCAACGTCGCGCACGGAATCGACATAAAAACGCAGCAGCGCCGCCAGCTTCTCCCGGCCCGTTTCACATTCGGCCAGCCGCGCGGCCAGACTGCTGTTGCGCAGTGAGAGATAGCGGGCAAAAACGGTTGCAAACAACGTGCGCTTGTCGGTAAAGGCCTTATAGATGCTGCCGGTGGTCAGCTGCATCGCCTGCCCGAGATCGCCGACTGATGTCGCGTGATACCCCTTCTGCCGGAACAGCAGCATCGCCCTGTCCAGTGCGGCATCCGTATCGAATGCCCGGGGTCGTCCCCGCTCGTGATGGGTGTTGTTATTCATCGTCGATTCCATTAGGAAATGATCATTTCCTTTAAGATAGCCGTTTTAACCTGGCGGGCAAAGCTTTTTTAACACCCTTTCTCATCCGCCTGTGGAGGGCCTCTCACCCCTGACCTGACGCAAAGCAGTCAGGCTGACGCCTCATCTATACTGCTGCTTCTGTTAGCTGAAGGAGCCCCATCATGGGACTACGCTGGTTCACTCCCGGGTCACCGCTGGCACGCGTGCTGTTTATGCTCGCCTGCCTGACCCTTATTCTGACAGGCCTCTATCTGGCCGCTCCGCTCATCAACCAGGTTCTGCTGGCGATGCTGCTGGCTATCATGCTTGACCCGTTGATTACCCGGCTGGATAAAAAGCGCATCCCCCGCATCGTCTCGTCACTGCTGGTGATCAGCCTGATGCTGTTTATCATGGTCATCACTACCCTGAAACTCTCGGTGCTGACACCGGATTTGATGCAGCTCAGTCGTCAGGCGCCGGTGCTGCTGGCCGCCCGACTGGATCAGCTGACGCTGGCCTTTGCCCGGCTGGATATTGCGGTCACCCCCGACAGATTACTGGCCTTTGTGGATGCGGGAGCGATAGTACGTATCGTCACCGCCTTTCTGACGCAGATCCCGGGCGTGATCTCCTGGTGGATTATGGTGTTCCTGATGCTGCTGTTTATGCTCTATGAGATGCCGCTGCTGAAAAAGGCGCTGCAAATGCGTATGCAGGGAGAGCAACGGGCCTTTTTTCTGGCGTTACATGAGGGGATTCAGAGCGTCATTGTTTATGCCCGGGTGAAAACCCTGACCAGCATTCTGGGTGGGGTGATCGTGGGCGCCGGCGCACATCTGATCGGGCTTAAGTTTGCCTTTTTCTGGGGCGTGCTGATGTTCATTTTTAACTACGTGCCGGTGCTGGGTTCGTTTCTGGCGGCCATTCCGCCCGTGATCCAGAGCTATCTCCTGTTCGATCTGCAGGTCGCGCTGGCGGTAGCCCTTTTCTTTGTGGTGCTGAATCTCTGTCTGAGTTCGGTGATTGAACCGCTGCTGATTGGCAAGCGACTGAATCTGGCACTGACCACGCAGCTGCTGGCCTTTCTGTTCTGGCAGTCGCTGCTGGGGATTACCGGCGGGATACTGGCCATTCCGTTGACCTTTCTGATCAAAAAAGTCCTGCTGGCGAGTTATCCCCGGCAGGACCCGATTTCTGAGTTAACTGAGTGACGGCGTTTTCACCCGCCAGCTGCGGGTGAGACGTTTTTCAATCTCTACCACGGCAAAGATGGCGATGCCGACCAGCAGCGAAATCAGCCAGTAGTTGATCGGCAGCGGGCGGGTACCAAACAGCGTGTTCATCAGGGGCACATAAATGATGATCGCCTGCAGGATAATCAGCACCAGCGTGACGAGCCAGAGGCCCCGGTTTTTCAGCAGACCGCGATCCAGTGAGAAGCCATCGGTGTTACGGCAGTTCAGCATATAGACCCACTGCGCCGTTACCAGCATCTGCAGCAGCACGGTGCGGATAAACTCCGGAGTATAGCCGCGCGGCTGCAGCCAGGCTTCCAGCACAAAAGCACTGACCGCGATCAGCAGGCTGACAAAGACCACGCGCCAGATGGCGTAGGCATCCATAACGTGGGCCTTAACATTGCGCGGTGGCCGGCGCATCACGTTAGCTTCGGCAGGTTCAAACGCCAGACCAAACGACAGCGTGGCCGAGGTCGCCATGTTCATCCACAGAATCTGAACCGGCGTTAACGGCAGCAGATTGCCCATCAGAATCGCGATGATAATCAGCAGCCCCTGTGCCATACAGGTTGGCATGACAAACAAAATGGTCTTTTTCAGGTTGTCATAAACCCGACGCCCTTCTTTGATCGCCGCCGCGATGGTGGCGAAGTTATCGTCAGCCAGAATCATATCGGCCGCCTCTTTGGTGACCTCCGTGCCTTTGATGCCCATCGCAATGCCCACGTTAGCCTGTTTCAGGGCGGGGGCATCGTTCACGCCGTCACCGGTCATCCCGACGATCTCCCCGCTCGCCTCCAGCGCTTTTACCAGACGCAGCTTATGTTCCGGGCTGGTGCGGGCAAAAATGTCATAGGTTTTTGCAGCCGTTGCCAGTTCGGCGTCGTTCATATGCTCCAGCTCATAACCGGTGATGGCGGCCTGGCTGTTACCGATCCCGAGCATCTGACCAATCGCCATCGCCGTTTCCTGATGGTCGCCGGTGATCATTTTGACGCGGATGCCTGCTTTCTGGCACTCATCAATGGCCGCAATGGCTTCCGGACGTGGCGGGTCCATCATGCAGGCCAGCCCCAGCAGAACCATCTCACTTTTCAGATCGGCGTGATCCAGCGACGTCACGGGAGCGGCGGTTTTCTTCCATGCGGCAGCGACGGTGCGCAGCCCTTCGCTGGCGTAGGTGGTGATGGCCGCATCCCAGTATGCCCGATCAATCGGTTCCGGGCCGTCCGGGGTCTGCTGCTGCTGGCACAGCGTCAGCAGGACATCTGGCGCGCCGGTCAGCAGCACCCAGGATTCGCCATTAATCACACAGCTGACGGACATATATTTGTAGAGGGAATCAAACGGCAGTTTGCTGATCACCTCCACCGGCTGCGGGGTCGTCAGGCCTTTAGCCGCCAGCACCTTGAGCGCCCCTTCGGTCGGGCCACCGACGATGGTCCAGTGTCCCTGACTGTCCTGACGCAGCTGGCTCTCGTTACAGATATCGACCGCCTGCAGGAACTGCTGGAACAGGGGGTCCTGCGCCGCATTCACACTGCCCTGCTCCGCCACGATCTCCCCTTTGGGTTCGTAGCTGTTGCCGCTGACGCGCCAGCGGCTCTTTGCCAGCACCACCGCTTTCACGGTCATCTCATTCATGGTCAGCGTGCCGGTTTTATCGGAGCAGATCACGGACATGGCGCCCAGCGTTTCCACGGTCGGCAATTTCCGGATAATCGCATTGGATCGCGCCATCGACTGGACGCCCAGCGACAGGATGATCGAGATAATGGCGGGCAGACCTTCCGGCACGGTAGCGACGGCGAGGCTGATCACGGAGAGCAGCAGTTCGCCCAGCGGGATATCCCGCAGCAGATAGCCAAAGATAAACAGCACCACCATCATCGCCAGGATGATGAGAAAAATAGCCTTACCAAGTTTATCGATCTGCACCAGCAGCGGGGTTTTCGCCTCTCTGATGCCGCTGATCATCGCGTTGATATGGCCCAGTTCGGTGTCGCCGCCGCTGGCAATGACTATGCCTGATGCGGTACCGGAACTGACGGTGGTGCCGGAGAAGGCCAGATTCAGTCGGTCGCCCAGCGATTTTTCGCCGCTGAGCGTATCGCTGTTTTTTGAGACCACGGTCGATTCGCCGGTGAGAATTGCTTCTTCAACCCGCAGATTATTCACTTCATACAGTCTCAGGTCGGCCGGAATTTTATCGCCGGGCCGCAGCATGACCACGTCACCCACCACGATATCGCGCGTCGGCACCGTGACCTGTTTGCCATCCCGAATCAGCATCGCTTCGCTGGCGAGCATATTCTGGATGCTTTTCAGTGATTTCTCGGCATTGTTCTCCTGAACAAAGCCGATGAGGGCGTTAATCACGGCCACGCCAATAATGACAAAGGTATCCACCCAGTGCCCCATCATCGCGGTGATCACCGCCGCCGCCAGCAGGATATAGATCAGCACATCTTTAAAATGGGCGATGAATTTGAGCAGCGCAGAGTGGTCAGCCTTTTGCGGCAGCGCGTTCGGGCCCAGCTTCCGCAGACGTTCCTGCGCTTCGGCAGTCGATAATCCGGCGGGCGAGCTTTTCAGATCAGAAAATATCTCTGTCACACTGCGCTGATACCGGGGGCGCTCAGATAAAGCTGATGCTTTATCCTGCTTATCATTATTTAGCATATATAAACCTCGTGCCATTTAGCGATGAATTAAAGGCGCAATTAAAGGCACGCATTTTGCGGGAAGCCGCGCCCGCCGGTTATGACCGATATCATATTTAGGTAAGAAACGTCCGATGGATAACATAAACGGGCAAAATTAAATCTGACTTATATTATGAAAATGACAAGATGCTTTTCGTTTAACTACGGTTTAAGTCATCTGAGGCAGTGTGCTTCGGCTTATATTCAGCCTTGAAAAAGGAAACGCTGATGAAAAAACAGAGCATTATCATGCTTTGCGGTTTCGTTATTTTCGCGGTCACCGCCACGACGCTGACAGGCCTCCTGACCTGGCTGGTGGTGAGGCAACTGGCGGCATAAAACGGATTCACAAACCTGTTGCCGTTGCGGCAGACGCAGACAACGAATATTAAATTTTATTTTATCCCGGTTGCGAAAAGCATCAGGGCGAATTACGCCTTCGTGTTTATCGTGCCGCCGTGAAATATCTGCAGCTAAGGCGAAGACAATGATTAAACGCAAAGTTATCTCTGTTTTTCTCTGCTGTTTTTTTATGACAGCGTGCGATGAAAAAAAAGAACCGGAAGCGCCGCCGCCCCGCGTCGTTAAAGTTTTTACGCTTGAATCGGACATGGCACAAAATATCCGGGTCTTTCCTGCGCGTATTCAGGCCGGAGATAATACCGATCTCGCCTTTAAACGGCCGGGCCAGTTAATTCAGCTCGATATCCGGGATGGCACCGCGGTGAAAGCGGGACAGGTTCTTGCCAGCCTGAACGATGCCGATGCGAAGCTGCGGGTGCGGGACCGGCAGACGGCGCTGCAACTGGCGGAGCGGCAGTTTCAGCGTTTCCGCACGCTGGAGCAGCGCAGCGCCGTGTCGAAGTCAGAGATGGACGTACAGCGAGCGAACCGCGACACCGCCGCGACGGCCCTGAAAATCGCGCAGGAAGAGCTGCAGTTTCTTACCCTGCGCGCGCCGTTCGACGGGGTGATAGCAAAAGTGCAGGCGCGAAATCATCAGGTGGTGGCCGCCGGGCAACCCATTGCGCTGCTGACGCGATCCGATCTGCTGGACGTTATCTTTACCGTGCCGGAAACCCTCTTCTCCGCGCTGGACGTTCAGAACCGTCACTATCAGCCCGAAGTGCAGTTTCACGCCCTGCCGGGTCGCATTTTTACCGCGCAGTACAAAGAGCACACCAGCCAGACCAACGCCGCGACGCTGACCTGGCAGGTGGTGCTGACCATGCCGCGTCCGGCCGATCTGCCGGGCGTCAGCGGCTTCAGCGGCTCGGTCCGCGTCAGGCTGCATAATCTGCCGAATGCCGCCGCCCAGCCGCGGCTGGTGGTGCCGGTGGCCGCCGTGTTCAATCCGGACCGCAGCCCGACGAAACAACCACACGTCTGGCTGGTCGACGAAGCGGGCGACGGCTTGCGCGTCACTGACAGGCCGGTCACCACGGGCCGCCTCACCGCTCAGGGCATCGAGATCCTGAGCGGGCTGAAGCCGGGCGACCGTATTGTCGCCGCCGGTGTGGAGGAGCTGCGCCAGGGTGAAGCGGTGCGCATCTGGCAGCGTGAGCGGGGGTTATGATGGGTATTCAGGCGCATTTTCTTGATAAGCCCGTCCGCATCTGGCTGGTCATTCTGCTACTGGGCGTGGGCGGTCTCTATGCTCTGCTGAACATCGGCCGGCTCGAAGATCCGCTGTTTACCATTAAGTCGGCGGTGATTGTCACCCACTATCCCGGCGCATCCGCGCAGCAGGTGGAGGAGGAAGTGACGCTGCCGCTGGAAAATGCGCTGCAACGCCTGCCTTATCTGGATAACGTCACCTCGATTTCAGGCAACGGCCTGTCGCAGATTACCGTGAATATTCACCCCCGCTATCTGGCCGATCAGTTGCCGCAAATCTGGGATGAGCTGCGCCGCCGGGTCGGCGATGCGGCCCGGCAGTTTCCCCCTGGCGTGCAGGCACCGCTGGTCAACGACGACTTTGGCGACGTCTATGGCTACTTCTTCGTCATCCACGGCAAAGACTTTACCAACAGTGAACTGCGCAACTATGCCGATCAGCTGCGCCGCGATCTGGTGCTGGTGCCCGGTGTGGCGAAAGTGGCGGTGGCAGGCGTTGAGCAGGAGGAGATCCGCATCGCGCTCTCCACCAGCAAAATGACCGCTTACGGCATAACGCCGCAGCGCGTGGCCGACCTGCTGAGCCGCAACAATGGCGTGGCCAGTGCCGGTGCGCTGCGGGTTGAGAGCGAGTCGATCCGCTTTCATCCCACCGGCGAGCTGGTGACGCCTGACGATCTGGCTGATCTGCCCCTTCTGCCCGCTGGCAGTCCGCAGAATCTCCATCTGCGTGATATCGCGACCCTGACACGCGGCGTGACCGATAATCCGGCCAACCTCTACTTTGCTGACGGGCAAGCGGCGCTGGCGATTGGCGTTTCGTTTGCGCCAGGCGTTAATGTGATCGATGTCGGCAATGCCCTCACCGCGAAGCTGGAGCAGGATCAGCAGGACACCCCCGTGGGGATCAGCCTGAAGGTTTTCTATAACCAGGCGCACGAAGTCAGGCAGTCGGTCGACGGCTTTATCCTCAACTTTCTGATGGCGCTGGCCATCGTGGTGGGCACGCTGCTGCTCTTTATGGGCCTGCGCAGCGGCATGGTTATTGCCGCCTCGCTGGCACTTAACGTGCTCGGTACGCTTCTGATCATGTTTCTTTTTAACCTCGAGCTGCAGCGGGTGTCGCTGGGTGCGCTGATTATTTCACTCAGCATGCTGGTGGATAACGCCATCGTGGTGGTGGAAGGGATAAAGATCGATCATCAGCGCGGCCGCCCTCTGCAACAGGCCATTGCCCGCATGGTGCGTCGCAGTGCCCTGCCGCTGCTGGGTGCCACGGTCATCGCGATTCTTGCCTTTGCGCCGATAGGACTGTCGCAGGATTCCACCGGTGAATATTGCAAATCGCTGTTTCAGGTGCTGCTGATCTCCCTGATGCTGAGCTGGATAACTGCGCTGACCCTGACCCCGGTCTTTATCCACTGGAGTGAACGGCGGCGGGGTGCGATTCAGCCTGAGCAGAACGCCGCCTCTGCGCCTTATCAGGGGGTGGTTTTCCGGCTCTATCGCAAGGCGCTGGGTGGTCTGTTGCGTTTTCGCCTGACGACGCTGACGGTGATGGTGGCACTGTTAGCCCTGTCGCTGTATGGCTTTACCCTGGTGAAGCAGAACTTCTTTCCTTCCTCCGGCACGCCGATCTTTTTTACCGATCTCTGGCTGCCCTACGGCACCGATATCCACTATACCGCCGATACGGCAGCGGATATTGCGCGTTTTATCAATCAGCAACCGGACGTCGCGGCGACGGTAACGACCGTCGGCCAGGGCGCGCTGCGCTTTACGCTTACCTATGACGCCGCACGTCAGTACAGCAACTTCGCCCAGATTATGGTGCGGGTGAAGGAGGCAAAACAGCTGGAGGCGCTGTCGCTAAAAACCGAGAGGTTTATCCAGCAGAACTATCCCCAGGTCAGGCCACGCATTAAGCGCATTCAGTTTGGCAGTGCCAGCGACAGCACGATCGCATTGCGGGTTATCGGCCCCGATCCTGAAGTCCTGCGTCATATCGGCAGCCAGCTGGATGCGATTTTCCTGGCTGATGGCTCAGCCTTCCCGCTACGTAACGACTGGCAGGAGCGCAGCAAGGTGCTCCGCCCGCTCTATTCGGCGCTGCGCGGGCAGGAGCTGGGCATTGATAAGCGGGATATTGACCAGGCGCTGAGGATGAATTTCAGCGGTGACGCCGTGGGCCTTTTCCGTGACGGCTCGCGGTTGATGCCGGTGATGCTCTACCCCGCCGATGAGGAGCGACAGAGCGTCGATCATATTGAGAATATCCAGCTCTGGAGCAGCGCTCTCCAGCACTTTGTGCCGATGAGCAATGTGGTCGCTGACTTCCGGCTGGAGTGGGAAAATCCGCTGATTATGCGTCGCGATCGGACGCGCGTGCTGACCGTGCAGACCGATCCCGATCCGGCTTCGGGGCTGACCGCCGCGCAGGTGGTCGCCCGGGTTCAGCCACAGATCGATCAGCTCAGACTGCCCGCAGGTTACCGCCTGGAATGGGGGGGCGAGCTGGAAAGCTCACGTGAAGCGCAGAGCGGCCTGCTCAGTTCGCTGCCGGTGGGCTTCCTGGCGATGTTCATCATTACCGTGCTGATGTTCAACTCGCTGCGCGACGCCGTGGCTATCTGGATTACGGTGCCGCTGGCATTGATTGGCGTGACCTGTGGCTTTCTCCTCACCGGCATTCCGTTTGGCTTTATGGCGCTGATTGGCCTGCTGAGTCTGTCGGGTATGCTGATCCGCAACGGGATCGTGCTGATTGAAGAGATCCGGCTGTTCCGCCAGGAGAAACCCTTGCAGCAGGCGATTACTGATGCGGCGACGTCACGCCTGCGCCCTATCCTGCTGACCGCCTTCACCACGGTACTGGGTCTGCTGCCGCTGCTGCGCGACGTTTTTTTCCAGAGCATGGCGGTGGTGATTATCTTCGGCTTGGGATTCGCCACCGTGCTGACGCTGCTGGTGCTGCCGGTACTCTATCGCTGCTTCCACGGTCGGGAGCAGGAGGCGCAGGGTGAATAAGAGCGGGCTGGCGATGCTGAAGACGCTGGCCTGCATCACGGCGGTGTCGTTTTTTACGCTTTATCAGAGTTACGATTGTTACTACTACGATGTCAGCCTGACGCTCAACGTGCTGAGCTTCGTCTCCACCATCGCCACGCCGCTCTATTTTCTGCTCAGCGGCTATATGGATGCGGGTGAGCAGCCTACCCCTGCGTGGCAGCTCGGCAGGATTCGCCGCATTCTGCTGATCTTTCTCTTCTGGTTCAGCTTTTTCTGGCTTGCCGGGATGCATCACAAGGGGTATCTGATTCAGCCGTGGTTTGTGATCGCGCTGATTGTGATTTATGCGTCGCATCCCCTGATCGACCGGCTGGTACGGCGGCCGGGCGTGATGGCGTCACTCATTTTTCTGCTGCTGATTTTCGCGTTTACCTATGACCTGCTTGCCAGTCTCTCTCCGGAGAGGCGGTTGTTTTCACTGCCGCCGCAGTATCGCATCTGGACATGGGTGCTCTACTACCTGTCGGGCCGGCTGATGGCCGCACCGGCGGTCATGCCCTTTTTCACTTCACCGCGGGTGATAAAAACCAGCCTGCTGCTGCTGCCTGCGGTCTACCTGTTTACCTGGCTCTACGAGCGGTACTACTTTATTGCGCGTTTCCTGGCGACCAGCAACGAGGTGCTGCTGACCGGTTCACAGGTTTATCTGCTGGTGGTGCTGATTGTCATCAGCATCAACGCCATCCGGCTGCCGGCGCGCGCCCGGTGGGTGACGCCGCTGCTGACCACGCTGGGAAAGACCATGACGGGTGTTTACATCCTGCACTATCTGATTTTTGGACTGCTGGCCGCAGCGATCCGCATCGAGACGCTGGGCGATAAGCTACTGGTTATCGCCCTGACCCTGATATTCAGCATGACAGTGTCACTGCTGCTGCTGCGTATCCCCGGCGTGCGCAAACTGATCAGCCTGTAGCCGCGCTGCTGCCGCTTCGGTGGCCGCACGGCGCGTGGCGATAAACGTCGCCATCTTCGTCCGGGCTGCTTCGACTTCCTGAGGGGGCGCACTCTGCGGAGAACCGCTGTTATAGGGCGGCGCAGGATCGTATTCCATCTGCAGCTGAATCGCTCTGGCTGTCGCGTCATCTGCAATCTCCGCCACCAGCGTCAGGGCAAAATCGATGCCGGAGGTCACGCCTGCCCCGGTGATGCGATTGCGGTCCCGTACCACCCGCTCACTCACCGGCTGCGCACCCAGCAGAGCCAGCTGATCGAGGGAACTCCAGTGTGAGGTGGCCCGGTAGCCCTGTAACAATCCGGCGGCCCCGAGCACCAGCGAACCGGTGCAGACCGAGGTGACCCATTGCGCCTCACCGGCTCGCTGCCGGAGGAAGTCCAGCGTTTCCGTATCCGACATCAACGCAATCTGGCCCGGCCCGCCGGGCACGAAAATCACATCCAGTGGCGGGCAGGCTTCAAAGGTGGTGGTCGGTACAATCGCCAGGCCACGATCGGATCGCACCGGCTGAGTATCCTTCCAGATCAGATGGCACGCCACGCCGGGCGTGCGCGCAAAGACTTCCCAGGGACCGGTCAGATCAAGCTGGGTGAGTTCGGGGAACAGCAGCAGACCTATCTGTAACGGACGAGGCATAGAAAACTTCCTGTCAGGAGGTAAAGGATCATCATGCCGCGATCCCAGATCCGAATACAACGCCCCGCCCCTTTTTTCGGTCTGAGGAGTCCCGCGTCGTCAGGGCACACCGAGAAACCGCAGCAGCGCCGTCATCGCCGCCGCTCCGAGAATAATCATAATCAGCGGTGCCCGACGCCAGGCCAGCAGCAGGGCAAAGCCGACTCCGGCTACCCGGGCCACCCCGGCAAAATGGTGACCTTCAAACAGCGTCGTGGTCGCCGCCACCGCCAGCAGCAGGATGGTCGCAGCATCGGAGAGCATCTGCTGTGAGCGCTCACTGATAGGAAGACGGTTGCCCAGCCTGACACCGGCAAACCGCATCAGCCAGGTGCCGGCGGCCAGCAGGGCGATGCCTGCGATGAGGGTTCCCTGATGCATCATTTGCGCGATCTCCATGTCAGCAGGCCCAGCAGCGAAAACAGCACCGGCATGCCTGCCGGTACCAGCGGCGTCGCCACCAGTGACAGCAGCGCGCCAACGGTGGCGGGGATCCGGGTGCGTCGCTGCCGCAGCGCCGGGAAGATCAGAGCGATAAGAATCGCCGGAAACACCGCATCCAGCCCGATGACCGAGATATCGGGGATGAACTGACCAATCATCGCCCCGGTCATCACGGTGATCGGCCAGATCAGCCCGATACCGATGCCGCACAGCCAGAATGCGCAGCGCCGCTGAGCCAGCTGCGGCTGAGAGATGCCAAAGACCACGCTTTCATCGTTCATGATGTGACAGCCAAACCAGCCCCGTGGTCCCTGACCCACCAGATCCTTGACCGCGATGCCAAATGGCAGATGACGCGCGTTCACCAGCAGGCCCGCCGCGGCGGCGGTAAAGGGACTGCCTCCGCCGGCTACGATGCCGATGAACAGAAATTCTGACGCCCCCGCCAGCACCAGCGTTGAGAGGGCCAGCGGCACCCAGAGCGGGAATCCGTCGGCAGACGCCAGCGAGCCATAGGATAAACCGACAATACCGTCAGCGACGCAGACAAGAAAGATCGCTTTGATCACCCCCTTGTCCAGAACCTGCATGTGCGGAAAAAGCATCACTCCCTCTCATAATGAACATATAATCCGATATAATGAACACGTTATAATCGATTTACAAGTCGAACGTTTCGTTCGATATAAAAAACAGTGCATCTGTCAGGAGTGCAAGTGAATACCCCTATCAGCATTATCGCCAGTGCATTAGTGCGGGAACGTCAGCGGGCAGGCCTGTCGCTGGCCGAAGTGGCACGCCGTGCCGGGATTGCCAAATCGACCCTGTCACAGCTGGAGGCCGGTGTGGGCAATCCCGGCATCGAAACGTTGTGGTCACTCTGCGTGACGCTGAACATCCCCTTTTCGCGCCTGATGGAGCCGGACACCCGTCAGCTGCAGGTGATCCGCCGTGGAGAAGGCCTGTCGGTGACCGCTGAGCTGGCCGATTATCAGGCCATTTTACTGGCTTCCTGTCCTCCCGGTGCCCGGCGTGATATCTACCTGCTGGAGGTTCAGCCTGGCAGCGAGCGCGTTTCACATCCGCATAATCCCAATACGGTCGAGCATATTATTATTGCCCGCGGCCGGGCGCTGGTCGGGCCGGTCGATACGGCGGTCGAACTGAACGTCGGGGATTACATTACCTATCCGGGTGACGAACCTCATCTTTTCCGCGCACTGGAAGCGGATACGCTGGCGATGATGATTATTGAGAATCACTGATCACCCTCCGGTCAGGAGAGGCTGACTCTGTTCGGGCGTCAGGTGGGTAATCAGCTGCACCTGACACGCCAGCGTGATGGCCGGATAGTGCTCACGCATCCCCGCCAGCAGCACCGCATCCGGCCACTCTGCCTCCTTTCCCAGTGCGGCGGCGACATCGGATAACCGCAGGGTATCTATCCGCGTCACCCACACCACCACCGAGTCCGCCGCATTCTGCTGATTGACCAGCCTCAGCGGACCGGTGACGATCTCGCCCTCCTGCCAGCGCACCGTCGAGGTTTTTTCGCCACGCCTGACTTCAGGCATCAGACGCGGAACGAGCGTGAGTTGTTGCATGACGTCTCCTTTTTTTGCGTCCCGGTTGAAAACAGCGCCATAAATGTTATGTTATAACATATCAATTGGTCACTCATTACAGGTAATACTATGCCACTTTCCACCCTGACATCAGAAGATCCGCGTCTCCCCGTTGCGGTTCTCTCCGGCTTTCTCGGTGCCGGTAAAACCACCCTGCTTAACCATATTCTCAACAACCGGGAAGGACGCCGCATCGCGGTCATCGTCAATGATATGTCTGAAGTGAATATTGACGCGGCCCTGGTGCGTAACGGCGGTGCGCAGCTGTCGCGCACCGATGAAAAACTGGTTGAAATGAGTAACGGCTGCATCTGCTGCACGCTGCGTGAAGATCTGCTGGTAGAGGTAAAAAGGCTGGCTCAGGCGAGACGTTTTGACCATCTGGTGATTGAATCCACCGGTATTTCGGAGCCGCTGCCCGTGGCGGAAACCTTTACGTTTGAGGATGAAGAGGGTGAAAGCCTCTCCGCCTATGCCCGGCTGGACAGTATGATCACCGTAGTGGATGGCTTTAACTTCCTGCGCGACTACCGTTCGGTGGACGATCTGCAGTCGCGCGGCGAGTCGCTGGGCGCGCAGGATGAGCGCGCGGTGGTGGATTTGCTGGTGGATCAGATCGAGTTCTGTGATCTGCTGGTGCTGAACAAAACGGATCTGCTCAGCCCGGCGGAGCTGCATCAGCTGCAGGGCATGCTGCGGGCCCTCAATCCCCATGCCCGCATCGTAAACAGCGAATTCGGGCAGGTTCCGCTGGCGACGCTGCTCAGCACCGGCCGGTTCGATTTCGACCGGGCCGCGCAGGCTCCCGGCTGGCTGCAGACGCTGCGCGGTGAGCATCAGCCGGAATCAGAAGAGTACGGTATTCGCAGTTTTGCCTGGCGTGCCCGTCGTCCTTTTCATCCCGCGCGCTTCTGGCAGGTGGTCAATCACCAGCTGGAGGGCGTGATCCGCTCTAAAGGGTATTTCTGGCTCGCCAGCCGGCCGGGTTATGCGGCGCTCTGGTCACAGGCGGGCGCGGTAGCGCGCCAGGGTTACGCCGGACGCTGGTGGGCCAGCGTGCCACGATCCGACTGGCCGCAGGATGCGGACACCCTTAACTTCATCGCTGAACAGTGGCAGGAAGGCGTCGGGGATGCACGTCAGGAGCTGGTCTTTATCGGTATTGAGATGGACGAGGCACATATACGGGACGCGCTGGAACAGGCGCTGCTGACCCCTGCGGAGATGGCGATGGGACCGGAGCAGTGGGTCACCCTGCCCGATCCGGTGCCCGCCTGGTTTGATGAGGTGACGGCCTGACAGGAGAGTTGACGGCACTTCCGGGCTCCGTAATAGTGAACTGACCCGGCGGGCGACCCTCGCCCGCCGATCTTCATTCCGGGGAAGCCAACTATGCCACAACGTATTGCCGTTATCGGTGCCGGCGTGCTGGGTTTAGCCGTTGCGCAGTCACTCTCCCGCCGCGGCGCGCAGGTGACGGTCTTTGATAAAAACCTTCCCGGCTGCGGCACCAGCCAGATCAGCTATGCCTGGGTTAACGCTAACGGCAAAGATCCCGCCCGTTACCATGAGCTTAATGCCGCTGCGATTGACGAACACAAGCGCTGGCAGGCTGCACACCCGTCATCGCCACAGTGGCTGCTGGAAACCGGTACGCTGGAGTGGGCGAGCGATGAAGCCACTCAGCGTCAGCTGGAGCAGCGAGCCGCGAAACTCTCCGCCCTGCACTATCCCGTCGAAACCCGCGATCGTGCCGCGCTGCTGAGCGCACTGCCGGAGGTTCGACTCGATTCCCGCGTTCAGCAGGGATGGTTTTTTCCTTCGGAATGCCTGCTCTATCCGAGCCTGTTTATCGCCTCTCTGATAGCCGCCCTGCAGGCCAGTGGTGGCCAGCTGGTCTGCAACAATGAGGTGACCACGCTGACCGAATCAGACCGCGATGTTCAGCTGACCCTGGCCAGCGGTGAAACCTGGCAGGGGGATCAGCTGGTGCTGGCCTCCGGCCGCTGGGCCCCGGAACTGATGAGCCAGTGCGGGCTGCAACTGGCGATGACCGATGCGAACCGGGCCGATCCTGTTGCCTGCAGTTTTCTGGCACAGACACAGCCGTTACCCGTCTCGCTCAACTGCAATCTGATTACGCCGGAACTGAATGTACGGCCGGATGGCGCGGGTCGTCTGATGCTGCAGGCACTGGATCTGGATCAGCACGCCGATCCGGCCCGTCCGGCTTCTCCTGATGGGCTGATTGGAAAAGAGATGCTGCGACGCCTGCAGCGGCTTTTCAGGCAGTGCGAGGGCGCGAGGATTGAGCGGATAGAAACAGGACAGCGGTCACGGACGTCCGATGGACTGCCTGCGCTGGGGTATATCAGTGATGCTTCACGTGTTTACCTGATGGTCAGCCATAGCGGGATGACCCTTGCCCCGCTGCTGGGCAGGCTGGTGGCAGAGGCGATGCTGAGCGGAACAGCTTCACCGATGCTGAGTGCTTTTGCTCCGCATCGGCTGCTGCGTCCGCTCAGTGCGGGTTCCAGACCCGCACCTGCCTATCTTCCGGCTGCACAGTAACGCTTAGCGGCGATTCTTCCACACGGTCTGGACGTTACAGAACTCATGTACGCCGAAATGTGACAGTTCACGGCCGTAGCCGCTTTTTTTCACGCCGCCGATGGTGACACGCGGATCGGACGCGCCGTTGCCATTCACAAAGACGGCCCCGACTTCCAGCTGCAGCGCCAGCTGATCGGCGATCGCTTCGTTACCGCTCCAGACGGTGGCGCTGAGGCCAAAGTCGCTGTCGTTGGCGATCTCCAGCGCATGTTGTGGATCGCGTGCGACCGCAATGGCGGCGACGGGGCCGAACAGCTCCTCTCTGAAAGCGGTCATGGCAGGCGTAACATCGGCAAGAATAGTCGGAGCATAATAATTCCCCTCCCCTGCTACCTTCTCGCCGCCCAGTACCAGACGGGCGCCTTCACGCAGTGTCGCCTTAACCTGACTATCCAGTTCATCGCGCAGATCGGCGCGTGCCATCGGGCCCAGGAACGTCTTTTCGTCCAGGGGATCGCCCATGGTCAGGGCCTGCACGGCTGCGGTGAAGCGTTTTTCAAAGGCTTCTGCGATTGGCGCTTCCACAATAAAGCGCTTGGCAGCCATACAGACCTGTCCGGTGTTCTGGAAACGTCCGATGACGGCTGATTTCACGGCTTCATCAAGATCGGCGTCTGCCAGTACGATGAAGGGATCGGATCCGCCCAGTTCCAGCACGGTCTTTTTCAGTGCTGCGCCCGCCTGTGCGGCAATAGCGGCACCTGCCCGTACGCTGCCGGTCACCGCAACAGCGGCAATCCTGTCATCCCTGATGGCGACGGAGACCCCATCATTGTCGACGTTAATCAGGTTAAAGCCACCGGCTGGCAGATCGGTTGCTTCAAAGAGTTCCGCCATCAGCGTGGCGCTTCCCATGACGTTTGGCGCGTGTTTCAGCAGGTAGGTGTTCCCGGCCAGCAGCATGCTTACTGCACCGCGCAGAACCTGCCACAGCGGGAAATTCCACGGCATCACCGCCAGGATGACGCCCAGAGGACGAAACCGCTGCCAGGCATCAGCAACCTGCGTCGGCTGATCGGCCAGCATGGCCGGGCCATGTTCAGCATACCAGTCGCATAGGTTCGCGCATTTCAGAACCTCTGCGCGCGCCTGAGCAATCGGTTTGCCCATCTCCAGGGTAATGGTGCGGGAGAGATCGTTTTCCCGCAGTCGGATCTGTTCGCCCAGCTGACGCAGGACACGAACGCGATCGTCCATGCTGCTGCGCTGCCACAGGGCAAAAGCAGAGGCGCTTTTTGTCAGTGCCTGTTCAAGTTCTGCAGGGCTCTGAAGAGGATAACGAGCCAGAATTTCGCCGGTTGCCGGATTACGTGAGAGTACATGTTCAGTCATGGTGCCCTTTCCTTATTCTTTCAGTGATGAAAAGACGATACGCGCTGAAGTTGATGATGAAAAATGAATAATAGTGAGGAAGTTGTTTATTTTTCGAGAATGCAGGTGGCAGGATTGCTGCGAACTGGCTTCCGGCGCGAAATGTACAGAGAGACGAGATGCAGCCTGAACGCTTCTGAAGCATAAGCGAATGAGGAAGTTATCCACTTATACAGTGACCCGATCCTAAAAAACGATCCTTAATAGATCATATAGAGATCCTAAGAGATCCCCGATCGTCGCAGGCCGCACCCACCAAGGGCTGAAAGGGTGATCGTGTTCACTATAATCAGTAAAGTGTTCACTGTAATCAGTACTTTATTCACTGTACCAGGTAGCATGTTCACTGTAAACAGTGCTAATGTTCACTGTAGTCAGAAAACGATCCCTTTCATCCACAGAATGAAGATCCTACGCCATGGCAGATAAAGACAATGAAAACAAAGCGTTGCTAGAACCTTTTCTGTCAGTGACCAAAAACAGTGGTGAAGTTATTCAGCTTCATCCCAACAAGAATAATACCGTTCAGCCGGTCGCCTTAATGCGTCTGGGACTGTTCGTGCCGACCCTGAAATCGACGGCACGTGGTAAATCCGGTGCGATGGCCTCAACGGATGCGACTAAAGAGCTGAAGAACCTGACGCTGGTGAAAGCCGAAGGTTACGAAAAGATTACCATTACCGGCGCGCGGCTGGATATGGATAACGATTTCAAAACCTGGGCAGGCATCATTCAGTCGTTCTCCCGCTATCCCACCAAAGGCGATACCGTCACACTCCCCTTTATCGACTTTGTGAAGATGTGCGGCATTCCCTCGGCAAACTCTTCAGCCGCACTGCGTAAGCGCCTGGACGCGTCGTTACGTCGTATCGCGACTAATACCCTCTCCTTTGAAGGCAATGGCAAGGCGTATCACACCCACCTTGTTCAGTCTGCTTATTACGATCGCGAAAAAGATATCGTGCGTATTCAGGCTGACCCAAAGCTGTTCGAACTCTATAACTTTGACCATAAAGTCCTGCTTCAGCTGCGCGCGATATCCCGTCTGAAGCGCAAGGAGTCTGCTCAGGCGCTCTATACCTTCCTGGAGAGTCTGCCCACCAATCCTGCCCCTATCTCCCTGGCACGCCTGCGCATGCGCCTGAATCTGGGCTCCAAGACCACGACGCAGAACCACGTGGTACGACGTGCGATGGAGCAGCTGAAAGAGATAGGTTATCTGGACTATTCAGAAGTAAAGCGTGGTCGCTCAGTCTTTTTCATTATCCACAGCCGTACGCCAAAGCTGGATGGCATCAGCAATCTGGAGAGTATCGACTCCCTGGATGACATCGAATTTGATGACTAACGGCTCGCGTTCACTGTAATCAGCAGACCGCGTGGCAGTGTCACTTTCCCGCTGCCGGTGGGAAGCGAGCCTCTCCTCACCATTCACTGTAATCAGTCACCACCACCCATTCACTGTATTCAGCAACGTTCACTGTAATCAGTAGCCTTTTACCTTTCAGAACGATAACAGCGATAATCCTTTTCCTGCAGATTCCACCGTTTCAGGGCTTTAAACGAAAGTGTGTACTCACATACATTTCTCGTCATATTCTCTGCGCTGACGTTTACTGATTACAGTGAACGTTCCGGGCCGTCCTCTTATCCCCTGTTGCTGATTACAGTGAATGCAGGAGTCTCTCCCTGCTTTAAAGCAGCGTGATGATGATGCACCGGTTCAGCGCTATGATCCTCTGCCGCCAGGGTCAGAACAGCGGGGTTGCGTTACTGATTACAGTGAACAGTTACAGGCTAAGGCTGCCGTTATACAGGGTTGCGGAACGCTGCGTGACCTCTACTGATTACAGTGAATGTTTCTGACGCCTGCCTGAAGCTAGCATGCTGATCAGGAGACGAGCGGAAGCGTTGTACTGACTACAGTGAATGTAGTACTGATTACAGTGAATGCCTGGCAGTTAACGAATAATTCCTGCTCCTGTTTGCTGATTACAGTGAACGTTAGCAGGAAATCAGAGATACCTTTTCAGGGAGGTTGTCAGTTACTGCGTCAGGCAGGGCCCTGATTAATCCTTACAGCAGCCAAACCGGATCTGACATTTTTGCTGATTACAGTGAATGTCAGCCTGGACTTTGTTCAACTACCGACTACAGTGAATAGTAGCCCACAGTGGGCCGGCTGATTACAGTGAACGTTACCAGCCACACGCAGTTAGCTATCCGCCGCTGAAGTGACAGTTTCACCTATTATCTGCTGTTCCGCGTCATGTTTACCCTCCGCGAAGAAGGTCAGCAGACTATTGCTGATTACAGTGAATCTTTGCCCTGCCCTCTCTGCCTGACATTGCCTATAACCTCCCCTTGCTGATTACAGTGAACATCAG
The DNA here is from genome assembly GCF_026104315.1 of Pantoea anthophila. Lineage (NCBI taxonomy): Bacteria > Pseudomonadati > Pseudomonadota > Gammaproteobacteria > Enterobacterales > Erwiniaceae > Pantoea > Pantoea anthophila. Next base: position 33,932 of record NZ_CP110471.1, read on the forward strand.
ACTGGTCATCGTCGGCAGACTGAACGTTACTGATTACAGTGAACGTTTTGCTTTGTGCTGGCTGAGCCACGAAAGCGACTTCTTCCCGCTAAAGGCAGATATCTGCAGGTTGCACAATTCTGATCTGGCGAGCCATCCTGCCGATCGCTACCGGCATTGTGATTAGGCTGCTGCTGATTACAGTGAATGTTTTCCGCTTATCTTCCTGTGCCTGCTGTTTTTCCCTCTTGTCTGTCATTGCAATCATCCACTGCTTACCCTCAATCGGTTCACTCATTACAGTGAACGTTGTGCTGATTACAGTGAATGTTACCGGTTCTGAGTGCGCGATATCGTTCCGGTCTGCAGCAATAGTGTGATGAAGCTCACTATAACCCGTGCTGTTACATAAAAACGCAGATTGTGTTGAGAAGATAATTTATTGCCTCATGTGCAGGATTTCTGTATAAAGTCGTAAATCCTACATATCTGGAGCAACTATGGCTAACGACGACAAGCAGGTGATGAAAGTTGCACAGCGTTCAGAACGCATGCTGCTCAGCCTCACCGAGCAGATTCAGGCGCAGAAGCAGGAACTGCATGAAAATACTTATTATCAGGTCTACGCCAAGGCGGCGTTAGCCAAGTTGCCTAAACTGACCCGAGCCAGCGTCGATTATGCCGTTAATGAGATGGAAGAGAGTGGCTATCAGTTTGATAAACGCGCCGCAGGGACGTCTGTTAAGTACGCCATGTCGATCCAGAATATTATCGATATTTATCATCATCGTGGCGTGCCAAAGTATCGCGACCGCCATGGTGAAGCCTACACCCTCTTTGTCGGCAATCTGAAGGGCGGCGTTTCCAAAACCGTTTCTACCGTCTCCCTGGCGCACGCGCTGCGCGCCCACCCCCATCTGCTGTTTGAAGACTTGCGCATCCTGGTTATTGATCTCGATCCGCAGTCCTCAGCCACGATGTTTCTTAATCACGAGCGCTCAGTGGGGCTGGTGGAGGCGACGGCTGCACAGGCGATGCTGCAGAATGTCTCGCGGGATGAGCTGGTTAATGAATTTATCGTTCCTTCAATCATTCCCGGTGTAGATGTGCTGCCAGCCTCGATTGACGATGCCTTTATCGCTTCGCGCTGGGATGAGCTTTGCGCTGAGCATCTGCCACAGCAGAACGTTCACGCCGTGCTGTATGACAACGTTATCGCTAAGCTGAAAAAAGATTATGACTTCATCTTTGTCGACAGCGGGCCGCATCTGGATGCGTTTCTCAAGAACGCCATCGCAGCTTCTGACCTGCTGATGACGCCGGTTCCTCCGGCCCAGGTTGACTTCCACTCAACGCTTAAGTATCTGACTCGCCTGCCAGAGCTGATCGCGATTATTGAAGATTCCGGCGCAACCTGCCGCTTACAGGGCAACATCGGCTTTATGTCCAAGCTCTCAAATAAAGCAGACCATAAACTCTGCCACAGCCTGGCAAAAGAGATTTTTGGTGGCGATATGCTTGATGCAGCCCTTCCCCGCCTGGATGGTTTTGAACGTTGTGGTGAATCCTTTGATACGGTCATTTCCGCGAACCCGTCGACCTACGTTGGCAGCAGCGAAGCCCTGAAAAATGCGCGCTCCGCCGCAGAGGATTTTGCAAAAGCCGTTTTCGACCGTATCGAATTTATTCGCCTGAACTGAGGTTTGTATGAGCGCAAAAAGAATTACGATTGGCAGAACCTTCAGCCAGACGCCACTGGAAAATGATGCACCTGACAGCCAGCACAGCCAGACTTTCGTGCTGGCTACCGGCAAGCGTGCGCAGTTTCGTTTTGAACGCATTGCCGCAGGCGATGTTGAAAGCAAAACCTTTGTCACGATGGAAACCAACGGACGCGATCAGGCAGGACTGACGCCTGATTCCCTGCGTGACATTATCCGCACCATTAAACTGCAGCAGTTTTTCCCTGCGATTGGTGTGATGCGTGACGGACGCATTGAGATCCTTGACGGCTCACGTCGCCGTGCCGCTGCGCTTTACTGCAAGACCGGTCTGGATGTCCTGATAACCGAATCGCCTGTCACCGCCGATGAGGCGCGCAGACTGGCGCAGGATATTCAGACGGCCCGGGAGCATAACCTGCGTGAAGTGGGGATGCGTCTGCTGACGCTGAAGGATGGCGGATTATCACAAAAAGAGATTGCCGAAAATCAGGGGCTGTCTCAGGCAAAAGTCACGCGTGCGCTTCAGGCTGCCAGCGTCCCTGCCGATCTGATTTCCCTATTCCCTAATCAGGCTGAACTCACCTATCCGGACTATAAGGCGTTATTACAGGCAGCGGAGAAGCTGAACGAGTCAGGACAAAGCACAGAGGCGCTGATTGAAGCCATCTCGATGGAAATTGATGTGGTGTGCGCCCGCGAAGGTCTGGCGGAGGATGAGATTAAAAATCACATCCTCCGCCTGATTCGTCAGGGAAGCCAGACGCTGATCAAGGAACCGGAGAAAGATAAAACGCACTCAGTGGCGCTCTGGTCATTTGCAGACAAAGACCGCTTTGCCCGCAAAAAGGTGCGTGGCCGGATGTTCAGCTATGAGTTTAACCGGCAGTCGAAAGAGCTGCAGGAAGAACTGGATAAAGTCATCGCCGAGACGCTAAAAAAATATCTCAACCGCTGAGTACGCCCTTTTCTCATCAGCCAGCCTTCGGGGCTGGTTTTTTTTATGGTTATCCCTGCATACGCCGTCTGACAGACGACTTAAAGCCGAATTTCAGGCTGAAATCGCCATGATTTCAGCGTGTGGATAATCATTAACCTGTTGAATAAAATGTGTTTATTCATGAATTGTCTGCTTTCAACCGTCATGAAATCGCCACGTCATCAGCCCTTTTAACGCACGCTTCGTCGCCGCCTGGTTTACGCTGAAGGCATACTTTGCCTTTCTCTGCTTTACCTTCTTATTGCGCCGGTTCGGACCGCCTGGTCAGCGTAACGGCATACTGCTGTCGCTAAGGTGCTTCATTAGTGACCAGCCCGGCCCGACTGATTTTAAGTCGTCGTGCCTTAGCTCAGAATTATTCAGCGCCGCCCGGCGGACTTTAAGTAAAAGTGCGCTTGTCTGCGTGGTGATTCTGACCTTAACCCGTTGTATTTAATCTTTATGTACTGAGAATTTCAGCCTGAAATCGCCATTTGCGCCACTACCCCGTCACCAGCGTGGTGTTTACAAATGAACAGAAAGGAGGAGAAACGAAGCCTGTCTGCTTCATAGCCGGGTGAAGCTCAGCCAGTATGAAAAGATACTCAGAAAATATCCCTCAGTTATCCACAGAAAAAGTGGATAACTTTTCTCTCCGCCAATAAGCCTGCTACTGTTTTCAGTGAATCGGGAAGTCATCGGTTCCGGGTACTACACCGACAGACTTTACGCCCTCCTTCCCACTGCTGTCCCTTTGCACTTACCGCCACACTTCGCCCCTGGTCACTGGCATCGATAAGGTAGCGCAATCATCCAATCTGGTCATAACGATAGTGCGTCGATATTCCACCTGCACTGTCCACTGCAATCAGTAAAAGGCTGTTCAGGTGTCATCCCGGGTTGTCAGGATAAGATCGGAAAATGCACATTTCTGCCAGCCAGCTGACGCGGTATCCGCCGGACAGCATCACCATGAGCGATGTCATCACACCGGCAGAGGGTTAGTCAGTCAGCGCGACTATCACGCTGATTAACCTGTGTAAAAGTCACGCTTTATAAAAAATTGCCTTGCCAGAGCTAACTCCAGAATACCGTCTACACTTCTTTACACAATTGGTGCGAATGTTCCATTTCTGGTCCGTATGAAATTTAATCAGGCGGGCCGCTTAACTTTTATGACAGGGATATGATGAGTATTAATACTTCAGACTCGGGTGATACAGGCGACCACGCGCCAGCCGATACGGTTCGCCAGCGTATTTTTCTGGTGGTGCTGGTGGCGACGATGGGTGCGCTGGCTTTTGGTTACGACACCGGGATTATCTCAGGTGCATTACCTTATATGACGTCCCCGCCTGCTCAGGGCGGGCTGGGGCTTAACTCCTTCACCGAAGGACTGGTCGCCTCTTCGCTGGTGTTCGGGGCCGCGATCGGTTCTTTCCTTAGTGGTTTCTTCTCTGACCGCTTTGGTCGCCGTATTACGTTACGTTCACTGGCGGTGATTTTCGTGCTGGGTTCACTGGGAACTGCGCTGGCGCCTTCGGTCAACGTCATGGTGGCAATGCGCTTCCTGCTGGGTATCGCTGTCGGCGGTGGCTCGTCGACTGTGCCGGTGTTTATCGCCGAGATTGCCGGGCCGCGCCTGCGTGCGCCACTGGTCAGCCGTAACGAGCTGATGATTGTTACCGGGCAGCTGGTCGCCTACGTTGCCAGTACGCTGCTGAGCTATCTGCTGCATGATGAGCACCTGTGGCGCTATATGCTGGCGATTGCGATGGTACCGGGGCTTCTGCTGTTTATCGGCACCTTCTTTGTGCCTGCATCACCACACTGGCTGGTGGCGGAAGGTCGACTGAAAGAGGCGAAAAAGATCCTGAAGTACCTGCGTGAGACGCCGCGTGAGGTGCGCCATGAGATGGCGCAGATGAAGAAGCAGGCGAGGGCGGCAGAGCGGGGTCCTGATGCAAAAACCCTGATCCGTGAGAAATGGGTCATCCGGCTGATGATCATTGGCGTCGGTCTGGGCTTTGTCGCGCAGTTCACCGGCGTTAACGGGTTTATGTACTACACGCCTATTATCCTGAAGTCGACCGGTCTGGGCACCAGTGCCTCGATCGCTGCCACCATCGGTAATGGCGTGGTATCAGTACTGGCCACCTTTGTCGGCATCTGGGCTATCAGTCGCTTCCCGCGTCGCACCATGCTGATCACCGGTCTCTGCCTGGTTGTCACCGCGCAGATTCTGCTGGGCAGCGTGCTGACCTTTATGAGCACCAGCCTGATGCAAAGTTATCTGGCGCTGGCCTGCATTCTGCTGTTCCTGTTCTGCATGCAGATGTGCATCTCGCCGGTCTACTGGCTGATGATGTCGGAGCTGTTCCCGATGCAGTTGCGCGGGGTCCTGACGGGCGGTGCAGTGTCACTTCAGTGGATTTTCAACGCGGTGGTCGCGTTTGGCTTCCCACCGATCATGGAATATGCCGGCAGCACCACCTTCTTTATCTTTGCCGCGATTAACGTCGGATCGCTTATCTTCGTGATGGCGATGGTGCCGGAAACGCGCGGTAAGAGTCTGGAAGAGATCGAATCACACATGAAAGAGAAGTTTGGCGAAAAGCAGAAAGCGGCTGAAGCCTGATAATCCCATCCCCGGATTCGGCACTCGCGCCGAATCCGGTTTTCCTCTCCGCATTCCCCTCAATCTGTCTTTTTCTTCCTCCGGCTGATGCGTCATCAGAACAGACGTTCACTGTAATCAGCTCAGAGGTATGGTCTTTTTTTATACTGCTCTGGCGATTTCAGGCTGAAATCGCCAGAAAACAACGCATTACACTCCCGGTAGTTATTACAGAAACGGTCAGTCAGATGAAGCATGACCGCAGACAAAGATTGCCTGTGGCGCTGCGCTATACTCCCTTGTCATCTGCTCTGCACACCAACCGTAAGAGGTTCACCGCGCGGAAGGCTCAGAGAAGGCTGCTGTTCTGGCTCGCTTTTATTCAGAGAGTCTCAGGTGCTGAACGGGCCGTTCACTCATACTCCCGGCCATCACAGTAACGGTAATGAGTCGTTCGCAGGGTTCGCTATACATTCTGATTTTTCTGGAAAGGAACTATGACCCGGAAGCTGAAAACCATTTCCCGCAGGCTATGGCATGTCATCCTGGTGGCTGGGGGGCTGATACTTCTGTTACTGATTTTTCGTATCTATGAAGCAGAACGCGGACCTGAGTTACAGCGCTGGCATACCTGGGTTCCGCATGAGCTGACCGTTGAAACACTCGATAAGGCGAGCTATGCCGACTATCTCAGGGCAGAGAACCGGCTGTTCGATGAGATGAAGCAGCAGGTCACTGACCAGCTCAGCGATGATGAGAAAACCCCGCTCAACCGCTACTCTGCCGACAGCATGATCTATCCGGGCCATTTTGCTCAGGACTGGAACCGCTCCTATATTCTGCACCCGACCGGCAAACCCCGTGGAAGCGTTGTCCTGTTGCATGGGCTGACCGACAGTCCCTATAGCCTGCGGCACGTTGCAGAAGTGTATCGTCAGCAGGGCTATGTGGCGGTCGCAATAAGGTTACCTGGTCACGGTACGGTGCCCGCAGGGCTGACCGATGTTGACTGGCAGGCTCGCAGACACCTCTGCATCTGGTGGGATTCTCGAACGGCGGGGCGCTGGCCGTAAAATATGCTCTCGACAGCCAGAATGATCCCACGCTGCGTCAGCCGCAGCAGCTGATTCTGTTATCGCCGATGATCGGCGTAACCCGTTTTGCCCGCTTCGCGGGCATGGCCGGTCTGCCCGCTGTGTTGCCGGCCTTTTCGAAAACGGCCTGGCTGAACATCGTGCCGGAGTTTAACCCGTTTAAATATAACTCCTTCCCGATACACGCAGCCCGCCAGACCTGGCTGCTGACGCAGGCGCTGCAGAAGGAGATTCAGCAGCAAGCCCGTGACCAGCGACTGTCAGATTTCCCGCCGGTGCTGACCTTTCAGTCCGTGATGGACTCAACCGTGAGTACGCCTTCGGTCATCCGATCGCTCTATCACTACCTGCCGGAAAATGGCAGTCAGCTGGTGCTGTTTGATATCAATCAGGCGGTCAGCGTCAGTCCGTTATTCCGCCGCTCCTCCTACACCGCGGTCAGTCAGCTGTTGCCAGAGGCGCGTCGGGATTACGCCACGACCCTCATCACCAACGCATCACCCACCTCGCTCAAAATGGTGACCCGAAGCGTGCCTGCGGGAGAGACGCAGGAGAGGAGGGCGCCGCTGGCGATCGACTATCCTGCCGGCCTCTACTCTCTGTCACATGTCGCTATTCCGTTTCCGGCGGAGGATGGGCTGTATGGCAGTGCGCCTGAAAGGAAAAATGAATTCGGCATCAGTTTTGGCACGCTGTCGCTGCGCGGTGAGAGTGCCGTGCTGATCGTGGGGCTGGACTCGATTATGCGTGCGACCTCTAACCCGTTCTATCCCTACATGATCGCGCGCATCACGCATCACATTGACTGCAGTGACAGGCCCCCACTGGCAGCCTGCCTCAGTGACTTCTGAATGCAGCATCACAACCGGCCTGCAGCGTGCAGGTCGGGATTTATAGTGTGTTCAGTTTTGCCATCACCTCGTCTGACAGCACCAGGCTGCGGCTGGCGAGGTTCTCCTGCAGATGCGCGGGGGAGGAGGTGCCCGGTATCAGCAGAATATTGGGCGAACGTCGCAGCAGCCAGGCCAGGGCGACCTGCATAGGGGTGGCGTTCAGGGACGCAGCCACCTCATTAAGTTGCTCCGACTGCAGAGGAGAAAATCCGCCCAGCGGGAAGAAAGGCACCCAGGCGATGCCCTGCTGAGCAAGCTGATCCACCAGCTCATCATCCTGCCGATGCGCGAGGTTATACATGTTCTGTACGCAGACAATCGGCGTCATCGCCCTGGCCTCTGCGATCTGCTTAGCCGTGACATTACTCAGACCGATGTGGCGAATCAGCCCGCGCGCCTGCAACGCCAGCAGTGCCTCCAGTTGAGGGGCCAGAGAGCCCTCTTTGGGTTTAGCCGGATGCAGCATACTGCGCAGATTCACCACCTCAAGAACGTCCAGGCCCAGGTGGCGGAGATTATCTTCTACGGCCTGGGTCAGCGCCTCCGGCTCCATCGCCGCCTGCCAGCCGCCTCTGGCATCACGACGTGCCCCCACTTTGGTGACAATACAGAGATCCTCCGGATAGGGATGGAGCGCCTTCCTGATTAATTTGTTGGTTTCGTGCGGACCATAAAAATCGCTGGTGTCGATATGGTTGACGCCAGCTTCAATGGCGTCACGTAAGACCTGTATCGCGCGCGCTTCATCTTTAACCGGGCCAAACACGCCAGGCCCGGCCAGTTGCATAGCGCCATAGCCAAGACGGTTAACTTCGCGATCGCCTAACTTGAAAGTCATGGTGGTATCTGACATGAAAACCTCCTGCGTGGATGTCGATTAAGTGTAATGGTGATTCAGCGATCCGGCAGGTGTTCAGCTATACCAGCTGAGACCCTGTGGCACCCGCGAAAAACCGGCGTGGCGTAAAGCGTTAAGCAGGGGAGACTGGGTTACCGGTTTGCCATCTGCCCGCTCCAGCGTAAACATGGATGAATTTTCCCGTTTCAGCGCCGCACCCAGCGCCGCCACCGCCGTCTGTTGCCGTGCGGGATCGTCGGTAAAGGTCAGTAACTCTTTACCGCCGGGGGTCAGGTAGAGCAGCAGTGCGCCACCGGCAATCACCACGCGTCCGCCCGGACGACGGGTGGGGCGTGTACCGCTGCCATGAACCGGCCAGCTCAGCATCGCGCCAAACGGATTAGCCGGATCGGGTGCCGCCAGTGCGACGGCTTCAGCCTCAGCGAGCGGGTTCTCTGCCAGCTTACGCAGTCGTTCAATCGTCTGCTGATCGGCAAACTGTGCACCGCCCGCACCGTCGACAAAACGTCCGCGTAACAGCCGGCCGGCATCTTCCATACTGCGCAACACCGGCTGCAGAGCCGGAAACCCTCCCGGGACCTGTTCAGCGACCGCGCTGCCGCGGGTGATCACGCCATAGCGGTCAAGCAGGTTCTCCGCCAGCGACAGGGCCAGTCGGGCAGGCGCAACCGGCTGACGCGGGAGCCGCGACCAGCGTCCGGCCAGAGTGTTGACCGCCGGTCTGCGGGCCGTCAGCGCGCCAGGTGTAAAGCGCTGGCCAAAACGCGTGCGCAGGGTACGTGCCGGACGCGCACGGGATGCACCGGGTGTCGTGAGCAGGCCCCGCACCGCAATCCAGCTGTCTGCGGTGACATAACCCTGCCACACCAGTTGCCACAGCGCTTCACAGAGGCTGTCAGACGGCAACTCTGCCTCCCCCTGCTGCGCCATGATCTCATGAACAAACCAGGCGCCACCCCGGCTGAGTGCGTCAATAATCTGCTGCTGCAGCAGCGTGACAGGCTGGGTGGTGTCAATGACCGGCAGCGTCTCCGCGGCACATTCCGTCAGGTGCAGCGAGATCAGCCCATCGTTGTGGCCCAACGCCTTATGACCACACCAGATCACCTCGCCACGGCTGAGCAGTTCATCAAGCATGGCGGGTTGATAGTCGGCCACTCTGGCGCGCAGGATCTGTGACTCCCAGAGCGAGGCGGGTAACGGCACGCCGGCGAGCTGCTCAATGACCCGCAACACGCCCTCGGCACCCTGCTGCTCCTGACGCCGTTCATTCAGCACGCCGTGGCGCTCCAGCAACAGAGTGACCCAGACAGCGGGCGGAACAGGGCGCGTGGCTTCACGTGCTGATTGCAGTGAACGCAGTCGCAGTCGCGAGAAGATATCGGCGGCGACCCACGCTGGTTCCGATTCGCCTGCTGCCGATCCCATATTCAGCAGGCTGCCCTGCTGAAGCAGGGTCAGCAGTACCTCATTCACCACGGCGACACCCAGACCATAGCGGGCTGCCAGTGACCGGGCGGTGAACAGCGTATGGGTGCGTGCATACTGGCCGATCAGATCATGCAGCGGGGCAGCGGGTGGTAACAGAAATGTTGCTGGCAGGTCATCAGGTAACGCTACCGCCAGCGCATCGCGCAGCCGGGCAGCATCTTCAATGACGGCCCAGCGATCTTCACCCGCGATAATAACCGGAATAATACGCCGCGCAGCCGCAAACTGCGTTAACGCCCCGGTGACCTGCTGTGCATCCCCGCTGAAGCGTGCCCGTACCTCCTTTACGGAGAGCGGACCGAGATCGCGCAGCAGATCGATGATGCCTTCGGCGTGCTGTGCCTGATAGCGGGGATCACGGCGCTGTAACGCCTGTTCAACCCCGACGATGACAGCGGGTTCCAGCAGGTCACGCTTGCGGGTCTGGCCAAGCAGTTCACCTAGCAGGTTGCTGTCGAGTGACAGCAGAGAGGCACGACGTTCCGCCTGAGGGGCATCGCTGGCATAGATAAATTCAGCGACATAACCGAACAGCAGCGGAGCGGCGAAAGGGGAGGGCTGTCCGGTGGTGACTTCGCTGAACTGCACCTCGCCCTGCGCTATCTGCTCCATTAAATGGTGCAGGGCTGGCAGGTCATAAACATCCTGCAGACATTCGCGTGCGGTCTCGATCAGGATCGGAAAGTCATCATGCGCGCTGGCAACCGCCAGCAACTGACCGGCGCGCAGCCGCTGCTGCCAGAGCGGGGAACGCTTGCCCGGATTGCGCCTGGGCAGCAGCAGCGCGCGCGAGGCACACTCACGAAAGCGGGCGGCGAACAGCGCAGAGTGACCCACACTCTCGGTAACGATCTGCGTGAGCCTGTCACTCCCGAAGACAAAAAGTTCCGCGCCCGGAGGCTCTTCCTCGCTGGCGGGGAAGCGGGCGACGATGCCATCATCGCTGGCCGCCACAGAGGCATCCAGGCCCATCCGGTGCTCAATACGTGCGGCAATGGCCAGTGCCCAGGGAGCATTGACCCGCTTTCCCCACGGCGAATGGAGAATGACCCGCCAGTCACCCAGTTCATCACGGCAGCGTTCGATCAGCAGCGTGCGGTCGTCCGGGATGACGCCGGTTGCGGTGCGTTGATCCGCCAGCAGGGCCAGCAGATTGGTCACTGCATGGGGATTCAGGCCCAGCGACAGCAGCTGTTTCTCCGCCTCAGCCGGGGAGACGTTATTCAGCTGGCGCAGAAACAGCCCGAGGCTGGCTCCGGCATCGGCCGACCGGCCAACCCCTTCTCCCCGCCAGAAGGGCAAACGAGCCTGACGGCCCGGAGCAGGCACCACGACCACCTGGTCGTGCGTGATCTGCTGAATCCGCCAGGAGGAGGCGCCCAGAGTGATGATGTCATTGATGCGCGACTCATACACCATCTCTTCATCCAGCTCCCCGACGCGACGCGAGCCAGCCTGCTCTTCGCCTTCCGGCAGCATCACGCTGAACATGCCGCGATCGGGAATGGTGCCGCCACTGGTCACGGCCAGATGCTGAGCGCCGGGACGCGCGCTCAGCAGACCGCTCTCACGATCCCAGATCAGCTGTGGCCGTAGCTGCGCGAAACCCTCCGAGGGATATTTCCCGGCCAGCATATCCAGCGTGGCGTCAAACAGGCGGCGCGACAGCCCGCGAAACGGGTCGGCCCGGCAGACGAGGCTGTACCATGCCTCGGCCTGAAGGGAGTCCATGGCAACGGCTGCCAGCGTCTGCTGCGCCAGAATATCCAGCGGATTAAGGGGCGGGCTAAGCGCATCGAGCTGACCGGCACGCATCGACTGTAAGGTGACAGCGGCATCCAGCAGATCGTGTCGCGTCCGGGGAAACAGGATGCCGGTTGACATGCCGCCAACCTGATGTCCGGCTCGCCCCACGCGCTGCAGAGCGCTGGCGACCGAGAGCGGAGCGCCTACCTGAATCACCAGATCCACCGGCCCCATATCGATGCCAAGTTCAAGGCTGGAGGTGGCGACCACGCAGCGCAGGCTGCCCTGCTTGAGTGCCGATTCGATCCCGGCGCGCTGCTCTTTGGAAACGGAACCGTGATGCGAGCGGGCGATAGGGGCAGCACGGCTGTCGCTGCTTGCGGTATCCGGATCTTCCGCCGCCTGCCTTTCAAAAAAACGCGCATTGAGACGGGCAGTGAGTTTTTCAGCCAGCCCTCGCGAATTAACAAACACCAGCGTGGCGCGATGGGCCATCACCTGCTGCAGAATGCGTGCTTCGATATGCGGCCAAATCGATCCGCTGGCTGACGGCGTTTCGCCGCTCAGGTCGCTGTCACTGGCGATGTCCGTCATATCCGGCACCGGCACTTCGATAGTCAGGTGCAGGGTGCGATCGGAGGAGGGGTTAACCACCTGGACGGGCTGGCTGCCTCCCAGGAATGCAGCGATACGCTCAACCGGCCGCACCGTGGCGGAGAGCCCCACGCGCTGAGCGGGCCGCGGCAGCAGTGCATCCAGCCGCTCCAGACTCAGGGCGAGCTGAGAGCCGCGCTTCGAACCCGCTACAGCATGCACTTCATCAACAATAACCGTGGTGACACCCTGCAGCGTCGTACGCGCTTTTGAGGTGAGCATCAGAAACAGCGATTCCGGGGTGGTGATCAGAATATCGGGTGGGCGGCGCAGCAGCCGGGCGCGCTCTGCAGTCGACGTATCGCCGGAACGCATTCCGACAGTCAGGGTGATCGCGGGCTCATCCAGCGCCTGCCGCTCAGCACAGACGCCGGCAAGCGGAAGCGTCAGGTTGCGCTGCACATCCGCCGCCAGCGCTTTGACCGGCGAAATGTAGAGCACGCGGGTCGTGGTTTCACGTGAGGGTGCGGGCTGTTCAGCCCGGATCTGAAACAGCGCATCAATGGCGGTCAGAAAGGCGGCCAGCGTTTTTCCTGAGCCGGTAGGGGCAATCACCAGCGCATGCGCTCCGCTGGCGATGGCCTGCCATGCCGCCTGCTGTACCGGGGTCGGGGCTTTAAAGGCGGCAGAAAACCAGCGCCGGGTAGCAGGGGAAAAGCGGTTCAGGACCGGAACGGATTGGGATTTCGGCATCATTCTCACGGCATCGCACAGCAACTGCACCAGACATTAATGCGTTGAGTGTAAGTGAAAATCGCCGATTGTGGATGACGCGGCTGCTAACCGGCCGCGTCATCCCGGGATCAGGAACCGGCTGCGCCCGCCAGCGCACGGCCTCTTACTGCCAGCAGCGACACCATCGCCAGCACCAGGATGGTCATCCCGTAGCACCAGGCCGTCCGGGTCAGTCCAAGATGCGGCGCGACAATACCGGCGGCAATCGCGGGCAGGGCAAACGCGAGATAACTTTTGATCAGAAAGGCAGAGAAGAGGCCCGCGCGTTCATGACTTTCCGCTAACTGCATGATGATTTTCAGCACGTTAGCGAAAATAGATCCAAACCCCTGGCCCGCAAGGGCGGTGCCGATATAAAGCCAGGCCACACTATGCAGCGAAAGGCCGGTCAGCGTCACGCTCACGCCGGTCATCAGCATCAGCGTCCCGATGACCAGTGCGCGGGCGGGCGGCAGCGGACGAAAGAGAAAGACCGCTGCCGTTGCGCTCAGCATCAGCGTCGCAACAACCGAGCCGCCGATGAAGGGCGAGGTGAGCCCGGTGGCGTTTGCCACCATCGTGGGCATCAGAGAGAGGTAGAAACCGCCGAGCATCCAGGTGGCGATATTCACCGGTGCCACTTTTAACAACGGGCCGAGCGCACGGCGCGGTATGCTGACCTGAGGGCGCAGAGCGGCCAGCACGCCAGGCTGAGGCGAAATGGTTTCAGGGATAAGCGGCAGCAGTGTCATGGCAAACAGCATCAGTAACAACAGGAGTGCATACAGCGTTACGGTAGGATAGGGGGCCAGACTCACCAGAATGCCGCCCGCGAGGGTGCCCAGCGTCATCCCCAGAAACGCGGTAAACGAGTTGAGCAGCGGCCCGCGTGTTTTACTGGCATCCAGCAGGCTGGCACCGAATGTCGGTAACGCAATTCCCGTGGCAAACCCCTGCACCAGGCGGGCTGCAATCAGGGTTGCCGCCGACCCGGCGGTCATAAAGATCACCAGGGCAATGGCGTTGAGCGCCAGCGCCAGCAACATCAGCGGACGTCGCCCGGTATAGTCGGACACTTTCCCTACCGTCAGCAGCGCCGCCAGCAGCGCGAAAGCATAGGCACCAAAAATCAGCGTCAGCATCGTCGGCGTCAGGTGAAAAAGTGTCCGGTAAAGGGGATAGAGCGGTGTGGGCGCACTGCTGGTGGCGGAGATCAGCGCGGCGCTGGTAAAGCTGAAGATCGTGGTGCGGGTTGCGGCCTGAGGCGTCAGAGCATGGGTCATGATAAGTCCCTTAATGCAAAATATTAGCTTTAAAAGAGGTATACGCCTGCTCAGGGCTTAATGCAATATTTTTGCTTTAACGAATCCTGCTGTCTGAATGACGTGTCTCTCCGGCGCGTTGATCATCTGACGCTGAGACGGCCAGAGGCGGGTGAAATGTCATTAAATCAGACTGAGTAAGAATCTAAGAATATGGGGTTTAAGGAGGCCTGAACATGAAAATAGCGGAGATCGATCATATCCATTTGTACGTTGAAGATATTGCACAGGCCGAACAGCATCCCGTTCAGCATCAGTGACCATGAGGTGTCGATGTCGGTCTATTTCAACGACCCCAGCGAAAATAAGATTGAAGTCACCTCTTACGACTACAGTCAGGCAAAGAGCATTCTGGCGCGCTTCGCCTGACGCTATCCCTTCCTGCTCTCAGCAATGAGCCTGCTGATCCCTGAAACGCGATCGGCAGGCACGAAGGATCAATAGAGCGAGTTCTTCAGGCGCTCTGGCAGCGCTTTGTCATAAGCGTCACCATCAATTTCCGCAATCTGCCGGAGAATGGAGCCGGTGCTGGGCAGGCTCTGCCGCGGGATCTGCGTTGTCACATCCCAGAGTCCGGCGCGGAGAATCGCCCGGCTGCACTGAAAGAAAACAGTGTCGACGGCGATACGCAGCACCGTCTTTGGCAGCTGGTTGTTGACGGCAAAACGTTCCAGCAGCGCCGGATCGGTGCTGATTGCGGCTGTGCCGTTTACCCGCAGCGTCTCGCCAATACCGGGGACCAGAAACAGCAGCGCCACCCGATTGTCATACAGAATGTTGCGCAGACTGTCGATGCGGTTGTTGCCGCGCCGGTCTGGCAGCAGAAGTGTTCTGTCATCCTCAATGTCGATAAAGCCGGCCGGATCGCCGCGCGGTGACACATCCAGCCCGTCAGGTCCCGATGTGGCCAGGGCAACAAACGGCGAAGCGTCGATAAACGGACGATAGGCGGGGTGGATATGATCCGTCACCTTAGCGATCGACGGCCGGGCTACCGTGCCGTAAAGACGTTCTAGTTCAGTAAGTTCAGTGATGACGCTGCTCTGTTCCGTCATGTTGCTCCATCCTCCTCATCAGTCAGAATGTCCATGATGCCGTGGCGACACGCCAACGTCCGGGCGCGTCAGATGAAACAGAAATTTAACACTAATAACCGCAGCGTCAGAACAGCTATGTTGTCATTTGTGATACCGGCCCGTCTGTAAAGCGCTGAAGGCATTCCGCTGCTCTCTCCTGAGAGGAGGCTGACCTGCGCGGTGTTGGTTACCAAAGACATTGCTGATATAAAAGTAAGCCGCGGCGTATTCCGTCCCCACAAGGAGCAGAAAATGTATTGGGAATCAGAGCGGTTGCTCTACAGATTTACCCGCCAGGAAGATATTGACGACCTCTTCAGAATCTACAGCGACCCTGAAACACACAGATTTAATCCGCGCGGCCCGTGGCCCGACAGATCGTATGCTCTGCAGTCCATGGAGCGCATCCTGCAGGGGTACCGGGAACAGGGGTTTGGCGACTGGACGATATTTGAAAAAGCGAACCCGGAAAAAATTATCGGCTTTGGCGGCGTCTTCAGAAGCCAGTTCGATGGCCGTCAGACCAATAATCTCGGCTATCGTTTTGAGCCAGCCGCCTGGGGAAAAGGTTATGCCACCGAACTCTCCCGCCGGGCCATACGCTATGGCTTTGAAGAAGCTGAACTGAGCGTCATTACGGGTGTGGTGCGCGAAAATCATCTCGCTTCGCGGCGGGTGCTGGAGAAAGCCGGATTAACCTTCCTGAAAAAGGTCAACGATCTGGAGGGCTTCTCGCCGAGCCTGATGTTTACCCTGACCCGCAGCGACTGGCTCAGAGCAGGCAACGCGCCTTCCTCTCCCGGTAGCACGCTTTAACGCCTGTAAAATTTCAGATGCGGTACACTGCGATAATCCGTTAATGCAATTTCGTTGCTTTAATTTTACATCTGAAGCTGATGAGCCAGGAGGAAAAGATGGCGAGGGAGATGGTCCGACAGGGCGGGCGCAGTGCGCGTATTCAGGCGGAAGTGCACAACACCGTGAACCGGCTGCTTGAGACACTTGACCGCTCCGCGATTACGGTGCCGATGATAGCCGAACAGGCAGGCGTGACGCCCTCCACGATTTACCGGCGCTGGGGCGATCTGACGCAGCTGCTGGCCGACGTGGCGGTGGCGCGGATGCGGCCCATTGCTGAACCGGAAGATACCGGGTCGATGACCGGCGATCTTACCCTGTTTATCCAGCAGTATGCGGAAGAGATGTCGTCAAAAGTCGGCCGCGACATGCTGGCCGACGTGATGAACAGTCATG
Source organism: Pantoea anthophila (assembly GCF_026104315.1). Taxonomy (NCBI): domain Bacteria; kingdom Pseudomonadati; phylum Pseudomonadota; class Gammaproteobacteria; order Enterobacterales; family Erwiniaceae; genus Pantoea; species Pantoea anthophila. Next base: position 50,331 of record NZ_CP110471.1, read on the forward strand.
CGGAGGAGGCCAGCCAGAAATGTTGCGGGTTTACCTATCAGCATCTTGAAACCCTGCACAACCGTGCTGTCGCGCGTGGCGAAGCGGGCTTTGACATCGATCGCGTCATGGATGTGGTGGTGGCACCCGTCATGTACCATATTCTGTTCGGCGATCGTGACGTCTCTGCGGAGTACTGTGCTTCCCTGATTACGCGGGCATTCTGAAGGCGGGTCAGCGCTGAACAAACGGCAGAGCAGCTTCAGCGATCAGCTGCTGCAGCAGCGTGCGCGCCGGATCTTCGCCCCGATCTGCGCGGGCGAGCGCGATGCCCAGCGTGCCAAGCGGGGGCAGCCGCTGTGATTCCGTTACCAGCCTGTCGGGCATACCGGCGCGGGTGCGGAGCGTCACGCCGAGACCGGCCTGCAACGCTGCCCAGATCCCGCTAAGACTGTGACTGGTAAACACCACCCGCCACGGAATAGCGGCTGCGTCCAGCGCGTCGATGGCACGCGAACGCATCACACACGGCGCATCAAACACCACCAGCGGCAAAGGCTCGCCGCGCTGTAACATGCCCGCCAGGTCAATGTCCGGATGGTAAATCCAGGCTAACGGACACTGACCGATCAGCGGCGTGCCAGCCTGCGGTTCCGCCTGCCAGAGCAGGGCAAGATCCAGTTCATGACGCGCCAGCGCCGTAAGCAGTGGCAGATTTCTGTCGACGCGGGCGGTCAGCATCACCTCCGGGTGCTGCCGGTTAAACGCGCCCAGAATCGCAGGCATCAGCGCCTCGCCAAAATCCTCCTGCATACCGATGCGTATTTCACCCTGCAATGCTTCGCCTCGCACGGCCCGCAAGGTTTCATCATTCAGTGACAGCAGCCGTCTGGCGTAGCTCATCATCTGCTCACCGCTGCGGGTCAGCTGCAGGTGTCGCCCTTTTTTCATCACCAGTGCTGTTCCGCATTGCTGCTCCAGTTTTTTAAGCTGTGCGCTGATGGCGGACGTCGAACGGCACAGGTGCTGCGCCGCGGAGGCAAAACTGCCTGCGTCAATGCCCGCCACGAAACTGCGCAGCGCATCCATATCTAGACACTCGGGCACTTTATTCATGACTGTCCTGTTAACGTGGATGGTAGGTGCGGATTAATTTGATTTTCAGGATGATATCCTCAGGCGACACTCTCGCTGACAACACAGGAGAGCGCAATGAAAAATTCACTGGATCGGGAAACCCTGGCGCAGCGCGCGCCCAAACTGGCTGAACTGACGCAGCAGGTGCTGTTTGGGGATATCTGGCAGCGCGGCGTGCTGTCTCCGCGAGAGCGCAGCCTGCTGACGCTGGCCACACTGACGGCGCTGGGACGTGTGCAGCAGTTGCCCTGGCACATCGATTTCGCCCGGCAAAACGGGCTGTCGCAGGAGGAACTGATTGAGAGCTTCACGCATCTGGCCTTTTATGCCGGCTGGCCCGCCGCGGTTACCGCCCTGAGCTATCTGGAGGAGAGTGTCTGATGCCATTTACCCGGATTACCTTAGGTGAGGGTTACAGCGACACCGCGCTGAAGCAACTCTCTATCCTCCTTCAGCAGGCGCTGGTTGCAGAATTTGATGTGCCTGAACGTGACTGCTTTCAGGTGACAGAAAGGCTGCCGGCCAGTCAGCGGGTCTTTGACCGGCACTACCTGAGCGGCGGGCGGAGTGACAGGTTTGTGCTGTTTCAGGTGTTGGCGGGCAGGCCACGCACCCGGCATCAGAAGCAGGGCTTTTATCGCGCGCTCTGCACGGCGCTTCAGGCGGAGATGGCCATCGACCCTGACGATGTGATGATCATTCTTCAGTTCAACAGCACCGAGGAGTGGAGCTTTAGCGGTGGCCGGATGCTGGCAGAGGAGGAGGCGCAATGATTGCGATGCACTACCGGTTTACCCTGCCAGCGGATTATGACATGGCGATCATCAAAGAGCGCATCAGACAGAATGGCGCCCGGCTGGAGGGATTTCCGGGGCTGGTGGCAAAGGCGTTTCTTTACAGCTGTCAGAGTGAAGACACGCTGCATGAAAATCGCTATGCACCGCTCTATTTCTGGCAGGAGGCCAGTGCGATGCAGCGCTTCCTGCAAAGTCCCGGTTTTGCCACCCTGGTCAGTGACTTTGGCTGGCCGATCATCGAAAGCTGGCTGGCGTTAGAGGGGCACTCTGTGGTCAGGCATCTGACTGACGCCCGGTTTATGACGCTGAAGCGCTGGACGATCGCTCCCCACTCCGACCTGGCGGCACTGCCGGTCAGGGGAGACTTCAATGCCTGGGACATCAGCCGCTGGCAGGGCGTGGAGATCTCGGCCAGCGTTCAGCCTCCAGCAGACGGGCAGGAGAGTTATCGCATTGGCTATCTCGCACGCGGGGCTGCCGCGGCAGAGATGTTGCTTTAGCGAGAGAGAGTGGGGCAGTCTCTACAGCGCGAAAATGGCCTCAATCTCAACCCGCAGGTCAGGCGAGAAAAGGCCGCTGACCTGTACCAGCGAGCTGGCGGGGAGATGCTCACCATAGTGGCGATAGAGCACTTCCCGCAAGGCGGTGATCTCTGCGAAAGAGGTGATAAACAGGGTGACCTTGATTAGCGCGGCAAGCGACGTCTGCTCAGCGGCGGCTATCACCTTAAGCTGAGCGAATATGGCGTCCGCCTGTTCATCAATCGTTCCATTCTGAGCCGCTGTGCCGAATGCCGTCAGTCCTGACACGTAAAGTGTGGACGCATGCTTCACAGCATGCACATAGGGCGCTTTCACTTCGCCCAGCTGCGGATAATTTTTTCGTTCTGGCTGTGTCATCATCGATCCCTCGTTATCTGAATGATCTGATAATAACGCCCGCTATGGCTTAGCGCTTTAATAATTCCTGACAGGCCGCGCTGTCTTCTGCGGCGCGCTGTTTTGCATCAGGCGTCAGCTGTTGCCAGCGACCGATCACGCTGCTGCCCAGCGAGGGTTTATAACTGTTTTTCTGCAGCGCATAGTCAGAATTACTGCCCTCGATCACCTTTTGCATCTGCGGCGCCAGCTGCTGTTCATCTTGATGACTGATGGCGCAGAACACGGCGATGTAATAGGCCGTCTCTTCATCACTCTCATGCGGCATCAGCCACCAGGCCGCGGCGGCCAGAATCAGCAGGAGGGGAAGAATGAATTTTATTTTTGTCATGTCAGTCACGCGTTAGGTGAAAATCAGTCTGCCGGATAGGGCAGGACGCAGGGCGCGTATCCTGCCACAGAGTCTGCGCACGGGTCACGCCGTTCGGCAAAATTTATGCCTGCCTGCTGATTATGATTGCTGAACCCCGCCGATCTGGCATGCTGAGAATTCATCCCTGAATCTGGAGAGCATCGTGAAAGTCATCGGTCTGTTAGGCGGTATGTCGTGGGAATCTACGGCGCTCTATTACCGCATACTCAATCAGCAGGTTAAAGAACGGCTGGGCGGCCTGCACTCGGCGGAGCTGGTGCTCTACAGCGTCGATTTTCAGCGCATTGAGCAGCTGCAGGCGGCGGGAGAATGGCAGCAGGCGGGTGAGATACTGGCCAACGCGGCGCGCAATCTGGAACGGGCCGGTGCGCAATTCATCGTACTCTGTACCAACACCATGCATAAAGTGGCCGCGCAAATCGGTGCGGCAACAACGATACCGCTGCTCCATATCGCCGACGCCACGGGACGCCGTATCCGGCAGGCGGGATTACGTAAGGTCGGTTTACTGGCGACACGATTCACCATGGAGCAGGCGTTCTATCGCGGGCGGCTTCAGGAACAATTCGATCTGACGGTGATCACGCCGGATGAAGAGGATCGTCACTTTGTACATGAGGTCATTTACCACGAGCTCTGTCTGGGCGAGATTAATCCCGCTTCGCGTCGCCGTTACAGAGAGATCATGGCGCGGCTGGTCGGACAGGGGGCGGAGGCCATTATTCTGGGCTGTACTGAAATCACCCTGCTGGTGGATGCCACCGATGCCAGCGTCCCGCTGTTCGATACTACGCTCATCCACGCCGAAGAGGCGGTCATTCAGGCACTGGCCTGACGTCAGCGAGGCAAACAGATGAAAATTGAAAATCTGCCCTTTGGTCTGACGCAGTGGGATCAGATTGAAGAGACGATCCATCCCGGCGAGCAGGGGCATGCGACCTGGCGAACCGTGAGGTTCAACGATATCCGGGTGCGGAGGGTGGACTATTCACCGGGCTATGTCGCCGATCACTGGTGCACCAAAGGCCATATCCTGCTCTGCCTGTCGGGTGAGCTGCACACCGAACTGGCCGATGGTCGCCGTTTCGTTCTGACGCCGGGTATCAGTTATCAGGTGGCAGATGACGCTGAACCGCACCGTTCCTTTACGTCAGCTGGCGCGCAGCTGTTTATCGTAGACTGAGAATGCGCTCCGGTGTTTCATCGCGTCGTTGACACTTTTAAAAGTAAACTGAATCTGCTTTATAAAAATCAGCAAAATTAATGGCTTATTTCATCAGAGTTATCTGGTTCTGACAGGAATTATTCGTATCAGGCTGTATGCTTTAGGTTTTATGGATTTATTGCAATCACCTGATGTGGGGTAGCCTGTGCTGATAAAAAAGAAGAAAGTGCGTTCGCATACCGAAGATCGACTGCTGGCGCTGGTGCTTGCCACCACCGCCGGTATCCTTAATGCCATGGCGCTGGGGGCGTTTGGGTTTTTCCCCTCGCACATGAGCGGCAACACCTCGCAGATCTCTGCCGAAGTTACCACCAGCGATCTCCACACCATGTTGTTCTTGATGGCACTGATTATTGCCTTCGTTTTTGGCTGTACCGTTGCGCGGCTGGCAGTGGTGGTGGGGCATAAATACCGGTTACGCACTATTTTCTGTCTGATCATTCTGGCGGAGGGGCTGGCACTGACGGCGGCCTCGATCTTCGAGCTGATGTACTATCGGCCCAGTTATAACGGAGAGATCCTGATCGTGCTGGGCTTCCTGATGGGGATTCACAACGCCACCTCGACGCAGCTCTCAAACGGACGTGTCAGATCAACCCACATCACCGGGACGCTGACCGATGCGGGTATTGCGCTGGGTTCATGGATTTTTGCTCACACTTCGCACGCTGTACATCTTGAGACAGACGACCGTCGCTTTTTCCAGAAGGTGCTGCATACCCATCTGACCACGGTCTTCTCCTTCTTAAGCGGCTGTATCGCCGGACTGCTGCTCTTCAAGGCCTATGGATTTAATGCCATGGTTGGCCTGGGGGTTTTCCTGATGCTGGTAGCGCTGACGGCGATCGCCGTCACCGTACAGCGTACCCGCAGGGTGCTCTACTGACAGAAAAAAGCGCCGGCCCGGTGTCCTCTGTGCATCGGGCCGGTTGCTTACTGCCGGGTTCGGGTTGGCCGCACCACAATTTCGTTTACATCCACCTCTTCCGGCTGCTCAATCGCATAACGCACGGCGCGACCAATGGCGTCCGGCTGCAGCGCGATGGCGCGATACTGCTGCATCGCCTCCGCCGCTACCGGATCGGTGATTGTTGATGCCAGCTCACTTTCGACCACGCCGGGGTGAACGCAGGTGACGCGCAGCTCGCTGTTCTCCTGCCGCAACCCATCGGAAATCGCCCGCACTGCAAACTTCGTGGCACAGTAGACTGCCGCGGTAGGCGACACCGCCAGCGCGCCGATGGATGCGATGTTAATGATGTGACCACACTGGCGGGCCAGCATGGACGGCAGTACCGCCGCAATGCCATACAGCACGCCTTTGATATTGACGTCGATCATCTGATCCCACTCTTCCACCCGCAGCGACGCCATCGGTGACAGCGGCATAATGCCGGCGTTGTTGATCATCACATCCACCCGGCCCCATTTCTCCAGCGCATAGTCAACGAACTGCGTGACGTCATCGCGGCGTGTCACATCCAGCGCTTTGATTGCCACCTCAGAACCATTAAAGCGCAGCTCTTCCGCCAGGGCAGCCAGACGACTTTCACGACGTGCACCCAGCAGCAGAATGGCATCGCTCTTCGCCAGTTCGCGTGCAATGCCTGCACCGATACCGCTTGATGCACCGGTAATTAAAATCACTTTCTGCGTCATCTTTTTTCTCCACTCAGGTTGTGAGTGGCAATCTTACGACGGGTCGATTATAAAGATAATCCACCAACCGCTTTACAGACTGGTAACTGAAACTAACTAATGAACAGTGATAAAAATGCGCTCGAAATTTTTGTTATCGTGGCACAGACGCGCAATTTCCGGCTGGCGGCAGAACAGCTGGGCGTGACGCGTCCGGCCATCAGTCAGAGTCTGCGGCGGCTGGAGGACCGGCTCAATATCACGCTGATGCAGCGCACAACGCGATCGGTTCAGCTGACGGAAGCAGGACAGCGACTCTATGCCGAGGTGGCACCGGCCATCAGCGCGCTGAACCGCGCCGTTAACGACATTGCCGAACTGTCGGCAGAGCCACGAGGACAGCTGAGGCTGGCGATCTCCTCCATCGCGGAACGCATGCTGGGGGGCGAGCTACTGGCGAGCTTCATCACCGCCTATCCACACGTTGAGCTGGACATCACCGTGACCGATGAAGAGTTTGATATTGTCGGGCAGGGTTATGATGCGGGGGTGCGACTGGGGGAGGTGATTGCTCAGGATATGATTGCGGTGCCGGTCTCGGTTGCTCAGCGTCAGGTCGCCGTGGCGTCACCGCACTATCTGGCGCGTGCAGGGACGCCGCAACATCCGCAGGAACTGGTGCATCATCGCTGCATCGGCTGGCGCAAGGAACCGGGCCTGGCCCCATACCGCTGGGAGTTTGCTGAGCAGGGGCGCGAGTTTGATGTTGCCGTCAATCCGCAACTGACGACCAATGATATGGGCGTGATGATCCGCACCGCCTGCGCTGGCGGCGGCATCAGTTTTGGGATGGAGGAAACTTTCCGGCCCTACATCGATCGGGGCGAGCTGGTGACGTTACTCGACGAATGGCTGCCCACGTTTGCCGGTTTCTATCTCTACTTTCCGAGCCGCAAAAATCTGGCTCCCAAGCTGCGGGCGCTGATTGACCACGTCAGGCTGTCACCCCAGCCGGCCCCGGTTCAGCGCTGATTTTTTATCCGGGAGGAGGCTTTTCAGGCCGTCATGTTGTAACGGGTGATGATGTTGATTCTGGAGTAGGGCGCGGGTGGCTCAGATGCCGGCAGGAATCCATGAAACGCCAGCAGGGTTCTGAAGGCGTGCAGCGCATCGAGCTGTAAATTATGCTCGATCAGGGCATCGATTTTACCCTGATGCAGTAGCGCACAGTTCTCGCGATCAAGATCGTGCCCGATGAAGGCGTTCAGCGTGCGCTTCTCTCCGGCAAAAGCGCGCAGTATGCCGGGATTCCCGCCGCCCACGGTATAGACCGCATCTGCATCCGGATGCTGCTGCAAAAAGCGCGTCACCGACTGATGCATCCGGTCATCAATCCCATATCCGCCAGCGACCACGCTCACCTGATGCTGAGGAGCAAACTGCGCTATTGCACGCTGAAAACCGTCGATTCGCTCCCTTTCGCCGATGAAGTCATGGCTGCCGGTCACTGCCAGGATGTGCGAACGGGTCACCCGCAGCCATTTTGACATCAGAAAGGCCGCCACCTTTCCGGCATCAAAATTATCCATACCGATGTAGCGCAGGCGCGCGCTGCCGGGCAGATCGCTCATCATGGTGACCACCGGCACACGCTGTTTCAGCAGGGCTTCAAGGGTAGGGTAGAGCGCTTCAGCGCAGGCGGCTTTAAGAATGACCCCGTGACTGTGAAGCGCATTCTTATTCAGCAGCGCGTTAATCCCCTCTGTTGTGAGATTTGCCCCGAGGTGAAAACGCAGCTGAAGTTTAAACGCGGCAAAGCTGGCGATCTGGCTGCTGAGAGCCTCACGGATCAAAGGCTGGAACCGGTCAGGGGTATGCATGATGACGTCAAAATAGATCGTCCGTCCTCTGGCGAGTCCCGCTTTGTGCATCAGTTCCAGGTCGGCTATTGCCTGCTGAATGCGGTGTTCTGTGCGGGCATGCACGTTGCCGCGCTGATGCAGCGCGCGATCGATGGTTGCCAGACTCAGTCCCGACTGGGCAGCGATCTGTTTCAGGGTGAATTTTGCCATGTGCCCGCCCGTTAGCCGGAGAATAAAGTCTGTTTTATCATACTGCATGATATTACCCGAATGGGTTATGTTGAAGTATGAGAGGTGGTGCAGGCTGGCAGGGAAATGAATAAGCCGGAAACGTGTAAATAAGCTGTTCAGCCAGGGCTTTATCGCCTGAATATAAGCAAAGCGCTAACCCTTGTGCCGCCTTTGCTATTCAAAACGCCGTTGTTATCTTAGCCGGAAATAATGGCCGGGAGGTTTCTGATGTTGGCTAAATAATAGACACTCTGCCGCTTCGCTTATATTTCCGCTGTAACGGCTTTTTTGTTTTTTAGTTCTCGCTAATGATAGACTGTACATTCATACACCGTTGGGAGGTCGTGTGAAGTACGACAACGATAGCGAGATCCGTGCACTGGTTGGCGCGGTAGTCAGTGATTTAATCAAGGCGGGAGAGCCGGTTAATTTTCACGACATCACGGACGCGCTGTTTCGCCTGAGCGAAGAGACGCGTGACAGCCGGCTGAAAGCACTGTGTCTGGAAGCAATAAGCTTCTTTACCCGCAAAATGCATTAAGGCTGATGGCACCAGTCAGGGGTGCCATCTCCAGCCTCATTTCTATTCTGACCCCGCCACCTTTACCTGGCCTGAAAATATCCGGCAAAGTATTCAGCGATTAATCTGAAAGGGCAGTCTGACCATTCTCACCTGTTATTAGATATCTGATTATCACGCTGCGGTAACTTTTGCCGCAGAGAGGCTCTATTTCAGGCTACCTGTTCTCTGCATCATTATATTTGCAGCGCTCATAATCATTCATTCTGCCTTACCGGCTTCACAGGATAGGTGAAAGCGATACGATAATTAATATCAATTGTATTTTCATAAAGTCATCCGCTCTGACATGCCGTCAAAGGGAGTAATAATGAAAAGCCAGGAATAATCAATAATCAGCGATGGGGGAGAATGAGATACCCTGCGCTACCGATGCAGCGCAGGGCCGCCTGTCAGATGCCCGCATCGTCAGGTGTGCGGCCTACCACAATTTCCAGTGTCTTACGCAACACATCACCCCTGACTACGTCAGAAGTGCATTCCAGCTCTGCAATCAGATAGAGGATGATGGCTTTATTTGTTACGCGTCCCTGGTCAGCCACAATGTCGCGAATGATTGCGCCCAGCAGTTCAGTTTCCTGAGCAAGCAGATCGCCTTCACTACGGAAATACTCAATGATGGATGAATCTGTTGAAGAGTGTTGCATGGTTATTCTTTCTCTAAAGAAAAGGAGTCAGACGCAATGGTTGAAGTCAAAAACGAGTGTAGACGCTGTTTTCGTTTTGCCCAGCCGGCCTAAAATTTTTTTAATGTGGCTGCCGCTTCGCTTAAAGTCAGCCGCGCACATCAAATACGCAACATTTTTCAATCAGTGTTTTTTGGAGCCGTCAGGCGGCCCGTCACTGTTCATACGATGTGCAGTATTTTCACGTTCGGTAACGTCACTCTTCACACGTTTGCGTGCTGCAACCATACCGTTACGGACTTCAATGATAGCTTTGCGAATAATCGAAACCTTCGCAGCATCATCATTGGCAGCAGCGGCCATCACTTCAAGCTGTGCGATCAGGGCATTGCTGGATACCGGTTTGTCTGACTTGAGTAATGTCAGAACGGCTTCGCCGATCATGACATCTGTCAGTTTCTCGTCTTCACTTCTGTACATACTGGCTTCTCTGATTACGAATCAATGGCCATGCTGCGGGCCCGTATCCGTCAGGAGGTGCGATTGCGGGCACCTGATACGGGGAGGCAGTGCTGGGCTTCTTAACTAAACTGAATCTTCCTGAACGAGGGCTGAAAGCAGACGTCCTGAGTTACTCTGCGGGCCGTGGTAGGGCATTAATCTTCGCGGCGAAAAAGCATCGCGATCAATTCATGCAAATGATTCTCTTGTTCTGGTGTGGCGGCGAACTCGAGGCGACGCAGAAGCTTGCTACAGATCGCTTTGCGACTGAGACTTTGACCTGCGCGCAGAATTTCAACGACAACCGATCCCAGTGTCTCCTGTTGGGAAGGTGAGCTGGCCTGATTGAAGTAACGGGCAATATCGCTGATCGTTTCCGGGCTTTGACCGTTCTGACGCATGTTGATGTCCTCGAGTGATTAAAAATGCCACGCTCTGGATATGCAAATTATACACCTTTCCAAAACTTGTACAGGATTTTGAATTTTTAGCGTTATTTTTTTTGTGCAAAAAATGCTATCGCTTTTAAAACAGCATGTTACGAGGATGTCAGGCGAGGTAAAAATTGTACCAGAATTTTGTATCGATATCACCCCCGGACGCTCCGACCTGTACAAGCAGGCCGGCAGGGAGATAAGTACTATGCTCAGTGTTTAATGACGATGTCATCCGCCGGGGCGGGAATGGCTGACTCTTTACCGAACGATCGGGAAAGCCAGTTTGCCGGGGCATTGCCGCGCGAACCGATGGTTTTAAAGCCCATCAGCCACTGACGCGCACATTTCAGTTTTTCAAGGCGAATCTCATTAACTTCCGAGTTAGCCATGACCTGTAGCTCATTTATCAGCAGTTCAACGTTGACTTCCTGACCGGCAGTAAACAGGTTCATTGCAGCTTCGCCAATGATGACATTTGCTTTTTCATCGCTGGAAAAATACACAATATCCTCCTGGGTGATTGCGGTAAGTAACTTTAACTGTAGCAAAAAAAATTAAGAAACTTAATCAATTCAGCCTATCGATAAGATAATATTAATTGTCCATTTCCTGAACGGATAAAGCGTTCTGACGCTCGTGTCATGACGGGCGATATCCGGCTGAATCGCCTATTCCGAATCAACTTATTTTTGCCGATTCGCTTATCCCGCTCTCCATTTAAAGCGAAACGGCATAAACAGCCTGTTTTCTGCCCGCGTCATTCTCACTGACTGACCCCGGGGTGCAGAAATAAAGCATTGTGTTTCATTATCTTAATCATGATATTTACATAACTTCACATCTGGCACCCGCCGCTGAAGAAACTTCACACAGGTGAGCTTTCGCACAGGTATAGCCTGTGCTATAAAAAATAGCTCAGGCTATTTGTGTTCTGTTTTTCACCACCTCCGGAGAGTGCCGTATGGCCCCATTCAAAAAAATCACCGCGATATTACTGAGTGCGCTGCTGACCACACTGATGGCCACCAGCAGTAATGCTGCAGAAAAATTTAAGGTCGTGACGACGTTCACTGTCATCGCGGATATGGCGAAGAACGTGGCGGGTGAGGCTGCGGAGGTGACCTCAATCACTAAACCGGGGGCTGAGATACATGAGTATCAGCCCACCCCGGGCGATATAAAACGCGCGCAGGGCGCACAGCTCATCATGGCGAACGGCCTCAATCTGGAGCGCTGGTTTGAGCGGTTTTATCAGCACCTGGAGGGGGTGCCGGAGGTGATTGTTTCTGCCGGCATCACGCCAATCGGGATCGGCGAGGGGCCTTATAACGGTAAACCGAATCCACACGCCTGGATGTCACCGGACAATGCGCTGATTTACGTCGATAACATTCGCGATGCGCTGGTGAAATATGATCCGGCGAACGCGGAAACCTATCGCCAGAATGCCGACGCCTACAAGCAGAAAATCAGTGCTGCGATCGCGCCTCTGCGCCAGCAGATAGCCGGGATCCCGGAGAACAAACGCTGGATGGTGACCAGCGAAGGGGCCTTTTCTTACCTGGCTCGCGATCTGGGGATGAAAGAGCTCTACCTGTGGCCGGTCAATTCTGACCAGCAGGGGACGCCGCAGCAGGTCAGAAAAGTGATCGACCAGGTCAGGAAGCAGGGCATCCCCGCAGTGTTCAGTGAGAGTACCGTCTCCGACAAGCCTGCCCGTCAGGTCGCCAGAGAAACCGGCGCACATTATGGTGGGGTGCTTTACGTTGACTCCCTGAGTCAGGCTCAGGGGCCGGTGCCAACCTATCTGGATCTGCTCAGCGTGACGACGGAGACGCTGGTGAAGGGCCTTAAAGCCGGGGAGTCCGCGCAATGAAAGAGACTATCGTGGTGTCCGATGTTACCGTCACCTGGCGCAACGGCCATACCGCGCTGCGGAATGCCAGCTTCAGCGTGCCGGGTGGATCGATTGCGGCGCTGGTGGGTGTGAATGGCTCGGGGAAATCCACCCTGTTTAAAGCGCTGATGGGATTTGTCCGGCTCGCCAGCGGCAGCATCTCGATTCTGGGCATGCCTACCCGCCAGGCGCTGCGTCAGAGTCTGGTGGCCTATGTGCCGCAGTCGGAAGAGGTGGACTGGTCTTTTCCGGTGCTGGTAGAGGATGTGGTGATGATGGGGCGTTACGGTCATATGGGTCTGCTGCGTCGCCCCAAAGCGCACGACCGGCAGAGTGTGACGGAGGCGCTGGCGCGGGTGGATATGCTCGAATACCGGCATCGCCAGATTGGTGAACTTTCCGGTGGCCAGAAGAAGCGGGTCTTTCTGGCGCGCGCTATTGCCCAGCAGGGCAGTGTGATCCTTCTGGACGAGCCTTTTACCGGCGTGGATGTTCAGACCGAGGCCAGAATCATCAGCCTGCTGGGCGAACTGCGCGATGAAGGTAAGACCATGCTGGTTTCCACGCATAATCTGGGGTCGGTGACCGCATTCTGCGACTACACCGTGATGGTAAAAGGCACCATTCTGGCCAGCGGCCCGACGGAGACGACGTTCACGGCGGCTAACCTCGAACGCGCATTCAGCGGCGTGCTGCGTCACGTTATGGTGAAAGGGCTGGATGATCAGATCATCACCGACGATGAGCGTCCCTTTATTGCGCCGCGCGGTGCACACCAGGAGGTGCGCTGACCATGGAACTGTTGCTGGAGCCCTTCAGTTACCACTATATGCTCAATGCGATGTGGGTCTCCGCCATGGTCGGGGGACTCTGCGCTTTTCTCTCCTGTTATCTGATGCTGAAAGGCTGGTCGCTGATCGGTGATGCGCTGTCGCACTCCATCGTCCCGGGCGTGGCGGGCGCCTATATGCTGGGCCTGCCCTTCGCACTGGGGGCGTTTCTCTCCGGTGGCCTGGCGGCGGGCAGCATGCTGTTGCTGAATCAGCGCACCCGCCTGAAGGAGGATGCGATCATCGGTCTGATCTTCTCCTCCTTTTTTGGTCTTGGCCTGTTTATGGTGTCGCTCAACCCGACAGCGGTAAACATTCAGACCATTGTGCTGGGCAATATTCTGGCCATTGCGCCTGCGGATATCCTGCAGCTGGCGCTGATTGGCGGCATCTCGATCGCGGTTCTGCTGGTTAAATGGAAGGATCTGATGGTGACCTTCTTTGATGAGCAGCACGCCCGGGCGATTGGTCTGCAGCCTGAACGGCTGAAAATCCTTTTCTTTATCCTGCTGGCGGTCTCAACCGTGGCGGCACTGCAGACGGTCGGCGCGTTTCTGGTGATCTGTCTGGTGGTGACGCCGGGGGCAACGGCCTGGCTGCTGACCGACCGCTTCCCGCGTCTGCTGGTTATTGCGGTGGCAATTGGCAGCCTTACCAGTTTTCTCGGCGCATGGGCGAGTTACTACCTGGATGGCGCGACGGGCGGCATCATTGTGGTCGCCCAGACGCTGCTCTTTCTGCTGGCATTCATCTTTGCACCGCGACATGGTCTGCTGGCTAACCGGCGCCGTGGCCGGCATCAGGCTAAAAAGGAGGCAGGCTGATGTGGATAGCTGAACCTTTTCAGTTCGCATTTATGAACAATGCGCTGCTCATCGCGCTGGTGGTGTCTATACCCTGTGCGTTGCTGTCGGTGTTTCTGGTGCTGAAAGGCTGGGCGCTGATGGGCGATGCCATGAGTCATGCGGTCTTTCCCGGCATTGTGCTGGCCTGGATGGTGGGGGCACCGCTGGCGGCAGGCGCGTTTGTGGCGGGGCTGTTCTGTGCCGTCGCCAGCGGCTTTTTGCAGGATAACAGTCGTATAAAGCAGGATACGGTGCTGGGGATTGTGTTCTCAGGCATGTTTGCGGTGGGGCTGATTCTTTATGTCGCGGTGAAACCAGAAGTGCATCTCGACCATATTCTGTTCGGGGACATGCTCGGTATTAACAGAGCGGACCTCATTCAGACGCTGATTATCGCCGTGCTTATCGTGCTGGTGATTGTGGTGAAATGGCGCGATTTTATGCTGTTCAGCTTCGACCCGCAGCAGGCACAGGTAAGCGGTCTGCCCGCGCGCTGGCTGCATTACGGCTTACTGTGTATGGTCTCGCTGACCATTGTCGCTACCCTGAAAGCGGTGGGGATTATTCTGTCGATCTCACTGTTGATTGCGCCCGGCGCGATCGCGATTCTGCTGACCCGGCGCTTTTCACATGCCCTGCTGGTGGCAACCGGGGTATCCGTGCTGGTGTCGCTGAGCGGGGTTTATCTCTCGTTCTTCATCGACAGCGCCCCCGCGCCGACCATTGTGGTGCTGTTTGCCGCGGTATTTATCGTGGCGATGGTCGTGACAGGCCGAAAAACACGGCAGCGCGAGCGTCTTAAAGGTCATCATCACGGCAGCGATGCGGAAACGGGCTGATGCTGAACCGGCCAACATCCGGGGGCGAATCTGTTCGGGAGCGTTGTCGGTTGCAGACGGCAGCAGATCAGTGCAGGTGCCTGTAAACAAAAACGTCGCGCCCGGAGGGGACGCGACGTTTTTTATTGCTGCTTACTGATTCCGGTTTTCAGGGGTGGACTTTGACGGTTCGGGCAACTCTTTGCGTAGTTTTTCGACCTGTTCCGCTTTCACCGGTGGTGCCTGATTACCCCAGCTATTGCGGACAAACGTCACCAGGTCAGCCACCTCCTGGTCGCTGAGACGCCAGGCAAAATCTGGCATCGCCAGCCCGGTTACCGCATCCTTTGTAACCGCCATTTTGCCTCCTCGCAGCACAATGCTGATAACCGACGAAGGGTCATCACTCAGGACCGCAGAGTTACCGGCAAGGGAAGGGAAGGTTTTTGCATACCCCCTGCCATCAAGGCGGTGGCAACCAGAACAGTTATCCATATAGAGTCTGGAACCCGGCATGCTGACATCGCCCCTGATGAGTGCGGCGGTTGTCGCATCTTTGCGGGGTGCAGGAGGCGTTTCAGACGCCGATGACCCGATTGATTTCAGATAGGTTGCGACCGCATTGAGATCGGACTGGCTCCAGTATTGCGTACTGTGCTCAATCACGTCGGTCATCGAACCAAAAGCAGCCGAGGTGTTGGTGCGACCTGTTCTCAGGAATAGCGCGATATCCTCCTTCGACCAGCCGCCCAGCCCCGACTTAACACTTCCCGTCAGGTCGGGCGCGTGCCAGCCTTCCAGTGTTCCGCCGGTCAGATAACTTTTCCCCTGCTGATCCAGCGCTTTCTCCTGAAAAGCAATGCCGCGCGGGGTATGACAGGTGCCACAGTGACCCAATCCCTGAACAAGGTAGGCACCCCGGTTCCACGCGTCGCTTTTCGTGGTGTCAGGCGCGTAAACCTTATCGTCGTGAAAAACGCTGTTCCATATGGCCAGAGGCCAGCGCATATTCAGCGGCCAGGGAATGTCGCTTTTTATGTTCTGCTGGTGGACGGGTTGAACGCCATGCAGCATATAGTCATATAAGGCATGCATATCCTCATCATTGATTTTGGCATAGGCCGTGTAGGGCATCGCCGGATAAAGATGACGTCCATCTTTCGCAATGCCCTCGCGTAAGGCCTTGGCAAAATCGTCGTAGGAATAGTCACCGATGCCGGTTTCTTTATCGGGGGTGATATTGGTTGAGTAGATCGCGCCAATTGGCGTCGACATCTTCAGCCCCCCGGTAAAGCTCGCCCTGCCCGCAATGGAGTGACAGGCAACGCAGTCGCCCGCTGTAGCAATATATTTCCCCTTGCTGATGTTATCCGGCGCAGTCTCTTCCGCAGCAGAGGCGAAGCTAAACAATAAAGTTAATAAGGGCAGTAACTTTACACAGGTTATCTTCATCGTCTTATTCCTTTAAGCCTGAACCATCGGGCCGGGGTTCTTCAGGTAGATCGTTTTTATGGCGTTCGCTGAAAAGAGCGTGGTCGCGCCGACGATTCCGGTTGGGTTATAGGCATGGTTTTGCGGGAAGCAGCTTGCGCCGGCCACGAAAACGTTGGAAACGTCCCAGCACTGAAGATATTTATTCACCACGCTGGTCGCCGGGCTGTCTCCCATGATGGCGCCGCCTGTGGTGTGAGTGGACTGATAAGGGCGAACGTCGTAGTGGGCAGAGAGGGACTTGAACCCCATATCGTAAGAGTCAGGTCCGATCGCTTTGACGATATTTTCCGTTTTGCCCGCCATGAACTGGGTCATCCTGAGTTCATTCTGCTGCCAGTCAAAGGTCATCCTTAACAGCGGCAGTCCGTAACCATCTTTGTAGGTCGGATCGAGGTCGAGGTAGCACTGTTTATAGGGCATGACGGAGGAGCTGACGCCAATGCTCATATTGTGTAAATAGCTGTCCCGGATGGCCTTTTTCCAGCCGGTTCCCCACTTGGGCGCGCTCTTTGGCGTGACCGTCTGTTCAATCGGCCGGCCACCGGTCACATGGCCAGAGACGGTGCTGCCGCCGATAAAGCCCACTCCGGGGTGATCGAAGTTTTCACTGTTGTAATTGTCTATATAGGCCCCTGAGGCACCGGTAGCGGCAAAGTGGTTAAACCACGTCTTTTCATTGAAGAAGAGTTTGGCGCCACCCAGCATCTGATAGGCATAATTTTTTCCAACCACGCCTTCGCCGGTTTCCGGATTGTAGGGTTGGCCAATCTTAGAGAGCAAAAGCAGCCGGACGTTATGGAGCTGGAAGGCACTGAGAATGACAACGGACGCGGGCTGCTCGACCTCACGGCCATTTTCATCGATATAGGTGACGCCGGTGGCCAGTTTGCCCGAACTGTCTTTGTTGACGCGTAACACATGCGATTTACAGCGCAGCTCAAAGTTGTCGTACTGCCTGAGCGCCGGAATAATCGTGGTCTGCGGTGACGCTTTTGAATAGTTGTAGCAGCCAAATTTTTCACAAAAACCGCAATAGTTGCAGACGCCCAGTGCGACACCATAGGGGTTGGTGTAGGCTTCGGTGCATATCGCCGCCGGGCCGGGGAAGGGGTTATATCCCATCTCTTTCGCAGTTTTTTCAAACAGCATGGCGGAGTACTGATAAAGCAGCGGTTTGGTCGGGAAAGGATTCGCACGCTGCGCTTCGAACGGGTTACCGCCGTCAATGCGCTCTCCATTAAGATTTCCGGCCTGGCCTGAAGCCCCGCAGATCCGCTCAAACTTATCGAAATAGGGTTCCATTTCACTGTAGGTGAAAGGGTAATCCTGCAGGGTCATATCTCCCGGAATAAAGCTGGCACCATATTTCTCAGTGACGACCGTTTTCAGTCTGAGATCGGCTTCCAGAGGACGCCACAATAACCCATTCCAGTGAACGCCCGCTCCGCCGACACCATCGCCCGGCAGGAAAGAGCCCATACGGCGATAGGGCAGAGCCGTATCTTTAGTGGTATGCCTGACCGTGACACTCTCTTTTGAGATGTTCTGAAAGAGTTTAAGTCTTACGCCGTAGGTTAACTCATCAACGATGCGCGGATAGGCGAAATCAGGATAAGTGTCCCGTTGCTCACCCCGTTCAAGCG
The DNA here is from genome assembly GCF_026104315.1 of Pantoea anthophila. Taxonomy (NCBI): domain Bacteria; kingdom Pseudomonadati; phylum Pseudomonadota; class Gammaproteobacteria; order Enterobacterales; family Erwiniaceae; genus Pantoea; species Pantoea anthophila. The sequence goes on from NZ_CP110471.1 coordinate 68,182, forward strand.
CGACAATCTTCAATCCCGTTGACGCCAGTTCCATCGCCATCAGCGAGCCCGCCCAGCCAAAGCCAACAATGACTACATCAACCGGTTCTTTTTTAATTGTCATTTTAATGCACCATACTTACCAGAAATACTGACCGGGCCTAAGGGATAAGGTTTGTCCGGATTCTCCATCACCTGAATAAAATCCGCGCGTGCGCCCGGAAAACCGATCAGTTTCCAGGATGCCATGGTCTGATTACCGCCATGCACGGGATCGGCTAAATAGCCCTCTTTGGTGTTTTGTAATAACTGAGAGAAAAAGAGTTTTCCGGAGAGAGCGTCGAGGCTTAATTTGCCGGCATCCAGGTCATGTAAAATGGCTTCCTGTTTGTCTCTGGCTAAATCGGCAAAATTATGCCGAAGATTATCGCGGCAATATTTATTCAGGCTGGCGATCCCTCTGCGGTAAATATCACGCGGCACCAGATTAGTCTGGTAGCCCATTTCCGGAATCGACTCCTGGAAAGGGGGGCTCATATACCAGAGGTAGCCATGACCGTAGGGGAGTTCCATCTGTCTGTCGATGTAGACCGGGACACCTTCACTTACCGCACCGGGGCCGAACTCATCCTCAGGGATCAGCAGGTCGGTAGCCGCTAAAATGAACCGCCACTCGTCGTTATTAAAAAATACCGGGACGTAATGAAACGTTTCCCCTTTTTCTTTGGCCGATGCGACCGCGCTGACTGCTGTTGTTCCCGCGACCGCGGCAATGGGAATGAGTGAAAATGTTTTCCGAAGAAATGATCGTCTGGATGACTTCATCTGGCGCTCTTTTAAAATTTAACCCGATTCTTCCTGAGCACAGAGATATTCCTTTCTGTACCCGTTTCCTTTGCTCGCCCTTATCTGAAAAAGGACATAATTAATAACGTTGCGTAATTTTTGTTGTGCAATCATCAACTTCAGATTGTGTCTGAGCCTTCCTGGCGGACATAAAAATGAATCCCTGCTGTTTCCATTGATTTTATCCAGTAAAACACCGTTTCGCCTAGTGAAACAGGTGAGTTTTGTTATACACAAGTTTAACAAAGATGTTTTTTTGTTATTAATGTTGTCATTTTGTTGCGGAGGCTTGACGGCAGGCGTGATTTTTCACAACACCACCAGCCGCCTGACAGCAAAAGGCCAGGGCAGAAAATCCACCCTGGCCTGCTGGATCAGATCAGTTAAGCGTACAGATTATGCTGAATGAGGAGATCAGCCAGCGAACCCTCATGGCTGGCAGAGGGGGTGTGATAAAGATCGTATTGATGGCCTTCAATGTTGCGCTGCCCATCCTCACTCCAGACACCGCCTTCAGTGGTACTCAGCGTGACCGCATTGCCCTCTGCCTCTTTTATCGTCATCAACTCACGGGTATCGCCAGTCAGCGGTAACTGCTCTTTTTGCTCCGGCGTAACGCTGTTGCTGCTGAAGGCATTCAGGTCGATGATCCCGCTATTGCTGACTGACAGCCCGAGCGAGGCAAAGTCCAGCGCCTCGTGCGAGCCATTCGGCATCAGGGTGTCGTGACCGGTAACGCTGTCCAGATGGGTAAGCAGATTTAACAGAGAAGGCGAGGGCGTTTCACCGCTTTGTGTCTCTGGTGTATCGCTAAGGCCATCACTGTTGTGATGAAAGGAAGTGCTATCCATCGCGCGCGCAAGTGCTGGCTGTGGATCGGAGGTATAAAGCTCGACGACGTGCGAAACGTGATTAACATTACCTGCCGCATCGCGAATGCTTGCGGTTAGCATATACTCGCCCGGTTCAGCGGTGTGCGCATTCAGCGCCTCAGGCTGAACGGTCCATTTGCCTTTGCTGGTGACGGTGGTTTGCCACTGGTGGTCACCCAGGCTGACTGTGACGATATCGCCCGCTTCACCTGTGCCAGATATCCGCTGCTGCAGGCTGCCAGCATTAAGATCGATTTTATGTCCTTCTGTCAGATGGGTAAAAGCGATCCTGGGTGCGCAGGCATCTGCCTGATAGGTCGTGGTTATCGTAGCCGTGTGGCCTGTTGCGTCAGTCGCGGTCACGACAATGTCGTGCTGACCATGACCGAACCCTTTTTTCATTGTCTCCGGCGTCAGGGACAGGTTCCAGTGGCCATCGTCACTTACCTCAGCAAGGTGATGTTTGCCGCCAGTCATCACGGTGACCGTCTGACCACTACCGGTTGCGCCAGTAGTGCCGGTCAGCGTTGCGCCCTCTTTTTTCTCTGCACGATTGAGCCAGCCGTCACCAAATGGGGTATCAATGACAGGATCAGGCTCGCCGGGGTGATCCACCACGGGCGGGGTACTGCCGCCGTCGGTGGGATTATCGGGCACGGACGGCACCGGGTCGCCGCTGTTGTCACTGACCGGTGAAGTCAGGTCGACCGTGACGTAGCCACCCTGTTCAAACCAGTTTCCCGCGCCATCCAGCACGCCAAACGACAGGCTGTTGCCGCCCTGAGAGAGCTCCGACGCGCTGATTTCTGCCCGCCAGCTGCCATCAGGCTGGATCACCGCATAATTCCAGTGAAAGGTATCATCAACCTGTACCGCAAAGGTCTGGAGCGGCAGCGGCGCTTCAAGCGTGCCGCTGATGACGTACCAGGTCTCACCGTCATGCTCTGTCTGATTTGCCTGAGTGATGTCGTTGACCGTCACCTTTGGGTTGCTGCTGTTGTAATGCGTAATCAGCAGCAGATCCTGGCTGAGGCTGGTACTGTTACCATTCTGATCCGTTGCGCTGACGTTAATGAGGTAGTTCCCGTCCTGGATAGTCCTGACGTCGCTGTCAGAGAGCTGAACCTGCCACTTATCCTGATAGACGCTGCCCTGCCAGGTTCTGCCGTCCAGGATCAGTTCAACCGGGGTACCGGAGGGGAGATGGGCAGCCGTACCGGAGAAGATAATGCCGTACATCCCCTCCTGATAACTCACCGCATTGTCGCCGGTGACCGGATCCAGCGTCAGCTGCGGTAACGCATCAGACGCATAGATTTGCACGCCTGCTGAGGCAGAGCGGCTGTTACCCGCTTCATCGGTTGCTTTGGCCACGACAGAGTAACTGCCTTCCTCCATCCCCTGCAGCGTTTCTGCAGGCACCGGGAACTGCCATTGACCGTTCTGATCGACGATGCCACTCCAGTGCAGGGCGCCAAAGGTAACCTCAATCGTGCTGCCCGCCTCACTGCTCCCGGCGATCACCAGCGCGCTGTTGATTTCCTGACTATCGATCACTCCATCCCCGGCCAGCGGATCAATCCTGACAAGCGGATCCTGCGTATCGGTAATAAAGGTTGCCTCACTGGTTCCATACTGGCCCCAGCGATCGGTAGCGGTCACCGTGATGGTATGGTTCCCCTCTGCTAACTCTGCGTCTGCCAGCTGGAGGGCAGAAAGCGAGACTGACCAGTTGCCCAGGCTGTCCACGGTGCCCGCATAGTTAACCCCATCCACGTCCAGGGTGATCTTCTGGCCCGCCCCGGTCACGCCGGTAGAGCCGCTCAGCGTTATGGGCTCAAAGCGCTCACTGGCGTTCATCAGTCCATCGCCAAACGGCGTGTCGATGGTCGGCTGTGGCGGGGTTGCATCAGACGGCGGAACTGACGGCTCGACGGTGATCGCTTTGCTGGCGGTAGTCGTACCGCCAGCGCTGTTTTCAAAGGTGACGCTGATGCGGTTAGATCCGACCGGCAGTGCCTGCAGATCGGCAGCCGGCAGGATGACGCTCCAGCTGCCATCCGCTGCCAGGGTTGTCGTATAGGACTGACCATTCAGCATAATGGTCAGCGTGCTCTCTGCGGCAAGATTTTCTGTGGTGCCGCTGAACGTTTGTGATGTGAGTTTCTCTTCGGCGCTTAATACGCCGTCACCGGTAAAGCTGTTAATGGTTAAAGATGGCGGGGCACTCACGGGCGGAACCGGCGTGCCACCGTCGGCTGGTGGAGTATTGCCGCCATCCGCTGGATTGTCGTCGGTGATCGGCGGAACGCCACCCCCGCCCTCAACCGGCGTGGTGAGGTCGGCTGTGACATAACCACTCTGTTCAAACCAGTTTCCCGCACCATCCAGCACGCCAAACGACAGGCTATTGCCACCCTGAGAAAGCTCCGACGCGCTGATTTCCGCCCGCCAGCTGCCATCCGGCTGGATCACCGCATAATTCCAGTGGAAGGTATCATCAACCTGCACCGCAAAGGTTTTGAGCGGCAGAGATGTTTCCAGGGTGCCGCTAAGGAGATACCAGGTGTCTCCGTCATGCTGTACCGCATCCGCCAGTGTGATGTTATTAACGGTGACTTTTGGATTGCTGCCATTGTAGTGGGTGATCAGCAGCAGATTCTGACTAAGGCTGGTACTGTTACCCTCCGGGTCTGTTGCGCTGACTTTTATAAGGTGGTTGCCGTCCTGGATAGTCCTGACGTCGCTGTCAGAAAGCTGAACCTGCCACTTATCCTGATAGACACTGCCCTGCCAGGTTCTGCCGTCCAGCGTCAGTTCAATCGGAGTGCCGGAGGCAAGGTGCGCGGCGGTGCCGGTGAAGAGAATGCCGTAGATCCCCTCCTGGTAACTCACTGCATTGTCGCCGGTAACGGGATCCAGTGTCAGCGCCGGTAACGGAATCGCGGCAGGGGTTGCCTTCACGTCGTCAGACGCAGCGGGCGCGCTTAAAGTGGAAGTTTCAGCAGCGGGCGCCAGCGTTAAGGTGGCGTTTTTTTCGCTGCTGCTAACCTCCGGAGTGACAGTTGCACCGTTCAACGGCGGATCTGTCGGAGCCAGGTAGAGGCTTTCTGTGGTTTTCACCGTTGATAAAGCGAACTCAGACTCTGCCACAGGCTGGGTCGGGAGGGGCGTTAAGGATTTCGCATGGTCAGAAGAATGCCACTCTGGCGTAAGCGTGGCGACACTCTGCGTATCGGCTGTGAAATCCCGGCCAAATCGCGCCTGATGCAGTAAATTTCCCTCCTGAAAACGCAGCGTACTCTGCTGGCCTGCAAAATCAGTGAAGAAGTTCTGATAGCGAAGCGAGTCGTTTTCCTGCAGGTTGAGAATGAGGTCCTGCCCCTGTTTCTGATAAGAGGAAACCTGAGACGGCGGGCCCTGAAGCGTAATAATCGCGGGTTCATTCAGAACAGAGTGTAATTTGTCTGCATTAAACTGAGACAGTGTCTGACCGTTTGTCAGCGAAACAACCGTGACGCGGCCCGTGCCTGAAAATGCCATGGAAATCTCCGTATATACCAGGTTGTGAGTAGGCGGTGCCTTTAAAATAAAGCGCGACTTTATTTATTTCAGGCACGCAACGGCCAGCGCCCAATAAAGTTATAGAGCCGGGCCCGGTACTCAACGGATCAGACATCATCCGCAGCAAGGATAAGGGTTAAAATCAGAGCCAGATTAACTATTCCGTTTGGAAGAGAGAATTTATCTGCTGGCAAGATAAAATAGCACCACTCATTGCAAGAGGTCGGGCGTCGGCTCATTTAAGCTTTATAGACTTTAACGACTTCTCGTCATTAAAAACGTGAACGGTTGACGCTGGGTAGAGATAAACTAATCCCCGTCTGCATGCGTGGCTATTAGGGAAAGTCTGGAATTTTCCCGTTTTGCGTTAATGCTTCAGGGTGGTTTAAATATTCTTTGAAAAATTAGCCGGAAGCTTTTCATTTCACGGCTGAATTTCCCGGACGTTAAAACCATAAAATCTTATCCGTCCTGTGACTATTCTTCCGCTGTAGGGTTATCTTTTTCAGGAGAATAGTGCTGATAAACGCATGCCAGCTTATGTCCGTCAGGATCGCGCAGATAGGCAACATAGAAATCGGGTCCGTACGCGGTTCGTGTTCCTGGCTCGCCTTCATCCTTTCCTCCCGCAAGGAGGCCAGCGGCATGAAACCGTCTGACAATGTCGGCATTATCGGCGCTGAAAGCGAACATTGTTCCGTTTCCCGCCGTTGCGGGCTGACCGTCAAAGGGAAGACAGAGGCAGAAGCTGAATCCTTCATCCGGATTATTTCCTTTCCCCCACATTGCCCAGCCTTCTGTCCAGGCAGGCTGCCGTTCATAGCCCAGGACGTCAAACAGAGCGTTATAGAAGTCAACGGAGCGCTGAAAGTTATTGGTTCCTGTCGTGATATAAGCCAGCATTTTCTTGCCTCCTGTTACCGGTTGTGAGCAGACCTTTTACCTTTCAGAGTAGCAATCAATAATTTCCCCTGATATGCCTGTTAACGGTTTGGGGTGAGGGCTGACCTGATATCAGCAGTAATGTCGGCTTTCTGTTATCTGCTTTGCGCATTCCCTTACATTGCTCTCAGATAAAGAGTCTTTGCTTTATAAGATGGCGAATAAAACCTTTCTTTAACATTTGTATTGCACGACATGTGAAATAATTTTATTACTATTTAATCACTTATGCGCTGCTGCGCGCGGGATGCATCCATAAAACAGAATAAGGAGATTTATGACAACTAAACCCGTCGCAGAGGAGGGCGCGGCGCCAGGATTAATTCAGACGCTGAAATCTTTTCCGGCAACAGTTCATGCGCTGCTCTTTTTTACGCTGGTCATCCGCTTCAGCTATTTCATGGCCTGGCCTTTTATCTCCGTGATCATGGCACAGCATTATCATATGTCACCGATTACGATTGGCGTGGCGATGACCAGCAGCGCACTGTTTTCAGTGGTGCTGGGTATGTATGGCGGGCAGATCTCAGACAGGCTGGGTCGACGCGTCATTCTCCTCATGGGCTGTGGTTTTTCTGCACTGGGCTATATCATTCTTGCTCAGGCCGCCGGCATCGGGCTGTTTTTCATTGGCCTGATGATCATCGGCATTTCCTTTGCCTGGGTTGACCCTCCTCTGCGTGCACTCATGAGTGATTTGCTGGTGGACCGCCGCCGCAGAGCGCTTGCCCTGCAAATGCGCTACTACCTTATCAACGTCGCCGCGGTATTTGGTCCGCTGACCGGAATTGCGTTCGGGCTTACCTCTCAGAAGGGCACATTCCTGATTACGAGTTTGTCGTATATCCCTTTTTTCGTTTACGTCCTGCTATTTGTGCCTGCGGGCAAATTGCTGAAAGCGTCACAGGCTGCCAGTGAGGTTTCGTTAAAACTGCATCAGGTCGTACGTATTATTGCCAGGGACAAAATCTATATTGCCGCGCTGCTGTGCAGCATTTTGTGCAGTATTGTATTCATCCATTACGAAGCCATCCTGCCCCAGTATCTCCTTTTACTGGATGGGGATGCCGCCATAAAACTGGTAACTCTGATACTGGTGACGAATGCCTGCACCGTGCTGCTCTTTCAGACGTTTATCATGCGGTTTCTGGCACCCGTTTCCCTGCCAAAACGCATTCTTCTGGGCGGATTAATTTTCGCACTTTCGCAAATCTGCTTTTTTTGTACGCGTTCGACGGAGATCTGGCTCTGGCTGACAGTGACCTGTGTGTTCAGTGTCGGAGAAGCGATCCTGATGCCGAACCTGAACATCCTGCTTGATCAACTGGCACCGGCAGCGCATCGGGGGGCTTATCTGGGTGCCTCAATGCTGTCGTCTCTGGGAATTTCTGTCGGGCCGTTAATCGGTGGGGTAATGCTGGCGACAACCGGCGCGGGTGTCTTTATCTGCACGGCTTTGCTTAGCCTGCTGATATGCGCGATTATTTATACTTACAGAGGCAAAATGCTGGCGCGTCTGACGGAGTGATCTCAACAGGCGTCGGCGGCCCGCGCGGTCCCTGGGTTATGCAAAAGCGCACTGGGGCAGTATCTTCTGATCAGAGTGAAATAACCGACCACGTTCGGCATCGGGTGAGGTTTTTTATTGCTGACAGGGGCGTTCGCAGGCGGGGTGGTGCGGTAAATAAATTCCCCGCCAGAGGTTATTCTTAGTGGAGGTTTCCTTTCACTTCGGCACAGGCCGGGGGACGCTGAGAATAGAGGTACTCGTATAAGAGCAGCATTCCTACCGGATTATCATCCAGATTTTCGAAATCCACATGAAGCTTATCCAGAAGATACTTCCTCAGATCGTCCGGGGTCATGTTTTTATGGGCAGCCAGTGCCCGGCACAACTGGGTCACGATCTCGCACTTCACTGTGTACGGCACATCAGGATTATAAATTTCCGGAACGGAGTGGGTCTGATTCATTTCGATACCCCCTATAAACGCATGGTCTGACTGAGAGGACAGGGTGCCCGTTGATTTGAGATAAGATATAGCAAGGATGAGACCTGGTGTAAATTGAGAACCCTATTGCGGTTATGCACAGGGATTCGGGTTCGGGAAGGCTGTAGAAGAGATCCTGACAGCAATTTTATTTTTGAATTTTCAGCGTCTGGCAGAAAATCCGCGCCAGGCTGCACTGTGAAGAAATCCGCATTTTCAGGATCCGCGTTGCTGAGCTTCATCATGATGCGACCCCTCACTGGCACATGCTCATCTTCATGCGCCTGGAGCAGGCTGAGCGCGCGCGAGATGATGAGTGACTACGCCTGTAAGGAAGGTAGCGGCGAGCTGACAAGCGACAAGGCCCGCTTTCACGCCGAGGCTATCGATCCGTAGAAGGGCAGCGCGACAGGCTACGTCGCTAAGTACATTTCCAAAAATATCGACGGCTACGCCCTGGACAGCGAAACGAGCGACGAAAGCGGCAAAGACCTGAAGCAAACCGCCTCGGCCGTTTCTGCCTGGGCAGCAGGCTGGCACATCCGGCAATTCCATTTTGTGGGCGGTGCGCCGGTCACGGTTTACTGCGAGCTGCGACGCATGGCAGACAGCGAAACCGCGCACGGCCTGAGCGTTGAGTTTGCGGCCGCGCATGACACCGCTGACGCAGGAGACTGGGCCGGATACGTTAACGCGCAGGGCGGGCCGTTCGTGCGCCGCGACGATCTGGCCGTGCGCACCTGGTATCAGGCAAGCGAGGACGTGAACGAGTGCGGCGAGGAAACCGTGCGCATCAAGGGAGTATATGCAACTGAAGTAGGCGACGACACCCCGATCTTAACTCGCCTGGCTCAGTGGAAGATTGTGCCGAAGCGTGCCGTTGAATTGGGTTTTGAATTTAAGGACGCGTCCGCGTCCTATCGGAGTTCGAGTTCTGTCAATAACTGTACGGGAGGTTTGAGATAAAAGGATTCGAACCCGCCGGAGAGTTTCGAAAAAAATCGACTTAGACGGGATGAGCAGGAAGGAACGGCGGCGGCTTTTAAGCCGCATCAGGGCGGAAAAGCCAGAAAGGAGGCATATAAAGCTGAGGCGGCCGGATAAAACCGAAGCTGCGTGCGAAAAACTAATAGGCCAGGTGAGAGATTTAAGCGGTGAAACCATCAGTTGCGGCCTGCCTATGCGACTGATTGGCGGCATGCAGACAAAAATTGGCGGTCATTTTTATCCGCAGCCTGCCTGATGGCGAACTGCCCACCCAATACTGGAACCGAAAAGGACTTTCGTACTAGAGCGATTTAGGCGTTTAGTGGAAAAGCAACGTTCAAAAGCAAACATTGATGGGCGAAAGTTAACGTTATTAAAACGGCTGATAGTTTAAATATTATATGCTGCGGTTTTGCGCACACTGCTCAGTTACACAACGAAAGTTCTTTATTATCAGTCAGATAAAAATGTTATCTGGCATGGACATTTTTCTTCATCTCCTTGTAAATGCTGCTATACTGTATGAATACACAGTTAAAATGGGGGTGGCGGCTCAGGAATCAAGCCAGATGCATAAAAAAATGGCGTGCGTGCAGTTTATAGAAGAGGTTTCACTCATTGCTAACTGTAAGCCGTCTGAGCTGAAACTGGCACTCACCATTATTGCCGAATTGACATACTCAGAAACTCGTCAGGATGCTGATGAGGTGATTTTTTATTCTACTGAATAGAGATGGTGCGGCAGGGCAGTTACACCAAAATTGAAATGACCGGTGTAAATTTTGATGAAGACTGGCGTAGGCTGAATCTTCTGCACTTGAACTTCTGGAAAGATAACAGCTGGCACGGTTAAACAACGAGTATTGCGAGGCGTTAATAAATGGTGGGAAGTGACGCCAATTACCAGATAGTTTACCGGGGCGATGACCTCGAATGCTTTCATTCCGGCGGTTGGGTTTTCTTCCAGCGGCCTAAACATGCGGGCGGAGGCTTCTGGCTCGCAGGACGTATGATTTCGTTTTCATGATCGATTTGCCGCGACCGGTTCACTTCATGAAGGTATTATTTACTTGCAACAGCTCAAATTTGAAAGCGCTTCGCCCTCCAGATTTCACGCTATCTGATCTGTAAAAGAGCCATGCATGCATAACGTGCATGGCTCTGCATTAACTTCTGAGGCACTCAGACACCCCGCAGGGCCAGTAGCGGCGCTGTTTTTCTATGTGTATGCAACTGCATGAAAAGCGATGTACAAAGCGGGCAGGCGTGGCGGGGATAGCACTGCGCGCTAAGGCAAATCTAAGCATTAACATCTTCTTGATTTTGTAAAGACTCAGGTTTAGATTAGTTAGATAGTCCCTAACAAATATCAAAAAAATCTAGCTCGCAATCATATAGCTAATAGGCATGAATATGTTGATAGGAAACAAAGATATTTCTAAGATGTTAAATGATCCTCTTCATGCACAAGTATTTAATGAAATTATTAATGCTTCTTTTAATCAGGGCTTTACCATCAAGGATGATGATTTCAATTTGTTTTTCTCTACACACCCTGGGTTAATTAGAAAGCGGAATGAAGATAGGCTTGCATTAAGTATTATAAATTTTAGTAATAAAGAGTACTACTTTTGTGCTTTATTGTGCGATGGAGTCGGTGGCTCAGAGTTTGGTGATATTGCGGCATCATTAGCCATAAGTACTATATTAACCAAACTCAGTTATTCTTATGATAGAAGCTCACTTAGTGAAAAATTAACAAAGATAGTGCAAGAATCTGATAAATTAATCAGGGAAGTTTTGTCAGGTAGAGGAGCCACTACTCTTAGCTTATTTCTCGCATCTTCATCTGGAGAGACTATTGCATTAAATATTGGCGATAGCAGAGTTTATTCTTGGCAGCCTTCCTTAAAGGAGTTAAATCAAATAAGCATTGATGATACTCTCGAGAATGAACTAGCACATCTTAAGATAAAGGATGCGTCTGCTCTTAACGAAATGAAGTTAGGAGGAGCTTTAAGCCAAGCATTGGGCGAAAGAAATAGATCAGAACTTGACTTGAGTTTTAATTTCCATCATAAGGAGAATTTCCCCGAAGGTTTTATTTTAGCTAGTGATGGTACATGGAAGGAATCAGAAGAGGTCTTTTTGAAGATTATAAAAAATTCTCCGCCTAATGAGGTTGCTAGAAGAGTTGTAATTTCTTCTAATTGGCTAGGAGGTGGTGATAATTCTTCTGTGATTGCCGTTCCTTCATTGCCAGCTCTCCAACAAAAAATTGAATCTATTAAAGATTCTTATTTTTACAATACTATTTCACTGTGGTGTGGTGATTGTAAAACTAAATTCGGCCTGATATCTCAAGAGAAGAATGCCCAAGTTAAAAAAAACAATTATAAAAAAAGTATTAAAAAAATAAGCAGTGGTGATTTAAAGAAAAAGGAAGATCAAAAAGTAGAGAGAAATAAGGAAGATATCATTATTGAGGAGTTCCATCTCAAAAGTGACACTAAACCCTAACAATAATCTCAGGATAAGTATAAAGGATTAAAAATTGAAAAGGTACACACCTATTAAAGGAAAAACTTTCTCGGGTGGGTTCGGAAATCTCCAGTTAGTAAGAGATACCTACTTGGACAGAGAGGTTCTTTACAAGAAAATGAGTCGGCCTAAAGATAACGATCAGTTAGTTAACGAAATACAATCGTTATCCAAGGCAAGGTCTCGCCATGTAATTGAGATTTATGACTTGATAAAAAATCCTGAGTCGGGGTTTCTTGAAGGTATAATAATTGAGTATCTCAAAGGCCGGGATTATCTGAGCTATCATAAAGAAATTCCTTTTGATTCTTATTCTTATCTGATTATATTATATCAAATAAGTCAGGCTTTATTCGACCTGCATAGCTCTAATATAGTGCATCGTGATCTAAAACTTGAGAATATAAAGTCTACCGAAACAGGTGTGTTAAAAATTTTTGATTTTGGACTTTCTTCTACGGATGAGGATTATCTAACTAAGTTGAATAGAGGGACGGTTATTTACGCAGCCCCTGAATTATATAGAGATAATGCAAAAATAACTTCTGAAATGGACATTTATGCTTTTGGTATATGTGCTTGGAATTTAGTTTCTTCATTCAAAGGCTTTTGCACAGCTTTACTTGAGAGACCTCCAATGTCTTATAGTGCGTATACATCTATAGGAAACATCTTACGTGGTAAACTTGATGCTGAAATAATTAACCTAATAGATTCATGTTTAAGTTATGACCCAAGTTTGCGACCGAGCGCAGAGAGTTTGGTTTCAACCATTTACAAACATCTTTTGTATAATAAACATAAAGGGTTATTTGTTGAAGGATCCAGCAGTATTTATGAGTTATCCCACTCAAAAACTGGTGTTAGAATCAAACTTAGTCATGGTGAGATTGTAGTAAATTATACCGGTTTTGATTTTATAATTAATGGAGTTATTGGGGATGTATATATTAATAACTCACCAGCTCAAGTAGGGAGCTCTCTTCCTAATGCTTGTTTGATAACATTTGGGAGGCCAGATCTTGGCTCCAATCGACGATTTGTAACTTTCTTATCTTCTCATCCGGAACTTGTTATATGATTACTACAAAATTTAACGAAGGTGATATTTTAATCGATAGATATACCATAGTTGAATATCTAGCTGCGGGAGGGATGCAAGAGGTTTATTATTCACATGACATTGTTTTAGATAGGTTTGTTGTTTTAAAAACCCCCAAGCAAGGTGTTAAAGACAGGCGGTTTAAGCGTGGGGCAGAAATGGGAGCTAAAATACATCATTCTAACGTTGCTTCTACCTTAGATTATTATGAAGATGACGAACTAACGTTCATGATTGAAGAGTATATTGAGGGTAAAGATTTAGGTAAGAGGCTAGAAGAGGATTTTTATTATCTAGATCCTCACCTTGCATCACATGTAATAAAGAATCTTACGAAATCATTGGTGGAAGCTCATGGGAATGGTATATGTCATCGAGACTTGAAACCTAGTAATATTATGGTTTCCAATGATTTAAATATGTCTAAAATAAAGCTTACCGACTTTGGCATTTCAAAACTTGCAGAAAATGAAATGGCAAGGGAGATTGAGTTGTTTGAGAAGGATAATAATACTCTGACAACGTCTCAAACTCTTTTTGGAGCCGTACCATACATGGCGCCCGAATGTTGGGATGATTGGAAGAATGCTGGTCAACCTATGGATATATGGGCTCTGGGTTGCATTGCTTATCATCTTCTAAATGGCGAGCCTCCGTTCGGCACAGGTAGAAGGGCAATTCGAGACGTTGCTAGGTATCAAGATGGTATATTCAAGTTAAAAAAACCTGCCACTTTTGGAAGACACAAATCTGTGGAAGCTCTTGAAGATGAGTTATGGCATCTAATTCAAGAATGTTTAAATCCTGATGCAAGTGTTCGTCCAACTGCAGATGATGTTTTAGCTCGTTTCGACGAAATTTGTTATTCAAATGATGAAAGATTCAGGGGTGTCATAGAATCATATGGTATTCCATTTGATTCAACAGGATTTATAAGAGATATTGATACTGCCGAGAAGTGGTTTTATCATTCCTCTGAAGTATATGGGAAATCATCTTTCGAGGCAGGTGAAGAGGTTTGTTTTAATACTTTTCCTGGATATCCACGAGGGCGATGTGCAACCGTACTTATCTTAAAAAATTGACTAATATTTTGGCCTGATGTATGTGACACATCAGGCCTTAGTTTAGAATGCATAACTTTCAAAATTGAATATTTCTAAGTTTAAATGTTCATTTAATTCTTTAAATCTTCCCGAAGTGCAACAACTTGATTTCTGATAAAAAATTTTGATGCCTTTTCTACATAACCAAACCCACCCGTATTATCCGGGATAATCCCCATCATTTGCGGCGGTACGCGGTGCGCGCTTAACAGGTCATCGCGGCTGGCCTTCTTAATGTTAAAAAAATCGTCTTTCGTCGCCACTTCACTAAGCGGCAGGATCTTGATGCCGTCCGGCTTACCGTTCGGCGCGTACATGAACAGGTTGCGGAAGTTACTCAGGCCTTTCGTGTCCCGCATCGCCTGGCGCATCCGGTCAACGTCGCTGCTGCTCTGCGCCGTGTCGGTCATATACTGGATGTACCGGCGTGCGCGCCGTTCTGGTAATATTTGCGACGGAACAGCGCCACTGCCTGATTCAGCCAGGCGGAGTTAAGCGCGCTGAGGTATTCCGGCAGGCCGTACAGCTCCTGATTGATATCCGGCTCCAGCAGGTGAAACACGCTGCCGGCCGAAAACTCATGCGGCTTTTTCCCGTCATTCACAAACCAGTAAACGTTGTCCTTCACGCCCCTGCGGATGAATTTAGCCAGGGTGGTTTCAAGGCGCGGCGACTTACCCAGAATGTTGCGCTTTACCTAAATCGGCGAGCTGTGATGCACGGCCGAGCGCAGGCTTTTAGCCAGCCCGATAAAGCTGACCGGCAGCTCAAACCAGCGCCCGTTACCGATGCACTCGGCATAATCCAGAATGTCGCGCTTATCCATAACCGGCGTCGGATCGCCAAAGGTAAAAGCCTCTGTGTGCTGCTGCGGTGCGATTGCCTGTACTGGCTGCGCGTTGGTGGTGTGAGCCTTGCGACCTCTGCGTTTGCTCATCAGTAAAATTCCAGAATTGAGGGATTAGAGCCGCCGAGCGCGGTCACGCTAAAAATCGATCCAGCGGTGGTGCTGGCAACGCGGCAGTATCTGGATAATGTGGTGATTGAGGTGAAGGCTAACGCCGACAAGGCGCTGGTCGCGCACATTGCCGCCGCCAGTCCGCACAAGCCGTATCTGCAAACGGCTAACGCACTCGCGGAAATTAAGGACGGCGGATTGGTTACGAAAGCGCTGGCCGCGCTGGGCCTGGGCGACGGATCGGCGGCACCGCCCCTGCTGGCTAAAGTGTAACGGCGCATCGTTCAGCGCCGCTACCTATTCACTATTGGCAAAGATTTATCCATCGCTGAAACAAAACGCGTCCGCGCAACATCGCATTTAACTAAATCGCGAGGGCCGCATAATGGCAAAGATTACCCTGGATAAAAGCGGCCGGCATGCTGACAGTTAGAACAACGACAGCATTACCCGCGAGTTTACCGGCGTGCGCTTGCAGCAGCGCGCCGCTTTCTGCAGAGTCAGGCCTTGGGGCAGTTTACCGCGACGGCGGCTGTCAGAATGTGGTCGATCATCGTAGCGAAACAGTCTGGTTCACGGCAGACGGTATGGCGATAGCAATCACCGCGTCGCGCGACTCTCCCTCAGGCATTATCACGCAGACGCAACCGCGGATCGACATTATCACCGATGCGGATAAGGCGTCGCTTACCGTATGGATGAAGTACATGCAGGCCGTTGATACTGCCGCGCCGATATTATCTGACCGATAAAGCTTACATAAAAATCCCCACAACAGCAGGGATTGTCAGAGGAATATTTTAGAGGCTGGATTGCTTAGTTCTGCCATTCAATCATTTCATCCAGCCGTTTTAAAATATCAGGAAAGTAGCTTTCGTTGATACCGAAATCGCCTTTAACCTGAACACTGTCCGAATGCGCTTCAGGCCGAAGGTCATATTCAATAATTACACCATCGCCGCCAGTGATTTTCCTGATCACCATATTCAGTTGATGGCTCTGGCTTTGAAACTCGAAAGGCTCTATCTCATGCTGCGCAATCAAAGCCTTATGGTGTGCTGCAATCTGGTCGTGTAGTACCAAAAGCTCGCCTACTGTAAATTCAGTTTGAAACTGTACTTTCAGGCCAGGAACAGATAATTCAACAAAAGATTTTATCCAGTCCCAGCGATGATGCTCGGGGTCAATGTCGTTATCAACTACTCTTTCAAAAGGAGAAACTGAAAATGTGAATTTCTCATCTTTTATATCAAACATTGATGCGTTCCTGTCGGGTTTTTAAAAATACATAAAGTGGGTGATTGTCCAGTCGGACTCTCTTACCACAACTTCCAGTGTGTATTTTTTTATATTCAGTGGTGGCCTTTCTACGATACAGCTTGTACATCTCAACTTCATATCTGTACAGTCCCTTAACTTTCCGGGGATCGGCAGTTCGCTTGCCGTAGCGAATAGCTTTTTCCTGAATATGTAAAGGAACGTATCGACCGGTTTCGTACATGTGCCTGGCAGCCGTTTCGGTCATTTTAAGGTTGCGGGCAGATAAGCCGAGTTTGAATCGGGCGCGCAAAAATGAAATGGTTCCCTGGCTAAGCTTTGCTGTAATGGCCGTTCACGTACCAGCTTCAAATAAAGCACGTCCAGTGCGGAGGATGCGGAAAACACCAAAAGCAATCAGTGCAATATCTGTCGGATCGATTAAAGGTGTTTCAAGCGGAGCTTCTTCAAGGCGGACAAAATGGCCGTTAGCATCATAAATTTGCCAGAGGCCTGGGGCCTGCGCCACGCTATAGCCAATACACATGCCGCTTGTTTCATCAAGCACTGGCTGAGCATTGCGCGGGAGATGTTGTGGCCGAATCTCAAAAAACTCGCCGGGAGGCAATCTTGACTCAAAGGTGTAATGCCGCCCTGGTTCTTGTCTTTCTGCGGTCCCTGAAATCATTCTCGTTCCCTCTTTTTAGTGATGGCCTTTAATAGTGCCACAGGAAGACAAAACGATCATTCCCCGGTAAATGCCCGTTCCTCCCATACCAAACCTCAATCGAAAACATCGACACGCCTGACCTGATAATCTGCGTACACCCATATAATGGGGTGCATTAGATGTCCGATTATCATCACAGTGTCCGCGTCGTCGAAATTAACGACGCCACGTGCACTATTTCCATCGTCTTTACGGCAACTTTCGGTCTGGTATGTACCGCCGACGACGCAGACGCGACCGCATTCTCTCTGAACACGCTGGTACTCCTGACCAATGTGCAGGGGGTATCGATAAAGCCGATAAAAAAGGCACGCTGGCCGCCGCAATGCAGGCGATTGCCGACCAAAACGGCTAGTACACCGGCATGAAGGCGCTATTAAGCGCGCAGACCCAGCCCGACGTCAAGCCGCGCATTCTCGGCATGCCGGGCCTCGATTCGCTGGAGGCGGGCACGCTGTCGATTGACTACGCCTACACTCCAGTGCCGCCGCTGGAAGATCTAACTCTGCGCCAGCGTATTACCGATCCCTATCTGGCGAAATTCGCCGCGTCGGTTAACAGCTGAGGAGCCGGATAAATGGTACTGCCAGGAAAACTAAAGGGAATGAATCTTTTCAAGGACGCCAACAGCTATCGCTTCCCGTCCGGAAAAGATAGGAGAGGGGGGCGACCAGACGTGCGAACCGATTAAACATTACGGCTCAGCTAAGTCGTTGATGAAGGATACGATGTGTCCTTCGTTCTGCCTCTTCGCGCAATTTCTTCCAATACGAATTACCGATCGGCTGCTTAACTGGTCGGGTAAACGGGGATGTTAAGACGATTAGAGGCTTTACATTATGATCGAGTTTTCGAATGGCTTCTTACTGAGCCTTTCATTGTGTCTTGATATCGGGATTGCCAATATTGCGATGATCACCCTTGCCATGCAACGCGGATATTTTCATGGTTTCTGGCTGGGAATGGGGACGTGTGTGGGTGATCTGGCATATGCATTACTGGCGCTGGCGGGCATGGCCGTACTGCTTCAGTATGAAGTCGTTCGCTGGATACTGTGGATCGGGGGTGGCGCGATGCTTCTCTGGTTCGCAGGCAAAATGCTGATAGCTGCTTTCAGAAACGCTTCGGAGCCTGACGTGAGCGAAACGCATCACTCCCGTCCGCTCATACGTGAATTCGGGCGTGGTGTAGTGCTTGCCATGTCCTCTCCCTCGGCCATTCTCTGGTTTGCGACCGTGGGCGGTGCGCTGATCTCCCGGATGGGTCCGCACAATGTTGCCGCTACCTCCTGGTTTCTGGGAGGATTTTTCATCGCGGGCATGTTCTGGACGTGTGTCCTGTGCCTGGTGGGTAGTTTTGGCGGCAAACTGCTGGGTCAACGCCTGCTTAAATATTCCTTTATCGCCTCGGCGATCATATTCAGCTATTTTGCGGTTTACGTGATTGTCTCAGGGTACCGGGAATTTATAGTGGCCTGATCTGACCTGCGAAGCATAGTGATGGGGGGTAATTCCCATCACTTTGCGAAATGCATTAATGAAATGACTCTGATCGTAAAATCCCAGCACGAGAGCTGCATCAAGCGGATGCACATTTCTGCGAAGCAGGTCGCGGGCATGGTGCAGACGAAGCTGCATGTGATATTGCAGAGGCGGCATACCAGTGTGCCGGGTGAAGACGCGAACAAGATGATATTTACTCATCCCTGCCAGCTGAGCGAGCATCTCAAGCTGCGGTCTTACGCTAAGGTGCTCCCGCAGGTAGCCAATAACAAGGTTGATTTTCTGTTCATCCCCCTGCTGAAGCAGAGCTGGCGACTCAAGCAGTTCACCACAAAGTAAAACCAGTTCCTGCTCCTCATCCATGCCCCCATTAAGCCGGGCCGATGATGCAAAACGGGTCAGCGCGTCAAACAGGCGGGTGTTATTGATTATGCCTTCGCGCAGAACCGGGGCTTCGTGAGCGCTATTGAGATTCTCCTCCTCAGCCAGCTTTTTTATCAGAGCCTGAGGTATGTGTACGCTGATAAATTCAACTGCGTGAGTATCAAAACGTGAAGCCTGAATCGTTCCCGGATTGTATAAGGTAACCTGCCCACTTTTGACATAAGCGGTTTTTCCCGCCAGCCAGATTTCCTCTACCCCCGTCAGGTTTGCACTGATGACATATTCATCGTGGAGATGTTTCGGAAAGCCAGAGTTACGGGCTCTGACCCGTGAACACTCTATGCCATTCCGGCTAAACCACTCTGCGGATTCTAATGACAATGCTTATGGCCTTATTCAGCATTCATGAATAGTTATTGATAAAACCATTTACTGAGTGCCTTATCAACAGATGTAATGCCAGTAAAACATTTCCTTCAGGCACGGTCTCTGGTGTCAGGAAATTGTCAGCTCTGGACGACTGCCCAGGATTAGATACGTCTGTCGATAGTCAGTCCCGAATGGAAGAATGTTTAATGCATCGACGAAGCGGTCATGCCATGAAGAAGGTCTCATTCGTCCTTTTTTGTCGAACTTTTGCCACGCTTTTACCACCTGACCAGACTGCGCACCCCGGTAACGCTGGGTTGCGATTCCGGCGCATCATCAGGCAGGGGTAAATCAGAGGGATTCAGGATTTCCACCATCGCGCCCATGCCGTCAGCAGCGACCGGCTTACTCTGCGGCATAGCTGAGCCATAAAAGATCAGGATTGATGGTGGCTCCCGCTTCAGCAATGCGCTGAACAAAGCATTCAGTGTTCAGGGCTGAAAATTGTTCCATTTTCTTCTGCGGAGGAATTGGGTGGTTTTAAACTCAATACATATGAACTAACATATATGTTTTCGAAGGCGCGGAGTGGAAAATGCTACAGCCTGTTCAGCTTTTTAAAATCCTGTCTGATGAAACACGGCTCGCCATCGTGATGCTTCTGCGGGAATCCGGAGAACTGTGTGTATGCGATATCTGTGCAGCCACGTCCGAATCACAGCCCAAAATATCACGCCATATGGCGCTTCTTCGCGAGGCGAAGCTTGTGCTTGATCGTCGTGAGGGTAAGTGGGTCCACTATCGTCTGTCACCGCATATACCAGCGTGGGCCGCTGAGACAATCACGACGTCCTGGCAGTGCCTGCGGGAAGAGGTGCGAGAATGGCTGGTAAAATCGGCCTGCACCTCCTGCTAACGCAGGTAACATATTCACGTAATCATATGTAATGGAGTCTGAAATGTTACTGGCTGGAGGGATATTTTTACTGACGCTGATACTGGTGATCTGGCAACCCAGAGGGCTGAGTATTGGCTGGAGCGCAAGTATCGGAGCTGCGCTGGCGCTCGGAACCGGCGTCATCCATATCGCTGATATTCCCGTTGTCTGGAATATCGTCTGGAATGCGACAGCGGCTTTCATTGCAGTCATCATCATCAGCCTGCTGCTCGATGAGTCCGGCTTCTTTGAATGGGCCGCTCTGCATGTCTCCCGCTGGGGTAACGGACGTGGCCGCCTTTTATTTACCTGGATAGTCCTGCTGGGTGCCGCTGTTGCTGCATTGTTTGCCAATGACGGTGCCGCGCTGATCCTGACGCCAATTGTCATTGCGATGCTGCTCGCGCTGGGATTCAGCCAGGGCACAACACTGGCCTTTATCATGGCGGCAGGATTTATTGCAGATACGGCCAGTCTGCCGCTCATTGTTTCTAACCTGGTCAATATCGTTTCGGCAGACTTCTTTGACCTGGGCTTTACGCAGTACGCCTCCGTGATGGTGCCCGTGAATCTGGCAGCGATTGTGGCCACGCTGGTCATGCTGCATCTCTTCTTCCGCAGGGATATTCCGGCGACCTATGACGTTTCGCTGCTGAAGACGCCAGCCAGTGCGATAAAAGATCTGGCAACCTTCAGGGCGGGCTGGATTGTGCTGTTATTGTTGCTTGTCGGTTTCTTTGTTCTGGAACCGCTGGGGATCCCGGTCAGTGCGATAGCAGCGGCTGGCGCAGCAGTGCTGTTTGTGGTGGCGAAAAGAGGCCATGCCATTAACACCGGGAAAGTCCTGCGCGGCGCACCCTGGCAGATCGTTATTTTCTCGCTTGGCATGTATCTGGTCGTCTATGGCCTGCGCAATGCAGGGCTTACGGAGTATCTGTCTGGCGTGCTGGATCTGCTGGCAGACAAGGGTTTATGGACAGCGGCGTTCGGTACCGGCTTCCTGACGGCGTTTCTCTCATCAGTGATGAACAATATGCCGACAGTTCTGATTGGCGCGCTGTCGATTGACAGCAGCACGGCGACCGGTGTCGTCAAAGAGGCAATGATTTATGCCAACGTGATTGGCTGCGATTTAGGGCCGAAAATCACCCCGATTGGCAGTCTGGCTACCCTGCTGTGGCTGCACGTGCTTGCCCGGAAAAATATCACGATTACCTGGGGTTATTACGTGCGAACCGGCATTGTCATGACTGTGCCCGTTCTGTTTGTCACTCTGGCGGCGCTGGCGTGGCGGCTCTCTGTCACTTTGTAATGAGATACTGATATGAGCAACATAACCATCTATCACAACCCGGCCTGTGGCACCTCACGCAACACGCTGGAAATGATCCGCAACAGCGGTAACGAACCTGCAATAATTTATTATCTCGACACGCCCCCGACCCGTGATGAGCTTATCAAACTTATTGCAGATATGAGGATTACGGTGCGCGCCTTGCTGCGTAAAAACGTTGAGCCTTATGAACGTCTGGGTCTTGATGAAGAGACATTCAGTGATGAGCAGTTGATTGATTTCATGCTTCAATATCCGATTCTGATTAATCGACCGATAGTGGTTTCGCCGCTGGGCACTCGTCTTTGCCGCCCTTCAGAGATCGTGCTGGATATTCTGCCGGAAGGTCAGAAAGGCGCGTTTACAAAAGAGGATGGCGAGAAGGTTATTGACGAAACGGGGAAGCGGGTAAAGTAATCCGTCCACTTCAGGTGAACGGACGCCTGGTAACGCTATAGGGCGTCCGCTTTTCGCTCAAGGCTAAGCTCATTTATATATGGGGCCAAAGAGTCAAGGGCTGTGGTTGGGCTAAACCCCGGCTCGACTGTGGCATTTTTTCAGTGAAAGGGAGTAAACATGGAAGTAACAGTAGAAATATGTCCGCCAGATGAATGGGAATCCATGGTGAAAATTTTTACCGAGATGGAAGAGCACTACTATGGTAAGGGCATTATTCAGGAAGCACTGTTGAAGCATTATCTCAGTAACCGACTCTTCAGTCCGCTCTCCGCTACGCTGGTGCTCAGGGCGCGTCGCGATGCTGAAATCACTGGGCTGGCGTGTTGCACTATTCTCTATCCCTCGCCGCGGTACAGTGGCGAAATGCACATTAAAGAGCTGTATGTCTCCCGGCGTGAGAGAGGTAAGGGTACAGGTAAATCCCTCATGCGTTTTATGGCGAAACTCGCTCTGAAGCATGAGTGTCGTAGCCTCAGCTGGAATGCCGAGAAATCAAACGCTGAAGCAAACGGTTTTTATCAGTCATTAGGGGGCAAAATAAATAGCGATATCGTGAGTTATTATCTCCATGGTCACCTCCTCAGTGAACTGGCTTCCGGCAGTCCGGCACTGTCTGGCGATTCTGCCGGTCAGGCTGTCGCACCGATTTGGCCTGCGAGCAGGGCAGAGGGGCCTGCGGAATAGTGATGTCGGGTCAGGAGTGCCTGAAGCGGGCCAGTCGCCTGCACGCTGCCTGAGTAAGCATTCACGGCCAGGGGCGTGTATGTATGCTGGCTGAGAAAATCGCGAAGTCAGAAAAGGGCTTCTTTAATGCTGATTTCCTCTACCCGGAGGATTGAGGACATGTCGAAACCTTTCATGTCAGACCTGAAGGCCTCGCTGGTCATATACTCCTGATTTATAGCCTGTATGTCGGCTCCCTCCTGATAGGTCACGGTGGCAATGACCTGACACTCATCACTCAGATAGACATTATTGACATATATATTAAAAGCGGGAAGAGAAATCATATGCCGGGGCCAGTGTGTACGGAAATAAATTTTTGCTGACTGTCTGTCTTTGAGTATGTAAATCCTGACCTGTTTCATCTCATCCATCCTGTTGTGGTAGTTTTCATTAAAACGACCCGCCAAAGCATACTCACATTATTTTTTAGTAAACTAGCAAAAGACCACTTTCCGCCAGGATATGACATTTATAGCGAGGATTTTTTTAACATCGCTGATGACGTTTCTTCTCTGAGCACCTCTGAAATAACACTCAGTACGAATTTAAGATGCTGACAAGGCCGGCGTAAATGATGGAGTGAGGCGATGGGGCCGAAGGCAGAATGTTTTATCTGATGCACATCAGTGCAGACACCTCTGCAAGGTGTCTGCACTTTTCAGATGTTATGCGTCGCCATCTCCGCAACCCACACCCAGTGACGGATCGTCACAGCTTTTGTTAATCTCCAGATGGTGATGCCAGGCGGCCAGTTTTACCGCGCTTGCATCAACAGTAGCCCCCGGTTTTTTTACAGATACGCTTCCGGCTGAAGCTGAATCAGGGATTATCTGAGAAGGCTGCTCTTTGGCAAACGAAGCGCCCTGTAAACCGGCCATGACGACTGCTGCTAAAGCTGTCGTTTTAAGCACGTTTTTAATCACAGATGCCGACATAATAAATCCTCTTAGCTTGAGTAATGGGACGCTGTCAGCTCTGAGTTGAGCGCAGCGCGTGGGAAAAGCAATCATAAATCTGAGCGCAGAACACGCAATATAAGCCATAGTCGGCAGGCCTCTGTTAATAAGCATTTCTGCCATAAAATTTTATTACGTCATTTACGATGTACGGTTATTCAGATTATATGACTGGCGCGGTCAGGGTCATCACTGACAAAGCGGGCACCTTCCTTTTTCAGAATAATCCCGAACGCATTAACAGAACCGGAAACGCATTGCGTAAAGCAGGTAATAATTCGTTGCGACTTAAACTACCGTAAGTCACGTCTGGAAATATACTCATAAAAGCTGAGTTTGATGTTTCATTCATTTTTATAGCGTGTAGTGTTATTTCCAGGTGTTACATGAAACACAACCATGATACTTAAATGACAGCCAGCGACTCAATCAGCGGAAAAAAATAAAGCCTCATATCAATAACCTGATAATAATTAGCCGCTTAATCTTTAAAAAAGATATTCTCCATGCAGCATTTATAATTCATCATGTATAAAGAACCGCGAAGCTGTCACATAAGCTCAGTCTGGTTTCAGAGGCCAACCCGTGAAGAGCAGGATAACGTTGCGCATAAAAGCGGTTAAAAGCCTGCTCTGCTTCTATTCCGGCGACAGGCGTTGATGCATACAGGCGCATCATCCCGGACGTGGAGATAGCGCTGATTCAGTACCTCGCCCGGCTGCTGCTCAGGCGTGGAAAAACCGTTGGTGGCGGCAGTGACGCCGGTTCATCCGGCACGTTAATCAGCATGCGCAGAAAGGACCCGGCCCAGGCATGGCTGTTGTGTATATGCAGGATGTTCATCAGACGGGCATGCAGATTTCGCCGTTCGCGTAACGGCATCTGCAATGCAGTATGTACCGCACTGGCCATGCCGTCAGGATCGTAAGGGTTAACGATGATGGCACCCTCCAGCTGCTCGGCTGCACCGGCAAACTGGGAGAGGATCAGCACGCCGGGATTATTCGGGTCCTGCAGAGCGACATACATTTTGGCCATCAGGCTCATGCCCGCCATTAATGGCGTCACCAGCGCCACGCGTGAGGCTCGATAGATCCCGGCCTGTTCCTCGCGGCTGTAAGCCTGCGTCAGATAGTTCACCGGATACCAGTTCATGGCGCCATGTACCCCGTTAAACTCTCCGCAGCGCGCCTCCAGTGCCTGGCCCACTGCGGACGCATCATGTTCGTGTCCGGCTGCCGGTGAGGCCAGCTGCAGCAGCGTAATGTTTTTCTGATAGCAGTCATGTCTGCGCAGCAGCACTTCAAGGGTGCTGATTCGGTAAGGCAGGCCTGAACTCTCATCAAGATGGCCGCCGCTGAGCACCCTGTTTTCCGGCAGGCTGTCGCGGCACTGCATCTCCATAAAGGCACAGCTGTTGCTCTCGCGCAGAGCCTGGACATCATCCAGGTCAATCCCCACCGGAAATACGCCCACCCTGATAATCCGGCCGTGAATACGAAAACAGTGCGACTCCAGGCGTTCAGTCCGGAATTCCCCCTCCAGCCAGACGATAAAGTTATTCATATCCTGCACGGTCTGAAAGCCAATCAGATCGCAACACAACAGCGATTCCGTCAGCCAGCGCCATTCAGGAATGGTTTCAAATATCCTGCCCGCGGGGAAAGGCTGATGCAGGAAAAAACCCACGGGCTGGATCAGTCCCTCTTCACGGAGAAAAGCGGCACAGCCAAGCAGGTGATAATCCTGAATCCAGATAACATCATCGGGCGTGATGTTTTCACAAATCGCGCGCGCAAAGGCTTTGTTAAGACTTTTATACGCCTGGAAGCCGCTGGCGGAAAACCGGGCCATGTCGGGGCGCTGATGAAAAACGGGCCAGAGCCCTTTGTGAATATAATGGCGATACCCTTCATTCAGCTCGCCCGGCGTCATCGGGAAGGTAACGGTTTCATACTGGCCTGTCTGCTGCACGGCGCAGGGTCTTGATGCATCGTCAGGGATGACGCTGCTTTTGCCATCCCAGCTAATCCAGAGTCCTCCCTGTCGGGAAAGAATGCCGTCATAGATAGCTGTAAGCGTCGAACGTTGACACTGATTATGAGAAACAAGGATCAGGCCTGACATGATGTATTCCTTAAGGGCCGGCTGCAGGCAGGCAAAAGCGCCGCGCAGCCTGTCGCTGTTAATCGGAGGTCGGAGAATAAACTGAAGAAAACCGCTCATGCGTGTGCGCCCCGACGGCTTAATGCCTGCTGGCGCTGTTTGTGCAAACCGGGGTGTGATTCCCGTCATGCAGCGTCGTCACGTAGACGCCGGGTAATGAGGGAAAAGCCATAAATCCGTTGCGTTCGAAAAAGTCCGGAACGGGCTCGCCCATGGCGATGATATTACGGCAGCCTCTGGCGCCGGGATGTGACAGGCAACAGTGCAGCAGCCATGAGCCGAGCCCGACGAAACGATACTCGGGCGAAATGAACAGATTCCTGATCACCCAGGTTTCCACCATGTCGGTCACGACCCGGGCAAAACCGATTTGCCGGCCATTGCGGTAAAGACCAAAACAGAGGCTGCTGTTCAGCGCCAGCGTCAGTGAGCGGGCATCCGGGAGGGTTGCGCCCAGCCACTGCGCAATCAGGCGCGTGTTCAGCAGCGCCGGATCCGTATTCACCTCAATGGCATCTCTGAACCATTTGCGGGGTGAGATAAGACGCAGGCGCTGTTGTTCAGCAAGCTCAGCCACGGCAGCATCGCTGCCTCCTGCTATGGAATAGGGCTTAGTAAAACATTTCATCCACGACTTCCCTGAACATGGGCGCAGAGGCGCCCGGAGTCGCTAATTAAAACGTTCAGCCCGTAAAAAAGGCGTAAAAAGAAACGGATGAAGTGTAAAAACGCTGCAAATCAGTTACCAGACTTAAGGAATCGAAAATCGGGCGTGCAGCAGCGACCTCTGATCCTGGCCTTATCACCTCATGCGCCTGGCGATGAAGGCCGCGTGACCTTGCCCTGGAAAATGACCGGTCCGGACGGTCCGCTTAACGTTGATCCTCCAACCGGTTCCAGGCTTATCGCCAGGACCGTCTGATGATCTAACGTACCAGGAGGAAGCGGGAAAACGTTATGGTCAGGGTGCGTAATGAGGCCCAGCGATCGCGGCGGGGCACTGCCTCTGATCAGCCACAGCTGCAGGTTCTTGTTTTGCGGCAGCGTAATGTTAAGCGCAGAAAGCTGAAGGTGTGAAGCGGCCCTGTCCAGCGTCACCACAAATTGTGCATCGGGCTGCGTGCCACTGAGAACCGCAATCGGCTGCTGCGTCTCGGGGATCTCCGGCTTGTCCAGGTAAGTAAAAAGGAGCAGACCCGAGAGTGCCGCAGCAAGGCCCCAGCCCAGCCAGACGCCGGGATGGCGGAGCGGCAGTTTTGTGTTGGCAGCGTGCCGATTAATATCCCGCTCAATCTGCCGCCAGACAGCCGCGCGAGGTGTGGCCTCCGGGGTGATCAGATCGATACCGCTGAACGCTTTCTGCCAGTGCAGCACCTCCGCGGCAAAGGCGTCATCTTCAGTCAGGCGTTTATCCAGCCTGAGACGGGTTTCCGGGTCGCTGAGTCCCAGGACATATTCTGCCGCCATCAGATCGTCGTGTTCGGGACCATTCATAGGCCTATGCACTCCCGAAGGTGAGTTAACGCGCGCCGGATCCAGCTTTTTACCGTTCCTTCAGGCTGCCTCATGGAGAGGGCAATCTCACTCTGGGACAGGCCACGGTAGTAGGCGAGCGAGAGGCTTTGTCGCTCTTCAGCAGGTAAGTGTGCCATACAGTGCTGAAGCCGCCGCGCCTCTGCTTGACTCTCATCGGCGGGAAGAGATATCTGAAAACCCGCTTCCGCTTCGCCAATCTCTTCCATAGAGCAGCACCGGTTCTCATGTTTACGCAGGAAATCGATCGCCCGATTACGGGCAATGTGACTCAGCCAGATCTGCGGTTCACTGCGCCGCTCATCGTAATAGGTTGCTGACTGCCAGATTTGAATAAAGGTATCGTGCAGGATCTCTTCTGCCCAGTCCCGCCGTCTGACCATCCGCAGAATAATGCCGTAAAGTCGGGGCGAGAGGACGCGGTAAAGCTGCGCGAGTGCCGCTTTGTCGCCGCAGGCTATCCGGTTCATTAAGTCGCCCTGAATCGGGGGCACATTTTTTGTCATCGGCTTCCCTGTGAAAGGTGTGGCCACCGTGCTGGTGGCCACACACAGTATAGGTAATGCGTTATGGCATCAGCACGGTGTCGATCACATCGATAACGCCGTTACTCTGGTTGACATCATACGTTGTAATGCTGGCAATATTGCCCTGCGCATCTTTGAGCTGGATGTTATGCGGGCCATTTGCCATCACCCACAGCGACGCACCATTCACCGTTTTCAGCTCGGCCTTGCCGCCACCCGCTTTGATCTTCTTCTCCAGCGCTTGCATATCCAGTTTTCCTGAGACCACATGGTAGGTCAGGATGCTGGTGAGTTTCTCTTTGTTCTCAGGTTTCAGCAGAGAGTCGACCGTGCCCTGCGGCAGTTTTTCAAACGCCTCATTGGTGGGTGCAAAAACAGTGAACGGGCCTTTGCTTTCGAGCGTCGGAACCAGCCCGGCGGCTTTAACGGCGGCCACCAGCGTGGTGTGGTCCTTTGAGTTAACGGCATTCTGTACGATATTTTTCGACGGGTACATGGCGGCACCGCCGACCATCACCGTGTCGCTGCTCATGCTCGCCGCGTAAGTGGCACTGCTGAAAACTAAAGCTGAAAAAATCAGAGTTGGCAGGAATGCTTTCATTTTCACTTCCCTCATTGAGTTTGCAGACAGGGCCAGATTGCCCCTGTCTGTTAATACGAATGAGCAGGGAAAACGGATGAAAGAAATTTAAAATATTTTTCTGTTACCCGGATGTCGCGTCAGCTCCCTGGACATCTGCCGTTTTACTGCGGTGCGGGAAACAGCATGCTGATAGATGTAAAGTGAGTGGAAAATGTAGTGACGAGGATTTTTCACAAAAAATAGGGCATTCTTCATCACCTGCATCCGGCGGGCTTAACTATCAGAAATGGATTTTGATGTGATTGACTTTATGGGTTTCAACAATCGCTATAAACAGCTTAATTCGGCATTGCCCGGTGCTGAAGAGGGTATTGCACGCAGGATAGACGGGATTCAGATCCGGACCTGGGAACCCGCAGGCGAAGTTGACGATGTTCTGGTGATTTATCACGGTGGCGGCGTAAATTCAGACGCCGGATACGATATCCCGGCCCGTCAGATAAGCCAGCGTGAATCCGTGTGTGTCTGCCTTGTCGATATTCGGGGACACGGCGAGTCATCAGGTCCGGAAGGCCACATTTCCCATCCTGAACAAATCTGGCGTGATGTTGACACGGTGATTGAGTTGCTGGCAGACACCTTTCCCTCAGCCAGAATTCATCTTCTGGGTCATTCCAGCGGAGGAGGCATGCTGATTAATTACTTCACGCGCCATACGCCTTGTCAGAAAACCGACAGCCTGATTCTGCTTGCCCCCGAGTTAGGCCCCTTCGCACCAGCAAACCTATTCAGAAAAACCGCCTCACCTTTTGCCTCGATCAACAAGTGGCCATTCATCCTGAATGCGCTCAGCAGGGGGATGATCTGTGGTGCCAGCTTAGCCGTTAAGCTTAACTTTCCTGAGACAGTGCTGTCAGTAAGGCCAGATTTTGTCAGGAGATATAGCGTCAATATGGCAAACGCCCTGACACCGCGTCAGCCTGCCAGACAGATTTCAGCCCTGACAATACCCGTTTCTCTTCTGTTTGCAGAACAAGATGAATTAACAGATGCCTGGGAGATGAAATCATTTATTGAAGAATGTGGTAACCCGAACCTGTTCTGCAGCATCATCAGGCAATGCAATCACTTAGAGTCTATTTTTGAAGCCAGTGACAGTATTGAACAGCATTTTGCCCGCTTCGATCGCCTTCGTGCATAAGTTTCCAGCAGCTTACTGATTCACTCCGGACACCACATCCTGCGGCCGTCCCAAAGCCAGCCCTACACAGGCAGATTGTCCAGGTGGGGTGCAACGTCGCTTTGCAGCCTGCCACTACACCTGAAAATCGCCCCGGGATAGATGTTACCGGAAAATCTTATCGAAAAAGTCATACAGGCCGCCGTTAGGGTTGTATTCAAAAGACGTCCTGATAAAAAACTAAAAATCAATGCATTAGAATATTTTAAGCCATGCGGCTATATCCATTTCAGCCGCTCAGCGCTTCGGATAACGCTGACTTTCCCCAATCCTTCCGCCAGATTGCGAAAAAGCTGCTAAACCTTAAGTCAGAGATACGCGCGTAAAGATTAGGGTTATCACGCTATTCCCCGATTCAGATCCCGTCAGCAGTAAGCCAATAAAAACTATATCTTTCAGCCCGCCAACAATGGGAAGCAAACAATGTCGGAAAAAATATCGCTAACAATGCAGGTCAATGGCCAGCCGCAACAGATGCAGGTCGACCCGCGGGTCACGCTACTCGACGCACTGCGCGAGCATCTTAATCTGACCGGCACGAAAAAAGGGTGCGACCAGGGACAGTGCGGAGCCTGCACGGTGCTGATAAATGGTGAAAGGGTGCTGAGTTGTCTGACCCTGGCAGTTCAGGCAAACAACGCGCAGGTGACCAGCATCGAAGGGCTGGCCTCCGCCGAAGGTGAACTGCACCCGGTGCAGCGCTGCTTTATGGAAAATGATGCCTTTCAGTGTGGCTACTGCACGCCGGGCCAGATTATGTCTGCCGTCGCCTGTATCAAAGAGGGCCATGCCGGGTCAGAGGATGAGATCCGTGAATATATGAGCGGCAACCTCTGCCGCTGCGGCGCCTATCCCCACATCGTGGATGCGATTAAACAGGCCGCCGCCGAAATGGCGAAGGAGTCGGCATGAATGAATTCAGCTGGAAAGTAGCGCAGTCGCCTGAAGACGCCGCTGCACTGAAACAGCAGGCTGGCAGCCAGTTGCTGGCGGGGGGCACCACGCAGCTCGATCTGATGAAGTGTGGGGTTTTCACGCCACCGCAGCTAATTGGCATTACCGGACTGACCACACTTAAAACCCTGCAGTTTGATGAAAACCGCATCACGGCGGGAGCGCTGGTCACCATGAGCCAGCTGGCCGATCATCCCGAGTGTCAGCAGAGGGCACCAGCCATTTACGGCAGCCTCTGGCAGGCCGCATCGCCGCAGATCCGCAACATGGCGACGCTGGGAGGCAACCTGCGTCAGCGCACCCGCTGCGCCTACTACCGCGACCCGGCGACCTTCTCTGCCTGTAATAAGCGCAACCCCGGCTCCGGCTGTGCCGCACGGGATGGCGTCAACAGCAACCACGCTATTCTGGGTGCCAGTGACAGCTGTATTGCCGTCTATCCGGGCGATCTGGCGGTCGCGCTGGTGGCGTTTGACGCTATTGTGGTGGTGCAGAATCAGCAGGGTGAGACCCGCCGCATCGCGATTGATGACTTCTTCCTGCTGCCCGGCGATTCGCCCGATCGTGAGCACGACCTGCGCGAGGATGAGATCATTGTGGCGATCGAAGTGCCGCAGACCACGTCCCTTCGTCACTCACACTACCTGAAAGTCCGGGATCGCAGCTCCTACGAATTTGCCGCCGCCAGTGCCGCCGCGGGCTTTACGCTGGAGAATGGGGTCATGCGCCAGGTGCATATTGCGCTGGGTGGCGTGGCGACCAAACCCTGGCGGGTCAGGTCGGTTGAGCAGGCGCTGGAGGGACAGCCGTTCAATGAAGAGACGGTGTTCCAGGCCGCAGAGCTGATCACGCAGGAGACGCAGGCGCTGGCTCACAACGCCTATAAAGTAAAACTGGCGCCGCGGGTCATTGCCCGCGCGCTGATGGCAGCAGGAGAAACCGCATGAGTGACGTGAATGACAAGGTGCGTCGGGATTTATTAAAGGCCACGGCGGCGATCTCAGCGGCGGGCAGCCTGGGTCTGCACATGCAGAGTGTCAGCGCCAGCGACAGCGCCACGGCTATGCCAGAAACGGCCAATCCGGTTCAGGGATTAGGCGCAGCACGCTCCCGGGGTGACGGCAAAGTGAAAGTCACCGGTGAAGCGCGCTACGCGGTCGAGCATCAGCCGGAAAATCCGCTGTATGGTGTGGTCATCCAGTCCACCGTCGCCAGCGGTCGTATCAGCCGGATGTCCGTGGAAAAAGCGCAGCAGGCCACAGGCGTGCTGGCGGTCTACACCCACCTGAACCCTCTGAAGATTAACAAGCCCACCGCCATCGCAGACGGTGGCGCAGCGCAGTCAACCTATACCCCGATTCAGGACGACAAGATCATCCACAATGGTCAGAACATCGGGCTGGTGGTGGCAGAAACCTTTGAACAGGCTACCTGGGCCGCCTCGCTGGTTGAGATTGAGTATGAAACGTCCAGAGGCCTGATTTTCGCCACCGATGAGGGCGTGGAGCCGAAACCGGTGTCGAAGCAGGATATCGATATGGGTGACGCAGAGCAGGCGATGCAGCAGGCCGACGTGCGTCTGAGCGAGCGTTACACCACCCCGCGCGAATACAACATGCCGATGGAGCCGCACGCCTGCGTGGCACACTGGCAGGAGGGCAGGATCACCGTCTGGGAGCCCAGTCAGTGGGTGGCGGGCGCGCAGGTGGAGATCGCCGAGTGGATGGGCATTGAAACCGAAGCCGTGCGGATTATCTCGCCTTACGTCGGCGGCGGCTTTGGTTCAAAACCGGTGCCTTACACCCACGTTGCACTGGCGTGCGTGGCGTCACGCGCGCTGAAGCGCCCGATCAAAGTGTCGCTGACCCGCCCGCAGACCTTTACCGGCCTGGGCGGTCGTCCGGCTACCTCGCAGCAGCTGGAGCTGGGCGCCTCGCGTGACGGTAAAATTCAGGCGATTATCCAGCGCAGCTTCAGTGAAACGTCACTGATTGACGTCTTCGCCGAGAACTGCAGCAAGGTGACCGCCCGCATGTATGCGGTGGAGAACGTCTCCGCTCAGCATCAGGTGCGCCCGATCAACACCGTTACGCCTGGCTGGATGCGCGCGCCGGGTGAAAATCCCAGCGCCTTTGGCCTTGAAGTAGCCATGGATGAGATGGCCTATGCCCTGAACATCGACCCGCTGGAACTGCGGCTGCGCAACTGGGCCGATAAAGATTACCAGCTGGATCTCCCCTGGAGTTCGCGCCGTCTGAAAGAGGCGTATCAGAAAGGAGCAGAGGCGTTTGGCTGGGACAGGCGGATTATGACGCCGCGCTCAATGCGGGAAGGACGCGAACTGATTGGCTGGGGCATGGCCTCCGGCACCTATCCGGTCAACAAACTGCCGGCGGAGGCGAAAATCATCCTGACGCCGCAGGGCCGGTTTGTGGTGCAGTGTGCAGGCGCAGATATCGGTACCGGCACCTACACAATTCTGGCGCAGACCGCCGCCGACATTCTGGGCGTCGACTCCACCACCATTGAGGTTGAGCTGGGTGACACCCGCTTACCGCGCGCCGGCGTCGCGGGCGGTTCGCAGCTGGCAGGTAACGTCACCGCCGCAGTGAACGACACCGCTAAAAGAATGCGCGCGCAGCTTCTGAAGCTGGCCAGCGAGCTGCCACAGTCACCGCTCAATGGCACCCCCGCCTCTCAGCTCACGCTGAAAGGCGACGCCGTGCAGCACACTCTGCGCAGCGGGCTGGCGGTTTCACTGGCACAGCTGGCGACGCTGGCACCGGCAGAGAGCCTCACGGTCACTGGCGGCACCTTCCCGGATGATATGTCGCAAAGCGAGCGCGACAAAATGGTGCGCAACCTGAACGACATGAGCCGGCCCGAAGCGTTTTCGGCGCACAGCTGGAGCGCGCAGTTTGTGGAAGTGCGGGTTGATGAGGATTTCGGCACCATCCGGGTAAAACGCATGGTGGCCGCGCTCGACAGTGGCCGTCTCTACAATCCGAAACTGGCACGCAGCCAGTGGATTGGCGGGATGATCATGGGGGTCGGTCAGGCGCTGATGGAAGAGGGCATTATCGATCCGCGCAATGGCCGGGTGATCAATAACAACCTGGCGGACTACCTGGTGCCGGTCAACGGCGACATCCCGAGCATTACCACGATCAACGTCGGGGAGCCCGATTTTGAGGCGACCACGATGGGCGGGAAAGCCGTCGGTGAACTGGGGATTGTCGGCGTGGCGGCGGCGATCAGTAATGCCGTGTTCCACGCGACCGGCAAGCGCGTGCGCGATCTGCCGATTACGCTCGACAAAATCATCTGAGACGGTTCCTGACCTGCTCCGGCAGGCCGGACAGAGGTCAGGCGGGCGCAGGCTGAGGGCTGCGCCCGTTTTTACGCTGCAGGGAGAGAGAGTGAAGATAGCGTTAATTGTGCTGGCTGCCGGACTGAGCCGCCGTTTTCGTCAGCAGGCGGGCGAGCATAAGTTACTGGCCCGCCTTGATGGCAAACCGCTGCTGCAACATACGCTGGAGCAGGCCGCGTCCAGTGGACTTGACCTGTTCGTGGTGACGCGTCCCGACGCCGCTGCGCTTCAGGCGCTCTGCACCTCCGCCACGCTGGTATTGTGTGACAGCGGCGGACTGGGGGAGTCGATCGCGGCAGGCGTTAACGCCACGCGCGACTATGACGGCTGGCTGATTGCGCTGGGAGATATGCCGTTTGTGTCAGCCGCGAGTTACCGCGCCGTCAGCACGGCGCTGGCAAACGCGCCTGTCGTCCGACCCTGGGTGACGGGCAGGCCGGGGCATCCGGTGGGCTTTCAGCGTCACTGTTATCCGGTCCTGAGCAGCCTGCAGGGCGACAGCGGGCCGCAGGCGCTGGTGAACGCCGCCGCCGTCCGCCTGCCGCTGCACGATCGCGGCTGTCTGTGTGACATCGATTTTCCTGCCGATCTGCAGTTAATAAAGGAATTTTCATGATAACGCTGGATCAACGCGTCATTAATGCCGCCCTCCGCCACTCTCAGGCGGGGCGGGCAGTGTGGCTCTGCACGGTGCTGCGCACCTACGGCTCCTCCCCGCGCGCACCGGGAACACTCATGACGGTCAGTGAGACCGGAGAGAGTTGCGGCTCGCTGTCGGGCGGCTGTATCGAAGAGGATTTTCTGGCGCAGCTGGCTACCGGGGCTTACCGCAATAGCAGTCAGCGGGTGCGTTACGGCGAGGGCGGGATGCGGCCTGATGTCAGCCTGCCCTGTGGCGGCAGTCTGGAGATCGTTATTGAGTTTCTGCCGCCCGATGAGGCCACGCTGGCCCTGCTGACGGCGATGCAGCGGGCGCTGAGCGGGCAGCAGCCGCTGGTGAAAATGATACGCCCCGGTGAACGGGCGCAGTGGGAGGCCATCGCCGCCAGTCGGGTATTACCCGCACTGGATGCCAGCGAGCAGCAGATCGTGCTGCCGGTGGGGGCGATTCCGGAACTGCTGGTCGCGGGCTATTCCAGCGTAGCCTATGAGTGCATCCGGCTCGGCCAGATACTGGGTTTTCATGTGCGGGTCTGTGAGCACCGTCCGGAGATGCTGACGGAGCTGGAGAGCCATTTCGGCGGCGCAGACAACGTGACGCTGGTGTCACAGCATCCGGCGCGCTGGCTGGAACTCAACGGGGCGCATGCGGCGGTGGCGATTGTGGCGCTGACCCACGATCCGCGCATCGACGATTTGACCATGATGGAGGCGATCGCCACCCCTGCCTTCTACATCGGCATTATGGGCTCAGCAAAAAACAGTGAGAAGCGGCGGGCGCGTCTGCAACAGATCGGCGGTATGGATCGTGCCGAACTGGATCGCATCCATGCGCCCATCGGTCTGCCTATCGGCAGCAAAACCCCGGCAGAGATTGCGCTGTCGGTAATGGCCGATATTGTCTGCATCAAAAACGGCGGCCAGTCAGCCGCCTGACCGCGCCGTGTCCGGTGCCAGCCGGTAGAGGTAAGTGCCGGAGAAGGGGATCGGCAGAAATCGCTGGAACAGTTCACGCAACGTCTGCTCCGGGTCAACATCGCTGAACAGCTGCGGATAGAGCGTGGTGGCAAAGAACTCGGTTGCCACCACGTGCCACGGACTGAGGTAAAAGTTGTGCCAGATCGCCCCGGTGTGGCCGTCCCGCAGTGCGGTCAGCTGCTTCAGGGCGTGCTGCTGACCGGTCAGTGCCAGCAGGCTCTGCCGGGTCTGCGCGGCGGAGACGTCGGGTCCGAGTTGAAGTGCCCCAGCCTCATCCGCGCTGCCGGTGCCGGTGGCAAAGTAGAAGTCGGGCCGGGCGGCGATGACGCTCTCCTCGCTCAGTCGCCCGAACACCCCGTTGACCTGCTGGCTGGCGATGTTATCCCCGCCGGCAAAGCGCAGCAGGTCGCCCAGATTACCCTTTACCGAGGTCACGCAGCATTCATTTCGTCGGCCAAGATGCAACTGCAACAGCACGCGGGGCCGGGGGCCAGGATAATCAGCCAGCCGCGTTTCAATGCGCTGCATATGGGTGCGGTAAAAATGATTAAACTCAGCAGCCCGCTGAGGCTGATTCAGCACGTCCCCCAGCAGCGTCATGC
The DNA here is from genome assembly GCF_026104315.1 of Pantoea anthophila. Lineage (NCBI taxonomy): Bacteria > Pseudomonadati > Pseudomonadota > Gammaproteobacteria > Enterobacterales > Erwiniaceae > Pantoea > Pantoea anthophila. Next base: position 104,336 of record NZ_CP110471.1, read on the forward strand.
TGCGTTCCGTATTGTTCAGCAGGTCAACCCGCAGGTCGATCTTCACCACCGGGATATGCGCCGCGCTGAGCATCTTCTCCAGCAGGGCGCCGTTTTCACCGTCACGCGCCAGCTGCGGCAGGACAACCACGTCGGGTCTGAGTGCAATCACCTGTTCAGGGTTCATGTCATTGACCCCATCCAGCCCCAGGGGTGTAATCTCGCGCATCTGCGGAAACTGGCGGGCAAAAGCCTGCCAGGTCTGAGGATCATACTTTTTCAGGTCGAGCGGCCACCCCACGATATGCTGCAGCGGATTGCCTGGGGTCAGCAGCGCGACGCTGTAGAGCATCCGGCTTTCACCCAGCACGATGCGTTGCGGATGATCGGGCAGCGTCACCTGGCGACCGGTGATGTCGGTCAGCGTCCGCGCGCCTGCGCCGACGCTGATGCAGAGCAGGCCGAGCAGCAGCCCGGCACGCAGCGATTTAAAATTCCACACGGGCCTGTACCATCAGGTTACGGGTTTCACCTTCACGGACGCGCAGATTGCCGCCGCTTGAACTGTAGTAGTGCTGGTTGAACAGGTTATTCAGGTTCAGACGCAGCTGGGTTTTTTCACCAAACAGGTGATTGTTCCACGCCACAAAGGTGTCTGCCACCACATAGTCGGGCAGGGTAAAGCTGTTATCAGGATCGCCTGCACGGGTGCCGACATAGCGGGCACCGCCGCCGAGTCGCAGTGAGCCTGGCAACCCGCTGACCTGCATCTCATGACTCAGATAGAGCGCACCGGACTGGCGAGGCGCATTCTGCAGCCGGTTGCCGTTGTTGTCCGGATTAACCCGGTCGCTGACGATCTCCGCCTGGTCATAGCTGTAGCTGGCGCTGAGATCCCAGCCGGGAGAAATCTCGCCGTTCAGTTCAAACTCCGCGCCGGTAGATCGCGCCTTATCAATCGCCCGCGTGCTGCCATTGATATTCAGCGACATCGCCTTTTCATCAATGCGATAGAGAGCCACGGTCGCCAGGAGTGTCGGCGACAGCTGCCATTTACTGCCGACCTCCCAGCTGGTGCCCTGTTCCGGCCTGCCGACGTTGCCATTGTCATCCACGTCGGTGGAAGGGGTAAACGACTTGCTCACGCTGGTGTAGAACGAGAGATCGGGCGTCAGTTTGTAGATCACCCCTGCCTGCGGCAGAAATTTATTTCCCTCATCGTTCAGGGTTTCCACCTGCGGATTCACACCACGAGAGGCCCGCTGTTCGTAGTGCTGATAACGGCCGCCCAGCACCACAATCCAGTCGGGCGAGAGCGAAATGCTGTCCTTGAGATAGAGTGAACGGCTATGAATGCGGTTCAGGTTATTGGCCGCGGTTCTGTTTTCCGTGCTGGCATCGGTCACCGGAGAGAGCATGTCATAGTCGGGACTGAAGTAGCTGAACTGACGGTTGACCCTGCCCTGATACTGATGCGCGCGGTAGGTCTGGTTCATCTCATAATCTGTCCCGGCCACCAGCGCGTGCGACATGCCGAGGATTTCTGTATTCCCCAGCAGATCCCAGCTGACATATTTGGTTTTATGGTTAAAACCACGATTGGCATCGGCACGGCGCGTGACCACGCCGCTGCTGGCATTCACCGCCGTCACCCGCACTTCATTATTGTCATAGCGCCGCTGGTTCCAGCCCAGGGTCAGACGGGTTGTCCACTCGTCGTTAAACTGCCAGTCGTAGTGCGCGTTCAGGGTTTTGTTATGTCCCCAGGCGTGATTGGCTTTGTCATCCAGACGATCTTTATAGCCGATATCAATCGGCCGGCCATTGATAAAGGCGGTGCCGCGATCGTAGGGGATATCATAACGGTAGTCGGCATAGCTGATCAGAAAGCTGGCCTGCTCACCAAACCATTGCAGTGAGGGGGCCACCAGCGTGTGCTCCTCACGGCCGAAGTTGCGCCAGTAATCCTGATTCTGTTTCTCGGCAATCAGCCGGAAGGCGAAACCCTTGCCCAGCGGCCCGGTGACGTCCAGCGTACCTGCTCCGCCGCCTTCGCTGGCGTAGCGTCCGCTGACGCTGGAGTGCCAGTTGTACTGCGGCTTTTTGCTGACCACATTGATGATGCCGCCCGGATTCTGAATGCCATAGAGCAGGGAGGAGGAGCCTTTCAGCACCTCCACCCGCTCCGTGGTGGCATCGACGTTAAGGCCCTGACTGCTGCGGATCCCATCGCGGTAGATCGACCCGTCGGCATTGCTGCCGAAGCCGCGTCGCACAAAGCCATCCTCGGTACCGGCCAGGGTGTTCGCTTCGCTCACCCCGCTGACGAAACGCATCGCTTCTGCCAGCGAGCTGACCTGATAATCCTCCAGCTGCTGCTGTGTCACCACGCTGACCGACTGCGCTTCATCAAGCCGGGCAGTGGGCATTTTGCTGGCAACGCTGCTCTGGCTGGCGCTGTAATTTCCCTTCGGATTCGCCTCTGCGGTGACGGTGATATCCGGTGCGCTGTCGGTTGCTGCTTCGGCCTGCGGCAGCAGGATGCTGCCGCAGATCGCCACGACCAGAGCAGAGTGCCGGGCCGGATAACGGGAGTCTGAACTGTTTTTCATTTTTCTTTTCGTTTCTGAAGCTGAGGTCAATAACGCCCGGCATGACCTTCTGTCGGTCACACAGGGCTTCCCTGGAGGTCTTCTGCAACATGCAGTGTGTTAAACAGCGAAGCGTTAAGCCGGAAGGGGGAAAGAACCTCTCACCGCCCCGACGACAATGCTTCTCATCTGTAATTGAGAATCATTCAATCATCAGCCGGTGTAGTAGTAAATATAATTTAATCGTAAAATACTACATTTCGGCTGAAGCAAATTTTCAGCGGAAGGCTAAGTGAGGCTCTGTTTATCTATCTGTAATTTAATTAAATTATTTATTTTTAGTCTGAGTGGTGACGCTTAATCCACAGCGTTAACAGGTGAATAATCAGATACTCCGGCTCGTTCACTACATCTTTTTCGCCGATCTGGCCGTGAAAATGAGAGCAGGAGTGAGAGACGAAAAATTAATTTCCCCTCAATCAGGTGAAGCATGAAATCGATCCGGACAGTAAAGAACAGAACCGATGTGCTGGCAGAGCGCCTGCGCGCCAGGGAAAAGCAGCTCTCGCCGCGTCTGCTTGCCGTAGCCCGTTACCTCGATCAACAGCGCGAAACGGTGCTGGAGAGCACGGCGATGGAGATCGCCCTGGCAAATCAGACCTCAGATGCCACCGTCATCCGCGCGATTCAGGCCCTGGGTTTCAGCGGCCTGCGCGACCTGAAAGAGACGCTGAAAGTCTGGTTCGGCCCGGCGCTGACCTCCGAAGATAAGATGGTGACGACCGTCAGTGAGGTGACCAGCGACGTGAGCAGCGCCATCGACTTTGTGCTGTCGGGCCACCGCCACGCCTGTGAGGTGCTCTCTCAGCCGCAGAACCGCGTGGCGGTCGCGGATGCGGTCACGCTGCTGAGCGAAGCGCGCGCCGTCGCGATTTTTGGCATCAACGCATCGGGCATTCTGGCGGACTATAGCGTGCGGCTGCTTAACCGCATCGGCCTGCCAGCCTTTTCACTTAACCGTTCCGGTGTGGCGCTGGCTGAACAGATGCTGGCGATGCAGCGGGGCGATGTACTGGTGATGATGGCGCAGCAGTCGGCGCACCGGGAGGGGACAACGGTCGTGCGTGAGGCGAAAAGGCTCGGCATTCCGCTTATCCTGCTGACCAACGCCACCGACTCCTTTTTTGCCCGCGAAGCGGATGTGGTGATCAACGTGCCTCGCGGCGGTGAAAAAGGGCGCATTCCGCTGCATGGCACCATCATGGTCTGTCTGGAGATGCTGATCCTGTCGGTGGCTTCTGCGATGCCGCAGCGCACGGTCAAAACCATGAAACGTCTGCAGGATTTCTATCGTGGCCTGAAGCCCGCCACTAAAAAGTAGCCGCGCTGACACCGCTGCAACTGGTGCGGCCGCAGACCGCTTTCACGCCAGATTTTTCCCGCTTTGCGAGCCAGATCTCGCCTTTTTCTCAGCCTCTTTCGCCGGACGACTACGCTTACTGCTAACCGTGCCATCGGGTGCGGTTCGTCCTCCTTTACCCCTGTGCGGAGCTGCTGATGAAACCCCTTCACGCGCAAACCCTTTTCTGCTGTGCGATCCTGAGTCTGCTGTCACCGTTGCCCGCCGCGGCATGGAGCCACCTCACCGTCTTTGGCGACAGCCTGAGCGATGGCGGGAACGTAGGGCGCTTTACCTATGATGGCGCAACCCACCCGCTCTATGACGAGATCGTCGCGCAGTCGCTGGGCGATACCTTACGTCCTTCATCGCAGGGCGGAAACAACTATGCCGAGGGCGGCGCCGTCGCGGTACCGGCGATCAATCCCCTGTTTAATACCCAGGATCAGCTGCAAAGTTATCTGGCATCCCGCGGCGGGCGGGCCGATCCCGATGGCCTCTATATCCACTGGATCGGCGGCAATGACTTAGCGGCGGCGGCGCTCTCCCCCCTGATTGCCCGGCAGCTGGTCGATAACAGCGCCGGTGCGGCGGCCTCACAGGTTAGCCGGTTGCTGGATGCCGGTGCCGGAACGGTGATTGTGCCGACGGTGCCCAACGTGGGGGCCACCCCCGCGTTGTTGCAGGCGATTCTGCAGACGCTCGGACCCGCCGCGCAACCGGCCACGGCGGCGCTGTTTCAGTCGCTGAGCACCCGCACCACGCCAGACCGGGCCGCGCGCGAGCAGGCGATTGAAACGGCCCTGGGTGAGGCGGCGGGGCAGCTTTCTGCGATTCCGCCGATCCGTGAGGCGCTCGCGCAGCAGCTGATTGCTGCCTGGCGGTTGCTGAGTGAGGCCGCCTCGGCGCTGACCGACCGTTACAATCAGGCCGAAGAGGAGGGGCTGCTGGCGGCCCGCGGCAACATCGCCCGGGTAGATATCAATGGCCTGTTTAATGAGGTGATCGATAATCCGGGCGGTTATGGACTCACCAACACCGCCGGCATGGCCTGCCCGCCCGGCGTGTCATCAATGGACTGCACCACTTCCACGCCGGGATTTTCATCCTCGCAACAGTATCTGTTTGCCGACCGGCTGCATCCCAGCCCGGCCGTCCATGCGCTGATCGCCGATTACATTCAGTCAGTGCTGAACGCACCGCTGCAGGTGGCGGCGCTGAGCCGTGCCCCCTCAATGCTGGTGGGCGATGCGCAGAATACGCTGGATGGGCATCTGCAGCAGCAGCGTCAGCAGCCCGCAGAGGCGGGCACGTTAACCGTTTTTGGCGGTTACGCCGGGCAGCAGCGGGATTTTCGTGGCGACAGTCTGCTGGATGGGGATGCCACCAGCGCCACCGGCACCGTGGGAGTGGGCTATCAGCTGACCGATGCGTGGCAGGCCGGCGCGATGCTCTCCACCACCTCGCAGCGCCAGCAGCCCTCGTCGCGCTTCGATTACCGCCTGCGCGGTAATCTGGTGGCGATCTGGAGCCAGCTGAACTACCTCGACCACGGCTGGATAAACGCGGACGCCCACTATGCCGACCTGGATTTCGACGATATTAAACGCCAGGTGAAACTGGGGCCTGCGACCCGTACCGAACAGGGTAACAGTGGCGGGAAAGTGCTGGGGATGCGGGTGCAGACCGGCTGGGATCTTCCCGTTGGCCGTTACGTCACGACCGGACCGGTGGCGAGCTATGCGCTCGACTACACGCGGGTCGGCGGCTATCAGGAAGAGGGCAACAGCAGCACCTCTATGCGCTTTGGCGACCAGACGCTGCACGCCCAGGTCGGCTCCCTGGGCTGGCGTATCGACAGCAAAGATTTGCCGGTCAATCCCTGGGCGCAGATCAGTTACAACCATCAGTTTGGTGACAGTGATTCTGCGGTAACGGCCGGACTGAAATCGACCCGCACCGCCTTTACCCGCAGCAGTGATGGCAGGGATGACAACTGGATCAACATGGCCGTGGGAGCCAGCGTGCCGCTGGGTGCCGCAGTGAATGCTTTTGCGGGTGTTTCGGCCGTGGCGGGTAACAGTGAGACGCATCAGGTGACGTGGAACGTGGGAGTGAATGCCCGTTTTTAACCGGGCAGATCAACGGCGCTGACGTCCTGAACCTGCCGCCCCGCCAGCGCGGAGCGGCAGGTAACCTGCAGCAGATCCAGCAAAGAAAGCGGCAGCTATGCGCGGATCAGCGCTTCCTGCGCCTCCAGCTCACGCACCCGGGGTATGACCTCACGTCCGAAGAATTCCACTTCTTCATGAAAGTGCAGAAACGCCAGCAGCAGCAGATCCACACCGGCCCGCTTCAGCGCGATAATCCGTTCGGCAATCTGCTGCGGTGTTCCGATCAGGTTGGTTTTAAAGCCATCGTTATACTGCACCAGATCCTCAAACGACGATTTCGCCCAGTTTCCCTCGCCCTCCGGTGATGCGCTGCCCGCATTTCTGACCTCATGCTGAAAGCCTTTGACCGCATCCGGGTTAGCTTTGCGGATGATCTCCTGCAGCACCGCCTGCGCCTCCTGTTCACTGTCACGGGCAATCACAAAACCGTTCAGGCCGATCCGCACCTTGTGCTGGTTAACGCTGGCTTTCGCCCTGATGTCGGCCACCTGCTGACGCACCCCCTCCGGGGTATTGCCGTTGGTAAAGTACCAGTCTGACACCCGGGCGGCCATATCCCGCGCCGCCCGTGAACTGCCGCCCTGAAAAATTTCCGGCAGCGGTGACAGCGGTTTCGGTTTCATGGCGTAGTCGCGAAAGCGATAAAAATCCCCGGCAAAGGTAAAGCTCTCTTCGCGCCAGATGCCGCGCAGGCAGCGGATAAACTCTTCCGAGCGCAGGTAGCGCTCTTCATGATCGAGCCAGGGCTCGCCGATCGCCTTAAATTCGCCCCGGAACCAGCCGCTGACAATGTTCACGGCGATGCGCGGCCCATAGAGATGACTGATGGTGGCGATCTGCTTCGCCGCGAGCACCGGATTCCACGGGCCGGGCAGCAGAGCCGCAATCACTTTCAATCGCGACGTCTGGCTGAGCAGATCCTGAGAAAAGGTGACCGACTCATGCTGATTGTCCGCGCCGTAACCGGCGGTAAAACGGATCTGCGTCAGCGCGTAGTCAAAGCCCGCCTCTTCGGCAATCTGTGCCAGTTTCCGGTTATATCCGGCATCCCAGCGGGTACGCTGCTCTATCTGACTGATCACCAATCCGCCTGAGACATTCGGCACCCAGTAGGCGAACTGCAGGGGTTGAGTTTCTGACATCGTTGCTCTCCTGATATAGCTGAATCACTGGTAACGTACATTTATCCAAACTTTCAGATATAAAAGAAAAGGCTAAGCAGTAACCATGCCAGTCAGTAAACCGCTGTTTTAACAACAGTGAACCCGGATTGACGCCGCCGGTGCTGTTGCAGATGCAGCAGGATGAAAACAGCCTGTTTGCCAATGCAACAGCCTTGTTCAGCAGCTAGCAGAGTGCGCCACAACGTGGTGTGATAGCGAACCGGGTATTCAGCAAAAGGAGGGCAGTATGATAGTCAGAGAAGCCTCGCCTGAAGAGGCGCATCGTTTATGGGAGATCAGAAATCGGGCGATCCGCCACGGCTGCCAGCATGCCTATCCGCCAGAGGTGCTGACCGCCTGGACGCCAGATCGGATGCCCGCCAGCTTTCCGGCGATGATCCGCGAGAACCCCTTTTTTGTGATTGATGGCCCGGACGGCGAGCCGGTTGCGACCGGGTTACTGGATCTCAGCGCGGCCAGCGTGGAGGCGATTTTTACGCTGCCTGAATTTACCGGACAGGGCCTGGCGGGCCGGATTATCGACAGAATCAAAGCGGAGGCGCTGCAGCGTGGCTATCACCGTCTGACGCTGGCTTCGACGCCCAACGCCGCCGGCTTTTATCAGCAGCATGGTTTCCGGGTTCTGGGCGAAAGCCTCTATCCTTCGAAGCTGGCGGGCTGTGCGTTACGCTGTGTGGAGATGGCGATTACCCTCTGACGCTCTGCTGCGCGGGGCGTGCCACAAGTTTCCCGCGCAAAGACTTCGCAAGCTCACGCCGGTAAGGTATAGTCCGCGTTTTTTGGAGGAACCATGCTGACTGACTCATCAACTCGTCTCAATAAATACATCAGCGAGAGCGGTATCTGCTCCCGCCGCGACGCCGATCGATACATCGAGCAGGGCAACGTTTTCATTAACGGCAAACGCGCCACTGTGGGCGCGCAGGTATTTGCAGGCGATGTGGTGAAGGTGAATGGTCAGCTGATTGAGCCGCGTGATGAAGAGGATCTGGTGCTGATCGCGCTGAACAAGCCGGTGGGGATTATCACCACGATGGAAGAGGGCGAGCGCGATAACATCAGCGACTTCGTTAATCACAGTAAGCGCGTCTTCCCGATTGGCCGTCTTGATAAAGATTCTCAGGGCCTGATTTTCCTGACCAACCACGGCGATCTGGTCAATAAAATCCTGCGCGCCGGTAACAACCACGAGAAAGAGTATGTGGTGACCGTCGACAAACCGATCACCGATGAGTTCATTGCCGGTATGGGCGCGGGCGTGCCCATGCTCGGCACCGTCACCAAAAAGTGCAAAGTGAAAAAGGAAGCGCCGTTTGTCTTCCGTATCACGCTGGTGCAGGGGCTGAATCGCCAGATCCGCCGTATGTGTAAGCACTTTGGCTATGAAGTGACGAAGCTTGAGCGAACCCGCATCATGAACGTTAATCTCAAAGGCATACCGCTGGGCGAGTGGCGCGATCTGACTGACGACGAACTCATTGAGCTGTTTAAACTGCTGGAAAATTCTTCGTCTGAAGAAAAACCGGCAAAGAAAGCCAAAACGCCTGCTAAACCTGCGGCGGGGAAAAAACCGCAGAAAGGCCCGGCGAAACCGGCTGAAAAAGCGGATGCCGGTGGTGCCTCACGCAAGCGCTTTACCCAGCCGGGCCGCAAGAAGAAAGGGCGCTGAGGTCTTGCCGTCGCAGAGCGCCACCCCTGCGCGCTCTGCCTCATGTCTCTGATCCGGGCCCTCACGGGATGAGGCGGGCCGCTCTGAAGCGACTGAACAGATCGCAAAACATCTGATCCGTCGCGCGATAGTGGTGAAACCCCGCCCGCCGCAGTTTGCTGCCATCACCAAACATGTCGTAATCCCAGCTAAAGACAAAATCCGCGAACGTTCCATCACTCAGGGCCAGAATGTCGGGCTGCACCAGGGCGTTCTCTTCCGCAATCTCCCGCCAGAGCCCACGGTAATCCTGAAAAAGCTGCCGGAAGGAGAGAGCAACTGGCGGCGCGATCGCCAGTTCAAACCAGGCGGCGATGACCGGCCACAGTTCACTCCAGCGCCAGAGATCGCCATTGTTGATATTAAAGGCCTGGTTGGCCGCCGCGGGCGCACGCGCAGCCCAGAGCGTCGCATCGGCAAGCAGTGAGGCGTCGGTAAAATCGACCATGCTGTGCCAGGTTGCCAGCGAACCTGGAAAGCGTAACGGCAGCCGCGCCGCCCGGCAGAGGGAAGCGTACAGCGCCAGACTCAGGGCCAGATTCATGCTGTTGCCCGGCCGGTCGCTGCCCACCACGCCGGGTCGCAGGGCGCTCCAGTGCCAGGCTTTACCCTGCTGCTGTGCGCTCAGCCAGGCCAGCTGTGCGGCGTTAAATTCGGCGCCCGGCACACCGGGATCGCTCTCGCGCGCCGGGGTTTTAAACCGGCCCAGATGCGCGCCGTAGACTTTGTATCCCTGCATCAGGCTGACATGCTCAAGCGGCGCGATAGCCTCAATGATCCGCACCAGATTCTGCAGCATCACCAGATTAGGCTCCACCATCGCCTGCCAGTCAGCGGCGCTGAGCCAGGCACTGTAGAAGAGATGCGTGACGTCAGTCAGCGAAGCGAGCTGCTGCGCACTCTGCTCTGGATCCCGCAAATCGACCCGGAAGGTTTCAATCCCGCTCCCGACAGCGGCAGCGCGGTGGGTCAGCGCCCTGACCTGCCAGTGATTGTCAGCCAGCGCCTGGCAGAGTTGCTGCCCGACAATTCCGCTGGCGCCTGCCACTAATGCCACCCTGTTTTTCTGCGTCATGCTTACCTCCACTCTCTTGTTGAGTAACGGAACGCATTCTCACCTGCCAAAGATTCTGATTAAATTCCACCAACCGGATATCACTTATCAGGAAAATCATTAAATGCAGAACAAACTTAACGCCATTCAGACCTTCATCCGGGTGGCGGAAGCGGGCTCCTTCTCGGCGGCGGCACGACAGAACGGCATGAAACAATCGGCCGTGAGTCAGCAGATTGCAGCGCTTGAGGAGGCGCTGGGCGTCGTGCTGCTGCACCGCACCACCCGCAGCATGGCGCTGACGGAGCAGGGGCAGCGTTATCTGCAGCAGGTCAGACACCTGCTCAATGCGATGGATGAGCTGGAGCAGCAACTGCGGCCCGACTCGCAACCGCTGAGCGGGAGGGTACACATCCAGTTACCGAGCGGCATCGGCCAGCGGTTGATGCCGTCTCTGATTGCATTCCAGCAGGCGCATCCGGCCCTGCAGTTAACGCTTGCGCTGGAAGATCGTCTGTCAGACCTGATTGCGGAGGGCGTTGACCTGGCAATTCGGCTGAGTGAGTCGCCACCCGCCACGCTGGCGGCCCGGGTACTGACCACCGTTGAAACCGTGCTGGTGGCGTCCCCTGACTGGATCGCCCGTCACGGTACTCTCCAGACTCCGGCTGAGCTGGCGCATTATCCCCATGTCCGTTTCAGCGGCGTTTCCCCGGACGCCCCGCTGCAGTTGCTCTCGGCGACAGAGAGGATTTCCGTTCCGGTGAAAAGTGTGTTTCGCGCCAACAACAGCGATGCCCTGCGGCAGGCTCTGGAGGCCGGGCTGGGGATAGGCGGATTGCAGACCCTGATTGGCGCGGAGGCGCTGGCTTCCGGCAGGCTGGTACGGCTGTTACCAGACTGGCGGCTTCCCGACCGCTATCTCTACGCCATTTTCCCTGATGCCCGTTTTATTCCTCACCGGGTACGCGCGCTGGTGGCGCGGTTGAGTGAAACACTCAAAACCCTCGCGCAGTTGTGATCTCATAAGCCGGACATCGCGCGTCATCAGGACGCGCCTCTCAGCTGCCTGCTCTGTGTGGTGAAAGATCCTCTGTCGTTCCGCCGGACCACATCCGCCACGGCCATAAAGCGGTCACATTCAGAACAGCGACACTTTTCACTCTGATCAGAGCGTGGCAGGATAAGCGCAAACTATCATGGAGTGAGCCTGATGTTACTGAAAGGTATGAACGATCCGCTGCTGAAAGCGTATCAGCATCCGAAGTCACGGATGATGATCAGCCGTTTCAGGGGACTGGCGGGCGATCGACGCATCAGTGACTGGCAGGCGTTCACTATTCTGGTGACAGGCTTTACCAACTACTGGTTTGTGCAGGCCGGTCACTACTCAATTAATGTCACCCTGACCAAAACCCGCCAGTTCGATTTTCTGCAGGACTTTCTGCATTTTACCGTGACGCTGGATGGCCTGATTGCAGATGAGCATTTTCGCAGCCCGGACTTTGTGCTGCCCCATTACGACGTGCCCTACGAATTCTGCCGCTGGCGCAACAAACGCGGCTACGACGCCTTAACCACCTATGTCAGTAAACAGGGCGTGAAATCCCACAAGGGGATCTTTACCGTCTCGGAAGGCCTCTCCCCGGAGGAGCAGGTGATGAAATGGGAAGGGGTGGTAAACGTCTACGACAAAACCTTTTTCAGCGTGACGAACTTCAACACCACGCAGGAATTTCTGATCAAAGATATCAGCCGATCAATTCAGGAAGGTCTGCAGAAACACCTGAGTTTTTACCGCGACCTGTTTCACTACATCTTCCCCACACCCGCTGAGGCGCGATTGCAGGCGCGGGATGACAGACGCTATCTGGCTAAAAAATAGCGCCCTGGTGCACCCCGCGTTGTGCCGCAAAGTCAGCCGTTTCTCTGCGGGTTTACCACTTCATCTCGCCGGTGTTCACTTTCGCGCTGAGCTCCAGCGAACCCGGCTCGGCCAGTCCTGGCCAGGCGGCCGTCATGGCGCTAATCACCTCTGCTGAGGTTTTGTGCTGCGACAGCGCCTGCTCAAAGGACTTCAGGTAGTTGAGGGTAAAATCCACGGCCTGCGACCCGGCAGGGCGCGCACCCAGATAGTGACCCGGGATGACGTTCTGCGGATGCAGCGTCTGCATCTCTGTCAGGATATGACGCCACGCCGCACGGCTTTCAGGGGGCTGGGTGTCTGCTGTCCAGACATGAATGCCGGAAGAGAGGGCCGTCCCACCCAGAATGGTGCTGGCGGAGGGGATCCAGACGTAAGCGGCATACTGATCCGGATGACGCAGCTCCAGCACTTCACCGTCTACGCTAAACCGTGTCTCATGCGTCACCTCTGGCACGGTCAGCGCGTAAGGCGCGCCCTGTTTCATCTGCGGACCCCAGTACTTCAGCTTCGCCTCATGGGTCTCCTGAATATGTTTCACCACAGCGGGTGAGGCCACCACCTTCACATCCGGCCAGGCTCTAACAATCGGTTCCAGGCCAAAATAGAAGTCGGGATCGCCGGAGGTTATCACGATTTCTTTCAGTTTTTTGCCGCTCTGTTTAATCATCGCCACCAGCTTCTCACCATCCTGCGTGCTGAACTGCGCATCAAACAGAATGGCTTCGGTGGGGCCGGAGACCAGCGTAGATGAAACGGCAAACAGGCCCTTTTCCTGCGGATTATAGGTTTTAAGTTTCAGGGTCGTGGCGCTGGCAGAGGCCGAAGCCAGCATCATAATTAAAGCGTGAGCGGCAATTTTCATGTTTATCCTCAGACGGTAATCGCCACACAGGGCGGCGCAAATGATCATGTTCTGTGTCAGTGGCGCTATTTTACGCATTCTGACATCTGTTAGAATTCCCGAAATCAGACATGCTGAGTTTCATAATCCGAACAGGTAAAACAGATGGACAGAGTGACTGCGGCGGCCGTTTTTAACCGTATCTGCGAACTGGGAAGCCTGAGTGCGGCATCACGCGCACTGGGGATCTCCCGTCCCATGGTGAGCCGTTATCTGGAAGAGATGGAGAACTGGGCCGGAACGCGTCTGCTGCATCGCTCGTCACGTCGTCTGACGATCACCCCTGCAGGCGAGGCGATTCTGGAAAAGACCCGCCAGCTGGCACGCCTTTCGGAGGAGATCCGCCAGGAGACCCCGCAGGGAATACCCGCCGGGACATTGCGCATCGCCTGCGCGCACTTCACGGCTGTCCACCTTGTCGGTCCGGTGATCCCCGACTTTCTGGCGCGCTATCCGGCCCTGCGCATCGAGCTGGAGATCAATAATCAGCCTGTCAGCCTGATTGGTGAACGGATCGACCTCGCCATCCGCATTACCGATACGCCGGAGCCGGGCACTATCGCCCGCCGCCTGGGTGACTGCTACTCTGTCCTCTGCGCCTCACCGGCCTATCTGCAGCAGCACGGGATGCCGCAAACGCCTGACGATCTGGCGCACCATAACTGCCTCTGTTACAGCCATTTCGCCGGACAGAGCTGGCACTTTACCTCCCCGCAGGGAGAGAAAATGGCGGTGGCGGTCAAAGGAAATTTCAGCGCCGGGATCTCCTCTCTGTTGTGTGATGCGGCCAGTGCAGACTGTGGGATTGCGATGGTGCCCGAGCAGGAGGCGCGTCACGCTCTGGAAAGCGGAAAAATGGTCACCTTACTGCCCGATTATGAGCCGGGACGCATTGGCATCTGGGGACTTTACCTGTCGCGGGAACATCAGCCTGCAGCACTGCGGCTGTTACTCGATGAACTGCAGCGCAACCTTTTGAGTCATGCCTGAGCCAGCCTCACAACAGACAACAGGGAAGAAGAAATGAGTGACAATCAACCCCTTTACTGGAACCGTATGGTGCCAGAACTCACCGTAACCGATTTTGCCGCCTCACTGCATTTTTACACGACGGTACTGGGATTCAGCATGAGAATACAGCGGCAGCAGCCGGACTTCGCCTACCTGTGCTATGGCGAGGCGCAACTGATGATTGAGCAGTTTCATCCTCAGGGCTGGAACACGGCAGAGCTTCACTGGCCGCTGGGACGGGGCATCAATTTTCAGATTGAAGTGGATGATATCCAGGTCGTACTGGCTCGGGTGCAAAAGCAGGGTATCGCGCTCTATCGCCCGCTGCGGGATACGGGGTATGACACCGGCGGGACAACCGCCTGTCAGCGCGAGTTTCTTCTGCAGGATCCGGATGGTTATCTGCTGCGGTTCAGCCAGTATCTGGAATGAGCTGAAAACATTTTGGGTGAATTCTGCCGGGCAGCGCGGATATATCTCATCCCGGAATGCCTGAGTCAGGTTTTATATTGAACAGGCAGTCAGAATAAAAACCAGCGTGCGCATTTCTGTCACTGCAGAAAGTGCCTCAGCTTATTCAAGTTCTCCTCTTACACGTATTTGCATTTAAATTCTGTTCTTCTGTGTTGATGTTATTTATACCGTTAACGCCAAAAATTCTTTTTTTACTATCGATGTTAAAAAATCGAGGGCGATGAAAAGTCCGGCTGGCGAAGATTTACATTTAATTCTCTTTTCAGTGCTTAATCTTTTGCGATCTGCGCCGATAACTCCTGACACACATTCAGGAGGATGCAGGATGAAATCATTTTTACTCGCTGGCTTTACCACGCTCTTAATGACAATCGCCGGGGCAGCAAGTGCTGGTTCGGATTCAGGCACGATTACCTTTCGCGGCATGGTGACGAATGATTCATGTGATATGAGCACCGGAAAGAATCAGGTCGTGTTCAGTTGTTATGATTCTGGCAGGGGAAAGACTACGCTGACGACGGCTGACCTCAGAAATCTCCACGCCCTTAACAGGTTACCTGCAGAAGTGAAAATGCACTGGTTAAACGCCGAAAAAACCAGAGGGATTCTGTCCCTCACTTATCTTTAATTTTTTCTGCCATTCTGACGAAAATTGATTGCGCCCGGGGCGAAACAGGAATAAAAGTAACGTTACCAAACCCACAGCGAAAAAGTGGGTATCAGAGAAAACCTTATATCGCCAGACCCTTTTTGTCAGCACCAGGGAACCAGATGCAAAAAAAAGCCCACCTTATAAAAGGTGGGCTTTTTCACTGTTAATGCGCTTCAGTTAATTATGACGGGTCAGAGGAGCGCTGCACAAAATAGCGCGTGCTTTTCTGTTCTGCCTTTTTACGGCGCAGCAGCAGGCTGGTCGCAATAATAACCAGCGTTAAACCGCCCGTCGCCACTAATTCTGTCTGGTGTTTAGGATCAAACAGCATGATCACCAGCACCGTGACGATAAACAGAATCGTGACCCAGGTCAGACCGGGAAACAGCCACATGCGGTAAGTCAGGACTTCACCCGCCTGCTCGCGTTTTTTGCGCAGCACCAGATGGGATGCGGCAATCACCAGGTAGACCAGCAGCGCAATGGCACCCGAGGTGGCGAGTAAAAATTCGAAGACCGCGCTGGGCGCCAGGTAGTTGGCGATCACCGCCAGAAACGCTGCCGCAGTCGAGAGCAGCACCGCAACCCAGGGTGTGCCGCTGCGATTGGTGCGTGAGGCCGCAGCGGGCGCATCCTTGCGGCGTGACAGCGAGTAGAGCATACGCGAGGAGGTGTAGAGCGCCGAATTCAGACAGCTGCACACCGCCATCAGCACCACCAGATCGACGATCAGCCGGGCATGAGGAATGCTCATCGCCTGCAGAGCGGTCTGCCAGGAACCCTGTTCAACCAAGCCTGGCGTATTCCACGGAACCAGCGCCACCACGAAGAAAATCGACAGCAGGTAGAATAGCGCGATACGCCAGATCACCGAGTTGGTGGCTTTCGTAATCTGCCGGCCGGGATTTTTCGACTCTGCGGCGGCGATAGTGACAATCTCGGTGCCCATAAAAGAGAACATCGTGGTCAGGATAGCCGCCACCACCGCGCCGAGTCCATTTGGCATGAAGCCGTTGGTGTCATAAAGATGCGACAGGCCGCTGGTGTGACTGTCAGGCAGCAGGCCAAACACGGCGGCACCTGCGACGGCCAGGAACAGGATGATCGCCACGACCTTGATCAGGGCAAACCAGAATTCGAACTCACCGTAGTTTTTCACGCTCAGCAGGTTGGTAATGGTCAGTAAGAGTGTGATGGCGAAGGTGAACTGCCAGATGGCCACATCGGGGAACCAGGCGTGCAGGATCGTGCCTGCCGCATTGGCTTCCAGCGGGATCACCAGCACCCAAAACCACCAGTAGAGCCAGCCGATGGTAAACCCGGCCCAGCGTCCCAGCGCTTTCTCCGCATAGGTGGAGAACGATCCGGAATCGGGTGAGGCCACGGCCATCTCCGCCAGCATCCGCATGATCAGCACGACCAGCAACCCGGCGGCAGCATAGGAGATCAGCACGGCGGGGCCCGCTTCAGAAATAGCATGACCGGAGCCAACAAACAGCCCGGCGCCAATTACGCCGGCAATCGAGAGCATGCGCACGTGGCGCGGTTTCAGGTTCTGAGCCAGCGAATCTTCATTCGCACTCTGAGTCATCGTCATGTCAACGTCTCCGGGGGACGCCCGGCCATGCTGGCCGGACGAACAGGAAAGGGGCTTGCGATTAACGAGCCAGTGAAATCATGCCGGGACGACAGGGTGTCCGGCAGGGGCAACACAGCGATCGATCACCGTGGAGAGAAGGGTCAGCGCCTGGCTGAACTGGGCATCCGGAATGGTAAGCGGGTAGAGGAAGCGGATAACGTTGCCTTTCGCGCCGCAGGTCAGCAGCAGCAGGCCCTGTTCCATCGCCATCTTCTGAACGGCCTGCGCGGTGCTGGCCTGATAGAACTCCATTGCCACCATAGAACCCAGCGCCCGCACTTCGGCGATATCAGGGTGTTTGCGCTGCTGCGCCTCCAGTTCAGCGACAAGCCGGCCACCGAGATCCACGGCGCGCTGACAGAGCTGCTCCTCCTCGATCACATCCAGCACCGCGTGAGCCGCCGCGATGGCTAACGGATTTCCGGCATAGGTACCGCCCAGTCCGCCAGGGGCAGGCGCGTCCATCACCTCGGCGCGACCGGCCACGGCGGAGAGGGGCATCCCGCCCGCCAGGCTTTTCGCCATGGTGATGATATCGGCTTTCACCGGATAGTGTTCCATGGCAAACAGCCTGCCGGTGCGGGCAAATCCGCTCTGTACTTCATCCGCAATCAGCAGGATGCCGTGACGGTCAGCCAGTTCACGCAGCTGCACCATAAATTCTGCCGGTGCCGCATGGAATCCGCCTTCACCCTGCACCGGTTCCAGTACGATTGCCGCAACATCATGGGGCGCAATGTCCTGTGTGAAAATCTCATCCAGGCTGGTCAGTGCCGCCTCAACGCTGATCCCCTGCACCGCGCTGGGGTAGCGGGCGTGGAAAACGGAAGGGGGCATCGGGCCGAAGTCGCGCTTGTAGGGGGCGACTTTGCCGGTCATGGCCATGGTCATAAAGGTGCGGCCATGAAACGCGTTGCCAAAGGTGATGATGCCGTGACGACGGGTATAGGCACGCGCCACTTTAACCGCGTTTTCTACCGCTTCGGCACCGGTGGTAAAAAAGGCGGTTTTCGCTGCACCGGCAACCGGCACCCGCTGATTGATGCGTTCAGCCAGTGCGATGTAGCTTTCGTAAGGGGTGATCTGGAACGCCGTATGGGTAAACTTTGTTAACTGTTCGGCCACTGCCTGCTCGATGCGTGGATGGCGATGACCGGTATTCAGCACGGCGATGCCGCCTGCGAAGTCGATCCAGCTGTTACCAGCCTGATCCCATAAGGTGGCGTTTTCTGCCCGGGCAACGTACCAGTCGCACAGCGTACCGATGCCCTTAGGCAGAGCCTGTGCTTTACGTTCCTGCATCAGGTTATTTTTTTCGCTCATTTGATCCACCTCATTGATATGCGTGTTTACAATTCCCGACAAACACGTTTATTTATGCCTGAGGCGTGGTGAGTTGCCAGAGCCAATTATCAGAGGAAGGATGGAGCCAATTGCGACTCTTGTACGCCGATCATCTATTAGCACGGTTACAGTTTATGAAAACCGGTTCCCTGCATCAGCGACTGCTCAACTGTATGCAGGCCGCGATCACGGAAGCGGTCTTTCCGCGCGGCAGTCGTTTGCCGCCCACCCGCGATCTGGCGCGTGAACTCGGCGTGTCACGAAACACGGTCATGCATGTCTATGAAAGTCTGATGGCGCAGGGCTACGTGACCGCGCGCACCGGCAGCGGCACGTGGATTGCCGAGACGCTGCCGGAGAGTTCGCTGCAGAGTGATGCGATTGCCGACCTGGCCGCCGTGAAGGCGCAGCGACCGGCCACCCTGTCGAAGCGCGGTGCCACACTGCTGGGGCACGCCACCGCGTCCCCTTATCAGTGGGGAGCGTTTGTGCCTGGCGCGCCCGACGTGACCGAATTTCCCCATAAGCTGTTCAGTCAGATTCAGGCGCGCCTGAACCGGGAGCCTGACGTCCATCGGCTGGTTTACAGCAGCGGCGGCGGCTGCCCCGATCTGCGTCATGCGCTGGTCGATTATCTGCGGGTGGCGCGTTCCGTGCAGGCCGATGCGGATCAGATTCTGATCACCGAGGGCGTTCATCAGGCGGTCGATCTGGTCACGCGGGTATTGTGCGACCCAGGCGATCGGGTCTGGATGGAAGAGCCTGGCTACTGGGGAACACGCAATCTGCTGCGGATGAATGGCCTGAAAATCCGGGCCATGCCGGTGGATGAGCAGGGCCTGGTGCCCGACAGCGGGCCGCCACCCAAAATGGTGTTTGTCACACCTTCCCATCAGTACCCGCTTGGGGTGCATCTGAGCCTGGCACGTCGTCAGGCGTTGCTCACACTGGCGCGCCGTCATCAGAGCTGGATTGTCGAAGATGACTACGACAGCGAATTTCGTTTCTCCGGACAGCCGCATCCCTCGCTGCAGGGGCTGGAAGCCGATGCGCCGGTGATTTACATGGGCACGTTCAGTAAAACGCTCTATCCCGCCCTGCGCATTGGCTATCTGGTGGTGCCAAAACCGCTGGCTCAGCCGATGCGCATCGCGGCAGCGGAACTCTATCGCGGCGGACATCTGCTGATTCAGCGGGCGCTGGCGGAGTTTATCCGGCTGGGTCATTACATGGAGCATATCCGGCGGATGCGGCTGCTTTATCGACAGCGGCGGCAGTTCCTCTGTCGGCTG
This sequence comes from Pantoea anthophila, assembly GCF_026104315.1. NCBI lineage: Bacteria > Pseudomonadati > Pseudomonadota > Gammaproteobacteria > Enterobacterales > Erwiniaceae > Pantoea > Pantoea anthophila. Next base: position 123,665 of record NZ_CP110471.1, read on the forward strand.
ATCGAGCGCTATCTGGGGCCCGCCTTCTTACCGGCTTTTAACCATGAAGCCGGTCTGCATCTGGTGATGCCGCTGCCTGCAGGCAGTGATGATGTCGCCATTGCCGCCGAGGCGCTGAAGCGCGGCGTCAAGGTGCGGCCACTTTCACAATACTATATGCATCCTCAGGAGACGCGAGGTCTGCTGCTGGGGTATGCCTGCGTCAATGAACGACAGTGTCAGGATGCCTTTGGCACCCTCAAAGCCTGTCTGGCGGCGGCCGGTATTGAGTTCAGTCCCCAGCGCTAACACATTGACATTTAATCAGAGTCACCGAGAATACTCCTCTTTGCGTCCCGACCAGATAAAACTGGAGTTTATCATCGCACTGAATCTTATTCCTGCCGCAGCCAGCGTGGCGTTAAGGCGCGGGGCCGCACTGGCTGCGGCACTGTTGCTCGTCAGCTGCGCCTCTGAGCCGCCGCGGTCGCTGGTGACGCCTTTTCCACCGGTCACGAAACAGCCGTTACCGCCAGCCAGCCAGCCGGTGCAGCCTCAGGCCCGGCAACCGATGCGCGGCGTCTGGTTAGCTACCGTGTCCCGTCTTGACTGGCCTCCCGTCGCATCGGTCAATGGTGCCAGCCCGGCAGAGCGCATCCGGATGCAGCAGCAGTCGCTTATCGACAAGCTGGATAAACTGAAAAGCCTGGGAATTAACACGGTCTTTTTCCAGGTGAAGCCCGATGCCACGGCGCTCTGGTCCTCTAAAATTCTGCCCTGGTCCGATATGCTGACCGGCAGAATCGGCGAAGATCCCGGTTACGATCCGCTGCAGTTTATGCTGGATGAGGCGCATAAACGCGGTATGAAAGTCCACGCGTGGTTCAACCCCTATCGGGTTTCGGTCAACATCAAACCCTCTACCACCAGTGAGCTGAACCGCACGCTCTCTCTTCATCCGGCCAGCGTGTTTGTGCTGCACCGTGACTGGATTCGTACCGCGGGCGACCGCTACGTGCTCGACCCCGGCATCCCGGACGCACGCGACTGGATCACCAGTATTGTGGCCGAGGTGGTGGCGCACTATCCGATCGACGGTGTGCAGTTCGATGACTATTTCTATGCGGAATCGGCAGGCTCCCTTCTCAACGACAGTCAGACCTTCAGCCGTTACGGGCAGGGCTTCGCCAGCAAAGCGGACTGGCGGCGTCACAATACGCAACAGCTTATTGAGCAGGTCTCCCGTACCATTAAACAGCTGAAGCCGGAGGTGGAATTTGGTGTCAGCCCGGCGGGTGTCTGGCGCAACCTGTCGCACGATCCGGCGGGTTCAGATACCCGAGGCGCAGCGGCCTACGATGAAGCCTATGCGGATACCCGTCGCTGGGTTCAGCAGGGTCTGCTGGATTATATCGCGCCTCAGCTCTACTGGCCGTTCTCCCGTCAGGCTGCCCGTTATGACGTGCTGGCAAAGTGGTGGGCAGAGGTGGTGAAGCCGACCAGAACCCGGCTTTACATCGGTCTGGCGCTCTACAAGGTGGGCGAGCCTTCGCGGATTGAGCCTGACTGGACGCTGCAGGGCGGAGTGCCTGAACTGAGAAAGCAGCTCGACCTCAATGAGTCCTGGCCCCATATCGACGGCACCATTCTTTTCAGAGAGAACTATCTCAATCAGCCGCAGACTCAGCAGGCGGTGAGTTATCTGAAAAGTCGCTGGGGCGGCTGACATCGACACGGCAGCAAAGTTATGGCTTCTGCGCTCAACGCATACCCGACGAAACGAATGCCGGTGAAGCTGGCGTGAATCATGGCCGCGGTTGCTGCTTTCTCCCTGCGACAGGTGTAACGGTAACGGACTCTCCATTTCGTTACACCTGTTCCCAGGACGGCAGTAATGCAACAGCAGCAGATAACCGGATTGGAAATATTCCGAGGTGACAAAAATTCGCGGGGTGACTTAACTGTGTTATCTATAAATTTCAGAAGTTGATTGGAGAAATCATTCAGGAGCACTTATGATCTCGCGTAGTTATTCCACTCATCACGATATACGATATTGCCATCCGTATATTTCCATGTGATTGCCTCATAGCGTAATTCCAGCGTTTCGAGATGCGTACTGCTCACCCCGCCAGGGGCAAGGTAGGGTGCAACTGTCGTAAATTTGACATTTTCCAGAATGATATTGAAATATTCGGCTTCGACTCCGGATTCCAGAATGCGATACATTCGGATAGTGCCTTTCTTCATTGTCCGGCCTTCACAGACTGCTCTGTAGAGTAGCGGCGTTGTTTGATCAAACTCTTTGACTATCGTTACAGGGCTATGGACCCGCGTTCCCGTGAGCTTTCCCCAGCTGGGATCGACAGGTATGGTTACGCCGTGAGAGAACGATTTTAATTCGATGGAGCCCAACCGCAGTGACAGCTGCCTGTGACGGGAGAACCGTTTTCATCTTCAAGCCATAAATGGGCGGGTGTAGACATGTTATCTCCTTATAAATAAAAGCATGCTAGCGCTTGTGCTTCATCTTCACAATTTCGTAAATCGATAAACCAATCATTACAGACAAAAAGAATATTGGGATTAGCCAGATGGGACTATCCGGAAAACATAAAGCCTGAACTAAGGCGAAAACGAGGGTTAACGCTGTCGGACCATAATCCGCAAGTAATGATCTGAATATCCGTCTAAATAGTCGCTTAATAAGATTTATCATTATTATCTGATCATCTTTGTGATAATTTCTGCAATTTTATTATCCGATGCCCACTGTGCATTAAATGCTTCAGCCCGCTCGAATAATGGCTCTATCAAAAAATACATCATTTCAAGCTCTTGATTGTATAATGCTGAATAGTAAACTGGATTAGAGATGTGAAGGCGGTACGCACTTTCTGCTGCCTTTTGAACAAGGCCATATATGCCCATTGCCCCAACAACCTGCCGTGCTCTTTTTCCTGCAAGCAAACTCATTTCAAGGCTTAGATTCATACCTGTAGCAACAGATGATGCTGTTGCTAAAGCAAATCCAGCATTTGTCAGTGAGCTGGCGGCAATATGTATATTAACAGCCATTAACTTTTGTTTAATGTATTCAAGTTGCTCGGAAGTTCTATCCTTGAAAATCCCTTCAAAATATAACGTTAGCATTTGATGCGCAATATTCCTATGTTGCAATAGATAAATAACGGCATTTTTAAAGCGTACGTCTTCGGTCTTTTGCTGCTGGCAAACATCTTTATATTCATCGGTAAAGCAGGAGGTGTAATAGAGCAAGCGTCTGGCGCCAGCACCTGTCATCTCAATCTGATTTAATACGGCTTCCTTTACGCCTGAGACAGCGTGATCGAGTTGATTAGCTAAAATGTTATTTTGTTGTAAATATCTTATCACCTGATAGCTGTATGGCATTGCTCATTCCCTCGAACCATTCATCCCTGATTTATATCTCACATTATCTGGCCGTTCTTTTTATGTAAATATGGTTAACGCTTCAGTAATGCGCTTGATCAATATAACCTGAAAGATGTGCTGCAATTGTGTGATCCGTTTATTCACATAGTGCTTAAATGGGTTACCTTCGGTTCTTTTTGATAAATTGTCAGAATATGGAAAGGGATTTCAGGAAAGAGCGGTTAATGCCGCAGGTATGATAATGGCCTCTGCTATCTGTCTGCTTTTTAGCCGCGGTCAAACGATGAAGCAGGCGTTAATCGCCTGAATGCTAATGGCTCAATCCGGGCAGCGCGTTTCAGCAGATAGCATTGCATTGTCAGTTGCACACAGCGCTTAAAAGATGTCCGGTAACGGGACTGACTAAATAGCGCACCGGCGGTGAGTGATTCGGTGACTTTAACTCCGGCGTTTTAAACGTGTACACAGACGCAGACGTGTTCAAAAACGGTTACAAAAGGGTGCTCAAAAACCCTCGAAATACTAAGCGTGCGAATACGTTACTGTTATAGTTGCTTTTTAAATGGGAGGAACTATGAGCGATCTGATTGATATTTTCACAAGTCACAAAAGTGAACGCAGTTTCACTGAGCAACCCGTTGATGAGGCTGTACTGGATCGGATTATCAGTACCGCTTACCGTGCGCCAACATCGGTCAACTCGCAGCAGGTTTCTGTTGTCATCACGCGTGACGCAGGCCGTCGCGCGGAGATCGCCGCGATTGCGGGGGGTCAGCCGTGGATTGCTAAAGCACCGGTGTTCATCACCTTTGTACTTGATATGCATAAATCTGCCGTAGCGATGTCTGCGGTCGATCAGCAGCAAATCGCGCATCAGAGCATCGAAAGCATCGTCTCTGGCTCAACCGATATCGGGATTGCGCTGGGCTCTGTGATGGCTGCCGCGCGCGCAGAAGGATTAGGCATTGTGCCAATTGGCGGGATCCGTCGCGATCCACAGGCGATGATTTCATTGCTGGATCTGCCGCCGCTGACGTTCCCTGTGGCAGGTGTGGTCATTGGTCATGTTGATGAACCCGCTCATCAGAAACCCCGTCTGCCGCTGGCGACCTTCCGCCATGACGAGACCTATAAAACTCAGGGGCTGGAGCAGCAGATTGCCGCTTACAACGATGAGATGGTGCAGCACTGGAAAAACATCGGCCGCAACGATGGCGAAAGCTGGAGTGCAAGCGTCGGTGGTTATTACAAAAACATCTACTTCCCGGCTGTGCTGCCTGCACTGCTGAAGCAGGGTTTCGGCACCGATAAATAAGCCGCGCATTTAACGCGAAACACGTCAGGGCCACCCGTATCCAGATACGGGTGGCCTTTTTCATTTTGTTACTATAACGAAATGTGACTTTCCTCGTTGTAACACATAATTTCCTTTTTAACCGAAGCGCAATTGCCTTTAACACTTACCTTCCAGGGAAATAACATGTCACAGCGTTCTCTCTACGCGCTCTGTTTGATGAGCTTTTTTCTGGCCGATGTTCGCGATGGGCTGGGGCCATTTCTGGGCATCTTTCTGACGGAGCGACACTGGCGTCCCGACGAAATCGGTCTGGTCATGACCTGCGGCGGCATCGCCGGGTTACTGGCCACGCTGCCTGCCGGGATCGCGGCCGACGCCACCCGACACAAGAAAATGATTGTGCTGCTGGGTTGTCTGGTGATCACGGTCGCCACGCTGTTGCTCTGGTACAGCAATCAGACCTGGACCGCCATGGTCTCACAAATCGTGGCGGGAATAGCGGCGGCCTTTATCGGCCCGACCGTGGCGGGCATCACCCTGGGACTGACCGGCCAGCGCGGCTTTAACCATCAGATGGGTCGCAATGAGGCCTTTAACCACGGCGGGAATACCATCGCCGCACTGCTGGCGGGATTTTCAGCCTGGTACTGGGGAATGGGCGCGGTCTTTATTCTGATGACGGTGATGGCGCTCTTCGCTGCTGTTGCCACGATAGCGATTCGCGGCGATGAGATCGATAACGACGTTGCCCGCGGTTACGAACAGAATGAAGAGCGTGAACCCGCACCGCGCTTATCGATGTTGATACGCAAACCGGCCCTGCTGGTGGCCGGTGTGACGCTGCTGCTGTTTCATCTTGCCAATGCCGCGCTGCTGCCGATGCTGAGCATGCGCGTCGCCTCAGCAGGCGGGCAGGCGGCGGTCAGCCCTGGCCTCTTTGCTGCGGCAACGGTGGTGATCTCGCAGCTGGTGATGATTCCGGTGGCGCTATGGGTCTCAAAACGGGTCGAAACGCACGGCTACCGACTCTTTATTATGATCGCCCTGATGATCTTACCGCTGCGCGCGGTGATTGCGGCGGGCTTTGCCGCTCCCCTCTTTGTTATACCGGTTCAGGTACTGGATGGGGTGGCAGCCGGGATCCTGGGGGTGGCGGTGCCGGGTTATATTGTCTCTCTGCTGCGTGGCTCCGGCCATGTTAACGCCGGGCAAAGCGTGATTATGCTGATGCAGGGAGCGGGCGCTGCGTTGAGTCCGGCCATGACGGGCATGATCGCCGCGCGTTACTCCTACAGCACCGCTTTTGCTGTTCTGGGCGTGATCGCCCTGGCGGCGCTGATTTTATGGTGGCGCACCGGCAGCGCACCAGCCGCACGCCTCGCCTGACCGACACAAAAAAGGCTGCCCGTTGGGCAGCCTCTTCTGGCAATTCCGTTTGCGACCATCCGTTATTTATACAGTTCTGCGGTCATATGAACACGGTTGTTGGTGTTCGCTTCGGTGATTTTGTATTGCGCGCCCTGTTCCTGCGCCTGAGCAGCGATTTTTGACTCTGCGCCATCCAGTGTTGAGGAGGTCACAGACACGCTCTGCGCGAAGCTGCCAAATGAGATCAGTGAAAGGGTGGCGAGAGCGGCAATTGAAAGTGCTTTTACGTTTTTCATGGTCATATTCCTGTTTATCAATGAGGAGGATGTGTGCCTCCGATGGGAATAATAATAACCATAGTTACCATATCTATATTAACTATTAGTGCGGTAATCGTGATCATGCTAATTAGTTGTGCCGGGTTGTGCTCATCTCAGGCTGGTGAGAGAACCTTTCCAGAGAGTCTGACACGCCTATCCGGCAGAAAAACGAAAAGAATAGTGATGAACTATAATGGGTTGCGGATCACCGAATATTAAGCGGTAAATTTCAGTGATTCCTCAGAGTCCGTCACGACTGACGGACAAAACAGAAGAAGGCGCGATTAACATCGGGTATGACGCGCCTGAACTCTTAACCTGCAACGCTTACAGGGAGCGGACATGAAGATTCTGATGGTTTTGACCTCACATGATGAGCTGGGTAATACCGGCAAGAAAACCGGTTTCTGGCTGGAAGAGTTTGCCGCACCTTACTATGCCTTTCTTGACGCGGGCGCAGACGTAACCCTGGCATCACCACAGGGAGGACAACCTCCGCTCGATCCTAAAAGTGATGAAGCTGACTCTCAGACCGCGGATACCCGCCGCTTCCATAGCGATTCGGCTGCGCAGGCGGTGCTGGCTTCTACCCATAAACTGGACAGCGTGAGCCCGAATGCCTTTGACGCTGTGTTCTATCCGGGCGGCCATGGCCCGCTATGGGATCTGGCAAATGACAAACACTCTATTGCACTGATTGAGCAGACCCTGCAGGCTGGCAAACCGGTAGCACTGGTCTGCCACGCACCAGGCGTATTGCGCGATGTGAAAAATCCGGATGGCACGCCTCTGGTTAAGGGGAAGAAAGTCACGGGATTCACTAACAGTGAAGAGGAGGGCGTTGGCCTGACCGACATCGTGCCATTCCTCGTGGAAGACGCGCTGAAACAGAATGGCGGTCTCTATTCACGGGGAGAGGACTGGCAGTCCTACACTGTCCAGGATGGTCTGCTCATTACCGGGCAGAATCCGGGCTCCTCTTCTGAGACCGCGAAGGTTCTGCTGGCGAGTCTGAAAAAATAGAGTCGGGTCTTTCACAGGGGCGTCTGTCGGCGCCCTTGTAATCGCCTTTTAATCCTCTCTGTCAAAATAGTTACCTGCCGAATTATTCAGGATCAATATATCGATTATTACTCCCTGAAAAATTTCCGGAACACTGAAGATATAAACATGGGTTAAATTCCAGTGTTGACATTATTTATATCAGAGGTAGATTAAGAATTATCAGCGGCATGAAAGTGCCCTGACACACCGGGAATTAACGGTGTTATCGGTGTCGATGGACTTATTCGCTTAAGCTGTCGGCGGTTCTGTTAAACATTGTTGTCATCAGCTCTTTTGAGTTAATCACAATCCTGTTAAATCGAGTCGTAGTAACGCACTGAGAGATAAGCAGTATTGCATCGCGATGATGTAAGGCCTCGTAGTTCTGAACGTGACTTTACGACGGTTACGGTTGCGGATTACACGTCGTAATGAATGTAAGGCAACGCATCAAAGAGTATATATCGCGATGGGGGTGTGCAGATTTATACGGGCCTGACCTGTCTTTGTCTCACGAAAGACTCTCAGGTGGTTGAGACCGTTAATAATAGTGACATTCTGTAACCGTGTTCATTATTATCCGCAGAATCTGTTCATAAATAGCTGTACCAAAGTTGTTCCTGTTAATTAAGTTAGTTAATGTTAAATGTTAAATCAGTAGTAACCTAAAAGCCCTGGCTGTCTTAGTCAGGGCTTTTATCTTTCTTTCAGGCATTTAATCGACTCTTGCTCAGTGACCCTTCTCTTTCAATGTGACCGATCCGGCTCTGTGACAGTCCGATGACAATTTCCGGCTATGGATGGCAATTCAGCCAGTCTGGTCCATAGTGAGTATTTGCCGGCTGGTTTATACATTTATCTGCGCCCGGTTCGGGTGCCTGTCCAGAGAGGGTAACATGTCTGCAGAATCTCCAGAGGATATTGCCAGCGATCTGTCTCAGTTCGTGGGTACGCACTTTGTCTATACCTATGATAATGGCTGGAAATATGAGTGGTACGCGCGTAACGAAACGACCTGTGACTACCGCATTCATCAGGGGCTGGTGGGCGGCCGCTGGGTGACCAACCAGAAGATGCACGCGGTTCAGTTTGCCCCGGGCATCTACAAAGTAGACTGGCATGAGCCGACCGGAACCTGCGTCAGCCTGCTGTTCGATCTTAATCGCACTCTGCTGCACGGGACCATCTTCTTCCCGCAGTGGATCGCCGGAGAAGGTCAGCATCCTGAAAAAACTATCTGCTATCAGAATGACTTCATTGAGGATATGCATCGCTTCCGCGACGAAGGTCCCGCTTACCCCTACGTGATTATTCCTGAGTTCGCTAAGGTCACCTACATGAAAAATGAGGGGCCGGATAATGATGAAGTGATCAATCTGGCACCCGGCCAGATGCCTGCTGACTATTTTGATGACAAGTAAGTGACCGGGCTACCCGCCCTGAGAGGCGGGTAGCCGGTTGGGATAAGAACCTTTATCCCGCGGCGTGAATGTCCGCCTAAGGAGGCGTCACGGCCGACTGTCGGGCCAGCGTGCGGGCCAGAATAGATGAATAGAGCGGTTTGCCCCCCAGGAATTGCGCCAGCAGCGTCGCGCCCAGACAGGTAATAATCATCGGTAAGATCAACTGATAGTTGTCGGTCATCTCCAGCACCAGCACGATGCCGGTGAGAGGTGCTCTGACCGAGGCCGCAAACAGTGCACCCATCCCTGCGATAGCGAACGTACCGGGCTCCAGCTGATAGAACGGAAAGAGATCGGTCATCACCACACCAAAAGCGGTACCCAGCAGGGTTCCCAGCGCCAGCATCGGCGCAAAAATACCGCCCGGCGCACCTGAACTGAAACAGAGCAGGGTGGTAATCAGCCTGACCAGAAAGATCAGCAGCAGCAGCGCGAAGGGGAAGACGCCATGCACAGCCTGGGGGATCAGTTCTGAACCGCCACCCGCTCCTGGGGCGAACAGCAGCGCAAGAATGCCACAGCCGCCCCCTAACAAGCCCCCCGTCAGTACAACCCGTGCGGTTTTACCGGCGTAGAAGCGGGCAAACATATCCTGCGTCAGAAAAATCAGGCGATTAAACAGTACACCAACCATCCCGATAATCATGCCCAGCACCAGGTAAAGCCACAGCGTCTGCACCGGCGCATCCGCCAGTTTGCCTACGGAGATGACCGCCTGTTCGCCGTTAAAGCAGCGAAAGACGATGCTGGCCATAATTACGCCGGTAAATACGGCTTTAATGGATATCAGGTTATAGCGGAATTGCGGACGCATCTCTTCAATAATGAACAGAATGCCCGCCAGCGGCGCGTTAAACGCCGCTGCCAGACCGGCCGCCGCACCGGTTGCCAGCAGCGTATGCCGCGCCTCGTTGCTGCGCATCCCGAGAATATCAATCACCATCCGGCCGATATTGCCGCCCAGCTGCACCGTCGGGCCTTCCCGGCCCAGTACCATTCCGGCACCCAGCGTGCCCATACCACCAAAAAATTTCACCGGAATCACCCGCCACCAGCGCACCGGCCTCAGCTCTTCCAGCGCCCCTTCAATTTCCGGAATACCGGAGCCACCGGCTTCGGGGGCGAAGCGTCTGACCAGAAAATAGCCGATCATCGCCAGTAACGCCGAGATGGCAAAGGCGGCCACATAGAGTGTCCAGCCCTGAAAGTGGGCAGGTATCAGTGTGTCGGCGCGCCATTGCTGAATAGCCTCAACGGCGCGGGCAAAGGCTACCCCGGCCAGGCCAACCAGCGAACCGACCAGCGCAGCGCAAAACAGCATCGCCAGCGGCGTCTTATCGCGGTGGAGCAGGGCGCGGAACATCCGGCTGCGTGCCGCGATGGAGCGGGGAACATAAACCGGTTGCGGTATTTCTTCATTCATTGAGAGGGATTCTTGTTCAACCAGACCAGCGCTCCAGTGTACTGAGAGATAAGGTGAAAACAAACGTCAGGATCAATTTCAGCTGAGGAAAGCGGCTATTTCACCTGCGGTGGACAAACCACTTGCGCCATGCGTTCGCGGTAGGCTGGCGTATCCTGATTTTTCAGTGTCTGAGCCACGCACTATCGACCGACTGTGGCGTTGTCGCCACGGTTGACGCAATAATCATAGCAATACTGGCGTGACAGGGAGCCGACATGCAGCCACATTCTACTGAAATCCTCACCGCTGACTGTTGTATTGTCGGGGGCGGCCCGGCTGGCCTGATGCTGGGCTATCTGCTCGTCCGGGCAGGCGTGCGCGTGGTGGTCATCGAAAAGCACGCTGATTTTCTGCACGATTTTCGCGGTGACACCATTCACCCCTCTACGCTGGAAACGATGCACCAGCTCGGCCTGCTGGAGGCATTTCTCACGCTGCCGCATCAGCGGGTCGAAAAGCTGGAGGCGGAGATTGCCGGCCAGAAAGTCACCATGGCCGACTTTTCCCGCCTGCCGGTTCAGTGCCGCTTTATCGCTTTTATGCCGCAGTGGGATTTCCTGAATTTTATTGCCGATCACAGCGCCCGATATCCGGGCTACACTCTCCTGCGGTCAACCGCCTTTGAGTCGCTTAATGAGGAAAATGGCACGGTCAGTGGCGTCACGGCACTGCGCGGAAATCAGCGCATTCATGTCCGCTGCAAAGTGGTGGTGGGTGCGGATGGCCGACATTCTCAGGTACGCGCAGCGGCAGGGTTGACCAGTCAGGCTTTTGGCGCGGCACGGGATGTCATCTGGTTCCGTCTCAGCAGGCAGCCGCACGATCCTGATATGGGCGTGGGGCACACGGGACCGCGACGAAACTTTATCGTTATCGATCGCGGTGACTACTGGCAGTGCGGGCTGACTATCCCCAAGGGGGAGTTTGACGCGAAACAGGCCGCCGGACTTGATGCGTTTAAAGCGGAGATCGCGGCCCTGTCACCTTTTGAACCCGCGCGAATGGCGGAAATCGAGGACTGGACGGCGTTTAAGCTGCTCTCTATCCGCATTGACCGGCTCGATAAGTGGGCGAAGCCTGGCGTGCTCTGCATTGGCGATGCGGCGCATGCAATGTCGCCCATAGGTGGGGTGGGTGTGAATCTGGCGATCCAGGATGCGGTGGCGACTGCGAATATCCTGACTGCGCCGCTTAAAGCCGGTGAGCTGCAGCTACGCGACCTGGAAAAAGTGCAGAAGCGCCGTCAGTTTCCTACCGTAGCCACGCAGTTTTTGCAAATCAAAATGAGCCGCAAAAAGAGCAAAAAGAAAACCGGTGGCAGCAGTCGCATCCCCGGGATGATCGGTCGGCTGCCCTTTCTGAAGTTTATGGCCGGTCGCCTCATCGGACTCGGGTTCCGGCCGGAATCGCCGCAGGTTGCACGTGGTAAGGACAATAAATGATTTCGACAGCGTTCAGATATCGTGCGACACTGTTTCGCTGTGGAATTACTGTCAGATTGAGCCGCTATTTATCTGATAATTGGGCGCTAATTGAGCATTAAGCAGCGAAATTATTTCGAATTTTGCGCCTGCATAGGAGAGGTTTCGTGCATAACGAGCAAAATGGCAGTGACGTAAAACGACTGAGTGCTATCAAGGCACTGCTGTCACCGGATGAAACCCGGGATGAGGTGCTGGAGAGATTTGTGAATCTTGCCAGTGAGGTCCTGGGTATCTCAGGCAGCTTCATTTCGATTATTGACGACCATAATCAGTATATTAAAGCCTCTCGCAACTTCGATCTTCAGCAATCGACCCGGGATGAGTCACTTTGCCGCCATGTGATTGATGGCGAAGGCCATCTGGTGGTGGTGGACACCCTGCTGGATGAGCGCTTCGTCACCCACCCGTTTGTAGAGGGCGATCCGCATATCCGTTTCTACGCCGGTGTCTCGCTGCAGAATCTTGAAGGTTCGGTACTGGGAACGCTCTGCGTCACGGATACCGAGCCTCACCCCTTTACCGACGAGAAACTGACGGTTCTGCGCTCACTGGCAACGCTGGTCACCTCGTTTCTGGATGCCTGGAACAATGCGGGCTTTACCGATGTCATCACGCATCTGCCGAATCGTCCCCGCCTGCTGCGCGATATACAGCAGCTGACCCTGACCGCACCTCATAGCCGCTTTCGTCTGATCCTGATCGACTGCATCGACATTATTCGCGCGTATGAGCTTTCACGTGCCGTCGGGATCGCCCCGATGGAGAAACTGCTGAAGCAGATGGCGGAAGATGTCGCTCACCGGCTCAATCTGGCTGAAAACGAAACGCTCTACAGCTTTGCACCGGGCCGCTTCGCCATCATTCAGCCCTGGTCTGGTCGCTATACTGCGCAGAATATGGTTGAGCTGTTCACAGGCCTGAAGGCCGATCTGGCTGAAAATATTACGCTCGATCTGGATGTCCACACCGGCGAAACCGAATTCGTGCCAGCGCAGATGGACGCCAATGAAACGATGCGTCAGGCGTTAAGCGCGCTGCACGAAGCGGTTGATGAGAACTTCAGCGCGATGGTGTTTGATGAGAGCTACGATACACGCCGCACCGAAGACTTTATGATCATGAACGATCTGGCGCAGGCGCTGCATAAAAATGAAGAGCTTTATCTCGCCTGGCAGCCCAAAATCTGCCTGAGAACCGGCAAAACTGTCGGGCTGGAGGCACTCATCCGCTGGAATCATCCTGAGCGGGGTGAACTTTTCCCTTCAGAATTTATTCCGTTAGCGGGTAAAACGAATCTGATTTCCGATCTCACCAACTGGGTCATCGATCACACGATAGAGCAACTGGCGCGCTGGAATCGCGAATACGATCTGATTCCGGTCTCCATTAACGTCAGCGAACGTGATTTCTCAAAAGCAGATTTTGCCGACAACCTGCTGGCGAAACTGACGGCCGCGCAGCTCCCCGCCTCTATTATGGGTATTGAATGTCTTGAGAATGAACTAATCACCAGAAGCGATGTGGGGATCAAGGGGCTGGAAGCACTGAAATCGCACGGCTTTGTTATTTCACTGGATGATTTCGGCGTAGGCTACAGCAACATCAGCTACCTGCAGGATATCCCGCTGGATGTGATTAAAATCGATCGCTCCCTGATCTCGCGCATGGGTGAGGATGAGGCATCTAAAATCATCGTCAGGTGCATTATTCAGATGCTGAAAGAGCTGAACTACACCGTACTGGCTGAAGGGGTGGAGACCGAGTCGACGCTGGCACTGCTGAAAAGTTACGGCTGTGACGAAATTCAGGGTTACTTCTTCTCAAAACCGCTGCCCGCCAGTGACATCGAACACTGGCTCTATCAGAAGGTCCGCTAGGAAATCGGCCCGCGGCGCACGCTGCGGGCCGGTCTCTTATTCGCTGTCAGTGGCGTAGCGATCAACCGGGGTCATGCGTTTAATCAGCTGGTTATCGAAGAGAAATTGTTCATAAGCCTGATAGCGTGCGCGATCCAGTTTTGCCGGATCGGAGGCGAACAGCGGCAGCGTCGCCATCCATGACTGGTGATTCAACGGCGTATTCAGTCCCGGATGGGCGCGGGCAAACTGTTGCCAGCTCGCTTCAGGCTGGGCCTGTAACGTCGCATTTCCCTTCTTCAGTGCCCGCAGAAATTTTCTGATCTTTTCTGAATGCGCCTCATCGCGATGGGCCACGATGATCAGCTCGTCATAAGCCGGAACGCCGTAATCTTCAACGTTAAACACCACAGGATCTTTCCCCTGATCTTTCATCTCCAGCGCTTCGATGTTGCGATAGCCACCGATCACCGCATCCACTTTTCCGGTCAGCAGGGCGCTGGTGAGCTGAAAGTTGACGTTAATCAGCGTCACCTGATCGGCCTTTACTCCCTCATGGCTCAGCATGGTCGCCAGCGTCGCCTGCTCAATACCGCTGACTGAATAGCCGATGCGTTTGCCTTTTAACGCCCCCGGACTCTTCATCGATCTGTCGAGTGTGATCAGCGTATTCAGTGGCGTATTGATCAGTGTGCCGACCCGCATCAGGGGCAGGCCCTGGTCGGCAAAGAAATGCAGCTGAGGCTGGTAAGTGATGGCTAAGTCTGCCTGCTTTGCGGCCACCAGGCGCGGCGGCAGCGCCGGATCGGAAGGGGGAATGATGCTGACCTCCAGCCCCTCTGCGGCAAAGGCGCCGGTCTGCTGTGCCACCATGATCGGCGCGTGATCGGGATTGATATACCAGTCGAGCACCAGCGTCAGTTTTTCCATTGCCTGAAGGGGGGTGGCGAAGGCGGCACCCAGCAGCAGGGTAAAGAGCGGTATTTTCGTCATACTTTTTCTCGTCAGTTAAGGTCATTAATCCGTTTCGGGGGCCCAGCTAATCAGGCGACGGAGCAGAAAATCGATGAACAGCCACAGCAGCAGCGTCATCAGCACCAGAATGAACAGCGCGGCAAAGCAGAGATCACTCTGCATCCGGGCATTGGCATTCAGCATGACGTAGCCCAGTCCTTCCGCTGAACCCACCCACTCTCCGATAATGGCGCCAATCGGGGCCACCGCGGCCGCCATCCGTAAACCGGACCCCAGCGCGGGCAGTGCCGCCAGCAGCCTGACATGACGCAGCTGAGTCGCGCGTGAGGCGCCCAGCGTGCGGGCCAGATCGAGATAGCCGGGCGGGACGCGGCGCAGGCCATCAAAAAAGGCGGAGGTCACCGGGAAAAAAATCACCAGCACCGCCATTGCAACTTTGGCGCTCATCCCGAAGCCGAACCACAGCACCAGCAGGGGCGCCAGCGCAAACACCGGGATCGCCTGACTGGTGATCACCAGCGGCATCATCCAGCGCTGCAACCGCGGCGAAAAGGACATCCCCAGCGCGAGCAGGGCACCCAGCAGCACGCCCAGTGCCATGCCGCTGAGGATCTCCGTCAGGGTGATGAGGCTGTGCTGGCTGAGATAGCGGGCGTTCTGCCAGAGCGCGGTGGCGACCGCCGGGGGTGAGGGCAGCAAAAAAGCGGGGACGGAAAGGGAAACGAGCCACCACAATCCGATGAGGCCCGTAAAAAGCGTCACACCCCGGCGTAGTCCGCCAGATCGTTGTCCTGACGTCATCCAGCTAACCTGCTCAGCTGATTCAGCAGGGCAGCCTGACTCCGGATGACGCTGACATCCTCTGCCGCCCGTGGAGGCTGCCCCTGGAGGGAGGGAGAGGCTTCGATACCCGTCGGGCCGATTACCAGCAGATGATGACTCAATCGACAGGCTTCTGCGGCATCATGCGTTATCAGCAACACGGTGTGTCCGGCCAGCACTTCCGCGGCCAGCGTCTGAATCTGACTGCGGGTCAGGGCATCCAGCGCAGAGAAGGGTTCATCCATCAGCACCACGGGCTGGCGGGTATAGAGGGTGCGAGCCAGTGCGGCGCGCTGACGCATCCCGCCGGAGAGCGTCGCGGGCCGTGCGGTGGCATAACGACTCAGACCGACACGCGCCAGCAGGTGCTGCGCCCGCTCACGATCCGGCTTCTCTCCGTTCAGGCGGCTGGCCAGACAAACGTTCTGCTCCACTGTCAGCCACGGATAGAGCAAGTCCTGTTGTCCCATCCAGGCGATGCGTCCGGTCAGCGGCAGGCCATCACTGCCGCTGACCTGGCCGGAGGAAGGCGGTAACAGACCGGCAATCACCCGCATCAGACTGCTTTTACCCACGCCGCTCGCACCCAGCAACGCTGTAAACTGGCCACCCGCAATTTCCAGAGTGAGCTGGCTGAAGAGCTGCTGCTGACCCAACCTGAGTGACAGCTGACGGATTGCGATACCAGGCGGCGCCGAACAGGCTGACGCAATCATGGGCGGACCTGCAGACTGGCCGCATGATTCAGTCCCATCTGCCAGAACGCGGATTCCAGCCGTGTGGCGGTAGTGAAAATCTGCGCCAGTGAGGCAAAACGCTGCTCAGCCGCACGCTCGCCCGCCAGGGTTTCAAACAACGAAAGGGCGTTGCGAACGCCGTTCAGATAGGACTCATCGCCGTAGTTTTCTATCCACGCCGCATAAGGATTATCGCTGAAGCGGGTTGCAGGATCCTGTAGCAGGGTCAGACCCGTTTCAGCGTACCCGGCGACACAGGGCATCAGCGCGGTCAGCAACTCCAGCGCATCGCCGCTGTGGCCCACATCCAGCACATAGCGGGTGTAGTTGAGCGTTTCCACCGCCTCCGGTTCGCTCGCCATTGCCGCTTCGCTGATGCCCCACTGCTGGCAGTAGTCCAGATGCAGCGGCAGTTCGCTGACGATGGCGTTGAGCGACGCCGTCGCGCTGCGCAGGGCGTCCGGTGCGGAGAGCTTGCTTATCAGCAGGCCCCAGGCGCGGGCGAAGTGCAGCAGAAACAGATAATCCTGGGTGAGATAATGGCGAAACGCGGCGGGGGGCAGCGTACCCTGACCGAGCTGCTGTACAAAGTCATGTGCCACATAGGCATGCCAGTGAGGGCCAGCCTGTTGACGCAGACGACCGTAAAAGCCGGTTTCGAAAAGCGGATGTGTCATCAGATCTCCTGTCACAATGGAGATCCGGGCATACGGGCTGGAACAGGGAGTGATGCAGGAGATGACGCAGAAATATCTGCCGACCCGTCCCTTCGCTGGCATGACCCAGATCAGGTTCAAAGGGTTCGGCTTACGCCATCTCAGCCCATGACAGGACACCCCTCGGAGACATCGGTTATACGATAATTACCGGCAGAGTACAACGGCAGGTTGACTGCATACCTGCGGTGTCGCTGACAGGCGTATCACCGCAGACACAATACTCAATAAGTGACGTTGTCACTCTAGATCGGCTCCGTTGCTGGCAATGACCTTCTTATACCACCAGAATGACTTTTTACGCGTGCGGGCCAGCGTACCACGCCCGAGATCGTCGCGGTCAACATAGACAAAACCGTAGCGTTTACTCATCTCGCCGGTTGAGGCCGCCACCAGATCGATGCAGCCCCAGCTGGTGTAGCCCATGACCGGCACGCCATCTTCAATCGCGTCACCCATCGCGCGGATGTGTTCACGCAGATAGCTGATGCGGTAGTCGTCATGGATTTCGCCACTGGCATCGGGTTCATCGCGTGCGCCCAGACCATTTTCGACCAGGAAAAGCGGCTTCTGATAGCGGTCATACATCATGTTCATGGTGATCCGTAATCCGAGTGGATCGATGCCCCAGCCCCATTCACTGCGCGGCACATGGGGATTCGTCAGAGACTTCACCACATTGGCGGCGCTGCTGTTCTGCTCGTTCATCTCCGCCGAGGCGCAGCGTGAGGCGTAGTAGCTGAACGAAACAAAATCGACGCTGTTTTTCAGAATCTCTGCGTCACCCTCCTCGATCTTCAGCGTTACGCCTTTCTCCCGAAACAGCCGGGCCGCGTAGGCGGGATAGGCGCCGCGTGCCTGCACATCAATAAAGAAGAGGTTTTCGCGATCTTTCTCCAGCGCGGCCCAGACATCCTCCGGTTTACTCGACCAGGGGTAGAAGTTGCCGCCCGCCAGCATGCAGCCAACCTGGTTAGCCGGATTGACCTCATGCGCAATGCGGGTCACCTGCGCGCTGGCGACCAGTTCATGATGCGCCGCCTGATATTTCACCTGCTCCGGATTTTCGTCGGGTTCAAACACCAGTCCGGCACCCGAGAAGGGGCTGTGGAGCAGGATATTAATCTCGTTGAAGGTCAGCCAGTACTTCACCAGACCATCAAACGCCTCGAAACAGCTGCGGGCATAGCGGGCAAAAAAGTCGATCATTTTACGGTTACGCCACGAGCCATACTCCGTCACCAGATGCATCGGCACATCGAAATGGCAGAGGGTGACCAGCGGTTCGATCTGATGTTTCCGGCACTCTTCAAACACCGAACGGTAAAAAGCAATGCCTTCCGGGCAAGGTGTCAGCTCATCGCCGTTGGGATAGAGACGGCTCCAGGCAATCGAGGTGCGGAACACGCTGAAACCCATCTCCGCCATCAGCGCGATGTCCTCCCGGTAGCGATGATAAAAATCGATCGCATTATGGCTCGGGTAGAACTCGTCGTCGCGAAGCGCAAACCGTTTTTCAAGACCGAGTTTGACCGGCATCCGGTGCGGGCCATGCGGGATCATATCGACGGTGGTTAACCCTTTTCCGCCTTCGCGAAAACCGCCTTCGCTCTGGTTGGCGGCCAGTGCACCGCCCCATAAAAACCCTTGCGGAAACCTTGATTCAGACATGCATTCCTCTTTTCCGGGTCGCTAAGACCCTTTCCTTTAGTGGCTGTTAATGGCGTTGACGCGTTCGGGTACGGCTGCCGGTTGTGCCGCGGTGGTGGCGTCGGTTTCAGGGATATCTTCAAAGCCTAACAGCAGCGTCAGCACAAACGACAGCACCACAGACAACACCATCACCGCGCCGACCCAGACAATACTCATCGGGTTGGTGGGATCAAAAAACTGCACGCTGGTGAACAGGCCAGGCGACGCCATCGAGTGGCTGGCCAGACCGCCAATGCCTGCTACCGCGCCGCAGATAAAACCGCTGATCAGACAGGCGACCAGCGGGCGTTTCAGCCGGACGGCCACACCATACAGCGCAGGTTCTGAAATGCCGGCAACGATAGCGGAGGCCGCCGCCGCGAGCGCGGTCTGACGCAGTTCCCGGTTTTTGGTGCGGAAGGCTACCGCCAGAGACGATCCCCCCAGCGACAGGTTGGCACCAATCTCGGAGGGCATCACCATGCCCTCTTTGCCGGTTTCAGCAATGGTCTGAATGATGGTCGGGGTAAACACCCGGTGCATACCGGTCATCACCAGCAGGGGCCAGATCGCGCCCATAATCGCAACCGAGAGCCAGCCGAGATAGCCATGGACGGTGTAGACCAGCGCAGAGATGCCGCTGCCGATCCAGATGCCAATCGGACCAATCAGCACGATCGCGATGGGTGCGGCAATCAGCACAATCAGCATCGGTTTCAGGAAGTTTTTGGTGACGGCCGGGGTAATGCGGTCCACGCCGCGCTCAATGTGTGACAGGATCCAGGTCATCACCAGCGCCGGAATCACCGTGTAGGTATATTTCACCGCCGTGACCGGAATGAAGGCAAATTCTACGGCCTGACCCTGCGCCGCTTTCGCCATCAGATCGATAAAGTTAGGGTGCACCAGCACGCCAGCAATGGCGATCGCCAGCGACATATTGGTTTTAAACTTCAGCGCGGCAGAGGCGGCTACCATCACCGGCAGGAAGAAAAAGGCCCCGTCGCCAATCACGTTGAGGATCACCAGCGTGGAGGAGCCTTTTTCAAACACACCGGCCATATCCAGTATCATCGCCAGCAGCTTAACCATCGACCCGCCGATAATGGCCGGGATCAGCGGTGACATCGTGCCGACCAGCGCATCCAGAATGCCTGCGCCGATGCTTTTCAGCGTGATTTTGCGTTTCACCGGCGTGGATGAGTCGGCGGCAGGGGATCCCATCGCCTGCAGCGCCTGAAAGGCCTGAGAGACGTTATTTCCAATGATCACCTGACACTGGGTGTCGTTGTGAACCACGCCCATCACGCCATCGATCGCTTTCAGCCGGGGATAGTCCACCTGGGTTTCATCTTTCACCACAAACCGCAGTCGGGTCATGCAGTGCGTTACGGCTTCGATATTGTTGAGGCCGCCTAGCGCATCGACGATGGCGCGTGACACCTCGGCATAGTTTCTGGGCATGATCGCTCTTCTCTGTAGGGTAAATCGGTCAATGTTGTTATGTTTTTGCGCCTGCATGCAGGCAGATAGGAAACCGGTTTCACAAAATCATGAAGGGCTTTTATGAGCGGGACAAGCCTAAAAATCAGCCAGATTTTCGTTTTGTGACCGGCGTCACCTGCCATTGGCGCAAAGGCCGGCTGAGCGCGAGGGTAAATATTTCCAATATTGAGAGGCTTAGGTAGACTGCAGAACGACGCAGTAAAGGAGCATCAGCATGGCAACGATTCAGGAAGTGGCGAACAGGGCGGGCGTCTCAAAAGCGACAGTGTCACGCGTGCTCTCCGGCAACGGGTATGTCGGTCAGGAAAAGCGTCAGAGAGTTCTCGACGCGATTGCCGAAACCGGCTACCGCCCTAATCTGCTGGCGCGCAATCTGGCAACGAAAAGCTCTCAGACTATCGGGCTGGTGATCACCAACACCCTCTACAGCGGAAGCTACTTTACGGAACTGATGGCGCACTCGGCGCGCATACTGGAGCAGCAGGGCCGCCAGCTGATTCTGGCCGATGGCAAACATACGGCGGAGCAGGAGCAGGCGGCAATTCAGTTTCTGCTCGATCTGCGCTGCGACGGCATCATCATCTATCCGCGCTTTCTGTCCATTGATGCGCTGGATGCCATTATCTCCCGTCACAAACAGCCGATCCTGGTCATTAACCGGCGGCTGCGTGTCAATCAAACCTACTGCATCTACAGCGATCAGCACGCCGGCAGCGTCACGGCGGTGAGTCATCTGCTGAATCAGGGGCATCGCGACATCGCCTTTATTACCGGATCGCTCGATTCCCCGACCGGGGTGGAACGCCTCTCCGGCTATCGTGCCGCGCTGGCGGCACAGGGTATCGACGCCGATCCGGCGCGTATTGTGTCAGGCCGCTGGACGGCTCAGAGCGGGATGGAGGCCGTGGATACGCTGCTGGCACGCGAGGTATCCTTCTCTGCGCTGGTGGCGAGTAATGATGAGATGGCGATCGGGGCGATCAAACGGCTTACAGCGTGCCGGATAGCGGTGCCGGATCAGGTTTCAGTGATCGGTTTCGATGATATCCCGCTGGCACCCTACATCACCCCGTCATTATCCAGCATGAAGCTGCCGGTGACAGAGATGATCAATGAGACGATTCATCGCCTGCTGACCATGCTGGATGGCGGTGACTGGTCTGCCCATCCCCCCTTTACCGCCAGCCTGATGCTGCGCGATTCGGTCACGCAGGGGCCAGGCGCGGTCTAACCCGTGGCGACCGTTATCACGTTAACCGCGCGCGCCTTAAGCTGCTCTGCCGTGACGGCATCCAGCGTTTCATCGGTAATCACATGCCCGACCTGATAACCGGATGAGAGCGGATAGGGATGAATCTGGCCAAATTTAGAGGCGTCGGTCAGGGCGTAGTTTTCCGCCCCTTTTGCCAGAACGGCATCCACCACATCACAGCGCAGCATGTTGCGACCGGTAAAGCCGGTTTCCGGATGCCAGCCATCCACGCCGACAAATGCCCGGTGAAAGTGAACCTGCTGAATGGAGTAGCGGGTCAGCGGGCCGACGACCGACTCACTGCTTTTCTGCAGCATCCCACCCAGCACAATCACTTCACAGGCCGCCTCACGCAGAAGCTGGGCAATGTAGTGGCTGACGGTAATCAGGGTCAGATCGGCACGGTCGGCCAGCGCGCGCGCCAGCAGGGCGTTGGTGCTGCCGCCTTCAATAAATACCGACTCCCCCGGCTCAACCAGACGGGCGGCGTGAAGCGCCAGCGCCTGCTTGATGGGATAGCGGGTGTTCAGGCGGGTACCGACATTATCGCTGTCCAGCGCCAGCGCAGAGCCGTGAACCCGCCGCAGCAGACGGTCACGCTCCAGCAGCGTGAGATCCTGACGCACGGTAACTTCAGAAACCCCGGTGAGCTGTGCCAGTTCACTGACCGTCACGCTGCCCCGGCTATTAACCAGTTGAATAATCTGATGATGTCGCGGATTCATAATGGGATGTCGCAGAAAAACAGGAGTGGCAGTGTATCAGGGTTTTCCCCGCGCCGGTGCAGCGCGGGGGCAGATCAGGCTAAATCCAGCGAGCGACGTCCGTTAAGATTGAGATCTTCCGGCCTGAAACGTTGATCCCACGCCGCTTCATAATGCTCCGGGGGAAAATCGCCTGGCGAATGGCCCTGCGCCAGCGCCTGTGCGACATGGCGGGCATAGAGGCGGTTTTTTTCACACAGCGGGGCAGCCGGAATGTACATCACATTGCTCCAGCCCTGCTGATCCCTGACCGGCGCCACGGCGTGAATCACATCACAGTGCCACCACACCGAATCCCCTGCCTCTAAGGCCGGTATCGGACAGAGTCCGGCCATCAGGTGCGGATGCCACAGCTCGTTAACCGGTAAGACCCGGCCTGGGGCGACGCCGCAGAGCTCATCCTCCGGCACATCTGAAAGCAGTGGACGCAGCAGCACATAAGCCATCGCCTGCGGCACCGGCACGACGTGCAGCTGGCCCTGACCGGGGATCATATCAGAGAGGGCAGTCCAGCCCTGAAAGGTGCGGAACACAGAACATTTGGTGGTGCCAGGCAGATCATACTCATCCACTTCAGTGCGGTGTGCCGCGTCCCAGGGGTCATAAGCGGCAAAGTCACCGTGAAACAGCTTACTGAAAACCTGCTGATAAGCCGGGAGCAGCCAGCGTTCCAGCGCGCCGGAATCGGTATGGGCCCCTAATCCGCCGGAGGTGGTGCCAGGCAGGCGACGGCGAATGCGATCGGGATAGATGATGCTGACATCCGGGTCAAACCACTCTTTGCCCTGTGAATCGAAGGTCCATAACCTGTTCAGGAAAGATTGTGCGTGCGCCATTGCCGGGCTTTGTCGCGCCTGCATTTGCGCCTGCGACCAGTAAACAGGATAAATTTCAGGACGCGAGGCGGCCAGCGTGCCAAAAAAATCATCGCCTGGCCCGCGATACTGTTCGTCAAACCGGTTGAGCTCCAGGTAGTCGAGCATTGACTTATCCCAGGCCAGCGCCTGGTCCCGGGGAAAGTGCTGCTTAATCACGACACAGCCGCGCCGTTTAATCCGCGCCCGGGTTTCATCTGAAACCTGTCCCTCTGCAATATCCTGCATCGGCACCACTGGCCAGGCGCTGCCCGTCCACTCCTCATCCGCTTTTGCCTCCGCAATCGCCGCTTCGATGCTGTCACACACCTGCCGGAACAGGCCTTCAACGTCACCTATCTGCTGCCGCAACTGCTGTTTCACTGCGCGTATTGCCGCTTTGACGTCTTCCGGCAATGGGGTCGATCGGGTCTCATCACGCATCTCATGCTCCTCAATATTCGGGTTGAGTTACGAATGTAATTAAAATAACCTTCATTCGTAATTAATGGCTGAGATTAACATCTTTTTAACGCTCCGAAACGTGCGTGATAACACAACTCCGGAACCGGAAGGCTCCGAAAGCCGTTAGCAAGGTCACTATTTGCATTCTCATTAATCCACACAGCGAGTAAGCTTTATGAATCAAATCAATCAGCCGAAAGGACAGAACGGCGACTCTATAGGGGCAGGCGAGATGGCGGTTAAGATGATTGCGGTGGATATGGATGGCACCTTTCTGGACGACGATAAAGCGTACAACGTTCAGCGGTTTTCACGGCAGTATGCGCTGCTGAAGCAGAAGGGCATCCGCTTTGTGGTCGCCAGCGGAAACCAGTATTACCAGTTACAGCGCTATTTCCCCGACATTAAAGATGAGATCGCGTTCGTCGCGGAGAATGGCGCGTGGGTCTCAGAGTGCAATGAAGAGATCTTCTGTGGCGAGCTGGCCCGCGAGAAGGTGCACAAGATTCTGGATATCCTGGCGCATGAACCCGATATTGCGGTGGTGGTGTGCGGGCGCAATGGCGCTTACATGCACGCATCGGCTTCTGACGAGGTGATGGCTAAGCTCTCAAATCACTATCACCGGCTGGAAAAATGCGATGACCTCTATGCCATTGACGATACAATTTTCAAATTCTCGCTGAATCTGGAGCATGAAGGGGTGGATGCCCTGCTGCAACGGCTGCATGCCCGACTCGGCGAGCTGGAAAACATCATGCATCCGGTCTCCAGCGGGTTTGGCTTTATCGACCTGATCATTCCTGGCTGCCACAAGGCGCATGGCATTGCGCTGCTGCAGGAGAAGTGGGGCATCAGCGACTGCGAAGTACTGGCCATCGGTGACAGCGCCAACGACATTGAGATGCTGCGTCAGGCCTGTTTCAGTTTCTCAATGGCGAATGCCGCCGCTTCTGTCGCCGCCGTGGCGCGATATCAGACGCAGAGCAACAATGAAGAGGGGGCGCTGAATGTGATCTCCCGCGTGCTGGCGCGCGAATTTCCCTTTGAGTGAGGCCGGGCCGGGCTGGGCTGACTGGCGCACCTGGTCCTCCTCACGCCTCCCGATGGCTGCGCGCGTGATTCTCCATTTCATCCAGCGCAGCCTGATTTTCCAGGCCCCACTGATACATCTGCTCAATCGGCCCGGCAAATGTCATGCCCAGCGCGGTCAGGCTGTACTCCACTTTCGGCGGCACCACCTGCCAGACATGGCGTGCAACCAGCCCGCGCTGCTCCAGCTCGCGCAGCGTCTGAATCAGCATCTTCTTTGAAATTCCCTGCAGGCTCCGCTCCAGTTCACCCGTGCGCGCACGGTGTTCCGGCCAGTGATAAAGCGCATGCAGCACCATCGTGCTCCACTTGACGGAAAAGAGTTCCAGCAGGCGGCGCGGCGGTGAATCCGCATAAAACAGCAGTTTTCCATCAACCCAGGCGGGCATCATTGCCTCCTTAGCAGGGTGGTAACCAAAAGGTAACTACTACCAAAACCGATCCCATGTGTCTATAGTGTGCCGCTTTCTTTACGACCATCAGGTGAGAAGAGGCAACAGATGAAGATTAATGCACTGGTCGCCAGTCAGGCAGATCAACCGCTGCGCGCAGGTCAGGTGGAGTTACGCGAGCTGCAGGCTGACGATGTTAAACTCGAGATCCTTTACTGCGGCGTCTGTCACTCCGATTTGCATATGGCGCGCAATGAGTGGGGCGTAAGCCGCTATCCCCTTGTGCCGGGTCACGAAATTGTCGGCCGGGTGGTGGCAGTGGGTGAAAACGTCACTCAGTTTGCGGTCGGAGAGATTGCCGGGGTCGGCGTGATGGTTGACGCCTGTCGCGAGTGCCATTTCTGCCAGCAGCATGAAGAGCAGTACTGTGAGGCAGGCTTTACGCCGACCTATAACGGAACCGATAAGTACACCGGTAACACGACCTTTGGCGGCTATGCCCAGCATGTGATTGCCGATCACCATTTTGTCGTGCGGGTGCCTGATAACCTGGCGCTGAACGCGGTGGCACCGCTGCTCTGCGCGGGCGTCACCGTCTGGTCACCGCTGCGCCACTTTAACGTCAAAGCGGGGGATCGCGTCGGGGTAGTAGGCCTGGGCGGCCTGGGCCATATGGCGGTTAAGCTGGCCAGTGCGCTGGGCGCAGAGGTCACCTTATTTACCACCTCGCCAGAGAAAGGGGCGGATGCCCGCCGGCTGGGCGCTAAAAACGTGGTGGTTTCCCGTGACGCGGCCCAGATGGCGGCCTGTCAGGCGTCGCTGGATATCATTCTGGACTGCGTGGCTGCGCCACACGATCTCGATCCCTATCTGAATGCGCTGAAAACCAACGGTCAGCTGGTGCTGGTGGGTATCCCCGATCAGCCTCATCCGTCACCGAATGTGACACCGATGGTGTTCCGCCGTCTGAGTATTACCGGCACCTCAATTGGCAGTATTCAGGAGACGCAGGAGATGCTCGACTTCTGTGGGCAGCACAACATCACGGCGGATGTTGAGATGATAACCGGTGAAGAGGTCGAAACGGCCTTTGAACGTATGCTGACCAGCGATGTGAAATATCGTTTTGTGATTGATATGCAGAAAACGCGCTGGTAACGCCAGGGGGCACGCTGTGAAGGCGTGCCCTGTACGATGCCCGCGTTGCTGAATGAGCGATGGTAGTTACAACATACTTTTACGTTTTTGGATCAGGTTTCAGATAGCCGGGTGCGAAAGGGCTGAGCAGCCAGACCGGGCCTGTTGCAGCAAAAAAATACCCGGCTTGCGGGCCGGGTATCCTCTCGATTCTGGCGTTTTAGTTACGCCTGCGCGTCATCCGCTTTATCCTTCGCCGCTTCCTCTTTCTCTGCGGCATGAGTGAAAGGTTTGAGCAGCTGTATATCCAGAATCACATAGACCATGGTGCTGATGAACAGAGAAATCACACTGCCGAAAACGCCGCTGGTGGTGAAGGTCAGATAGTTATAGGTGACCAGCCAGGTCAGGCAGATAAACAGCGCGAGAGAAATGTAGAGATTGGGCACGGAGTAGTTACTGGTGCCGCCCCCCTGGGTATGGGTAGCTTTAAACAGATTACCGAGAGAATATTTTTCCAGCACCAGGATGGCATTTTCCCAGTTGCGCTGTTTACGCGCGCTGGCGCGTGTCAGAAACAGATAGAGTATAGAGACAAAAAAACCGGAGAAGGCGATCAGCACCGGAATCGCCTCCAGAGCATATTCGATGCTCTTATGGCCGGTGGTGGTGCTGAGATCCAGCGTCAGCGAGGCACCGAGCGCAGCATATAAAAACAGGAACAGCAGCATAAATGTCAGAGTGCGTTTCCAGTCACCGTCGATCTCTGCTTCTTTTTGCTGGATAGCCAGCTGAAGCGATTGCTGAATCTGTCGTGCCTGAGGTGAATCTGTGTCGAGCGTGTCGCAGGGCGCAGCAAAGAAGTTATGCATAAACAGCGCATCTTCTTTCTGAATAGTGATTTTCATCAGAAACCTGTGTGCGGAGAAATTTCCCTTATTCTAATCGGCACGACATGAATTAACAGTCACTTTGCCTTTTAATCCCGCATTAATGGGAAATATACCTTCCCCCGCTTGTCCTTATGGGTGAGATTAACGGCCATGATTTCACGGCCTTTCTGAAGCACGCAGTAATCGGGCATGACTATTTCTCCACAGGTGTGTCGAGCGCCTTAAACTGCTTGATGGCGTCATGAATGTTATTGGTTTCCACGGTCGCAATGCAGCGGTCACCGTTGAAAACATCATAACGGGCATTGCGCAGCTGAAACAGCAGATCGCGTCCCCGAAAGTGGATGCGTTTCTGTCTGACGCCAATGCCATGCCGCCGTAACAGGGCCTGTGACAGGCGATCGGTCTCTTTAGTCATTCCGTTAGCCTCCCGGCAGTACGTGGTCACTGCCAGTAAACCTGCTAAACATTAGTTTTATATTAAGAGACAACCCTGTTTTTCGCATGGCCATCCGATGAAGCGGGATGGATGCGCTGCAAAGTGAAGAAGATGCAGGACAGAGGCGGTTTCTGACTTAATAAACCGTAAATGCGGTACACTCATCTCACCCTTCGCCACGAGACAGAGTGCTATGAACGACAAGAAGATGATTTCCATTGATCAGTTCAACGCTGATGAACGACTGGCCGTCGAACAGACCGTTAAAGGGCTGATGGAAAAGTATCGTCAGCGCACCGGTAAAGAGCCGGATAGTAAAAAAGAAAAAGAATTCAGCAGTGAAGCGCGTCGGATCGTTATGACGGCAAAGCAGGAAAAAGAGAAAGCGCAGGCGCTGAAGGCGAAAAAACCCCTCCGCAAAAAGAAACCCTCCTCACTGACAGCCAGTGAAGTCAGCGACTTCAGCTGGTCCGCCTCGGTTGCTAAGGGCCGCAGATAAAAACCTAGCCTTCGTGCTGGCAGGCGACAGCAGTCATCTGTCAGCCGAACAATACCGGCTTTAACGCGTAGTCGATCAGTCTTAATCCGGCAATAAGAATATTCTGCAAACATATTACTTTTATTCACCAGTTTGGATAAACTGACGTAACCTTTCGCTGCTTCAGTCTGCATATGAACTATTACACACCTGACGATGCTCAACTGAGGCGGCGCGCCAGCCGATTCGTGCGCCGTATGTTTATGATGCGTCAGCTCGGTACGCTGCTCTGCTTTTTGCCCATCCTGTCAGTGCTGATGGAGCGGGGGAAATGCGCGGAACTCTGCCTGCTGCTGTTCATCAACGCGTTTATCTGGCCCTATGCCGCCTACAGGCTGGCCTTACGATCGCGCGACCCCACAGGATTTGAACGCAAGAGTCTGACGCTGGATGCGGCTTTTGGCGGCGTCTGGGTGGGGATGATGGCGCTGAGTCCTTTCCCCTCACTGGTTATCATGGCCGTATTGATTTCTGACCGCTATTCCGCGGGCGGCTGGGTACAGCTGAAATCTGCGCTGCAGGCCTTTTTGCTCACTTTTGTGCTGGTATGGTCAGTCACGGGTGCACCGATCATGCTGAACTTCTCTACCCGTACCGCCTGGCTGACTCTGCCACTGGCCAGCGTTTATCTGCTGGCGCTCAGTGTGGTTTCGCACAATCTGACGCTGAGCCTGCGTAAAAAGAATCGCGAGCTGGAGCGCATCGCGCTGATGGACCCCGGCCTGAAAATCCCGAACCGTCGTCTGTTTGAGCAGCGACTGGAAAGCGAATTTCTGCGCACTCAGCGAGGCGAGGGCAACGCCTGGCTCATGCTGCTGGATGTGGATCACTTCAAACAGGTTAATGACACGTTTGGCCATGAGGCGGGCGACTTTCTGCTGACAGAGATTTCGGCACTGTTACGAAACAGCGTCGGTCTGAAAGATATTCCCGCCCGATTTGGCGGGGATGAGCTGTGCGTCATTGTGCGTGAGGCCGATGAAGCCAGCATCCTGCGACTGGCTAAAAAGATCCAGGAAGGCATTACCTTGCTGCGGTTGCCTGCTTCGTCCACTTTTCAGAGTTCGGTGAGTATCGGGATTGCTTCAGCGCGCGAAGCGGCTTCGATTCATGAATGGCTGCGACGCGCTGATGAGGCGCTTTATCAGGTGAAGCGCGCCGGACGCAATGATGTGCATGTCTGGCGGGCTTCCTCCCTCAACACACTTAGTGAAGTTCGCGACTGAAAAAGTCCAGAGCCTGAGACACTCTCAGGCCACTGGATTAAATTGCCGGGTAATCACCGGTGCCTTCCGGCCAGGGCGTCAGCAGATCGAAGCCGCTTTCCGTCACGGCGACCGTGTGCTCCCACTGCGCCGAGAGTGAACGATCTTTCGTCACCACCGTCCAGCCATCAGACAGCACGCTGGTGCCCGCTTTACCGGCATTGATCATCGGTTCGATAGTGAAGATCATGCCCGCCTTGAGTGGCATACCCTGGCCCGGTGTGCCGTAGTGCAGCACCTGCGGTTCGGTGTGGTAAATCTCACCCACCCCGTGACCGCAATATTCACGCACCACGGAGAAACCGGCCGCTTCTGCCACACGCTGTATTGCGGCGCCGATATCGCCCAGCGTTGCGCCCGGACGGACCGTTTTGATCCCGGCCACCAGCGACTGATAGGTGATCTCAACCAGCCGTTTCGCCCGGACTGATGGCGTGCCGACGAAGTACATGCGGCTGGTGTCGCCGTACCAGCCATCCTTGATGACCGCTACATCGATATTAACGATATCGCCATCCTTGAGCTTTTTCCCGGCCGGAATACCGTGGCAGACCACATGATTGACCGAGGTGCAGGTAGTGCGGGTATAGCCTTGATAGCCGATGTTGGCTGGCGTCACCTTCAGTTCGTTCACAATAAAGTCGTGACAGATATCATCCAGCTCTTCGGTGGTGATGCCAGGCCGGACGTGTGGCGTGATCATGGCCAGCACCTGCGCGGCAGCCTGTCCCGCTGCCCGGGCCATCTCGATTTCTGCTGCGGTATGAATTTTAACGCTGTTCATGACACATCTCCTTGTGTGGCGAGGATCTCTTCAGGAAGCATATTCCGGATATCGGTGCGGCCTTCCACCTCCAGCCGGATCAGCATCTGCGCCAGTTGGTGTTGGGTCTGCTGGGGATAGAGTTCCGCCAGCATGCCGATTTTAAGCCAGTGTTCAGCCTGTGCATTGATGGAGCGGCTCATCGCCTGACTGGCGATGCGCAGATTCTCATGCATCAAATCCGAGATTTTAACGATACCCATGCTAATCCTATATAAAACGTATATGTTTCGTATATAGCATATCCTTAACCTCATGAGTTGAAAAGGCAAATTTCAGCCCGACCGAAAATGTCCGAAATTCGTCCGTAATTACAGAGACATCATACGAGTAGATACGTATCGCCACGTGAAGCGAGGTCCTTCTGAGGGAGTGTGAGATCGCTGCGTGCAACCGGAACACATTGCTTTCAGCTGCAGCCATGCTTGCAGGTTAGTGAATCGCCCGGCGCCAGATAGCTGGCCCGGGCAGTAATGCAGGATCAGTTTACGGGCTCAGCCCAGCCAAACCCTGATTTGCACTATCCGTTAACCACTTTGAATACGGATATTTCCTGTGCGAGCTGTGCTGCCTCGTCACGCAGAACCTGAGTGTTTTCTGCAGTCTGGTTGATGAGTGACAGGTTTTGCTGAATACCGCGCTCCATCTGTGTAACCGCCAGCGTCATTTCAGAAATGCCTTTGCTCTGCTCATCACCGGCGACCCGCATCTCCCCAACAACCTGTCTGACGCGATGTACGTCGTTGACCAGTTGTTTCAGTTGCTCACCAGCACCTTTCACCAGCTTGCTGCCAGCAATGACCGTGCTGTCGGAATCGGAAATGAGGAGTTTAATTTCCTGTGCTGCGTTTGCGCTACGCTGCGCCAGCGCACGGACTTCTGCTGCGACAACGGCAAATCCTTTTCCCTGCTCGCCGGCGCGCGCCGCTTCTACTGCCGCATTCAGCGCCAGTATATTGGTCTGGAAGGCAATGCTGTCAATCAGTCCCAGGATTTCAGCGACGCGTTGTGAGGAGTTCTGAATGGCTGCCATAGTGTGCACCATTTCCTCCATTGTTCCTGAACTGGTCTGCGCAATCTGCGAAGTTTTTTCCGCGACCGTATCAGCCAGCCGGGTGTTTTCAGCGTTCTGCTGTACTGTTGCGTTAAGTTGTTCCATCGCAGCAGCACTCTGCTCAAGCGCAGCGGCCTGCTCCGCAATCTTGTCTGAAAATGACTGATTGCTCTGAGCCAGCCCCGATGCATTAAGCGCTACCGTTTCGCTGCTGCCTTGAACACGCGTGATTACACCCGCAATCTTATCAACGAAAATGTTGAAGGCTCCGGCAATGTCGGCAAGTTCGTCGTGACCATTACGCTCAAGACGGCGCGTCAGATCGCCATCTCCTGTCGCAATCTCGTTCAGAGCATCATAGGTATGACGCAGGCGCTGACCAATACGCTGTGTAAACCACCAGGTGAGAATAAGCAGAATAATCATGGCAGGCACAAGGAATATGAAAATATCCCACATGATCGTGCGGGCCATGCCACTGACCACTTTCTCTGGCGTAACCAGACCTATGATCCAGCCAGTTCCCGGCATGCGGAACAGGGTAACCTGTGCGGATTGATTCAGGTGTGCATCATTAATACGGTCGACTCTGGCCAGGGTTGCATCAGGCCCGAGGCTTTTTAGTTTTGACACAACGGGCTGCAGCCAGCTCTCTTTCTGAGCAACAGTGGATAAGGTATTCAGCACTTTGGTATCCACGCCAGGGTAGTAGAGCAGCGTACCGGTCTTGTCTGCCGCAAGGGCATAACCCCCCGTCACATTACCCTGAGTTTTCACAAACTGTGCCAGGTTATCCAGCATCACATCCAGTGTAGCGACACCCGCGAAACGGTCACCGGCATAGTAGGGTACGCTGCAGGTCACCATTTTGACGCCTGAAACCTGATCCTGATAAACATCGGACCAGGTACAGCGATCGCGTGGTGCATTGCGTGCCTGTGTATACCAGCTTTCCTTGTGATAATCGCCGGTAGCAGGCTGATTATATCCGTCAGAGTAAGCGAGTTTGCCACTCTCTTCACGCGCCCAGAAGAAGCTGCGCAGTGCAGTGCCTGCAACAAACGCATCCGGCTCAGGCCAGATACCTCCACCGGCGATAGTATGATTACCATTACTGTCGATCATTTGCGGAAAACTGTTCTGCCACAGCGAAACATCGTGTGGCAGCACCTCTGCCAGACGCGCCATGCTGACTGCCTCTCCCTGAATGCCCGCCAGCTGCTGGTCCAGCCTGCTGACCAGGTTTCCACCGGCTTGCTCAATTAATTTATTGCTGGCTTCAATAATGCGTGGCTGGCCACGTAACAACAGTACAAGACAGACAATTGCGGTCGTCACGCCTAACAGCAGGACGCCACCCAATGTCATTTTTGTAGCAATACGTGCAGGAAACATATTTATCCTTATTTATCAGGAAATTATTTTCTTCATGTGACGAGCTTTCTGTGGAAAGCAACCTGGTGATATACCCCTTATTGATTATCGGCAGGCGCCTGCGGATGTTCAGAAAATGTCCAGTTTATTTAGCTGGTCAGAGGAGAACTGCCCGTTCCACGGTATTTGCCCTGTCTGCGTCTGGCACGAAAAAGCGCTGAGTGTGAGGACATCAATAACTTCCGGAGATCCAGTGGTGCTTCAGAAATGTCAGTCTCTGATGCAAATTAACGGGCAGGCAGGGTGTTATCAGACGCAGTCGGGCAATGAGGACAGAACGTACAGCAGTTGCTCGCAGGACAGCGTTTCACTGTTCTGGCCGTTACCGGATGAGTTCATTGAATGGTGCAGGGAGGGGGATTTGGCGCTGCGGGCTGTTCACGCGATTCGTAGATCTTTTTCTTTATCCGTTCACGCTTCAGCAACTGAAAAAAGCTTTCTGCAACTGCATTATCGTGGCAGTTACCGCGATGGCTCATGCTGACTTCAACTCCATGTGATTTCTGGAACGACCACCACTCATGGCTTGTGGACTGACTGTCCTGATCAGAGAACCAGCGCCTGTTTTTGGGGGGTATGCCGCCTTACAGCCATCAGCAATGCGTTCAGGACACTCTCCTTTTCCATCTGCGGTTGCATTGACCAGCCAGCAATCCACCTTCTGTCATCTGGTTCGGGATTGCGACGTCATAGAGCCGAGAAAGCTTTCTCTCTGACAGGTCTGCGCGAAATATTAGCCACCGATCATCCTCACGCTGAGCACCAAAATGCCGCTCAAAAACGTTATGGATCAACAGATGCAACCTCCGGGCATACTTAGGAGTCGCTGAATGGATGCTATACGTCTGGGCGGGTCAACGTAACAATCGTCGCGATATGAACGAACAACATCCGTTTCTCGCGCTTAACAGACCCCGGCCTGCGTATCAGTGCGCTTTGTGTCAGAATCGGACGTCACTAACAACGGTATACAAGTATTAATGAGGAGCAAATCAGTCACACTAAGGATATTTATTATTGAGTATTGAACAGAAATTGTTTGTACTGGATTTATAGTCTTTTGCGGGTGGGGTATAAGAATTGAGTTTTTTACTGATGCTTGAAATTTTCACAGCACAAGCAGCAACCCAACACCATACTATAAAAGCCATAAAAAAGACAAACAGAGATAGTAAAGCCTTTACGCTATAACTGTGTAAATAACCCCTATATATCTCAGTAACGCTAATCGATAGTAACCATACAAATACTAAAGATACTAACCACTTGTGGAATTTATGAGGGTATATGTTTCCATCAGCAATTGTGTACATCCCTTGGTAACGTAAGACTGCCCTGAGGGAGGGCATCAATGACTGCGTATGTTCTGAGTAAAAACATATGATTTTGTAAGATAAATCCCGGTCTCTGTGTAGTCCGAACGACTGTAGACGGAACTGCTGTTCCGCCTTAGCTAACGGATCGGACATTGGTACAGATGAGTTCCTAAGCCACTCGACTGCATTTATCTGCTCGGAAGATGAGCGTGAAAAAAAATCTCTGCGATGAAATTGAATATACTTTTTTGTAACAGCTCCGATGATGCTAAGAACTACTGCGGAAACCACCGGATTACTTAAAAGATCCTTTATTAGAGCTATCATAGATTTTCTCCTGCTTATCTATCTTCTGGAAGGGTATTATCTCATTTGTTACAAGCCAATTAGAACCTGTCTCCTCAAGAAAGTAAATTCTATAGCGACCGCGATCCCTATCAAAAGAACTCGGCCTTAAGAATGTCTATATCTTCGAGAGCAAATCAATTACCTGGGGTTTAACACACACCTTAATTTATTTATGTAGTAATACCATGCCCAAACTTCAGCTTTTCCGCCTGTAGCAGACACCGGCGTACACATATGAGCATTGCCGGCTGTAACGACTTATACTCATCACAGGAGTCATAAATGTGTATGCCTGTTGGATGCAGACAGGCAGCAATGCTGGTCAGAATGGAGCATTTTAATGGCCTTTCAGAATCCCGCTCAGAACTACACCGAAACGCGCCTTAACCTGGGCGATCTCGTTCATCTTTCCCCTTACTCAACCTATTTGATGCGCAGCGAAAGCGACTGCCCCGATGCCGGTATTGTGAAAGGATCTGTGCTGGCTATCGATCGTGCACTGACGCCTGTACACCGCCAGCTAATCGTTGCTGAGGTTGACGGGGAGCTGACGCTGAGACGACTGCTGCTCAATCCGGTTCCCGCCCTGCAGGCGCTGGACGAGGACGAAACGGTAACAGTGCTGGATGTGAACCAGACGCTGCCCGTCTGGGGTGTGGTTGCCTATGCGCTCACTGATGTGGCCGGGGTGGGATTCAACGGGCCGGCAGGAGAGTAGGGATGTTTGCGCTGGCCGATGCCAATAATTTTTACGCCTCCTGTGAAACGGTATTCCGACCCGACCTGCGCGGAAAACCCATTGTGGTTGTGTCGAATAATGATGGCTGCGTTATTGCCCGCTCGGCTGAAGCAAAGCGAATGGGCATAAAAATGGCGGCCCCGTTGTTTAAGAATGAGCGTTTCTTCAGGGAGAACGGGGTATACGTATTCAGCTCCAACTACGAGCTGTAGTAAGTTAAGTGGAATGCAACATTGAGTGAGTAAACTTTGAGCAGCGATATTGCTGTCAGAGGAGAACACGATGCTGATCCCACCGAATGAACAAAGCCTATTGCTGGCAGAGCGCTGGCTGAAACTGTTATCCGATCTCGGGCGGGCGCAGGGCACACTCACCGCCTACCGTAGCGCCCTTCATCATTACTTTTCGTTCTGCAGCGAGAACGGAATTGAACCTGAAAAAGCCCGGTTTGAAGACCTCGCCGCCTACATCCGCCCTCAGCTGCCTGGCATGCCTTACCCTGCGGCCAGTGCCACGCTCCAGCTGCGCCTGTCTGCTATCCGTCTCTGGTATGACTTTCTTGTTTATCAGGATATATGCAGTCTCAATCCGCTACCCCGCGCGGGTTTACCGGGTGCCATTTATACCGGGCGGGGGCTTGTCCCGCGTATCACCCGCTTACCTGTAATACCTGACAATGAACAATGGCTGAGATTTCTTAAACATGTTTCAGCTGCTTCCCTGCGGGACCGGCTGATGCTCGCACTGGCCTATTTTGGTGCACTCCGCCGTGCAGAGGTGACAGCCCTGACGCTTGAGGATATCGACCCTGCTCATCGCCTGATCCGTATCCGCCCGGAAACAACGAAAAGCCGGCGTGAAAGGGTTGTGTGCTATGGTCCGGACATTACGCCGGTACTGGCAAACCTTTTCCGGCAGCTGAAGCGGGCTGGCCGGACACAGGGGGCGTTGTTCCGTTCATTTTCTGATCGTAATTACGGCACTCCTCTTTCTGTGTGGAGCTGGAGTAAAACCGTGCGCAGATGGGCTCTGGATACGGGGCTTCCACAGATTACAACCCACACCTTTCGCCATCTTCGCCTGACCCATCTGGCTCGGGCCGGCTGGAAGCTGCATGAGCTGGCGACTTATGCTGGACACAGAGATCCGTGCACCACACAGATTTATATCCATCTGTCAGGGTCCGATCTGTCTGGCCGGATAACCGCAGCCGTAGCTGAAACCGACAGGAAAATCGCTGGCCTTATTTTTCAGGCGGGGGCTTACTGATGAGTGGAAAAAAAAACACAGTCACTTATATACCTTTCAAACGCACAGATTATCAGCTGAGCGATGCGCTGAGTCCTGAGGAAAAAGACGCGATACGTACAGGCTACCGGCGGTCTGCTGCGCTCGATCGGCCAGATTCCCTGCCATATTTGCTGCTGCCTCTGCAGGACATTGCCTCACGAAGCAGTATCAGTGTCAGACTTGCCAGAATTACCCTCCTTGCCGTTCTTGCAGAAACGCACCGGTCGGGTCAGCCCTGCTGGCAGTGGACGCAGGAAAGATGGTTAACGCTCTGTGAGCAACACTGTTCCGGCAGGCCCCTGCTTGCTGCTTTTGCCTTTCATCTCGGTCCGTTTTCTTCTCCGCTCAGCCTGCCAGTGCATGGCGCACCGTCGTTGTACGCCAGTGCTATATATGGCCGGAGTATTGTCAGTCATGAAATTAACCGGCTGACAGACGTTCTGATCTCAATGGGATATGCCGGGCAGAATCAGAAGCACAATATGTCCGGTATGCTGGGTGTACTGATGCTGATGAACAACGACCCGCGTCTTGAAACTTTTACGACAGACCTCCTGTGGCGGGGGCAGAACTGCCACGACCGGGGAATCGCAAGAGCTACGGGGAAAATATCCTGTGCGCTTGCTGCTATGGGAATTATAGAGAGCCCCCTGAGAATGCGTAACTATCAGGAATGGCATGAAAAGCCAACACAAGGTATCGCACCTGACTGGGCGCGGTGGTGCCGGATGTGGCGGGAAACGTCGGTACTCCGCCCCCGCTCCAGAGAAACTCAGTACAGTTTTATTCTCCGCTGTGGCCTGTGGCTTGCCCGGGAAAAGCCGGAAATATGCGAGCCCTCTGACTGGACAATGGAAACCTGCGCCAGCTTTATTGCAATGGTCGGCAGACTGAAAGTAGACGAGCTGTCACTGGATACAAAGAAAGGGGGCAGACAATCAAAACGCTCAGGAGAACCCCTGATGCCGCATTCCCGCAGCCGGTTTGTTTATGCCATTCGCCGTTTTATGCTTGATTATGAAAGCTGGGGATGGGGGCGATTAAAGTTCAGTCCGGCCCGCCATCTGTCCACGCCTGATACACCGCTGTTTCGTCAGGGCGTGAGCCCCCGCGTTATTGATGATCCGGTCTGGCTCAGACTGGTCTGGGCGAGTCTGAACCTGCGTCAGGAAGATTTGCTGAGCGAAATTCATTATCCCCTGTCTATGCTTCAGGCTATGGCGGTTATCTGGACGCATGCCGGGCTGCGACAGAACGAGCTGTTGCGCCTGACAATGAACTGCGTTACCCCACAGGTGGATGACATTCTGCAGGAAAACAGCAGCCCTGTCCCGGCCGGTACTCTGTGCTATCTCAGCGTACCAGCCGGCAAAACGTCTAAAGCTTTTGTTAAGCCAGTCTCGTCTGTTGTGAAAAAATATGTCGATATCTGGCTCAGTGAGCGTCCTCAGGAGCAGGCAGCATTTACGGATGAACGCACCGGTGAAAAAGTTCGTTATCTGTTTCAGAACCGGGGTAAACCGGTGGGAAGAAACATAATAAATCTCACTGTCATTCCGCTTCTCTGCGCCAGAGCGGGTATGTCTGTGGAAGATTCACGCGGTCCCATTACCAGCCACCGCGGCCGTGCTTCTGCCGTTACAGCACTGGCCAGTGTTGCCGGGGGGATGTCTTTACATGAGCTGATGCAGTGGTCCGGCCATTCATCCCCACAGTCAACCCTGCATTATATTCGTATAC
The DNA here is from genome assembly GCF_026104315.1 of Pantoea anthophila. Taxonomy (NCBI): domain Bacteria; kingdom Pseudomonadati; phylum Pseudomonadota; class Gammaproteobacteria; order Enterobacterales; family Erwiniaceae; genus Pantoea; species Pantoea anthophila. The sequence goes on from NZ_CP110471.1 coordinate 161,641, forward strand.
GTCCGACTCAGCTGGCCGCTTCGTTCGTCAAAGCCGACAGGGTCTCTCATATGATAAGCGTGCTGATTGACCACGATCCGGAAGCCGCCAGTCTGACCGGACCCGCGACGTACTATGATCTGGGTGACTCATACTGCACGAACCCTTTCTGGAGCAGCTGTCAGCACCGGATGGCCTGCATCGGCTGCGATTTTAACCTGCTTAAAGACAGCGCGCGCGGGCTGATAATGGAGAGTAAAGCATCCATCCGGCGTTACCTCGAAGAGGTTCCGCTCACTCCCGATGAGAGATCCATACTGGAGCAGGATGCTGAAAAGGTTGAGCGGGTTCTTACAAGACTGGATCCACAATCCTGACGGATCAGATGCTTACAATGTCCGGCCTGAGGGTGTCAGCGCAGAGTCAGTACAGACGACCGAACGTCGTATCTGATATAAATCTGATTATAGCGGGCGTGATGCCGTAACTGATGGAGCCGCAGATGAGAAAACAGAAGCGATGTATGGGGTATGTGGCTGTTGTGGTCGATGACTACGATCGTGCAATTGAGTATTACACCGATAAGCTGGGCTTTACCCTGATTGAGGACACGCCGCAGCCGGGTAAGCGCTGGGTCGTGGTGACGCCGGACCCTGACAGCGACTGTGCTATTCTTCTTGCCCGCGCGTCGAACGATCGGCAGGAAGGCTTTATCGGCAATCAGTGCGGCGGACGGGTTTTTCTGTTCCTGCAGACCGACAACTTCTGGCGCGACTACAATGCTATGAAGGCAAAAGGCGTCCACTTCTGTCAGGAGCCGCGGGAGGAAGAATACGGAATGGTTGTCGTGTTTGAGGACATCTATGGCAATCGCTGGGACCTTTACCAGAACAGACAGACCTGAAACTCTGTCACGACAGTGCCCCGGATTTACGAGAAGCATTACAGGCGTAAACCCTGTCGGGTCAGGCCCGCAGAGAGCGCTTCTGAACAATATACTGAACTGTCTGACCTCAGTGCAGCGGTCGCTGCACTGAGGTCTCGCCTGGATTAAAGGCCGTACGGTCCGGGTTAACCACACAGCGTCATGATATAAAATCCGGCCGCCGTCATGGCCAGCGAACCCAGCACGTGTATCAGCACCGAGGCGGCTGCCCAGGCATAGCTGCCTGACTGCAGCAGGGCAAAAACCTCAGCTGAAAATGTGGAGAAGGTCGTCATTCCTCCACACAGCCCGGTGGTAATGAGCAGCCGCCAGGCCGGATCGAGGCCGGGATGGCGCAGAAAATACGCCAGGGCCGCCCCGATGATAAATCCACCCAGCAGGTTGACCAGCAGCGTCCCCGGCGGCAGGTCCGGAAAAAGCGCATTCAGGCGCGCGCCCAGCTGCCAGCGGATAACACACCCTAAAGCACCGCCGGTGATGACGGCAAAAAGCTGATTCACGTTCACTCCTTTTTTTTAATATTCAGAACATCACGGGACACGACCTGGGCGGCCGCATCCATCTGATATACGACCGGCACGCCGGTCGGGATGTGCAGCTGTGCCACGCTGTCGTAAGGCATGCCGTCCAGGAAGGCGGTCAGGGCGCGCAGCGTGTTGCCGTGCGCCACAACCAGAACGGAACTTCCGCAGCGTAACTGCGGTACCACAGCATGCTGCCAGTACGGCATGACGCGGCGCAGCGTCATTTCCAGGCTTTCCGTTGCAGGCAGGTCGGCCAGCGCAACGCGGCGGTAGCGCAGATCCCGACGCAGCTGCGCCGGAGCCTCCGCGTCCGCGGGCGGAATGCCGCTGAAGCTTTTGCGCCAGAGCCGGACAGTCTCTTCCCCCATTATCCGGGCAGCGTCGTCCTTGTTCAGCCCCTGCAGCGCCCCGTAGTGGCGCTCATTCAGTCGCCAGCTCTTTTCCACGGGCGTCCAGCTGCGGTCAAGACGGTCCAGCACCCGCCAGACCGTGTGAACGCAGCGTGTCATCACCGAGGTGAAGACACGGTCGGGCATCAGGCCCGCTGCCCGCAACGCGTCACCGGCCCGGTCGGCCTCCTGCCGCCCCCTGACCGTCAGCGGCACGTCTGTCCATCCGGTAAAACGGTTTTCCCGGTTCCACTGGCTTTCGCCGTGACGCAAAAGGATCAGCGTTGCAGAGGCCACAGGCATTCCTTCTGTGCCGGACGGGGACCGTCCGGCGGATGTGCTACGTGCGGCGCACAAACGCATGAAGCCCCGCGTAGTGCGCATCGTCACCCAGCGCCTGCTCAATGCGCATCAGCTGGTTGTACTTTTCCACGCGTTCGCCGCGGCACGGCGCGCCGGTTTTCAGGTGTCCCGCGCGCAGGGCCACCGTCAGGTCGGCAAGGAACGTGTCCGTGGTTTCCCCGCTGCGGTGGGACATGAACGCGCCCCAGCCGTGCCGCTGGCAGAGCGCCACGGCGTCCAGCGTTTCGCTGAGCGAGCCTATCTGATTGAGTTTAATCAGTGCGGCGCTGGCGAGGTTTTCGTCAATGCCGCGCTGGATATACTTCACGTTGGTGACAAACAGGTCGTCACCAACCAGTTCGGCCCTGCCCGCAAGCTGCCGGTGCAAATGCTTCCAGCCCGCCCAGTCGTCCTCGGCCAGGCCGTCTTCCAGCAGGATGACGGGAAACTGGTCCATCAGCTCGCCGTAGTATGCCGTCATTTCCGCCGCGCTCAGCGCGCTGCCCTCGGTGCGCAGATGATATTTGCCGTCTGCGAAAAACTCACTTGAGGCAGGGTCCATGCAGATGCTGATGTCTTCTCCGGGCCGGTATCCGGCTTTCTCAATGGCCTGTACGATAAACGCCAGCGGGTCGCGGTTTGACGACACGGCGGGCGCAAAACCGCCTTCGTCGCCCACTGCCGCCGACAGGTTGTTGTCCAGCAGGATCTGGCGCAGCGCCTGGTAGACCTCGCTGCCCTGACGTACGGCCTCGCGCAGCGTGGGTGCGCCGTGCGGGGCTATCATGAACTCCTGAAAGTCCGCGCCCTGACCGCGGGCGTGCACGCCGCCGTTGATAATGTTCATGCACGGCACGGGCAGCAGGTTCGCCTGCAGGCCACCCAGGTAGCGCCACAGCGGCTCGTGGGAGGCCTGTGCCGCCAGCCGGGCCACCGCCAGCGACACGCCCAGAATGGCATTGGCACCCAGGCGACTCTTGTTCTCCGTGCCGTCCAGCGCCAGCATGATGTTGTCCAGCTGACGCTGTTCGCGCACGTCGCTGCCGCGCACGGCCTGGCAGATTTCCGTATTAACCGCCCTGACGGCATCCAGCACGCCTTTACCGCCAAAACGGTGTGCGTCACCGTCGCGGCGCTCTGCGGCCTCGCGCGAGCCGGTACTGGCCCCGGAAGGCACCGAGGCGCGCGCCATCATCCCGTCCGTAGTCCGGGCTTCAACTTCAACGGTGGGGTTGCCGCGCGAGTCAAGAATTTCACGGGCGGTTACGTTATCCAGTGTAAAGCGCATGGTGTTTCTCCCGGTTCAGTCAGTCAGGTGAGTGATAAGCACATCCACCGTAAGGTGGTTGATGTAGTCCGCCGAGCGGGAGGTGAGCATTCCCATAAAGCGGTTTCGGTGCCCGGCAAGCACGAGGTCCACGCCCAGCTCCGCGATGCACTTCTCCACGTCCTCAACGCGGCGCATGGTCACCAGCTCCCGCGTGTCTACCGTCTCAGGCACGGAGGCCGCCAGCTCACTCATAAACGCTTTGCCTTTCAGCACCTCCTCCGACACGACGTCGTCCATCAGGCTGTCAGACACGTAGTTCATCTCCCGGTAGTCGTCGCTGATGTGCGCCAGGGTGATTTTCATGCCGAGCGGCTGCGCCAGCGCGACCGCCCGTTTCAGCAGAAGAGTGCCGTCGTTTTTATCGTTCACAAGTATCAGTGCGTGGGTGTAGCAGGTCATAATGAACCTCCGTTCTGGTTAAGGCGGGACTCAAGCCACGGCAGAAGCTGCTTTTTGCGGCTGAGCATGCCCGGTACGGAGCAGGAGGCGACGTTAACGCTCTCCCGCCCGGCGAAGTAAAGCGTTGAGAACCCGGTACGAATGTCGGTCAGCATCAGCACCGCCAGGCCAGCTCCCGACTGGTCTGCCAGATACGCCAGTGCTGCGAGCAGGTCGTTCATCACGGGGGCAACCTGTGACGGTGAGCTGACCTCAATCTGGGCTATGCGCACGTCGGTGCCGGCAATGACGAAGGCCTTGAGGTCCCTGTCCAGCAGCTGCTGTGCGCTGAGGCCGCTGACGTCTGTTTTTGCGGTGAGGAGGTCACGGGCGAAGGCTCTGCGGTTTACGCCAGACAGTGCGCCCAGTTCGGTCGCCGAACGGATATCGTCTTCGGTGGTGGTCGGCGAGCGAAGATTCACGGTATCACTCAGGAGTGCGCCCAGCAGAAGCACGGCGAGCGTCGGGGGCAGCATGCGGCGCGCTTCTGCGTCCATCAGCAGCCAGAGCAGCGTGGCGCTGCTGCCAACCGGGCGAATATGTACCTCCGGCGGCAGTTGCGTTATCAGCCCGCCCAGCCGGTGGTGGTCAGTGATGCCCACGACGTTGCTCCGGAGCAGGTCGTCAGGCCCCTGTGCCGGTTCGGTGAAATCGACCAGCCAGACCCGTTCATCCTTTAGCGGAAAAGCGAGCAGCGGCGGCAGCGTGAGGCCGGCGGCGTCAAAGATAAAGCGGGTTTCCCGGTTAGCCTCGCCGAGACGCCATGCGCGGGCATCCATTCCGCGCCCGGTCAGCCAGTGTGCGGTGACGACGGTCGTGCAGATGGCGTCGCTGTCAGGATTAATGTGGCCAAAAACGTGTATCACAGGTCTCTCCCCATAGAGGGAAGTACGCAGGCCGGGAGGAAAGTAAGGACGGCCTGACGCACCTCCTGAAAATCAAGAGTCACATCAGGCGTCATCAGCTCCTGAACGGAGCGGTTGGGAAGGGTGGAACGCCATCACCCTGTACTGTGAGTATAGAGCCGGTTGCAAAACCTGTCAGTATTATTCCGGCGGCGCTCTCAGCCCGCCAGCGCAGTGCGTGCCTCGCGGAGCACCTGGCGGATGTTTTCCGGCACTGCCGGGCTTGTGCAAAGCGACAGCGGGCTGGGGTGAGGCATAGTCAGCACCGTGACGCCGGGGCGAAGGCAGCTGACCGTCCCGCGGGCCTGCGCCGCTACGGCACCGGCCAGCACCACCACGCGCAGCGCGGGCAGATACGCCAGCACGCCCTCAAGCCAGGCGCAGCCGCTGCGGATGTCCGCCGCTGAGGGCCGTTTCTGCGGCCCGTCACTGACCCAGGGCACCGTATTCCACAGCACGCTGTCCCGGCGCGCAATACCGGCCTCCGCCAGAAACCGCCCCAGATTCTGCTGGGCCGGCCCCGGGTTATCTCGCGAAACGAACCGGGGTGACGGGCTGCTGCGCGCCGGCGACTGCAGCAGGACAAGCAGTCCGGCCCCGGTCCCGCCGTCGGCCGGATCAAACCACGGCAGTTCCACGCCGGCCTGACGCTGCCCGCTGACCCAGCGATTCAGCGCGGCTACGTGCGGCGCGGTAATCGCCGCGAGGCGCTCCTCGCGCAGAAAGGGGTCCAGCAGCGACGTGCAGGTTTCACTCACGACTTCCGGTCCAGGCCTGCCAGGCAGGGGGAAACAAAGAGTTTCCCGCTCCATGCCCCGCGCACCGTCTTCACAGCGACAAGCAGCCACATGGCGGCCAGCATGACGACAAGAAGCGCGCCGAAGCCTTTAAAGAACGCCAGGTCAACGAGGGTGGACAGCTTCAGCGTGGCGACGGTGTACACGCCCAGCGGGAAGGTAAAGCCCCACCATCCCAGGTTGAACGGAATGCCTTCACGAAAGTATCGCACGGTTATCAGCGTGGCCAGCAGCATCCACCACAGGCCGCAGCCCCAGAAGAGAATGCCGGCAACGAACCCCACGCCCTGCGCGATGTGAGCGATTTCCGGCATGCCCGCCGCGGCAAACACCCCGGGCGCATCGCCGCCGATGACCAGCATACCGAGCGAACCGGTGCCAATCGGCCCCAGGGCCAGCCAGCTTGAGGCTGCCATGCTTTCGTGCGGCAGCTTGTGCAGGGCCATACGCAGCAGCAGGATGGCAAGGATGCTCAGCGCCACCGGTACGGAGTAAGCCCACAGCACGTAGCTGGTAATAATGATGCCGAGCTGCGCGTGGGTGTCGGCAATGTGCGGCGCCAGCAGGCCGCCGCTGACCGCTGCGACCTCGGCAGCCACAACCGGCAGTAACCAGACGGCCGTCATCTGGTCAATGCTGTGCTGCTGCCGGGTAAACATCATGTAAGGAATACACACGCCGCACAGCAGCGACATCGCCACGTCCAGCCACCACAGGGCGTGCGCCACCGGAATGACGTCTGCGCCCCACCGGGGAAGACCGAACGCCAGCAGGCCGTTGATGATGGTCGCCATGCCCATCGGGATGGTGCCGAAGAACATGGACACGGTTGAATGGCCGAAGATGCGCTTTGCCTCACCGAAGTACATGACCCAGCGGGCCAGATACATCACGGCAAAAACGCTGAACAGCAGGATGTTAAACATCCACAGCCCTTCCGCGACGAGGCGCAATCCCGGAACCGGCCAGGGGAACTGCGCCAGAGACAGCGACAGGATACCGGTTCCCATGGTGGCGGCGAACCAGTTTGGCGTGAACTGACGTATGGCCTCTTTCGGGCTGCTCAGCGCGCTCAGCGGGCGTGCTCCGTTATGCAGGGTAAATATTTTATCGTTCATGCCGGGATCTCCTGTGTAAACAGAAACAGTATAGGCATGCAGACGTAAATCTTTAAAACAGGTTATTCAGCTAAAATAAATCTGTAAAAGTGGTTTATCCTCCCTCACCCTGCGAAAGACTGTTACTGCACCGGAGTGAGGGAGGGACTGAATCAGGCCTTCGGCGGGCTTTTAATCGTGGCCGTGACGCGGTTCTGTTTCAGGTCAACCACCGAAATACTGAGGTCTTTATTCAGCACCCACGCGCGGGCACTGTCTTTACTGAAAACGATGGCCTGACGGGGCGCATCCAGTCCGGTAACAGTGGCGACCACCTTACCGGCGGCGGTATCAATAACGGAGAGGCTGTTGTCACCCAGGTTGCCGCTGTAAACATAGCGGTTATCCGGTGTCAGGGCGGCACCGTAAGGGTCCTGCCCCACGGGAATGGTTGCCGTAATGGCGCGCTTCTGCGTGTCAACCACTGCGATGGTGTTGCTCCCGCTGTTAGCCGCGTAAAGCGTGCGGCCGTCGGCGCTGACAGAAATGGCGCGCAGCTTGCTGAAGCCGGTTATCTCGCCGCGAATCTCACCCGTTACGGCGTCAACGAGGGTGATTTTATCGCCCTTAAAGTTGGTGACGTAGACGGTTTTGCCGTCCGGGCTGATTTTGATGCCCTGACGGGGCTGAGCAAAACCCGTCACAACCGAAACGGGCCGGTTGTGGGTCAGGTCATACACCGAGAGTGTGCTGGCGGCTTCGTTATTCACATACAGACGCTGACCGTCACGGCTGATGGCTGTACCGAATGCCCCGGCCCCCAGCGGCAGCGTGGTCTCCACGTCAAGCGTCCCGGTGCTGATTTTTCTGACCACGCCGAGGCTGCTGTCTGAAAGATATACAGCCTTCCCGTCGGGGGAGAAAAGCGCATTGCGGGGCGTGACGTATCCCTTCAGCACCTTTCTGACTTTGCCGTTAACCAGGTCGTAAACCACCACGTCAGGGCGCTCACTGTAGGAGGCCACCGCCGTTTTTTCATCGGGACTGACAGCAAGAGAATTGTTGTGGATATCGCCGTCAAACGTCCAGCGCGCCTCTGCGGCACCGGCGAGGGTGCTGATGAGAAGAAGCGCCACCGCGGTCAGTCCCGGGATCCTGTATTTTTTTATCATCATTTTTTCCTGCATAGGGGGTGGTAAGGGATAAGACTCATTGCCCGCTTAAGGGCTTCAGAAGAAGCGTGGCAGATAACCCCCTCTCAGGGAAATCGATTTTCCGGCTATGTCTTACCAGTTCACTTCTTTATGCTCTGAGCGGAGGTAAACTGCAGCAATTTAAGGCTGAATAAGTGGGGCTCTGGATTTCAGTCCATGAGGAATAGTTGCTCATTTTTTTTGTTTAAATTGCATTCCACATAAATGGCGACATGTCGGCACGCATGATGGCGATACTGGGGGAGATGGCTGCAGGGCAGGAAGTTTACTCAATTGACGAGTGTTTTCTGGACGTTACAGGGATTAACAGCCTTATCCCGCTTGAGACCTTCGGACAGCAGATGCGCGAGCGTATCCGCAGGGAAACGGGACTCATCATTGGCGTGGGGTTTGCGCCGACGAAAACGCTGGCGAAACTGGCCAACCATGCGGCAAAGAAATGGACACAGACTAACGGCGTCGTGGACCTGTCCGACAGACACCGGCAGCGAAAGCTCCTGCATCTGACCGACGTCAGCGATATCTGGGGTATTGGTCAGCGCATCAGCAAACGCATGAATCAGCTGGGAATAACAACGGCTCTGCAGCTGGCAGACAGCAACATCAGCATGATACGGAAAAATTTTGACGTCATCGTTGAGCGTATCACCCGTGAGCTGAATGGTGAGTCCTGCATCGCGCTTGAGGATGCACCGCCGCCAAAAGAGCACATACTGAACTCGCGGTCTTTTGGTGAAAGAGTCACAAAACTGGAAGACATGCAGCAGGCAATCGTGCTGTATGCCACGCGTGCGGCAGAAAAGCTCAGGGAGCAGAATTCACGATGCAGGCATATCAGTGTCTCAGTTGCCACCGGCAGACATGGCGATGAGCCGCGATATTCCAACACGGCATCCTGCATGTGCGATTATCCGACCAGTGATACGCGGGACATTATAGAATCAGCGCTTCGCGGTCTTGGAACTATCTGGCGGGAGGGCTTCCGCTATGCCAAAGCTGGGGTGATGTTGGGAGATTTTTACCCGTCCGGCATGACGCAGTTTGACCTGTTCAGTGAGCAGCAGCCCCGTGCAAACGCAGATGCTTTAATGGCGGCACTGGACAACATTAATCGTTCAGGGAAAGGAAAGGTCTGGTTTGCGGGGCAGGGAGCGCGCGACAGCTCATGGCAGATGAAGCGCGAAAGGTTGTCGCCACGCTATACAACGCGGCTGAAAGATATTCCGGGAATAAAATAATTTCACCTGATGATGCGAAGGCAGATCGCGAGAACCTCTCCGGATTAAAGATGTTCAGGGAAGAATAGCCTTATCCGAAGGCTGCCAGAAAATACAAATGCCTCATACCTGCAATGTTGCAAAAATGATATTACGGCTTCAACGTTTGCTTCTGGCACAAAGCGGACTGACGTCAGGCCAGCTTCCGCGATGATCGAAAAGCGCCGGGCGGATAAACCTTTTCTGGGCCAGCACATTATGTTTTTCTTCGCCTGGCAATCATAACAAGGACACTATCGTGAAAATCTACTGGACCCAAAAGAGTATTCCCGAACTAAAAGACCTATCTTTTCGGGAGCGGGGCCCTCGGTGGCGCGGGAGCCTACTTTGGCGGCCTAACCGGCGCCGTAATATGTGGCGGGCTGGGCGGCTTTATTTACGGACAGATCGTGACACACGTTGTCCTGAAACATTATCGCCACCGGCTGCAGGACGAAGCCCGCTGATCTTTGAAGACATTAAGGCTTGCAGGCTCAGTAAGCTGTTGGTGCAGCTCTTGATTTATGCGTCTCGGTGAATGCCACCTGGGAGTTACTGATAGTCAGTCAGCTGCGCCGAATAAATTCAGGGCAATAAACCATCTTTCATCGTTGTGGCCACCTTATAATCATCTGTTTTAATTAGAAAATAAGCCTAAGTGGTAAGCCAGTACAGAATTATTTCGGTATTTCTGGAATAATTGAGGCGAATTGAATAGGTGGTGTATTGTGTCTTTTTTGCTCGATTGGAACCTGTCCTGTCGCGCTAATGTGTTCCTCTCACTTCTGGAGGGGATTATGATAAAAAACAAAACGGTTATTTCTCTGGCTATTGTTATGAGTATGTTCTGGGCTGGTCTTTCTGAGGCGAAAGCATCGAAGAAAACTGACGATCAGATTCGCCAGCTCATAATTGAAGACTCCATTTCGGCTTATCCGGGTGTATGTGCATGCCCGTTCAACTCTGCACGCAATGGCAGCAGCTGCGGCAGGCGCAGTGCCTGGAGTAAGCAGGGCGGATATGCACCCATTTGCTATAAAAAGGAAGTGACGAAAGAAATGGTTGATGAATGGCGTAGCAGTCATGCTGCATAAACCATCTTTTCCGGCAGTTCATTATCATTAATATATAGGGTCAGCTTGCTGATTTGATTGATGATGAAAGATCAATCCCAATCTCTTGCTGGCCCGTTTGATGTGACACTATCTTCAATAACTGACTAAAACGAATAGCCGCGCATACGAACAAATACTTCCCGCTACCTTGTTATCAGTTAATCCTGTTATTTTTCCAGGCCCCAACTTTCCTTGTGTTGCTGTCTTTCTGCTTTTTCGGGCACAGATACTTCTGACAAAGGCACATGAATATGACACTTCTGCACCATGTCAGCCGGTTCGCACAGGGTATTGATACGTCCATTACCCAGCTGATGCTGGGCGACTTCGCGTTTATGAGTTTGAAGTGCCCAGGCAGGTTGCCATTTATGACAGGCAGAAGATCGCACAGGCTCAGCTGAGCGGGGGCAGGCAAAAGACCAGACTGACTTTCTGAATTTTCTCTGTACCCGGTAGCCTTCTGGTAGAGGGGTTTGCTATGTGTCAGGCGGGTTCTGTCTCAGTAACCGGTGATCTGCCGGGCAATGCTTATTTCGCTGCCGCTGATGTTGAGTGCCTCTATTGAGACATGGCCAGAGGGCTGGCCGCTGGCGGCATCGCCTCCTAAGGACAGTTACAGTTGCTGCAGCCGTTCCTGGGTCTCGCAATTTCGGCAACGCTGCTGTCTGAAACGGTAGGCCCGGTGATGATTATGATAATGCTGGGTATCATCCTGTGTGTAATCTGCTCGCGCAGATTTGCATATCAGGCCACAACCACTTCCTCTGTCTTTTTGGGCGCTGCAAATGACCTCTTCTGGCCAGGAATGTGGCTTTTATTGCAGGATGATGTTGTCATGTTCAATCTCAATCGGGTCAGGAGATGTGATTCGGGTTGCCGCCTGTGAGCGAACAGCAGATATAAAAACCTGATTATCTGGCGCTTCCTAAGTCTCGGTCACTTTCCAGACCTTTAATCATAAGTGTGGCTTCTTCGATACGAATAAATCTTCCAGAATCATCTGTTTCAGCGAACATATACACTTCCATATCAGCCTCTTCACCATCACGCTTAAAACACAAAACACGATGCCTTGAAGCATAGCGATTTCCATCCCGTAACTCGTCGTGCATCTCAATTATGCCGGAAGCAATGATCTCGCGAAGTTTACGTGCATGTTGATTAAATCCATCTAAGTCCTCCCACGCGTTATCAGTACGCTGCCGATAACCGGGACTAAAATAGCGATTAATTATCACATCGAGTGGCATCTGCTGTTGGTTAAGAATCTCATCCAGTACGTCAGTAATAGAAATCATTTTCATGGTCTGCCCTCAGTAAAAGTCAGGCGTACTCTACAATCGACTCGATGGCTTCGGTACGGTATAAAAGACATCAAATACCTCAGACGCGCCAATATGACTGAACCATTGATTTCGTTCACCCGGACTTTAGCTCCAGATGGCCCCCCATTGATTGTCACAGTCAGCCAGTCTGATGCAATAAGGGAAACGGCTCGCCACCATCACTCCTGTGGACAATTACTCGGAGCTGAGGATGGGCTGCTTACGGTCGATGCCGGAAATTATCGGTGGGTCGTACCGGCAACGCATGCCGTATGGATACCTCCAGATGTTTCGCATGGACTACGCTCGCACGGCCCTTATTCAGGCTGGAGTATCTATGTGTCTGCCACCGTATGCAGTGAACTAACTGATAAACCTGTTGTTCTCTCAATTACAAATCTGTTGCGTGAGGCAATAACACGGGCTGCCTCATGGGAAAATGCAGAGTTAAATGCGCCTCAAAAACGTTTAGCTGGCGTTATTCTGGATGAAATAGGCTCCCTTCCTGAAGTCGATCTTGGGCTGCCCATGCCGCAGGATGTCCGGCTCGTCAGAATTGCTCAGGCACTATCTGACAACCCGAACGACGATCGCGGACTTAAGGAATGGGCGGTCTGGGCAGGAATATCTTCGCGCACACTGTCTCGTCGGTTTAACGCTGAAACTGGTTTTACCTTTAATGAATGGCGACAACGCATACGGCTACTCAAGGCTCTTGAGCTTTTGGCTTCAGGCAAGCAAGTGACGACAATTGCCCTGGAACTTGGGTACAACAATGTGAGTGCTTTCATCGCCCTGTTTCGCAGAGTATTTGGTACGACGCCTGCGCGGTTTAAAGTTTAAATATCCAGGCCTGCATTAAGCGTCCGTTTCTGGCACAAGCGGGCTTACCACCAGGAATAAAAAACCCGCCGAAGCGGGTTTAGCAAATTTAATTCATTCTCAGGCTGCCATCTTTCTGCATTGTTCAGCACAGTGATGACAAGCTCTGGAGCACTCCTGACAATGGTCATGTTCATGCTTTCCACATTCATCGCCGCACTTCTGACAAACGTCAGCGCAAAGACGGCAGAGCGCCTGTGCTGAGTCGCTATTTAGTGTCATGAATTGAGCTGCGAGACGGCAGATATTTGCACATTGCATATCCAGCTTTATGCATTCACGCATCATTTCAAGATTCTCTTCTTCGAGACATGAAGCCGCGCAGTTATCACATGCAGCTGCGCACAGGTAACAGGATTCGATGCATTTTTTATATTCGTCTGACATGATATCTCCTCAGCTAAAGTTACAGATTAAGCATGGATGAGATAACTGATTATGCAATTCTGGAATGAGTTAATAACCTTTCCGGGGTTTCACACACTTCATAACATCGCCTCTTCTATTCAAAAATACTTTTTGCCCGCAGCACATCCCGGCTTGCGGAATTCCGTTTTCCTTCCATGCCAGAGGTGCGCAGTTTCCCTGAGGAAGTTCACGCCTTGTCCTGTGATCTGAATACGTTGGGTATCCATTCTGCTACAGATGGCAGGTTTTTTATCATTTTCCGGCTAAAAACAGCCGCATAAACCTGCCAGTGCGCCATATTTAATGATTAATCAAACACCAAGGGACTTCCTGTTATGTTGCAACCTCAATCTTCACGTCTGGGCGGCTTACTGCTGCTGATCGCGGCAGCGATCGGTTTCGCGGTGGCTTTGTATGCGTGGCTGACGCCACTGACCGGTGTGACCGGTACAATCGGCGCGTTAGGTGTGGCTATCGCCAGCGTCATTCTGGCGATACTGACATTTATTCTGCGTAGTGCATCCGGTCGCGGTGCACGTGCGACATTAATTGTTCTGACCCTGGTCGTGTTATTCGGTACTGCTTTCGCCGCCGCCTTGCTGCATCAGTACATCATTACGGCAGCGATGGTTGCAGGCCTTATTGGTCTGATTACGCTCTGCAGAAACCCCGCCCGTCCTGACCATCGCGTTAAAGCCTGAGGAAACCTTCGTGAAGAACAATAAAACGACTCCGGTAATGAAAGTCGGCATGACGGCGCTGGCGCTGCTGCTTACCCCACTGGCACTCCATGCGCAGGATAAAGCTGCGGAGGCCTCTATGGGCGCGCGGGAGAAGGTCAGTCCGGATGCGGCTGATCACCAATCTCCCGGTACCACTAACACCACAGACGATGCATCAACCGGCAAGCGTGATGGAGATAAGGTCGCAACGGCAGACAATCCGCCGACTTCTCTGGTGCCATCGGGTGCGACCTGGGACAGCTTTCATGGTCAGCTTAACGCGCAGAAATACAGCCCGCTGAAGCAGATCAATACCGACAACGTCAGCCAGTTAAAGAAGATCTGGGAATTTCATACCGGTGATGTCTCGGACGGCAAGGGTGACACGCCCGCGACCGTCTGGTCAGCCACCCCTATTTTTGCCAATCAGACCCTGTATATCGGTACGCCTTTCGATCGCCTGATTGCCCTCGATCCCGGTACGGGCAAAGAGAAATGGCACTACGACACCAAATCCCCGCGTAAAGCCCTGACCCAGCCCGTTCTGAAAAACCGGGGCGTCTCTTACTGGCAGGCAAAAACCCCCGTCGCCGGACAGGCGTGTCAGAAAATCGTCTACATGGGTACGGTTGATGGCAAGCTCTTTGCGCTGGATGCCGATTCCGGTAAGCCATGCAGCGACTTTGCTGATAAGGGTGTTCTCGATCTGAATCAGTGGAACACGATTAACGCCAAATACCCGCTTTCAGTTCTGCAGCCGCCAACGGTCGTGGGTAACCGCCTGCTGATTGGCTGGGCGGGCAAGGACTGGGCCTATGCTGAAGCGCCTCCGGGCACGGTTTTCGCTGTCAATGCGCAGACCGGCAAACGCGAATGGACCTTTGACGCTATTCCGGAAGCGGTCCGCAAACGGACCGGTACGGCTAACGTCTGGACACATATGTCAGCTGATGAGGCGCATGGACTGGTGTATCTGCCGGTCTCATCGCCGTCTCCCAACTACTGGGGAGGTAATCGCACTGCACCTATCCCACTGGCTACCTCAACCACTGCACTGGATGTGAACACTGGTAAAGTCGTCTGGTCCCGTCAGTGGGTGCACCACGATGTGTGGGACTACGACATCAACTCGGCGCCGACACTGATGGATATCACGGTCAATGGCAAACCGATCCCGGCACTGATTCAGGCAACCAAGCAGGGCTTTTTGTTTGTAGTGAATCGGCTGACCGGTGAGGATGTCTGGCCGATTGAAGAGCGACCTGTGCCGCAGGGGGATGGCTCAGTTCAGGGTGAAGTTCTTTCACCCACGCAGCCATTCCCGACGAAACCTGCACCGCTGCTTGACCAGTCGAAAAAGCCAGCGATCTGGAAACTGGCGGATATGGTGGGGGCAGGTCAGTGTTCAAGGCTGTGGGATAAGCTGACCTACGAAGGCATGTACACGCCGCCTGTCACCAAAGGCGAAGGCACACTGACGTATCCGGACAGTGCGGGTGGCGTGCAGTGGGGCGGCGTCGCGTTCGATCCTCAAAAGCAGATCGCGATCGTTAATACCTCCCATATCGTGCAGTACGTTAAGCTCTACAGCCGCGAAGATTATGAAAAAGCGGATAATGGCGCGGGCAATGAGAGTGGTTTTGCACCACAGGAAGGCGCGCCTTACGGCATGCGTCTCATGGTTGCCAATAACTGGCTGGGCATGCCGTGCTGGCAGCCACCCTTTGGTGAAATCGTGGCGATTGATATGCACACCGGTGACGTCAAATGGCGTCGTCCTGTTGGCGCATCTCAGCAGTATGGCTTCTTTATGCCAGAAAGCTGGGGCTCACCGACCATCGGCGGCCCGGCAGTCACTGCGGGCGGCGTGATATTTATTGGTGCGTCAATGGATGCTAAGGTTCGCGCCTATTCCGTGGAGAGTGGCGAGGAGCTGTGGTCCGATCAGGCAGAAGCCCCTGCGGTAGCCAATCCCTCGGTCTATGAGTATAAAGGCCGCCAGTACGTGGCGTTTGTCGCCGGCGGTAATACCATCCTCAAGGATCAGGTGGGCGACCAGGTGGTGGTTTACGCTTTACCTGAATAGCGGTTGCTGAAGATTCCGTGGAGAATGTATGGGGCCTCTGGGGCCCCATTTTCTTTGTGATTCTGAGCAAATGATCATTCTTCTAAAAGCAATCTCATGCCCAGTCTGAGAGCCGTCGACTGCAGATAGAACTGAAAGGCGTTATTGATAAAAGTTACTGACTAAGCAGATCAAACAGTTCTGGCTTCTGAATTTTCAGGATTAATATCTTATGTATTCTTCAGGTTCAGGAAGTAGTCCATTAACGTTTTGTCCCTGCGCTTTCCATACTGAGTGTCATTTATGCCTGTGTTTTTATCCTGTATGACATCATTGCCTTCTAATCTGAATCCATGCTTCTTGCCGGCTTCGGTGACAGTAAATACACCATCTTTGCTGATGACATCAGGTTCTTCAATTTTCAGTGTGGCTTCGCTGGCCGTTTTTATTATGTAGTTATTCTGTCCCTGACTTACATAAGTTGCGAACGGAGATGCCATGAATTGGCTTTTCGATGTCGCATCAGAACCGGTAGTTTTCATGATGGATTCCAGATAGTCAAAACTCGCGGTATGACTGAAAGAATACCCAGGGTCGAGTTCATATCTGATAAAAGCAGGGTCGAGGCCAGAGTTTGCAAAGTTATCACCGCTCAGAATACGGGATGCTGTTGCAGCATCTTTATCTGTAAATGATACCGTCTGAACCCGACCAGTCGTATCGTGACTATTCCCTGTATTATAACTACCTGACACGCTTCCGAACTTACGGTAATTACCTAAATCTCGTGCTATATCATCAACATATCGTAAGTCAGCTCCCTGTGTCTGTGCCTGATCATAGAGATGTGAAAGTGCGCCCAAATCGCTCTTCGTCAGAAAAACAGAGGCATCCATCCCCTGGTTATTTTTGGTAAGCTGAGTCTGCATTTCAGGTAAGGTGCTTACCTTACCAAACAGACGAGACATCATCAGTCCTCGTCCACTTATCGTAGACTGGCCTGACGAGACAGGCTGCACGACTGTAGCGTTGCTCTCGCTGGCAGGGTAGAGGCTGGAGCTTTCAGGGGTTTTAACTGATACAGATGGATTCTGCCTGTAAATATTGTTTAACGTATTGATGTTCATTGCCAATGCCTCTCCATCCTGAACAACACTCAGTCCGTGATAAATATCGATGGTTTTTTTAAGTAACGACAGAGCGACATAAAACTTAAGATGAAATGATTCATTTAAGGTCTCCAGTCAAAAAAGCAAACGCTCTGTTCTTTACAGATTTAAGCGAAGAGGCCGCTTCTGGTACAAAGCGGACCTTGTGAAAAGTCAGACGTTCAGCCAGAGCGATATCAGGTTTTAATACCTGAATTACATCAACCTGACTGAAAGAGATTCATTACGAAAAGTCTGTCTACTTAGACGCTCTGGCACCGCTCATCCCCGGAGAACCATCGTGACCTCCATTGGTACCACCCTGACCACCCTGACCACCTAACCCCCCGGGGCCCGCATCACCTCCATTTCCACCGTTACCTGAACCATCACCATTACCGCCATTTCCACCGTTACCTCCATCTTCGCCACCACTCCCCCCATTACCTCCGTTTCCATCAGACCCGGCTCCGGCATTTCCGCCGTTACCGCCGTCACCATTGCCGGAGCCATCACCTCCATCACCTCCATCTCCATCGTCTGCGGTAGCATTAAAGCTAATGGCAAAAGTTAATGCCGGTAACAGAATAGAAGGTGTGCAAAAAATTAATACCCGAAGTGTTATGAGAGTTATTATGACTGATGACTTTAAAAAGACGCGCAAACTAAAATATTGCATTCAGACTCTCCTTAAATGAATTTGTTACATTATCTGATTAAGTGTTTCCCCCATCCCCGCCATCTCCACCGTCACCGCCATTTCCGCCAGGTGAATTATTACTGCCCCCATCACCTCCATCTCCACCATCAGCGCCATTTCCCCCGGCCGCGCCTTCACCTCCGTTCCCGCCGGGTGAATCAGCACTATTACCATTTCCACCATTCCCGCCGTTGCCCCCATTGCCACCATCAGGCCCACTCCCGCCATTTCCACCATTCCCGCCATTGCCCCCGGCTGAGCCACTTCCGCCATCACCACCATTGCCGCCATCAGCTGTCAGATGAAACAAATGAGAAGCCGGTATTACAATTTTTTTCTCCTTGTTTGCCCAGGCATTGGTCATTGAGTTGAGAATTACTACGCTAAACAGGCTTAACGAGAAAAATGTATTTATTTTGTTATTCATCCATTAGCTCCATTAGCTCCGGGCGCACCGTTTCCGCCATTTGCGTTTCCATCAGGCGTGTTACCGCCATTACCGCCATTGCCGCCATTGATGCATGGGGTTCCCGACACACCTTGCCTGCCATTCTCACCATTAGCGTCACCGCTTTTCGTCGTGCCGCCATCTTTCCCATTCAGATATGAGCAGTCATTATGTTTATGATGATGCCTGTTTGAGGCCTGAGCATTCAAAGCACTGACTAAAATAGTTGAAAGGATAACTATATTGATGGTTAATGAGCGAACTTTCATTTTATATCTCCATAAATTAAACGCGGAGAAATCATTCGCCGCGTATTAAAATTAAAGCAGCCTGTTATGAACCACCATCACCACCATTATCTCCTCCGCCATCTCCGCCGCCATTATCGCTTCCGTCACCATTACCGGTACCGTTATTATCTCCACTGTCATTACCATTGCTGCTGCCATTCCCACTATCGGCATTACCACCATTACCGCCATTGCCGCCATCCCCGCCTGGCGCTCCCGGTGAATTATCATTCCCACCATTCCCCCCATTACCTCCTGCAGCACCTGCAGCGCCATTCGCATCGCCGATTAACACATAGGGCTTCGCAGAGTCGGATTTAACAGCCTCACTGTCCAACAGCGCTGCGACTGATAGCCGGGATGACATAATTAGCAAAACTCCTAACGCAAAAGTGATTTTATTGAGTCTCATAGTCCATCCTTAAATTAAGAAATACATGAGTAAAAAACACGTTGCTGATAACACCGTCGTGGGGTTGCCTGAAGTAAATTAAAAAAAGCATGAAAAGAGAAGGGATGCAGGTGTAATAAGAAGTGTCTGGTGATTAACTGTTGTGTGTAAAGTAGCAGGTAGGTTTGTTAGATCTTTAATGTATCTTTCTGGCGGGTGCTGTTTTGTCAGGCCAGCTCTGAAAGTGAGATACAGTTCACGGTAACAGCTTTTACAGGCTGAAACGTATTACATTTTTATTAAGCATTAATTTTATGTTTATCTAAAAAATTGGATAGGTAATGAAAAATTGCATTTCAGAAGGTTGTAACCTCTTTAATTCTGATTATTTAATTATTAATGCAGAAACTGTTTAAGAGCAGATCTGTTGCATTCAGGACAAACTGGCACGGCGAGGCTGGAGGGCTCTTCAACAGGCGCGCTGAAGATACACTACGAATCCAGAGGAGCTGGGTTAAGCGGATCGCACATCAGAAAGGAGTCAAAACGCCTGCTGATTCTGACTAAAACAGACTGTTTGCCAGCGTAAATTATTGTGAGATAGCCACTGAAAGGGCTGAATCCTTAAGGTGTGTTTCCGGCGGATGGCCAGGCGCCCCAAGCCGCGCTGCAGATCCATCAGGCTGCTAAAAAACTGCACCTGGTGTTTTTCTGAACCTGGAACTGAGTAAAATCATACGGGCTTTTACAGACCCGGTTACGCTTATCTGCCACTCTTTCTGCAGCATGAGTGAGTCAGAACCCACCTGAACTCTTTTCGATTGAACAAGCATGCTTCAGCACAGCGTCACAGTGCTCTGTTTTTATAAATTTTAACAAAGGTAATATTTTATTAACGCGGCGCGGAAAATATAACTTTCAACTCAGTGTCATAAGAATTTGTTTTAATTTTAAAATTTTTATCCCTGTCGTCTGGCTTATTTCGCCTGGCGTGCGTCTCGCTTATGCTTTTTCCCCGCAGAGTTTAAACGGGTCCGCTTGCAAACATCCTTGCCCCCTCTAGAATAAACAGTGCAACACGAATACGGCTGGCGATATTTATCATGCCGGTTACCATCTATTTTTAGAAAAGTTATCCAGGAGGATAATATGGCCGAACATCGTGGTGGTTCAGGTAATTTTGCAGAAAACCCTGAGAAAGCATCTGAAGCGGGTAAAAAAGGCGGGCAAAACAGTGGCGGTAACTTCGCCAATGACCGTGAAAAAGCTTCAGAAGCGGGCAAAAAAGGTGGCCAGAATAGCCACGGGGGCGGACGTAAGTCTGAATAATCAGAGATGTTAATGCTGATTTAGCCCCAGGCCCCGGCATTCCTGCCGGGGCTTTCATTTTTAATACATTGAGAGATGAGGGTTAATTTACGAAACCATTGTCAATAAATAAGCGCTGCCGCAGTGTTACTGGCAATGTTTATTAAATCCTTTTTCTGCCAGCCGATATTGTTTCATATCAGGCTCTCTTCTTCACTTATTCCCGTCCCGTTTAAATAGTGCCAGCCATAAGCACGTTTAACTGCCTCTTTGTCTGCCTCACAATGCATCGCGTGACTGGCACGTGTCAGCGCAAGCAGGGCATGGCGCTGCGCCTCTGCGGCATAACGTTGAGGTGAAATCACCGCCAGCGAGTGTAGCGCTTTCTGCAGGCGCAACTGAACTTCGACCAGTGCGGCACCATCGCGCGCAATCCCGGTGAAAATATCGTCAAACATGTCGCAGATTTGTGCGGGCTGCATAAAGAGCCGCGGGTAGTGCGTGGTGGCAGAGTCTGCAGAGGCGGGCAGGGTGAACAACCTGACCGCCCGGCCGATAATATCGATCGCAGTGCCCGGATCGTTAACCGCCGGAGATAGCGCGCGTGAGGCGATTTCGGACAGGACACACAGCCCAAAGCGGGGGTCCTGTTCAAAGGAACGCTGCTCACCCAGGGTGAAGGCATGACACACTCTCTGCATCTCATCCTCCTCCAGTGGCCGATCGCACCAGAGCAGCGGGGCGCCATGATGAATAAAAGTGCCCGGCTGAGCAGCAAGATAAAGATGACAGTCGTTCTCCTGAGCGAAGTCGGAAAGATTTTGCAGGTCAACATGTTGCAGATAGCCGGTCTGCGGATGAAAGATGCTCTGCGGGGCGCTATTCTCCGGCAGAACACCGTTCCAGGCAGAGCAGCCCATACAGGGTTGCCGGAGGCGATCGTGGAGGGCTGCCGTGGTGGCTTCTTCGACGCGATGTGATGTGTCAGACATGCAGCCAAACTGAGCCAGATGCTGTATCCAGCGCAGCAGCGTCACGACAATCGTAGCAATGACCACCAGGGTGACAAAAAAGAGAATCACCCGCCCCTGGGTGCCATAGGCGCCCATGCCAAGGGCGATGATGCCCACCAGGCTGTAAAGAAAGGAGCCAATAAAGGTCGCCAGCACATTCTGCGTCGTGCCATCTTCAAGCAGCAGCACCGTAGCGCGTGGCGTCACGCTGCTGCTGGCAGAGTTATAAGCGGTAACCACGATATTGAGCGAGAAAGTGGTGACGGCCAGCATACTTGAGGCGAGTATCGTCAGGATCTTATCGACTGCGTCACTGCCCACAATCCCTGATACCGAAACCGGTATAAAGGGTTTAATGGCGATAGCGACAAGGGCAGTGATAATCGCCAGCAGCGCGAATAATGAACTGCGAAACCAGAGCTGTCGGGTCAGCCGGAGAAGAAGCCACCGCGTTTTAGACATCATGTCACCTTTTTAATCAGTTTATCGTCGCGGCTTCGCATCAGGCCTTCGTCCGCTGTCCTTATAAAGCCACTCTGTCACCTCTCTTTCCTGACCATCGGCTTGGGCAGAAACCTTCATTTACAGAGCTGGCTGGTTGCAAGGTAAGAATAGCCACGGATTGGCGCATTGACACCCGCTCGCCCTGCGCGGAAAGGCGCTGACCTGTTGCAAGCGGGGTTGATCGGTCATGGCATTCGTTTATAGTAACGGGTCTGTCTGTTCAGCTTTTCGCTCTGATCAGATATCACGGCCCGCGTTCAGAACAGCATTGCGCGGGATGACTTCCGTCCTGAAGGCACTTTGTAGCCGTAAAGGAGAACCTGAAATCATGCGTCTTACGCCACCCTGAGTCTTACCCCTCCTCTGTCGCACTGAGCCCGCTCAGCTGCGCGCCCTGCACATCCCGTCTGCGGATGGATCTTTTCGTATCTGAAAATTATTGCCCCTGCGGGCTGACTTTATTCAAAATCTGAGAAATTATTATGCTGCTGTCCTCGACGCGTAAGGACTGGCTGGGTAACGTCCGTGGTGACGTCCTTGCCGGTATTGTTGTCGCGCTCGCGCTTATTCCGGAAGCGATCGCTTTTTCCATCATTGCTGGTGTCGACCCCCAGGTCGGCCTCTATTCCGCCTTCTGTATTCCCATCGTCATGGCCTTCTTTGGTGGCCGCCCGGCGATGATCTCCTCCTCAACCGGTGCGATGGCACTGCTGATGGTCACGCTGGTTAAAGACCACGGACTGCAATATCTGCTTGCGGCCTCTGTGCTGACCGGCGTGTTCCAGCTGATAGCCGGATACCTCAAGCTCGGCAGCCTGATGCGCTACGTGTCGCGCTCGGTGGTGACCGGCTTCGTGAACGCACTGGCGATACTGATATTTATGGCGCAGTTACCGGAGCTGAAGCATGTCACCTGGCACGTCTATGCGCTCACGGCTGCCGGACTCGGCATTATTTATCTCTTCCCGTACCTGAATAAAACGATTCCTTCCCCCCTGGTCTGCATCATCGTGCTGACCGCTATCTCTGTCTGGCTGCACCTGGACGTTCGCACGGTGGGCGATATGGGCAAACTGCCTGACAGCCTGCCGGTGTTTCTCATTCCGGATATCCCGCTTAACCTTGAGACCCTGCTGATCATTCTGCCGTACTCGGCGGGGCTGGCCGTGGTAGGGCTGCTGGAATCCATGATGACCGCCACGATTGTGGATGATATGACCGACACACCGAGCGATAAGAACCGCGAGTGCAAGGCACAGGGTATTGCCAATATCTGCACTTCGTTTATTGGCGGGATGGCGGGCTGTGCCATGATTGGCCAGTCGGTAATCAATGTTAAATCGGGTGGGCGGGGACGGCTTTCCACGCTTACGGCGGGCGTGGTGCTGCTGTTGATGGTGGTATTTCTGCGCGACTGGGTGTCGCAGATACCCATGGCGGCGCTGGTTGCGGTGATGATTATGGTTTCCATCGGCACCTTTTCATGGCAATCCCTTGCGAACCTGCGCACCCACCCGCTTTCAAGCAGCATTGTGATGCTGGCGACCGTGGCCGTGGTGGTCGCCACCCATAATCTGGCCTTTGGCGTGCTGACCGGGGTACTGATTGCATCACTGAACTTTGCCACTAAGGTGGCCCACTTTATGGCCGTTTCCTCTGCCGTAGAGTGCAATACCCGCACCTATACCGTGAGCGGACAACTCTTCTTTGCCTCAGCTGACCGGTTTACCCGCCATTTCGATTATCGCGAGAAGCTGGATCGCGTGGTGATCGACGTGACGCACGCCCATTTCTGGGATATCACCGCAGTCAATGCGCTGGACCGCATTGTGATTAAGTTTCGCCGTGAGGGCACCGATGTCGACATCAGGGGAATGAACGACGCGACCCGGACGCTGGTTGACCGGTTCGGCGTGCATGACAAACCTGAAGAGGTAAAAAAGCTGATGAGCGGCCACTAATTCATTGATGATTTATGGTGATACAGGATCGGCTTCCAGCCGTGTCATCACTTAAAAGCAGAATGCCGTGGCGATCACCACGGCATTGGTTTGTAACCACTTAGCAGCCTGAAGGTCTGGATGGTTGCCCTGGACAGCGTTGCTGCAGTATCGGCAATGGTAAAGCGGTAAGAGTGATCCTTTATCAGGGGGCTGAGATCGGTACAGGCAATCAGAAGCGCCTCTGCCTCAAGCCTTTCCACTTCAGCGACTAACGCCTTCCATCCTGCCTGCACCTCAGCGTCGTGGAAGCCTTTTGCTTTCACTTGCCCGATTAAAGCTGTGGTCATTTCACGAAGCCGCTGTGAATCAATCATCTCGCGGCCAGACGCTTTTATGCGTGCCTGATAGAAACCGGCCTCGAGGGTAGGTTCTGTCGCCAGTACTGCGATTCTGCTGGCTTCTGCGGGTAGCGACGCCAGGGCACTCTCTGCAATATGAAGAAGGGGAATATCTCCACAGGCCTTTTTCATTTCGGCGAAATAGCAGTGTGCAAGATTACAGGGAACGGCTATCAGGCTGACTCTGGCCTTAACAAGGTCGGCAATGCCCTCCTGCAGGGCGGTAACCATAGCGTGATCGTCAATGTCCCTGCCGGGCCAGAACGGGGTCGGCAAAGAGATGATATGCATTTTAGGAAAATCCAGATCATATTTTGCACCATAGCCCAGCTGGCACTCTGTCACCAGCATATCAATGAACGGGGCCGTAGAACGGGGTCCCATACCTGCAAGTACACCTATAGAAACCGTCACGCCAGCGTCTCCTTTCCTTAATTCTTTTTCCGGATCCCCGGACCTTCCTGAGTAATCAGCATCATGGAAGGGTGACATTTCCGTTATCTCTTTACCAGAGTTCACACGCAGCAGGGTGATGGCGGATCAAGGACTGCGCTGCCCCGCAGATTGCTCGTGGTGGCTAATTCGGCACACTCTCTCTATGATGACTTTTTTCCGACTCTCTGTCGGGAACGATCAACGACTCAGGGAAGTATCTTCGCGATGACCATGTTAAATGACCTCGATCTGCGTCAGCTGGAGGCCTTCTCGGCGGTAATTTCTGCGGGCAGCGTCACGGCGGCAGCCAAAGCACTGAACCGCTCGCAGCCCGCTGTTTCCCGTCTGATTCAGGAGCTGGAGCAGTCGCTGGGCTACCCCCTGTTTATCCGCAACGGCCCACGTATTCATCCCTCTGAAGAGGCGTTACAGCTGCATCAGTATGTGCAAAAAGCACTGCTCTCTTTGCAGCAGATCCGCTTACGCGCCCAGGAGATTGCGCATCAGCAGCATCGCCCGCTCAGTATTGCTGCTACGCCTGCGCTGGCGGCCGGATTACTGCCGCAGGCGCTGGCCGCGCTGAACCTGCAGAACAAAGTCCAGATCATCAGTGAATCTGCCGTCCAGACGGCGCACGCGGTGATCACCGCAGAGGCTGACATCGGTTTATGCAGTCTGCCGCTGGAACATCACGCGGTTGAGCTGCACTGGATTGGACAGTCGCAGTGCGTCGTGGCGCTGCCGGAAGAGGATGAGCTGGCGGCGAACCGGGAGCTTTCGCTGAGCCAGCTGGCAGGCCGCCGGCTGATCGCTCCTTTCAGCCCGCAGCGCTTACGCGGACGCTATGAAAAAGCGCTGAAAAAGGTCAGGGCCCCGCTGCTGGAAACCATTGAAACCAACTCCTCGGCCAATATCCTGGGCTGCGTGCGGGCTGGATTAGGTGTGGCGATCCTCGAACCGGTAACTGGCTGGGGCATGCCGCTGGCCGGTGTGGCAATCCGCCCGATTCAGGAAGATATTCCTTACTTCTTTGGCGTCATCACCCCGCAGGGCCGCCAGATTTCCAGTGCGGCCCGGGCGCTGGTGGAGGCCCTGGCAGATGCTGCCGCACACCTGTTGCCGGGATTTGAACGTCTGACAGCCAGTGAACATCCCCGCATCATGCGTATTATCAACCAGAATTAACACCGCCTCTCACGGTCACCCGGCAGGGTGACCTCTCGTCCTGCCAAAATCAACAGATACCCGTCAGGGTTAACCAGACGCAGGCTTCTGAATAATTCCTGTAATTTCAATGCTTATAACTTATGCGGCATAAGATATAAGAAATCCATTGGTCAATGGGTGAGCGTGCTTCTTGACTCCGATTTGGGGCAAGAGGAATATGCGAAAACTGAGTTCTTACTATGCGTTATGATGATTCTTATCCGCTTACTATGTGTTTTTAAGATAATAAAAAGCAGGGTCATCGGCGCGTTTTAATCGTTTTCGCCCGCTATCCGGCGATCGCTGACACCAGGGAAATCTCTATATGACGTATGCCGCCAAAGGCCTTGCCGCGCTTGAAGCTCAGCTGCAGCAGGATCTGGAATGTCTGGAACTGCCCGCCAAATCCTGGGTGCCGGAGCGCACCTGGCAGGGGGCGCCGGTTCGCGATGTCGTGGTCATCGGTGCCGGTATGTGCGGTCTGGCTGCGCTCGCTAAATTACAGCTCACCGGCATCAGCAATGTGGTGGGGTATGACGCCGCACCGGCAGGGCGGGAAGGCCCCTGGGTGACCT
Source organism: Pantoea anthophila (assembly GCF_026104315.1). NCBI lineage: Bacteria > Pseudomonadati > Pseudomonadota > Gammaproteobacteria > Enterobacterales > Erwiniaceae > Pantoea > Pantoea anthophila. The sequence continues at coordinate 187,734 of NZ_CP110471.1, forward strand.
TTGCACGCATGGAAACCCTGCGCTCGCCGAAAACGCTGCAGGGCCCGGCACTGGGTCTTGCACCGCTGACCTTCCGCGCATGGTTTACGGCGCAGTGGGGCAAGGAAGCCTGGCAGGCGCTGGATAAAATTCCTAAAGCGCAGTGGATGGATTATCTGATCTGGTATCGCAGGGTGCTGAACCTGCCGGTGCAGAACAACGTGCGGGTCTGCACTATCGCCCAGGCCGGAGATGTCATTGCGCTGGATCTGGACGGCGCCGAAACCGGCCGTGTTTACACACGCCGTCTGGTGCTGGCTACCGGACGTTCAGGACTGGGCGGGTTTGCCGTTCCGGATTTCCTGCAGGGTATTGATCGCCGGTTCTGGGCACACTCCGCCGATGAGATCGATTTTGCGGCGTTACAGGGCAAACGCGTGGCGGTGATTGGAGCAGGCGCGTCGTCAATGGATAACGCCGCCACCGCACTGGAGCAGGGTGCCGCAGCGGTCGATCTGCTGATCCGGCGCAAGGCGATGCCGCGTATCAACAAGATGACCGGCATCGGCAGCCAGGGGGTAATACACGGCATGCACTCTCTGCCGGATGCGTGGAAATGGAAGTTTGTCGACTACACCGCCGCGACACAAACGCCGCCGCCGCGCGCGTCAACCCTGCGCGTTTCCCGTCATGACAATGCACGTTTCTTTCTCGACTGTGCCATTAACGCCGTCAGGCAGGAAGCAGAGGGCCTGGTGATTGAAACCACCCAGGGCGCACTGCGCTACGACTTCCTGATCGCTGCCACCGGTTTCACCAACGATTTCAACGGCCGGCCGGAGTTTGCTGCCATCGCGCCGCATATCCGCAGCTGGGCCGACGGCCGTTATCAGCCAGAGATGGGGCCAGCACGTCAGAACCTGCTGGACGCGCCGGATCTGGGGCCTTCCTTTGAGTTTCGCGAAGTGACGCCGGGGGCCTGCCCGATGCTGGCACACATCCACTGCTTTAACGATGCCGCGATGCTGACGCACGGCAAAGTCTCCGGCGATATTCCGGCCGTGAGTGCGGGGGCCGATCGTCTGGTGCGCGGCATAACGGCCTCGCTGTTTGCCGAGGATGTCGAACAGCACTTCGCCAGTTTACAGGCTTATGACACCCCTGAATTGCAGGGCGATGAATGGGTGGATTCAACCCCGCAACTAAAACAGGAGAACGCGTTGTGATCGACGTTATTGATCAGGCAGCCGGATTAACACCCAATGAGGCGTTGTATCAGACGCGCCGCCTGCGCCCCGAATTTGTTGAGGGTGCAGAAGCGTGCCGTCTGTCCGTGCTGGCGCCCGAAGATGAACAGGGTTTACCGGCGGATCTGCGTCTGGCGCTGGCCCAGCGCATGGCACACCAGAACGACGATGCCGCGCTGCAACGGGATTACCAGGCTCAGCTGGCGGCGTTAAATCCGTCTGACGTGCTGCTGACCCTGGCCGCGGGCGGTGGAGTGAGTGAAGAGCCGCTGGCAACGATTGTGCGCCATGCCGATCTGGTGACGCAGCAACCTATTCAGGCGACCGAACAGCATATCCGGCTGCTTGAGCAGGCCGGGTTAAGTAATCCGCAAATCGTCGCGCTCTCGGAACTGATCGCCTTTGTTAACTTCCAGACGCGCGTCGCGGCTGGCTTACGCCTGATGAGGTCCGCATGATTCCGTCAGTTAACCTCAAACCACTGCACTGGCATCCCTATATCACGCCGGTCGAGGTTGAACAGGCGACACCGGCGCAGCTTGATGCGATGAAGGTGACGCCCTCCAACAAGAAAATCTCAGAGTACGTGCGCACGCTGGTGCACGATCCTGAAAGTTACACCGCCCGCACCGGCCTGTTCAACGCCATTATGTATGTTGAAGGGGGACTGGACCGCGCGGATCGTGAACTGGGCGCGCTCGGTGCATCCATCGTCAACGGTTGTCGCTACTGTGCGGTGGTGCATGCGCGCCGTCATGCCCAGCTGGCCGGGAATGACGCGGTGGTCAGTGCGGTCTACTTCGACAGGGCCGATGTATTAGGTGAACGCGACGCGGCGATCTATCACTTTGCCCGTCGTTTATCGGTCACGCCCTCTGAGGCGACGCCGGACGATGTGGCCGCTCTGCGCGCTGTCGGCATGAACGATCAGGAGATCATCGATCTCATCCATGCCATCGCCATCTTTGGCTGGGCCAACCGTCTGATGCATGTGCTCGGCCATGCTGACCTGAACAAATAAGGGCTGCACCGGATGTTAGAACTCAACAATATTACGCTCGCTTACGGCAGCAACCCGATTCTTAAAGGCGTTGACCTGTCGGTCAAACGTGGCGATGTGGTGTCGATCATCGGGCCAAGCGGCACCGGGAAAACCACGCTGCTGCGCTGCATCAACTATCTGGCGAAGCCCTCCGCGGGGACGATTCAGCTCGATCAGATCCGCATGGATTATCAGTCACCCGACAAAGCGGCGATTCAGGCGATCCGTCTGCGTACCGCCATGGTGTTTCAGCAGTTTAACGTCTTCAAGAACATGACGGTGCTGGAGAACGTGATGGACCCGCTGATCGTCATCCAGCGTAAAACCCGACAGCAGGCGCGCGACATCGCCGTGCAGGAGCTGGAGCGCGTAGGCCTGGGGGCGAAGCACCATCACTATCCGTCACAGCTGTCTGGCGGGCAGTTACAGCGTACCGGTATCGCCCGGGCGCTGGCAGTCCGTCCCGATGTGATGCTGTTTGATGAACCGACCTCATCGCTCGATCCCGAGCTGGTGGGGGAAGTGCTTAAAGTGATCAAAGATGTGGCGTCATCCGGCATTACCTCGCTGCTGGTGACGCACGAAATGCAGTTTGCGAAGAGCATTTCGAACCGCATCGTGTTTATGGATCAGGGTGTGGTGGCTGCGCAGGGGACGCCAGCAGAGATGTTTGATAACCCCACGCTGCCGCGCCTTGCCCAGTTCCTCAACTCAGAAAAAGTATTCTAATAAACACAGGAATCAGAGACATGCCTGCAATCAAAACCACATTACGTCGCCTGGCCGCGCCTGGCATCATCGCACTGGCCCTGATCAGCGGTAACAGCTTTGCGGATGATGTTCGCACCATAAAGATCGCCACCGCAGCAGAGTCCAAACCCCTGTCATGGGGCGCAATCGGCCATGAGCCACAGGGCTACGAGCCGGACGTACTGAGAGCGATCAACGCGAAACTGCCACAGTATAAATTTGTGATGGAAGGCGCGGCGGATATCGCTCAGGAAACCGGTCTAGTGACCGGCAAATATGACATGGCGACGGGCGGATATTATAAAGCGCCTGCCCGCAGTAAACAGTTCCTGATTCCGGATGCACCGATCGGTGCCAGCCTGATGAAGATTTACAGTCGCAGCGACAGCAACATCAACGGCATGAAAGATCTGGTCGGTAAGAATATCGTGCCGGTAACCGCAGGGGGTGGTGTCTATAAGTTTGTCACCCAGTGGCAGCAGGATAACCCGAACGACAAAATCACCATCAAAGCGTCCAGCGCGGGTGTGCCTTACCCGGATCGCCTGAAAGAGGTGCAGAACGGGAAATATGACGCGCTGATCCTGCCGTCAAATCTGGGTGAGCAGACGGTCATCGACAACCAGAAGCTGGCGATCAAAGCCAGTGAGCCGGTGGTGATTAACAACACCTATGTGCTGATCCACCGCTCCGCTGAGAATCAGGCGCTGAGTGATAACATCGCTCAATCGTTGAAGGCGCTGAAAGCGGATGGCACGCTGGATAAGCTGGCGCAGAAGTGGTTTGGCGAAGACGTGACGAAGTACATGAAGTAACAGATTCACTGCGCCCGGTGTCAGATCGGGCGCAGGCTGTCCTTTTTAGCAGGAGTGTTTCACCGTGAATCTATCCTCCATGATCCCAGAACTGCTGTCGGCGCTGCCTCTGACGCTCGGCATCATGTTTGTGGCGATGATTATCGGGTTCTTTCTGGCGCTTATCGCCACGTTTTTCCGCGTGCGCCGTCTTCCCGTGATCAGCCAGCTGGCCGATCTCTATGTCTCCTACGCGCGCAGCGTGCCCGTGGTGCTGCAGCTTTTTGTCGCCTTCTACGGCATGCCACTGATTACCGATAACTTCGGTTTTCGCGACTTTTTTACCGCCAACGTGGCGGCGATGATCGGCCTGAGCCTCTATCACGGGGGTTACCTGTCGGAAGTGATGCGCCCGGCCTATCTTGCGGTTGAGCGTGGTCAGCACGATGCCACCGACAGCCTGGGCTACAGCTTCCGCCAGAAAATGCTGCGTGTCATCGGCCCACAGGCGGTGCACTTTGCGCTGCCGGGCTACGGCAATGCCATTATCTATCTGATTCATAATGTGGCGCTGGTGATGTACATCGGTGCAGCTGATGTGATGGCAACCGCGCACCTGATTATGGAACGCGATTACAACCAGTATCAGTTCGGCACCTATCTGGTGCTGGCCGTGCTCTATTCACTGCTGTGCGGTGTGGCGTGGCTGGTTATCCGCTTCTTCGAACAACGTCATGCGAAGTACAGCGCTAAGTCTGCACCGCGCGTGAAGTTCACCACCAGCGTCTGAGCAGGGGAGAAAAACTATGTTTGATGCTGAGGTGTTACTGCCGGACTTCTGGAGCATTCTGGATGCGGTGCCGGTAACGCTGCTGATGGCAGTGACGATATTCATCTGTTCGACGCTGCTGGGCGGACTGTTTGCCTTTATTGAGCATCAGCGCATCCCGGTGCTGCGGCAGCTGGTCATCGCCTACAAAATTGCCTTCAAAGGTGTGCCGATGGTGGTGGTGATTTTTCTCGCCTATTACGGTCTGCCCCCGGCGCTGCACTTTGTCGCCACGCTGTCCGGAATAGCGGTTAATGCTCACTCGCTGCCGAACTGGGTCATCATCATTGTGGCGCTCAGTGCCTGCGTAGCGGCGTTCCAGGCTGAAGTGTGGAAAGGCGCGCTGAATTCGTTCGACAGCGGTCAGTCGGATGCCGCCTTATCGCTCGGCTACAGCGGCGGACAGCTGTTCCGTCGGGTGATGTTTCCACAGATCATCGTGGCGGCAATCCCCGACCTGGCGAATGCGTTTATGGTGATCATGAAAGCCCTGTCGCTGGCGTTTGCCATCGAGGTGGTGGATATTTTTGCTCAGGCCCAGTTAACGGCAGCCCTGAACTTCTACTATCTCGAAGCCTTCCTGATTGCGGCAGCGTTCTACATGGTGATTGCCTATGTGGTCACGAAAATTGCCGACAGGATCGAGGCCGCACTGCGCGTGCGCACCTGATGATTATTGCGTTGTCATGAAAGGGCCGCCCGGTGTGGCATATGCCGGGCGGCCAGGATCGGTTAAACGCAGGTTCGCCGATTTTGATCAAATGGGGCACTACGCAGGCCGGACCCTGGCTTTAGTGGGATGTCCGTCGCGGCCATCGTCATGCGTGTGATCGGGATCGGGCTCAATCAGCACAATAAAATCCTCTCCTTTTCCGTCGCGCGGCAACGTAATTAAATCGCCTGCGCGGGGTTTCGCGTCAAAGTCATGCTCTTCTTCCACGCCTGTATCTTCAAAAACCACCGTAATTTTCATTTTCGCGTCCTCTTTCTGATGAGCTGCGTCGTGACCTCAGTATTCGCTGACGCTGACCAGAATAAGAATAGCGCATCCTGAAAATAGCCTGAGCGGCCTGCCCGTAACACACTATCCTTTGCAGAGGAGGTGACTATGTGTGGACGGTTTGCGCAGTACAGCAGCAGAGATGAATACTTTGACGCACTGGGGCTGACGCCCGATGAGGTCATTTACGATCCGGAACCGATAGGGCGCTACAACGTTGCGCCTGGAACAAACGTCCTGCTGCTCAATGAGCGGGAGGAGGAGATCCACTTTGACCCGGTCAACTGGGGTTATGGTCCGGAGTGGTGGCACAAGCAGCCACTCATCAATGCGCGGGGTGAGACGGCTGCCACAGGGCGTATGTTTAAACCTCTCTGGGAGCATGGACGCGCCATTGTTCCGGCAGATGGCTGGTTTGAGTGGAAGCGGGACGGCAAAGCAAAACAGCCCTATTTTATCTGCCACAAAAAGCAGGAGCCGCTGTTCTTTGCTGCGATTGGCAGGGCGCCTTACGGCAGGGATCACGGGCGCGAGGGGTTTGTCATCGTAACGGCCGCGAGCAATCAAGGCATGGTCGATATTCATGACCGTCGCCCGCTGGTTTTGCGTGCCGATGCAGTACGCGAATGGCTGAGTGCAGAAACCACGCCAGAACGTGCGCAGGAGATCGCACGTGACGCAGCCTTACCTGAGACGGCCTTTACCTGGCATCCTGTTACCCGCAAAGTCGGCAACATTCATAATCAGGGTAAATCCCTGATTGAGGCGATTGAACCTGACTCAGTCGGAAACGCAGATTGAATTCATTTCCGGATTGCGTCCCGCGCCGCTGGCACAAATTCAGTAAAATGTAATTTCATCGATTCGGGATTGCTCCTGGCCCTCTGACAGATTGCCGCATTTTAAGGGAAGCGGTACTTTGCTGGCACAGTTCATTTCTCTGCGATTCATAACAACTGCTGGCCCGGATTCAGGAAACGTCTAATGAAAATTCCAGCCTGACGTTTTTATCTCGGTCATGATTTTTATTTTTTGCCGCTTACGCTTTATTTCTGAAAAGCAGCCTGTGATTTTCTTCTTTTAGCGCCACTCTTGCTGATTTTATGCGTAGCATCATGCTCGTAAGATTATTTAACATGCTGATCAGGCAGCAGGTTATCTGAGTTATTGACGGGACTAAGAATCGTCTTAAAAGCTCATGGAAGAAACTATACAGTGAATTTCGGCCCGGTACAGATATCAGGGTGAAGCTATTGCTTATAAAGACTATATATTTATTTTTAATCGAAACGGGAATAATCAGCGCGATTATTCCCTGAAGAAATTAATAATAAAAAGTTGTGTTTAAACACCATTCAAACCACGCTTGTTGAGTCCTTAACATTTAAAGTGAGATGAATATGGAAAAGCACAGAGGCGGATCGGGTAATTTCGCAGAAAATCCCCAGCGGGCTTCAGAAGCAGGGCGGATTGGCTGAAAAGCCAGTAGTGGAAATTTTAAAAATAACCCTGAACGGGCCGTTGAAGCGGGACGTAAAGGGGGTTCAGTGAGCCGTCGCGGTAAAACGCAGGAAACCCGTGCCTGACTCCGCTATTGCTGCACGGTATTCAGATCTATTTTGTCCGGAACTTTGTGCCGTGCAGAGTTCATTTTCTCCCGCCCTATTCAGGAGTACACAATGCAATATACAAAAACGGTGAAAGGGCTGCTGGCTGTCTCAGCAGTGGTGACCTTGTTCTCTACTGGCAGCGTGCAGGCTCAGACGCAGACGAACACACCGCAAAGCGGTAATCCCGCCTCCTCCGCATCGAACGGAAAACTCAGCGCCGGCGACCAGAAAGCGGTTAAAGAGATGGCGCAGGCCAATATCAACGAAATTGCCGCCGCAAAAATCGCGCTCAGTAAGTCGCAAAGCGCTGACGTTAAGGCCTTCGCTCAGAAGATGGTTGCCGATCACGGCGCTGCCCTGACCAAAGTGCAGAAGGTCGCTCAGCAAAAAGGGGTCGCGTTACCCACCGAGCCGGATGCCACCCATAAGGCGATGGCCCTGGAACTGGAAAAGCAGAGCGGCGGGGCATTTGACAAAATGTATATGGGAAATGCCGGCCTGAAAGACCATAAAATGGTACTGTCAACGCTGGAAAGTGATGCTAAGACGATAAAAGATCCGGATGTAAAAGCGCTGGCCGACGCGCATACCCCGGTTGTCGGGGAGCACCTGAAATCTGCCCAGCAGATGTCGCAGTAACCGGCTCAGGGTTTACTGAGTAAACAGCGTGCCGGGTGGGCAGGGCGTCCGGAAGAGTGGACGCCATTTGTCGCGATGTACCGGCCGGACAAGACGCTGTCTGTAACTCCTGATGCGCCCTCATCCAGCTTCCTCTCTGAAGCACAGATGATTAAAAGAAAGACGCAAAGTCGTTTGACACCTCAGCCTACCTACTAGTAGATTAATTGCAGGCCCGGCGCGATTAACGGGTTCATCGTTCTGTCAGAGGCAAAACGTGAAGGATGACGCGCGAATGAGCGTTGACGTTAATTTCTGCAATGTTGAGTGTGTTAATGAATAAATCTTCTCTTTCTGACCGTCAGAAATTAGCGCGTCTGGCGATAATCGCTGTCATACCGTTACTGCTGATTGCGCTCTTACTGTGGGCGGGTGGCTGGCTGGACAGGTCGCGGCTGTCTTCGGATAAGCTGGTCACGGCTTTAGAAAAGTCGGGCGGCAGGCATCCAGGCTTTCGCCGCAATCATGCTAAAGGCGTCTGTATTCTGGGCTACTTTTCGGCAAACGGTAACGCCAGTGCCCTGTCGCGCGCCGCGCTGTTCGCGCCAGGGGTGACGCCTGTGGTGGGTCGTCTGGCGATTGCAGGCGGCAATCCCCATGCGCCTGACTATACGGTGCCGGTGCGCAGCATGGCGCTGGCCTTTTATCAGAAAAATGGTGAACAGTGGCGAACCGGCATGAATGCGATGCCGTTCTTTCCGGTCCAGAGCGTGGAGGGTTTTTACGATCTGCAGGCCGCGACGCTGCCGGATGCCAGAACGGGTAAACCCGATCCCGCTAAAGTTCAGGCTTTTGTGCAGCAGCACCCGGAGATCAAACGCTTTTTTGGCTGGGCAAAGCAGGCAGTGCCTTCTTCCAGCTGGGTAAGCGATCGCTTTAACAGCCTGAACGCCTTTAATTTTATCGATGCCGCAGGCCATTCCCATCTGGTGCGCTGGAGTATGGTGCCGCACGCTGACTATCAGCCGATAGCCGTAAAAGAGAAGGGGGACGCTGACTTCTTACGGAACGATTTGCAGCAGCGACTGGCACAGGGGCCGCAGCAGTGGGACCTGATCATCACCGAGGCGGATGCAGGGGATAAAGGCAATGATGCGTCGGTGGCGTGGCCAGACGACCGCAGGAAAATCAATGCCGGAACCCTCACCATCCATACGATGACGGCTCAGCAGGATGGCGCGTGTAACGACATCAATTACGATCCGCTGATTTTACCGGATGGCATTGCAGCCTCGGATGACCCGCTTCTGAATGCGCGTTCATCTGCGTATGCCAAATCTTACAATGCTCGCACCCACGAACAGGCCGGGGCTCACTGATGAAACAGAAAAACACTTTTCACCCGGCTCTGCGCATCATCCACTGGCTGATGGCCGCGGCCATCATGGCAATGCTGTTTATGGGTGTCGCCATGGTGTCCACGGTGTCGTCATGGCACAGCCTGCTGGTGGCCATACATAAACCGCTGGGTCTGATGATTCTGTTGCTGGTGATTGTGCGGCTCTGGCTGCGCTTCACTACCGCCAAACCCGCCCTGCCGGCTACGCTACCGGGCTGGCAGAAGGGGTTAGCGCATCTGTCCCACTGGGCGCTGTATGCCATGATGCTGGCTCAGCCTCTCATCGGCTGGGCGATGCAGTCGGCCGCTGGTTATCCCATTACCCTGGGTAACCGGGTGCTGCCGGCCATTTTTCCTGTCAGCAACGACGCCTATGCTGTGCTGCGGCCGCTTCACAGCTGGGTTGCTTTGGCCCTTTTCATGACGGTGATGTTGCATCTTGCCGCTGCCCTGTTCCATGGGTTGATACTCCGTGATGGGGTGTTCAGCAGTATGGCTGGCCTGAGTAAGCGTAAAGGAGGCGCGCCAGGCTCGCTTGACAACCCACATGGCGGTCAGTAGGTTCAGGGCCGTTTACCGATTTGCCGTTAACTGATCTCAACTGCCGGAGCATGCATGAGTACCCAACGTTCACAGAAAGCCGAAGAAATAATGCACCATACCCGAATGCTGCTCACCTCCGGCGGATATAACAGCTTCAGCTATGCTGATTTGGCTGAGCGGGTAAAAATCCGCAAATCCAGTATTCATCACCATTTCCCCGCCAAAGCGGATCTGGTGCAGGCGGTGGTGAGTGATTATCGTCAGCAGGCACAGACAGGCATGGCGGCAATCAGTCAGCACTTCGCCGGAGACGCCCTGGGAGAAATTAACAGCTATGTGAACTTCTGGGCCACCTGCATAAAAGAGAACAACTCGCCTTTCTGTATCTGTGTGATGCTGGCTGTGGAGTTACCGGTTTTACCTGAAGAGGTCGCTCGGGAAGTGACCGGACATTTTAGCGATCTCACGGAATGGCTGACCGCCGTGCTGGACAGGGGAAATAAGAGCCATCTCTTTAGCCTGCAGGAAAGTGCAGCAGCAGAAGCGAAATCGGTTATGGCGACGGTACATGGTGCGATTATTGCTGCACGCGCTTTTAATAATCCCGACATATTTTTGCAAATTGTCGAACCGGTAATAAAAAGATTACTGAAAAGTCACTAATCGAGTCCGGGTAAATAGCCGATTTTGCGGCACCTGTTAATATTTTCCAGCTTTCATTTAAATTCAGCGCGCTGCTGCTGAATTTTATTGCGGGCTATCCAGAAGAACGGTTAATTATCCCCGATAATTAAATTATCCGGAATCTCTGCCATGCATCCGCTGGCGGAACAGATCGCTTTTGTCTCAGCAAACACGAGGAGGTTATTTATGACGACAGTTCGTGCTCTGCCATCATTACCTGTTCTCTCTTCATTCTGTTTAAGAATGAGTAACCAGCCTGACGCCATTGAAGCCGGTTTTCAGACGCAGTTGCAGAATCAGGTCCGGCTTTCACTGGCTCATAAGGTCCCGCTGCCCGCCGGGCAAAAGATAGCGGCCGTTGCCACTCCCCAGCGGACGCACATTGATGCACTTCTTGCGCAACTGCTGGCTGACAGAAAGCGAGTCTCTGAGGCCGTCTGCCATGCGGGAGAGCATCGTGAATCTGCCTCCCTGCCGTGCCAGCTGATGAATAAAGGAGATCTCGCCTTAAGGTGTGACGCTGACGGTTATTCACTGATCCCGGACGTGCCGTTTGTCTGCCCGCTACCTTACCCGCCAGGGAGTGTGAGCCCGTTAACGCCGATTGTTATCTGGACTGCGCCTGAGTTCGCCCGGTTCCCTGCTTTGAGCCCCAGAGGAGGGCCATTGCGAATACGCAGTGTTCGTCTGATAAACAAAGCCGGTTATCGCCGGAGGGGAATTAGCGAAAACGACCTGAATGATATTGCCCCGTCTCACTGAAACGCCTGGCTCTGAGTCAGTCAGAGCCTGTGAAAATATTTACCTTCAGATCAAACCGGAGAGTTATTATGCAGACCGCTCAACCATCGATTACGCACGCCCAGAACCAATGGCTTCAGTCTTATTACTATATCCGTGCGACCGCATCTGTTATCTGGATTTTACTCGCGGTGTTGATTGGTAAAGATCATCCCGGCATCGGAGCCGTTCTCTTTATTCTCTATCCGGCCTGGGATGCCTTCGCGAATTATTTAGATGCCAGTAAGTCAGGCGGATTAGCGGTAAATCCACCGCAGAAGTTTAACCTGATTGTGAGCCTGATTGTCGCGGCGGCCATTATCTGGTCACTCTCCGTCAGTATAAATGCGACCATCAAAGTCTTTGGCATCTGGGCAATATTTTCGGGCCTGCTTCAGCTTTCGGCGTCCCTCCGCCGCTGGAACTCTTCCAATGGGCAGTGGGCGATGATTTTAAGTGGTGCGCAATCTGCGCTGGCGGGCATTTTTATGTTCAGGCAGGCGAGCAGTGATATGCATCTGGATGTCACCACGGTTGCCCCCTACGCGGCGTTTGGCGTCTTCTATTTCCTGATTTCCGCCATCACGCTGACCCTTAAAAATGGTCGCAGACGTAAAGTGACGGTGTAAGCCACCTGACGCCGTCATACTCTGTCAGTCGGGTTCCGGGGCTAGCATCGTTTCTGCAAGATCAAGCAGGGCACGCAGCCGGTCCATATGACGGAGGTCCTGATGATAACCTGCCCAGATATCCCTTGAAGGCGGCATATCTGGCGTGGCAATGCGCTGCAGGCCCGGCGTGGCGTCGCCCAGTGGCTGAGGCAGAACGGCGACGCCCATCCCGCGCAGGCACATCTGCGCCTGCACAGCCCGGCTGGTGCTTTTGAATGCCGGGGCAGACTGCGGAAACCGTTCCAGAAGCCAGGAAACGTCAGGAAAATGTGACTGTGCGCTGTTCATCAGGATCAGCCCCACCGAAGAGGGGGCGCTTACCAGCGCCTCCGCCTTCTCTGGCGTCCCGTAGAGGGCATAAGGCACGCTCATCAGACGTCGCTGAACGATGTCGGGATCGGTAAAAGGCACAATTCGAAATGCGACGTCGGCATCGCGGCGCGACAGATCGAGCAGGCGAAAGCTGGCGATTACCTCCGGCACGATCGCCGGATGACGGCGCGTCAGTTCGCTCAGAACCGGTGCCAGCACGTAGTTAGTAAACCACTCTGCCGCGGAGATACGTAGAATCCCTTCAAGGCGTTCGTGATTTCCGGCCAGGCGTCGCTCCATCGCCAGCGCCGAATTTTCCATCGCTTCGGCCAGTTTCATCACGCCGTCACCGGCATCGGTCAGCACCAGGCCATCCTGTGTCCGGCGAAACAGTGCCTGCTGCGCCTCATCCTCCAGGGCCTTTATGCGGCGTCCTACCGTCGGATGACTCACGCCCAGACTCAGGGCCGCTTTCCCGTAAGAGCCGTTACGCATGACGGCAAGAAATACCTGAACATCACTCCACTCCACAGCCGCGCCCCTCCGTACAAAAATGAACATCGAATATACAAAAGTGTCAGTTCTCAAACAACTTTGAAGGTATCAACATAGCTTTTATCGGGTCGCCGCAGGCGTCTTTATCAGGAAGCTAACTATGAAGAGATTAAAAGACAAAGTCGCTCTTGTTACCGGTGGTTCAAAAGGTATCGGAGCCGCAATAGCCCGTCAGCTGGCCGCCGAGGGGGCGAAAGTGGTTGTCAGTTACCTCTCAGACAGAGAGGGGGCTGAGCAGGTGGTCGCCGCTATCGACGCGGCCGCGGGTGAGGCGCTGGCTGTGGCGGCCGATGTCACCAGCCAGGCCGGCGTTGAAGCTCTGGTCAGCGCCACGCTCGCGCATTACGGACAGCTGGATATTGTGGTGAACAACGCCGGTGTTTATCAGTTCGCTGCCATTGAGGAGAGCACCGAAGCGCTCTATCGCCGCCAGTTCGACATCAATGTTCTGGGGCCGTTGTTAGTCACCGCGGCGGCCGTCCCTTACATGGGCAGGGGAGGCAGCATCATCAACATCAGTTCGTTTGTCACCCGCGTCTTCATCGCCGAAAGCGCCATCTACAGCGGGGCTAAAGGCGCGATAGATGCCATCACAGGGGTTCTTTCAAAAGAGCTCGGCCCGCGCGGCATCCGGGTAAATGCGGTCAATCCCGGTCTGATCGAAACAGAAGGAAGTCACAGCGCTGGCCAATGAATTCAGCGTTTCAGACGTGGAATGAAGCGCAGACGCCGCTCGGCCGTATCGGTCAGGTGGACGATGTTGCACCGATCGTCTCTTTTCTCGCTTCAGAGGAAGCGGGCTGGATAAACGGTGAAGTGATACTGGCCTCCGGCGGTATGCGCTGATTGTCGCGCCGCTGGGCTGACAGAGGCGACACGCCCCTTCCGATCCCTTGCTTCATGTCCCTGACGGGGGACGTTTCCATTTTCTAAGGAGTGATTAATGTCCATACATCACATCCCGCAGGCCGAGCCACGTCGCTGGGCCATGTTTATCATTTTACTGGTCGGCGCTTTCCTGCCGCCGCTCGATTTCTTTATCGTCAACGTGGCACTGCCCGCGATTCAGCATGAACTGGGTACGTCATCCTCGGCGGAGCAGCTGGTGATCTCCTCTTATGCCGCGGTGTATGCGGTGACGCTGATTACCGGAGGACGTCTGGGTGATATCTATGGTCGTGGCAGGATGTTCTTTCTGGGGCTGATCGGTTTTGCCGCTGCCTCTGTGCTGTGTGGTTTTGCCTGGTCACCCTGGGTTCTGATTGCCGGACGCATACTGCAGGGGGGGACAGCCGCCATTATGGCCCCACAGGCGCTGGCTTCCGTTCAGGCTATTTTTCCTGAAGCGGAGAGACCGCTGGCGCTGAGTATTTATGGTGCCGTGTTTGGGCTGGCTTCAGTTATCGGGCAGGTGCTGGGGGGCATTCTGATTCAGGCCGATCTGTTTCATCTCGGATGGCGGGCAATTTTTCTGGTTAACCTGCCGGTAGCGCTGCTGGTTGTTCTTTTTGGCCTGCCGCTGCTGAAGGAAACGCGGGCACCTTCCGCTCAGCGACTCGATCCTGTTGGCACACTGCTGGCAACGCTGACGCTGAGCGCGCTGATTGTTCCGCTGATTGAAGGCCGGGAGGCAGGGTGGCCCTGGTGGACGTGGCTGCTCTTTGTGACGGTCCCGCTGCTGGCCTCGGCATTATGGCGTTATGAGCATCGCCTCAGCCTGAAGGGCGGAACGCCACTGCTGAATCCGACTGTGCTGCGCGCGCCGGGCCTGGGGCAGGGACTGGTCATCGTTCTGCTGTTCTATTCGATTGGTACCTTCTTTCTGCTCTTTTCTGTGTATCTGCAGGGCGCGCTGCATCTGAACGCGCTGACAGCAGGCACGCTTTTTCTGCCCTTTGGTCTGGGATTTCTGATCGGGCCACTGCTGACCCCTTACCTGAGACGCTTTGTCGGCAACCTGCTCAGCGCCATCGGGATGGGATGCGAGACCGCGGGACTGGCGGGGCTGGCATGGCTGATCGCCACGACGCAGACAGGCCACTCTCCCGCCATGCTGCCGCTCGCGGCGCTCCTTTTTCTGACGGGGCTGGGTCAGGGGCTGGCCATGCCAACGCTGGTGCGGATGGTGACAGGCCAGGTTGCGGCGCCATTTTCAGGGATGATTGCGGGCGTCACCAGCGCCGCGTTGCAAATCAGCACGGCGCTCAGCGTGGCCGTCATTGGCGGACTTTTCTACAGCCTGCTCGGCAGTGATAAAAGTGCAGCCGGGATTTCGCAGGCGTTTATCGTTGCGCTTTTGACGATGGCCGGCTGCCTGGCAGTGGGGGCAGGGCTGAGTATCCGCTTAATCCGGCGCACCTCCGGGCGCACGGACGTCCCAGCCAGCGTTTCCCTTCCATCCCGCCGTCGCGGAACCGGTTAGTCATCCGTCGAGCGCGTAACCGTTTCCCAGCGATCGA
Organism: Pantoea anthophila; assembly: GCF_026104315.1. Lineage (NCBI taxonomy): Bacteria > Pseudomonadati > Pseudomonadota > Gammaproteobacteria > Enterobacterales > Erwiniaceae > Pantoea > Pantoea anthophila. The sequence continues at coordinate 203,006 of NZ_CP110471.1, forward strand.
TCTCCTCACTGAGTGCCGTCAGCTTCTGGCGCACTAAGTCCAGGGCATCACTGCCCAGCAACAGATGAGCGGGTGGATTGTGGCTTTCAATCAGCGCCAGTATGGCCCGGGCAGCCTTTGCGGGGTTACCGCGTTGCTTTCCGCTCTTTTCTTCACGGGCCTGACGGATGGGGTCGAATAATGCGTCATAGTCCGGAATCGTGCGCGCGCTTCTTACCATCGAACGCCCCGCCCAGTCTGTGCGGAATGAGCCGGGGGCCACAGCGGTAACCGCGATATTAAAGGGTGCCAGTTCCTTGCCTAAGGTTTCTGAAATGCCCTCTAATGCAAACTTGCTGCCGCAGTAGTAGCTGATGCCGGGCAGGGTGATAAAACCGCCCATCGAGGTGATGTTAATGATATGGCCGCGACGGCGCTGACGCATGCCCGGCAGCAGAGCCTTGATCATCGCGACCGCGCCAAAGACATTAACGTCAAACTGGTGGCGCATCTCTTCCAGAGAAGACTCCTCCATGATGCCTTCGTGGCCGTAACCGGCGTTGTTTACCAGCACATCAACTTCACCGAAGGTAGATTCAATCTCCCTGACCACCTCATCAATACGCTCAGCCTCTGTCACATCCAGCAGACGGCCTGCCGCACGCGCAGGATCCAGCGCCTCAAATGCCTCCAGCGCGGCACGGTTACGCACCGTGCCGATGACCCGATGCCCGGCCCTGAGTGCCTCCTGTGCCAGAGCAAGACCAAACCCGCTGCTGACACCTGTGATCAGGATTGTTTTTGCCGTTGTCATAATCAGAACCTCCATGAATTGTCGGAATTGCATGGTATTCTCTGTGGAGCCGGATTTTCAGGCCCTTTCTTCTCGTTTTCTTGCCTGATCTTATGAGGTGCAGCGATGTCCGACATGATCACCCTGATAAAAGCCCTTGCCCCGCAGGAGGGCTACAACCTGACTGCGTTATCGGGTGTGCGCATTTTGCGTTCCGATCGCCCGCTGGCCAGAACGCCGGTGCTGTATGACCCCGGGATCGTGATTGTCTGTCAGGGCAGCAAACGCGGTTATTTTGGCCAGCAGACCTACATCTATGATGAACAGCACTATCTGGCGGTGTCCGTGCCGGTTCCGTTTACGATGGAAACCGACGCTTCAGCAGCGCATCCCCTGCTGGCCATTTATCTGCATCTGGATTTTCAGCTGGCCGCTGAGCTTATGTTGCAGATCGATCAGCATGAGGCGCTGCACCCTGCAACCGCGCCACAGAGCATGATCTCCAGCCCGATGGATGAGCCGGTGAGGTCAGCTGTAGAGGGGTTGCTTAAGGTCCTGAACAATCCGCTTGAAGCTGAGATTCTTGGCCAGGCGCGGTTGCGGGAGCTCTATTTTCGCGTACTGACCGGTGCGCAGGGTAACGCCATGCGAGCCGCGCTGGCGTTACAGGGGCAGTTCAGCAGGATAGGAAAAGTATTGCAGCGCATTCATGCCACCTATGCAGAATCCGTGACGCTGAGTGAGCTGGCTTATGAAGCGGGCATGAGCGTGCCGACCTTTCATCTTCATTTTAAAGCGATCACCCGCTTGCCACCGATGCAGTATGTGAAATCGGTACGCCTCCACCAGGCGCGAATGCTGATGGTTCGTCAGCAGATGACCGCGGCCTCGGCCAGCTTCGCCGTGGGCTATGAGAGCCCTTCGCAGTTCAATCGTGAATTTAAACGCTTGTTTGGTCTGCCTCCGGCAGAGGAGATCAAACGCATGCAGAAACACTTTGCTGTTCCGCCTGCGCAGGACGCCTCAGTTTTCGTTTCTTCACACTGACGCCGGGCTGACACTATTTTCTGGCCACAATCCGCATTTCCACCAGCGCATTCTCCGGAATGAATTCCGACACGCCGATCGCGGACCATGCCGGATAGGGGGCCTTGATATAGGCATCTTTCACGCTGGAAAACACGGCGATATGTTTTTTCAGGTCGATATGAAAAGTGGTCATCTCCACAATGTGGTCATAGGTTAGACCGGCAGCGTTCAGGTAAACGCCCAGCTTATAAAACGCATCATGAAATTGCTCGCCAGGATCTGTGCTTATCGGTTTGTCCTTACGCGCAGCGGTAACCCCTGAGAGATAGAATGTGCCATCGGATTCGATAACCGGAGAGAAGTGCCAGTCATGGTAATAGTGTTTAAAGTCTTCAGGGACGATGGGTTTTTTCAAGATCTCTCACGCTGATGAGCTTAGTGATTCAGGTCTGTTCTGCATCCCGATCTCTGCTCAGAGGTCAAATCCGCTCAGACCGGCTTAATCACCAGGTTAGCGCAAATGAAGGTTGCCGTCAGCTACACTCAGCATTCTTAACCCGCAAAAGGAAGAGATCATGAAAAAGTTACAGATGGCCCTGCTATCACTGCTGGTGGTTCTGCCGGTGACGGCCATGGCGCAGAAAGCAGAGATGAATATGACGCACGGCATGCCGGATTCTCCCGCATCAAAAGAGTACATGGCAGGCATGCAGAAGATGCATCACAACATGATGGCGGCAATGAAGGAGCAGGATCCTGACAGGGCCTTTGCCAGCGGCATGGCCGAGCATCACAAAGGAGCGATTGCCATGGCTGAAACGGAGCTGAAATATGGTAAAGATCCTGAAATGAGAAAGATGGCGCAGGAGATCATCAAAGCGCAGAAGGGTGAAATCGAACAGCTGGAAAAATGGCTGCAGAAATAATGGCTGCGATGGCGTGAAGCGCATTCACGTGATGATCTTCACAACGTTACCGCCAGAGAGTCTTGCTGCCGTTGCTGGTGCTTTATTAAACCCGCAGGGCTGACTTGTGGGTTTAAGATTCAGGAGAGTGTGATGATCTGGCTCGTGACAAAATATGCGATAACGGCCTTTATGGTTGTACTGATCTCAGAAGTGGCAAAGCGCAGCGACCGGCTCGGCGGCCTGCTCGCGGCCCTGCCGCTGGTGACCCTGCTGGTGCTTATCTGGATGAAGCTGGAAGGGCAGGCACAGGAAAAAATTGCCGCTCACGCCTGGTATACCTTCTGGTACGTGGTGCCGACACTGCCGATGTTTATCCTGTTCCCCTTTATTTACCCGCGTGCTGGCTTCTGGCTGACACTGCTCATCGCCTGCGCGATAACCGTCGTGCTCTTTGCCCTCTGGGCAATATTACTGAAGCGATTTGGAATCATTCTTCTCTGAATAAGTCTGCATGCGTTAATAAGCGCTGAAAAAGGCCATTCCACTTGCTGCCTTAATACCGGCATCTGTCACCATGAAGTGGCGGTGAATTAAATCCTCAGACAGAATCAGAATGACTATTTTATGCGGCCAGTTTGCGTTAAAACACCATTTCTTCATTGTCTGTGCGAACATTAAAATAATCTTTTTCTTAAAGCAGGAAACGCGGCTTTAAGAGATCGTGAGATTGTCAACTTTGCCGCGTTAGCTAATATTTCAGAGACGCAATCGATATTAAGGAACTCCATCATGTTTAAGCAACGTACTCTTAAAGCAGCCGTTGCGCTGGTTATAGGTTTTGCCGTCTGTGCTGCACCGGTTTATGCAAATCCTGGCAATGGCAATGGCAATGGCAATGGCAATGGCAATGGCAATGGCAATGGCAATGGCAACGGTCACGGCGGTGGTCAGGGTAACGGGAATCACGGGAACAATGGCGCGCACGGCAATAAAGGGCCGGGTAACGCAAAATCAAAAAACGAACATGGTCATCGTAAAAATGCCGGGAAACCCGATCGCGTAGACGCTGACATCAACTTCTCTCGTGCACGGAGCCTTGCCGTCAACTATGGCCTGGTCGGCTATCAGTCCCTGCCGCCGGGCATCGCGAAGAAAGTGGCACGCGGTAAACCGTTGCCGCCTGGTATTGCGAAAAAAGCGTTGCCCGCTTCCATGCTAAACGATCTGCCTTACTATCCGGGCTACGAGTGGCGAGCCGTGGGCGACGATTTAGTGCTGATTGCCCTGAGTACGGCAATCGTGACCGCCGTCATCAACGGTGTGTTTGATTAACCCCGTAACAGAGACTCCGCTCAACGCTGGCGGAGTCTTATCAGGGGCAGGTAATACCTGAGAGATTAAACGCTGCGATAAGTTGTGTATTATTGTCAGGCTATCAGAACAGGCTAATCAGGAAAAAGCATGGACAGGGACACACTGGTTACACTTTTAAAATTCAAACGCTGGATTGATGCCGAAACCCTTAAAACGATTAAAGGCCTCAGCGACAATGCTGATGCACATAAACGTCACCTGATGTTAAGGCTGATGAACCACATATATGTGACAGACATGATTTTCAGCGCCAATATTTCGGGCAAGCCGCACGGCTATACGGCCCTGAACACGCCTGAAACACCCACAGCAGAAGAGCTTGAAGTTAAAATGGCCGCCTGTACCAACGGCTATATTGAATATGTCAGCGCACTCTCTCCCGCCGATTTAGACGAAATGATTACATTCCGTTTTGTCGATGGAGGCGAGGGCAGAATGAGGGCCGTTGATATGCTGAATCACATGCTTTTGCATGGAAGCTACCACCGCGGCGCGACAGGCTGGTTAATCTCGGAGTGCGGCGGTGTTCCGCCAAAAGATGTGCTGACCGTTTTTCTGCGGGATCACAATCACTGACAGGAAATACCTTTGGCGGCGTTGATGGCCGCCATACGTCTTCACGCAGCCGTCTTATATCCCCAGACTGGCCAGCAGATCATCCACATCATCCTGACTGGCGGCTGGTTCAGCTGAGAACGCAGGTGCCGGCGGCGTAGCGCGCGCGGCGCTGGATGGCGAGGCTGATTTATCGCGGATCACCTGGATTAACTGCTGCTCTGCCTGATTCAGCACCGCCATCATCGCCTGCACGATCTGTCCGGTAATATCCTGGAATCCCTGCGCCATCATAATGGCGTGAAGATGCTGACGTGTCAGATTCGTGGCATGAGGGACATCGTCCAGCAGGGCTACGGTATCTGCTGCTAGCAGATGTGTTTGCTCTTTCGTCAGGGGCTCTGCTGACGTGGCATTCCAGCGCTGCAGTAATCGATCGGCCTTTTCTGTCAGCTGAGTCTGCACAGGCTGAGTAATTTCAACGCTGTTAATAACCTCATCTGCGGCTTCACGGGTCAGTGTGACCACGTAGCCCAGCCTTTCACGCGCGTTGGGGATGCTTCCCGCAACCTCGGCAATGGTTTTATCCAGTCCCAGCTGTTGCAGACTGTCCCGAAGCGTCCGCAGGATAGCGCCCGCACGCGCCGTGATCTCGGTGATTTCCTGTTGCTCACTATGGGTATCGGGTAATGACATGGGTGCTTTCTCCTGCGTAGGCAATGTCGCTATCTGCTGTTATCGGCAGTTCCTGGCGGAATTTGATTTTTTCCTCCTGACGGCAGGGGAGGGGGGATGGGAAGGCGGCTGAAACCGCATGAAGAAACGTCAGCGTCGTGTCTGAGAAAAGCGGTTATGCGGCTATGTGAATAGCAAGCTATAAATAAATCAGCGATTTTATCGCTTGCTATTTACTTTGGCGTTTTTTGTGGTAGATTGGCTTTAACGATGGGTAGATGACCCTCGAGAGATTTTTTATTCAGCCCTGGCAATCCTGTCAGGGCTTTTTTTTTGGGCTGAATCTCTTCGGTCTGCTCATCTCAAAGACTCGCCAGGGCATAAAGCCGGCAATACACAGCGCTACGCCAGCGGCGCTGTCATCACGCATCAGGTTTGTGTCTGATGTTTATGGCACGCCATCAGACCTGTGCTTCGGCGGCGTCCATCATCGCTGGCAGGGCGCTGAACAGCGCCTGAATAGCCAGTCTGACTTTCAGCGACTGATGCGGCGTGCGCAGCCAGACGACAGAAACCGGCCAGCTTCCGGAGGTATGTTCTTTCAGTATCTGTTTCAGGCTGCCGCTGATGAGGTCGTCCCGCACCAGCCAGTAGGGTAACCAGGCGATACCCGCCCCCGTCAACGTCATATCTTTTACCGCCTGCATATCATCCAGGGTGAATCGGGCAGTCGGCGAAATCTCCACCGCGTCACCCCGTTCATTTTTAAATTGCCACTTCAGCACCTGTCCGCCACGGATGTAGGCCACTGCCGCATGGTGCCGGAGTTCATCCGGGGAAGCCGGCTCGCCAGCCTGGCTGAGATAGTCCGGTGACGCGCAGAAGACCATCGTGTGATAAGCCAGCCGCCGGGCTATCAGGCTGCTACTGTCAGCCAGCGCGCCAATCCTGACTGCCAGATCGAAACCCTCCCCGGACAAATCGACCTGACGATCGCTGAAAGATATCTCCAGTTCCAGCTTCGGGTGCGCTTTCGCCAGCGCGGAGAAGACAGGGGAGACACAGAGGTGCCCCAGCAGCACCGGCACCGATACGCGAAGTTTACCGCTGGCCTGCAGCTTGCCGCTCTCCAGCAGATCTTCGGCAGCCTTAAGTTCGTTCATCGCCCGGCGACAATATTCATAATAGAGCGCGCCTTCATCGGTAAGACTCTGTTTGCGGGTGGTGCGGTTAAACAGCGTGACGCCAAGTCTCTCTTCGAGACGGGCGATGGTTTTTGCGACGGCAGAGCGCGTAACGTGCAGCCGCTCAGCTGCCTGAGAGAAACTCATGGATTCAGCCACGGCCACAAATACCGGAATGGTGTTCATTTCGCTTTTCATATTGTCGCCTCAGCGGAATCAATGACGAGAAATAGTATCGCCGTCGTATCTTAAAAGGCAATGCTAAGATTCTGATCTCTGCTCTTAACCCCTACAGGAATTGCGATGAATCACACCATGAAACGCTGGACACTGAATGAGATTGGCCGTCAGCATCTGACACTCACCGAGACAGCCATCCCGCAGCCGGGGCCGGGCGAAGTGCTGGTCCGGGTAAGTGCCGTTGCCCTTAACTTCCGGGATAAGGTCATTATTGAAGGTGGGATGGGAAAAGGAATGCCGATGCCTTTTACGCCGGGTTCCGATATGGCCGGCGTGGTTGAGGCTGTCGGTCCGGGCACGTCTCGTTTCAGTCAGGGTGATCGCGTCATCTCCTCGTTCAACGCAGACTGGATCGAGGGAAAGGCGGTTAACAACGCCAGAAATCCGCATTACAACACCCTCGGCTACGCCTTGCAGGGCGTGCTGGCAGAATATGTGGTGATGAACGAAGCGTGGCTGGTCAACGCGCCGCAAACGCTGAACGATGCGGAAGCCTGCACCCTGGTCTGTGCGGGGCTGACCGCCTGGTTTGCACTGATTGAACGCGGGGGCCTTAAAGCGGGCGAAAGCGTTCTGGTGCAGGGAACCGGCGGGGTGGCTCTGTTTGCACTTCAGATCGCCCGTGCGATGGGTGCAGAGGTCTTTATCACCTCCTCCAGTGATGAGAAGCTGACGGCAGCAACCGCGCTGGGGGCAACCCATGGCATTAACCGTCAAAAGGAAGAGTGGGTAGAAGCCGTTTACCGCCTGACGCACGATCGGGGTATTGACCATGTGATAGACACCGTCGGCGGGCGTAACTTCGCCGATTCTGTCCGCGCTGTCGCCTCACATGGCCGCATCTCTCTGATCGGGATGATGGACACACACGATACGTCAGCCTCTGGCGGACTGCTGCTGCTCAAGTCTCCGACGGTTCAGGGCATCGGCGTGGGGCACCGGCGGGCGCTGGAAGATCTGGTCCGGGCGGTGGATGTCATAAACCTGAAGCCGGTCATCGATAAAGCCTACCGGTTCGATGAACTGCCTGCGGCACTGGCGCATCTTGACCGGGGCGCATTCGGGAAGATTGTTATCAGCCTGGACTGACAGCGCGCCCGGCCTTAACCAGAGCCAGCACAAAACCATCCCATCCCTTCTCACCCACCGTCTGAATGGCGGTGGCGTCAAGCCGTTCATCCTCAGCAATCATCCGGACAAACTCCCGCAGGCCCCGGACATTAGGATCGTCACTCTCCGCATCAAGCACCTGTCCGCCACGCACCGTGTTATCACCGACGATAACCGTGCCCGGGCGAGAAAGTCTGATGGCCCATTCCAGATAACGTGGATTGTTCACCTTGTCGGCATCAATAAAAATCAGATCAAAGGGCGCCTCCAGGTCAGGCAGGATATCAAGCGCTGCGCCAGTGTGCAGCGTAACGCAGTGCGTCAGCCCGGCTTGATGGATATTCTGGCGGGCGACCTCTGCATGATGCTCACTGTATTCGATAGTGGTCACGCTTCCATGCTGAGGAAGCGCTCTGGCCATCCAGATCGTGCTGTATCCACCAAGCGTACCGATTTCAAGAACCCGGACGGCCTGCGACATCCGGACGAACAGTGACAGCATTTTTCCCTGCAAAGCAGACACATCATGAGCAGGTAAGCCCTGCTTTGCGTTGTTAGAGAGCGCGAAATTTAATTCAGTATCTTCGGGCGCAAGCTTTTCAGAAAACCAGGCATCCACCTGTGCCCACTTATCTGAATCTGTCGAGGGATAGTCAGGGATTCGCATAGGTTATTCACTCTCCTCAGAAAAGGTGTTTTCCCGGCGCGGCTGGCCCGACAGGGCCAGGACGGCCAGCGCGCAACACAGTGTGATGGCTGCCAGCACCCGGAAAAGGCACAGATAGGCGCTGTCATAACTATTCTGGACCACTGCGCGGGAAACGCCGGGTAAAAGTGTTATTGCCTGCTGAAGATTGCCGCCTCCCAGCCAGGCTGCCGCCTGGTGAATCTCCGCTGATGTCAGCCCCTGAACGCTTTTGCTGAGGTTCAGATCGTTCATTCTGGTAAGAAAGGCGGAAACCATCGCCAGCGCGATGCCTTCTCCCGCTACACGAACGGTGTTGAACAGGCCGGCCGCCATCCCGGCTTTTTCAACCGGAACCGCAGAGAAGGCAAGTCCATCCATCAGCCCCCACGGCAGCGCCGCGCCTGCACCAGTTATCAGCAATGCGACGATAAGCAGCAGGGTGCTGTGACCCTGTAACGCCTGCCCGAGGAAAAGTAACCCGGCTGCCGCGATCATCAGCCCGGATGCTGACACCACGGACGGTGAAAACCAGCGCGTCAGCACGGCGGCGCAGGCGGGAAGAACCAGCATCGGTGCAGTCAGGGCCATAAGGAAAAGCGCACTTCGCGACTCACTGAATCCATTTCCCCCCATAAAGTGCAGCGGAACGATGATCAACAGCACAACGTAGCAGTAGCAGGTTGCCACCGGCAGCAGCAGAATCCCGGCGAAGCGCGGGCTGCGCAGCAGGGAAATATCGAGTACAGGATGGGCAATGCGCTGGCAACGCACAATAAATGCACCCAGAGACAGTATGGAGCAGAGGAACAGCACCAGCGGCAGAGGGGATAAAAACCCGACCGTGGGTAACAGCATCATCGCAGTGGTAAACAGAATCAGCGCCGCGGTAAACAGCGTCAGCCCGGCCTTGTCTGCCGGATGAGAGGCGTTCAGCGCCGATAGCGGCAGGTATGCTCTGCCAGCGAGCAGCACGCCGCCTGAAAGCAGCGCAAACAGGGTATAGACCCAGCGCCAGCCGAGGGTATCGGTAATAAAGCCCACCGCCAGCGGTCCAAACGCTAAGCCAGCGCCGAAGAGGATGCCGAGCAGGCTGAACATCCGCGTCCGGTCTGCGCCCTCATAGATCCCGGCCAGCAGCGCGCTACCGCTGGCTAAGAGCATGGCCGCGGCCAGCCCCTGCAGGGACCTGAGCAGGCCCTGCATTATCAGGTTGTTCATCACGCCGATGATGAGACTGCAGAGACAGAACAGCGCTGCGCCAGCGATAAAAACAGGTTTTCTGCCGAGGGCGTCTGCAGCAATGCCTGCTGTCAGCAGAAAACTGCCAAACGTCAGCATAAATCCATTCGTCAGCCATGACAGCTCGCCAGGGGAACCGCCCAGCATGTGCTGGATGGCAGGCGTGGTAACCACACCGCCGGTGAAACTCAACGGCAAAAGCAGCGCCGCCATAAAAACGGTAAGGGCGGCTGGGGTTCTGGTGTGGCGAAAAATCGCGCGGGCTCTGTATGACATAACAAGACCTTTTATCCTGACAGCGAATGAGTGAAAACTGCTGCGATGTTATTGCGGACATGTGAGTGGATAAATAGACTGGATGGACGGTCTCAATGGAGATAAAGTTGATAATCGATGGATAGCCTGACTTCTCTTACCTCTTTTGTGCGGACAGCCGAGACGCTGAGCTTTGTTCAGGCTGCGCGACTGCTGGGGATTTCAGCGTCAGCAGTCGGTAAAAACGTCGCCAGACTTGAGCAAAAACTGGGCGTGCGGCTTTTTAACCGTAGCACAAGAAATGTGAGCCTGACGACGGAAGGGGCGGCACTCCTGACCCGATGCAAAGCGATCCTGGAACAGCTTCAGGAAGCTGAGTCAGCACTGGCGAGCAGTGCCGCAGAACCTGCTGGCAGACTCCGGGTCTCACTCCCCGCCGCGGGCTACAGATTACTGCTTCCTGCGCTCCCCGCGTTTACCCGCCGTTATCCTCAGGTCGAACTGGATCTGGATTTCAGCGATCGGCTGGTGAATATCATCGACGAAGGGTTTGACGTGGCGATCCGCAGTGGTGAGTTAGCTGATTCCAGGCTGACGGCAAAGAGGCTGGGTCATTTCCGCTTCCTCCTCTGCGCCAGTCCCGCTTATCTGAACAATTCCGGGGTTCCGGCGTCAGCGGATGATCTGGCTGAGCACAGGTGCATTTTTTTCCGCCTGCCCGCCACCGGCTTGCTACAGACGTGGGAGCTTCAGGGGCTGCGGCCCGGCGCTGAACCCAGAGCGGCATCGGTGTTGACGGTAAATAACATTGAAGCGGCGATTGGCCTGAGCTTATCGGGAATGGGTATCAGCTATCTGCCCGACTTCGCCGTTCGCGACGCGCTGGCTGAGGGACAACTGAAAGAAGTGATGCAGGGTTGCTGTACACAGCAGGGGCACTTCTCCGCCGTGTGGCCCTCCGGCCGCTACCTCTCCGCCCGGGTCCGCTGCTTTATCGATTTTATTGCTGAATCGGGACTGGCCCTTTAAGACCGCGTCACGCCTGCTGCGGCGGTTCAAACCAGGGTGTCACCAGCATATGCGGAAGGGCGAGCGCGGCAAGGGCGGCAAACAGTGACCGGATGCCCGCAGCGTCACCGGGTAACATCATATAAATGATCAGCGAGGCCAGCAGTATGGCCGCGGTCAATATCGGCCACGTCAGATGGAGATAGCCCGCGTACGTGGTAAAGCCCAGCTGGTCACGGCGCAGTCGGGTTTGTGGCAGCGCGTGCAGAATCAAAAATCCCATCGAAAAGCCGACGAAAGGCGGCAGCAGCAGCAGCGCCAGAATGCCCGCGATAAGATGTCCATCCCGCCGAAGAAGCCCGGTGAGGGTCAGCCCCAGCGCACCGATGCCACCGAGGATCGCAAGGGCCGCCGTCACAGACCCCGGCATTACAGATGCCAGCCCGGCCTGATGCAGGATAGACCTGAACGCGGGCAGATGAAGGGTGGCCGGGGCCGCTATCATCGTGATCCCCCGCGCCAGACGTTCTGTCAGTCCGCCGTGTGGTGCATCCTCAAGGGCAAAATGGACAGCTGAGGCGATCAGAAAGCCGGGCAACGCCAGCCCTGGCGCGCGGTGCCACCAGAGCAGACAGAGCGCAATCACTGCGCCATACAGGGCAAGAAACGGCAGCCGGCGGCGACGCTGAACCACGTCCAGATCGCTGGCGCCGTGCGCCATGCCGATAATCCCGATAGCGATAACCGCAAACAGCACCTGTACGGACAGCGGGCAGAAGGAGGCAGCCAGGGCTGCCCCCCACAGAGCCATCCATCCGGCCCCTGATCGTGTTATCACTTCACGGTACCCGTGCGGCGGGTATGATCGAGCGCTTTTTCCAGGTTAGCCGCCGCGTAAAAGGCATAGAAGACCTTCGCGATGATATCCAGTACTAAAAATGCCCAGACCGATGAGGGATCGGTAATGATTTTCAGGCCTTCCGGACCGACGAGGAACACAATCGGATAGATGAACCAGACGACGGTCAGCAGTGCGACATTTTTATTGTAGGCACCCGCCAGTGCACTGCCGCGATTGGCCGCCATGGTGCGAAGCGGTCCCCACAGCAGGTAAACCACTCCCAGAAACGCGGCACAGGACCAGAGGTACCAGACCCATTTCGCCGCCGCCGTTTCAGCCAGTGACGAAACCAGACCGGTGATAATCATCATGACATCCAGCACGATGATGGCAGTGAGAAAACCGCCCATTTCACCGGGTTTACCGTGTTCGTGGAAGGCGAGCATAACCAGTCCTGCCAGTAAAATCGGCGTCGTAATCGACCAGTCAGCGTAACGCGCCAGATAGACGGTGGTGCCGCTGTCCAGCGTCAGATTACCGAACCCGAATGCCATGGCCAGATAGGCGGTGGCGGCGATAAAAGGGACGGATGCATGCATGAGGGTATGATGACGGGAAGGAAATGTTTTGCCGCCGGTGGCGTAAATAACCAGTGACGCAATTGCCATGACCGAAAACCCGATCAAAAATGCGGTTTGATCCATGTTAATCTCTCCTGAGCAGTAGCGCGGAAATGCCGCCTGCTGCGTTGCCATAAATTGAATGCGTTTATATTCCGAAAAGAATATGCATTCAGTATATGGCGATTTCAGCAGCCTGCTCATTGTCAGGACGATTTCCGCCTGCGGGTTAAAATAAAGAGGGTGAAAAGCCCCCGTTATCTGATTTAAAAAAGAACGGTGATGTTACGTTCTGTTTCTTAGCGTTTCGTTTTCCGATCGGCTGTCGGGTTGCCGTCAGGCTTACTGGCTATTTTATACTTAAAATTCAATTACCTGAATGTTTTAAGAAACAGAGCTTCTGTTTCACCCAAAAAAGAGAAAGTACAAGAAAAATATTTTTATCTGGAAAAATGAACACGCTGTACTAAGTCAATCCCGTGACGACATCAGGATTCAGCTCAGCGATGAGTGAAATAACAGAAGTCAGCACCTCTTATTGCCTACCAGGATAATCAGAAAACCAGAAACGGCGTACTGAATAGTGACCCGACAGGAAAGGGAAATATCCTGTAAACGATCGTCGCGGCTTAGGCGAGGGCGCTAATAAGTGCGGGAAGAAGACGGAAATAGTCAGACCCGCATCGTCATTTGTTTATCTGCTTTAGTCTTTCTGTTCACCGCTGCGTGTTGCGCAGACCGCATCTGTTTTGCTCTATGCGCCATGCTTATGCCTGCGTGAACGCTGCAACCGGTCAGTGATGTCTGGCACCAGGGCGGAAAGCCTGCTGTTTAGCCAGCAAGGCGATTACAAACGCCACAGCCATCAGCGCCATCAGCGCCCACGGAAATGAAGCGGCACCGGCACGATTGAGCAACAGTCCGCCGAGAATGCCGCCACTGGCGATCGCCAGATTCCAGGCGGTCGTCACCATCGCCTGAACCACATCCACATGGTTGCCAGCCGAATCAGCGGCGGCCGTCTGCATCTGGGTTGATGCTCCACCGAATGACCATCCCCAGACGATAACCGCCAGGAAGATAACAATCTGTTCCCGCATGCCCATAGCCAGCACCACAGAGACCGCAGCCAGTGCCGCCAGGCTGAGCAGCACCAGCCTGCGCAGGTGGCGATCGACCCAGATGCCGGTCATCCCGATCCCGGTTAATGCGGCCAGTCCGAACACCAGCAGGATAAGCCCGACAGCGTTGCTCAAGCCCGACAGCGCCAGAAAGGGCCCGATAAAGGTATAAAGAATGTTATGGGCCGTCATCCAGAGAAAGATGACCGCCAGTACCGGGCGAACACCCGGCATCCTGAAAACCTGCCAGACGGGCAGACGGCGGTCTGCCTTCTGTCCCGGCAGATCAGGAACGGCAACCCATGCCCAGATAAACAGCACAATCGCCAGGGCAGCCATCACGCCAAAGGCGACCCGCCATCCCAGCATGTTTCCCAGCCAGGAGCCTGCGGGTGTGCCCAGGGATAACGCAACCGGAATGCCGACCATGGCAATGGCCAGGGCGCGACCCTGTAAATCTGGCGAAACGAGACGCCGCGCATAGCCCGCCAGCATCCCCCATGCCAGCCCGGCCGCCACACCGGACATAAAACGGGCCGCCAGCGTGAGCCAGTAGCTGGCAGAAAAGGTGGTGATGGTGTTGAAAATCACAAAGATCCCGATAGCGAGCAGCAGGACTTTTTTGCGGCGCCAGCCGCTGGTCAGCACGGTCAGCGGGATCGCCGCCAGCAGTGACCCCAGAGCATAGAGACTCACTAACTGTCCTGCCATCACCTGAGAGACGCCAAGTCCCTGACTGATGTCCGGCAGCAGACCGGCCGGCAGGGTTTCGGTCAGAATGGCGATAAAGCCGGTCATGGCAAAGGCCAGCAGGGAGGCGAGCGGCAGACCCGCCTGAGCGGTGACTTCACGGGGTTCGATATGGGCGGACACGGTAACCTCTTTTAATCTCACTGAAGGAAAGAAGCCGCTGACAGCGGACTTCATGACATTTGTATCGATTGGTATATTTATCGAAGCTAGAGATCGGATCGTCACTTGTCAAGCACATATGTATCGATTAGTATTTAAGTCTCACAGGCATGAACAGGAGGGGCTATGGCTCAGATGGGACGTCCACGTTCGTTTGACCGGGACGAGGCGATTCGTCAGGCAATGTTTCTTTTCTGGCAGCATGGCTTCGAGTCCACCTCGCTTGCTCTGCTCAAGGCCAGTCTCGGCAACGGCATTACCGCACCCAGTTTCTACGCTGCATTTGGCTCAAAAGAGGCGCTGTTTGAAGAGGTTGTCGACTGTTATCTCTCCTCATATGGTCAGGTTAACGACTGTCTCTGGGACGACGAGCTCAGGCCGTTTGATGCCATAGAACAGGCATTGCGCGCTTCCGCAAAGATGCAGACCGATCCGGGGCATCCCAGCGGCTGTCTGATCGCCTTGTCCGTAAATACCTGTTCCCCTTCAAACGAGCACATCCGCACCTTACTGGCAATCCAACGCCAGCGCACCCGGTCGGGGTTTTTGCGCTGTGTCGTCAGAGCCAAAGAGGCGGGCGAGCTGGCTGCCGACACCGATGCGCGCGCGCTGGCACAGACCTTTCACAGTTTTGAGACAGGACTTTCGACGGAAGCGCGGGATGGGGCAACGGGAGAGGAACTGGATGCAGCCGTGACGGCTGCGCTGAAAGTCTGGGAGAGGTTTACAACGAAGGCGGCATAGCCTGAAGCCATAGACGTATCATCATAAAGCCCGCACCGGGCGGGCTGAATACGCCTACAGGCCGACCAGCGTAATGCGTTTCCGGGCGGTCAGCGTTTCATACAGCGCTTTAGCCAGACGGTCAGGTTCCACCACGCCACATTCCGACTGCTCGCCGTCGGAATCAGCCCAGAACGATTTAATACGCAGTGTGGTGTTGATCCTGGCGACGCGTTCCATCTCCAGCACGGCAAGCACCTGATGCCGCATCTCTCCCCCTTTAACGCTCGATTTAGCCTCTATCACGGCTGCGCGGGTGGCTTTTCCGTCATAGATGACATGGCAGCGTGCGCCGTTAAGGTTGAAAGTATGAAGCACCTCATAAAGGCCCTGAACTGTCTTTGCACTGTAGGATAACGGCATATCAAACATAACAGATCCCTCTGACGCGGAACGGTGTGAGCCCCCAGCATAGGTGAACTGTAACCAGAGGAGAAGTTACTGTTTTTTAATGAGAAATATAGATATCTAAGGATACTGTAACGTCCGTGATTTTTATTCCAGTTCTGGCTGGCACTACCAGAAAGCGAAGCGCGAAAAGAGGAGGCCTGGCGGGGGCGGATTTGGGTTAATAAAAAGCCTGCGCGAGGCAGGCTAATCGTTCCAGCAGAATGTATGCACACAATCTGATATTTGTCTGCTTCCGCTATCGTACAGGAGAAATATTAGGATAAGATTAAGAATAATCGCTATCTCAACGCATTAACTTTTGTTGTGCGCGACGTCCTGATTACGCGGCGTGCGGTCAGTTTATTTTTGTGCCTGCGTGTTTTGCTCAGCCTCTTTCTGTTTTTTCTTCGCCATATGATGACCGACTGCGCATCCGGCTGCGGCGCCAGCCACACCATGATGGGCAAGATGACCTGCCACGCCGCCTGCTACGGCACCCTTCAGACATCCGGCAGCGTTAGCCTGCAGGTTGACGGACAAAAACAGACCGGTAGCCATAACGATAACTGATAATTTTTTCATCTCTTCCTGTCCTGGTGATCGTGGTTGTATGTTCATGCCAACAGAGCATAGCCACTTTTTTTCACTTCAGGCTGGCCCGGTCAGAGTTATCGCGAAGTTAGTTACCGGTCGTTACGCTTTTGTCGTTCCTGACCGCAATGCGTGATTTATTTCAACGGGTGTCATACTGGATCATAATTAAACGCCAGATAAACGAAAGCAGAATGCGATCATCTCTTTTCTCTCTGTTTAACCCGTGGTGAGAATATTGAAGACTGTAATGAACCAAAAAAAATAAATAGTCCGTTTTTATTTTCATTCCTGAAAATGTTTATTAGTTCAGCGAAAAAAAATTAAAAAATGAGTTGATCCCATATGGCAAAGATTGTTGAAATCAGGCGGCAGGTTTAGCCGGCGGCTATTTAATTATTGTTTAGCTTTCTCAGCTGAAAGATAAACAAAATCTAAATAGATGAGTACGGTGAAATTATTTAACGCCATGCAGGGGAGTTCACTGAAGTGAATTTCACTCCTGTTCTGGAAAACATTCTTTAATGCTTTCCTGTGATTAACCAGAACGAATGACACTATCATGAAAAATATACTCATTACCGGGTCAACAGGTTTTTTAGGCGGCGCTGTCGTCGCCAGTTTATTGCAGAACAGTCCCAGGGACAGACTGCTGCTCCTTGTCAGAGGCGAAAATGTTGAGGAGGGGGTAAACCGCGTTAAAACAAACCTGAAAAACTTTGGGTTAGATGAGTCATTAATCAGCACGATAGAGAGTGACAATATTCTTCTGGGCGACCTCGCCTTCACGGAAAACTTTATCCACGACACGCGCCTTGACGACGTGACGCACGTGATTAACTGCGCCGCCGTCGCATCCTTTGGCAATAACCCCTTTATCTGGAAAGTGAATGTTGAGGGCACGTTTCAGTTTGCCGAGCGCATGAGCCGGGTTGCGGGGCTGAAAAAGTTTATCCACGTGGGTACGGCCATGTCCTGCGCCCCGGAACCGGGATCGCTGGTGACCGAGAGCGGGCTGGACTCCAGCCGCGATCAGCACGTTGTCGAGTACACCTGGAGTAAGGCCTCAATTGAAAAACTGATGACGGAAAAGCTGCCCGGGCTGCCGCTGGTTATCGCGCGTCCTTCGATTGTCGTGGGCCATTCCGATCAGGGTTGTCTGCCCTCAGCCAGCATTTTCTGGGTGTTCCGGATGGTGCTGGCGCTGGGTAAATTTACCTGCGAACTTGGCGATCGGATTGATGTGGTGCCGGTTGATTACTGCGCAGAGGCACTGGTACTGCTGCTTGATGCGGAAGCGGTGATCAATGAGGTCATTCACATTTCTGCCGGGGCGCAGAGCAGTGTCACCTTCGCGGAAATTGACGAAGCGATGGCCAGAGCATCCGGTGAAAAAGCCCTGGGCCCGGATTATCAGAAGGTCTCCTATAAACACCTGGCGGAGAGCAGAAGAACCTTTAAAGATCTGTTCGGGCCCTGTAACGAACGCATCATGCTGCGAGCCATGAATTTATATGGTCATTTTTCCAATCTGAATGTGGTCTTTGATAATTCAAAATTACTGCAGCTGGGAATGAGCAGGCCTTCACGCTTCACCGATTATCTGGATCGCTGTGTGGTGACGACGCGCAATTCAACGATTGCAGAACTGATGCAGGTGGACTTTAAATAGCAGAGTCCGGGCGTGGATGGCTGGGGTATTGAGCTCAGGAATTGATGTGAAAATGAAAAAGCGCTTCCGGAGGGAAGCGCGTTATTTTCAGAAGGTGAACGTCAGACCGGCATAATAGGCACGACCCGGTTCATTATACGTTGAGGCCCCGTCAGCTTCGCGATACAGCTGTTTATCCAGCAGGTTATTAATCCCGGCATTGGCGCGCAGGTTTTTAGTAATATCATAATTAAAGTTAATGCCAAAGACGGAATAAGCACCCACTTCACGATCAGACATCGATCCATTTTCCGTCCGCGACTCGGCATGGCGGCGCGGTTTCTGACGCCCATACATGGTCCAGTTCAGGTCAGTCGAGAAATCCTGCGTAACCTGCCAGTCGAGCAGGGTATTAATGGTATATTTCGGGATGATCGACAGCGGGTTTCCGGTCTCCTTATCCTTAGACTCGATCATATAGGTGGCATTAGTGCGCCACTCCAGTGTGTCCCGGACCAGTGGGATCGTGACGTTACCCTCCAGCCCCTCAACCACCGCTTTGCCGCCGTTACTCCATTGCAGAATATTATTGCCATTGGAGGCGTAGCCCAGCACCTCGGTACCGGAGACGATTTTGTTTTTATAGTCATTGCGGAACCAGGTGATCCCCGCAATATATCCCTGCTCGCTGTACTCAATACCCAGTTCTTTATTAACGCTGACTTCGGGATCAAGATTTTCATTACCCAGCAGATAGCAACTGCCGCGCACAACATTGACCGGACAGCCGTTGCCCCGGGTCGCCAGTAAATAGCCTTCACTGGACTGATAGAGGTTGGGGGCTTTAAAAGCACGGGCAATACCCGCCTTCAGCGTAAAACTGTCACCCAGTCCCTGCGAGATATTCAGCGACGGACTCCAGTTCGCGCCGAACGTATCGTGATAATCAAAGCGCAATCCGGGGATCACTTCAGTGCTGTCCGTCAGGGCGATGTTATCTTCAACGTAGAGGGAGCTGAGCGTGGCGCTGTTTTTACTGTTACGACTGCCGGGGTCACCACTGACTCCATTGATCGACACGCCTGGCGCACGGGTGCCGTTCATGGAGTTGGGATCGTTCAGCTCATCCCGGTTCCACTCGGCGCCCAGCGTCACGGTCTGCTCACGCAGCAGCTCCAGGGGGAAGCTGATCTCTCCGCCAGCACGATAACTGTCGAAACGGCTGGTCGAAAAGGTTCTGCTGTTGATCCGGCCTTCACCTGATCCGGCTGTGCCTTCGTTCAGGCGGGTATTGTTGGTTTTTTCATAGTTGAAGGTGAGTTTCGACTGTCCCCAGTCCCAGATCCCATTGTGGGCAAGCCCCCAGGTCTGACGGTAGAGCCGGTTGGTCTCCGCGCCATCGAGCGATTCGATCAGCGCATTACCGGCCCCGTTGCTGTACTGCGTATCACCGGCATAGATATTGCCCTGGCGGCTATAGCCGTAACTGAAATCCAGCACCTGAAGCGGCGTGATCTTCCAGGAGAGCACGCTGTTAATGTCTTTGTTACGCACACCTTCACGACCGGCGGCAGCCGAGCCGTTCTGCGACTGGTTAATATCGAAGGCATCACTGTCGGTTTTGTTGATGTTGCCATAGAGACGCATGGTCAGCGCATCGCCTGCCAGCGGCCCGCTCAGATTGAAGTTGGCGCGGCGCGTTGCGCCTTCTTTATTATCTTCCGGCTGGTTGGTGTAGAGCGACAGCGAACCGCTCCAGTGATCGGTGGGACGTTTGGTGATGATGTTCACCACACCGCCAGCCGCGCCGGAACCATAGCGGGCTGCCGCCGGTCCGCGAATGACTTCAATTCGCTCGACCATTTCAGGTGGCACCCAGTTAGAGTCACCGCGGGAGTCACGCTCGCCGCGCCAGCTGTATCGAACCGAATTGCGCGACGTGGTGGGAACGCCATCGATCAGAATCAGGGTGTTTTCCGGCCCCATGCCGCGAATGTCGATCTGGCGATTATTGCCGCGCACACCATTAGCACTGTTGCCGGTAAGATTAACACCCGGCATTTTGCGGATAATATCGGAGAGGTCATTGACCGGCGGATTCTTTCTGATGTCCTGCGCGGTGATCACCGATACCCCCGGCTGCTGCTTTAACTCCTCTTCGGCGGTGACCAGCATGGTCTGATCGTCGGCCAGCTTCTCCGTCTCTTCCTGACTCGCCCCATTGGCAGAAGTACTTAATACGCCAGCCAGCAGCAGCGCAGCAGGGCGTTTATGGACACGCATGGTTACATTCACTTAGAAGTTCTCCCTGAATCGTTAATGTATGTAAGCAAATGCGTATGATAATGATAATAGTTCGCATTGTATATCGCAGCAGGGGATCTTTACATTCCCGCATTCGCGATCGTGCTGTCACCTAAGAGAGCGGCAAATTCGTGCGGAAAACGTACAGTCGGGAGGCATCGGGTTCTGTGTCATGGCCCGTTTTAATTCTCAGATTTCATCAGAATGCGTTTCTGTGACTCCAGACTTAATAGGTCTGGAGTCACAGCGACTGAGTCAGTAGAATGGCCCGCCTGTAGAGTGAAAGGGAGAGTAATGTGATCGATCGGACATCCAGCCCGGTGCGCTCCGCACATGTCGGCCAGCACGTCATGATCTGGCTGGAGCAGGTTAAAGCCGCCTCGTTAGGTGAGCTGGATAACTTCGGGGATGAAGGAACCGTAGAGCAGGTCATGAAGGTCTGGGTCAAACTGTCGCTGCTGATCAGCCGCCGCCGCCCGGAGATCGCCGTTTCTTCCCTGCTGAAACATGTTCTGCCCGGTATCGGTTCTCAGCCGCTGAAAAACCTGACGCGTCTGCGTCTCAACCGGCTCTATAACATTCTGATTGCGGAAGGGAAAAAGGAAGAGGCGCGGCGGGTCTTTGCACTGACGAAACAGTTTCTGGCCTGGGCCGAGATGCAGGGCTATCTCGATCACTCCCCGATTGCCTCAATGAAAAAGCGCGATGTGGCGGGCCGGGCATCACCGCCGCGCAGTCGCCAGCTGAGCGATGCGGAGATCTGGGTTTTCTGGCACGGGCTGGATAACTGGGCGCTGTCGGAACAGGCACGCTGGGCGCTGCGGTTGTGTCTGGTCAGCGCCCGGCGACCGGATGAGATTGTGCAGGCGCAGAAAGCGGAGTTTGATCTGCAGCTGGAACTCTGGAAGCAGGGCACGCGTAATAAATCACAGCGGGAACATGTGTTGCCAATCTCACCGCTGATGCGTCAGTGCATCGAGGCTCTGATGCAGGCCGCCGATCCGGACTCCCCCTGGCTGGTGCCCGCACCCCGCGATCCGCAGCAGCCGCTCTCTAAAGGCGCGCTCAATCAGGCGCTGCGCCGGATGATCCGCGCCCCGCGCGGGCTGGGACTGGAAACCTTCACGCCGCGCGACCTGCGCCGCACCGCGCGATCCAAACTCTCTGCGCTCGATACGCCCAACGACGTTGCCCGCAAAATCATGAACCATGCGCTGGAAGGGATCGATCGGGTTTATGACACGCATGACTACCTGAGCCAGATGCGCATCGCCATGAACCGTTTTTCTGCTGCCGTTGAGCAGATCATCGCCTGCGAAAGTTATCATCAGCTGCAACACCGCTATGAGGGTGAAACTCTGTTACTCGACGAGCGCGCCATTATGGCGATGGCGCGCTGACCGCACAGTCAGAAGTGGTAACGCAGCCAGGCAAAGTAGACGTTACCGTTATTGTGCGTGCCGGGAATGTAGGTCATCTGGAAATCGAGATCGCCATAGCCGATGGCGGCAAGCGGCAGTATCGCCGGCACCGGGATGTAATCCCAGTTGTGACGTGCCGTCACACCGGCGGTATAACCCGCGCCCCAGTGGAAATTCTGATCGGCCAGCGGACGCCACGTCGCCACCCAGCCGTAGCCGCCAAAGGGCTCCCACTTATTAAAGGAGTCCTTGAACGCCATTAAGTAGATACCGTTCCAGTTGCCTTTCTCATCGTAGCGGGAGATCCCGCCACCGGCGCCCCAGGGCCTTTCATTATATTTATCAATATGTTCCCGGTCGTAGGTCGCACGGTTGTGCCACGTGATAGCGGGCAGGTAAAAATCGATACCCTGTGGCTGCTGCCAGGTCGTGGCAACGTTATTGCTGAAGGTGTTCCAGCCAGCACTGACATTCTGCACCAGCGTGGCAGACCAGGCAGAAGGGGCTGAAAACAGACTCAAAACGGTCGTCGTCATCAGCGCATTGAAAAGGGAAGTTTTGCGCATGTGCGAATTCCTGCAATCTCTGGTGTTTAATAAGGTAATAAAAGGGTTAAGGCGGGTATTGTGGCATGAAGAGTGACAACTTCAGGTCAATGAACGGCCCTTACGGGATATTATAGTGACGGTAAGCGAAACGGCACCCGAATTTTTCTGATAAAGCCGCCGGGATTTATCGGGCAGCTTCTCCCATCTCCCTCTTCCCGGCCTCTCCGGCACCGATCATTTCCTGAAAAAAGCGGCATCATCTGTTAACAAAATCTTGCAATGAAAATCGCAATGCGTATATTTCTCATTTGCTTTAAAGGTTTATCACACCCGCCTCAGGCGCACAGGGAAAACGTTTCTGGTTCCTCAAACCAAAAGCAGGGCAGCGATGTCCGCAGGATGCACGGTCGTGACAGTGGCAGATAAAAATCATAAAGATAATTGAGGAATAAATGAACGCATTTGAATTTCAGCGTGCCGGGGAAACGGGCGCGACGGCTTCGCACCGCCTGTTCCGCCTCTCCCTGCTGGCTGCCCTGGTCGCCACCTCACTGGGACAGAACGCGGCACGGGCCGCAGAAAGCGCGGCGCCCGCCGTCAGCGATGAGCAGACCCTCACCGTCAGCGCCTCTGCCGATGACGGCGTGACAACGTCACCTGCCACCGATTACAGCGTACCGGTTACCCGCGCGGGCACAAAAATGCTCGGTACCGTGCGGGATGTGCCACAGTCTGTCAGCATCGTCAGTTCGCAACGGATGGCTGACCAGCAACTGCAGTCGCTGGATGACGTTCTGGCTAACACCACCGGCATCCGGGGCGTCAGTGTCGATATGGATCGCACCAGCTACTACTCCCGTGGCTTTTTGATCGACAACTATATGGTCGATGGTATTCCGACCGCGTTTGCCGAGCGCTGGAATCTGGGTGACGCGCAGACTGACATGGCGCTCTATGAGCGTGTCGAAGTGGTGCGCGGGGCAACCGGTCTGCTGACCGGTCCGGGCAATCCCTCTGCCGCCATTAATATGGTGCGCAAACATGCGGACAGCAAAACGTTCGGCGGCACCGTCTCCGCCAGCTACGGTAGCTGGAACAAACAGCGTTATGTGGCCGATCTCTCGGCACCGTTCAGTGACAGCGGCAATGTCCGTGGCCGGCTGATCGCGGGCTGGCAGGATAACAACAGTTTCATTGAGCGCTACGGCGCTAAAAAACAGTTTATCTATGGCGTGGTTGATGCCGACCTGACCGACTCTGCCACCCTCTCGGTCGGGTATGAGTTCAGCCAGGTTAACACCGATTCAACGATGTGGGGGGGCGCGCCGCGCTGGTATACCGACGGGACGCAGGTCCACACCCGTCGCGGCTATAACACCGCGCCTGACTGGGCCTACAACGACAAAGAGAACCGCAAGCTCTTCGTCAACCTGAAACAGGACTTTGCTAACGGCTGGAACCTGACGCTGAACGGCACGCACAATGAGATGCGTCTGGACAGTAAGCAGATCTATCTCGATGGCTTCTTCGATCGCAACAGCGGCGCGGGTGTCTCCTCCTATGCCAACTACCCGGTGGTGGGCGGGACCGGCTACAACACCGGCAAACGCAAGGTGGATGCGGTCGATGCCTTTGCCAGCGGCCCGTATGAGCTGCTGGGACGCCAGCATGAGCTGATGGTGGGCGTCAGTTACAGCCGTCAGGATAATAAATATTTCAGTACGTTTGAGAACATCTCGCCTGAATCGCTGGGCAACTTCAACGATTTCAACGGCCAGTATCCGGAATCAGCCTGGACACCGCGCCTGCCGGCCAGCGATACCCAGCTGGTGCACCAGAAGTCGACCTATATGGCAACCCGTCTGTCGCTGGCCGATCCGCTGCATCTGATCCTCGGCGCCCGTTACACCAACTGGAATCGCGAAACACCCGGCGGTGAGATGGAGAAGAACAACACCACGCCGTATGGCGGTCTGATTTATGACTTCGCCGAAAACTGGTCTGCCTACGCCAGCTACACCTCGGTATTCCAGCCGCAGGATTATCGCGATGTCAGCGGGGCGTACCTGTCGCCGGTGATCGGCAAAAACTATGAGGCCGGTCTGAAATCAGACTGGATGAATAGCCGCTTCACTACCTCACTTTCCGTGTTCCGCACCGAACTGGATAATGTCGGAGAAGCCACCACGCAGATCGTTCAGGGTTCCGGCGATGTGGCCTATATTGGCCGCAAAGGGGTGGTGAGTCGCGGCGTGGAGTTTGAGGTCAACGGCGCATTAACCGATGACTGGCAGATGACCTTTGGCGGCACGCGCTACATCGCAGAAAACCGCGATGGCACGACGTTTAATCCGCAACTGCCACAGACCAGCTTCAACCTCTTCACCAGCTACCGTCTGCCTGCCCTGGAGGCACTGACGCTGGGCGGCGGCGTCAACTGGCAGACGCACATCTGGAACGATGTCGGTGCGCCGGAAGGCAATGGCACCTGGCGGGCGCGTCAGGGCAGCTACGCGCTGGTTGACCTCTTTGCCCGCTATCAGGTAAATAAAAATCTGTCGCTGCAGGGTAACCTGAATAACCTGTTCGACAAGGCGTATGACACCAGCGTCGCCAGTTCGGTGGTCTACGGCGAGCCGCGTAATTTCTCGGTCACCGCCAGCTACACCTTCTGATCGCACTCCATGAAAACGCCTCAGCCGGGGCGTTTTTTTCGGATCACACCGCCTTCAGGCAAAACGCAGCGCCAGATTAAAGCCCTCTCCGGACGCCACGACAATCGCCTCAGCCTGCTCGTGAAACAGAATATTCCCTGCCAGCAACGCGTTTTTCACCAGGGCGAGATCCGTTGTGGCAAACCCCAGCGCCACCATTCGGGCGCTGCCATCATAATCCTCCGGCAATGGGCCGAAGCGCTGTTGCGCATAGTCAGCGGAGGCAAAGCGCACCGTGGCAGCCCCGGCGCGCAGCACGAAAGCGCCTTCCGGACAGGCGAGAACCTTTGCGGCACCAAAAAGCCGGCTGTAGACCTGCGCCGCGTGCGCCGGATCCTGCGCGACGATGACAAACTCACTGATATTCTGCACCCCATTGGGATGGCGCTGCCAGGCGGGCTGCCACACCGTGTCCGGCGTTAAATGCTGGCAGAAAAAGGATCGTCCATTGGGGATCAGTGAGGCACGCAGCCGCACGGTCCGGAAGTGCGCTTCACTGACCGAGCCATCCGGCAGGGTCACCGGCCGCCAGAAGGCAGAAGGCGGATCGCCATCCAGATCCTGTCTTTCCAGGTGCAGAAACTCACTCTCTGCATCGCCGCTTTTCCACACCAGTCCGCTTAGTCCCAGCGGTGAATTCCACAGGTCGGCACGCTGGCTGCCTTTGCCGGGCTCATAGCCGAGCAGCTCCAGATAATTTTCGCCAAAAATAGCCAGATGATTGCTCGATCCCAGCGAGTGGTGGCCCCGCTCGGTGAGCTGAAAGCCGAGCCGCCGGAAGCGGGCGCTGGCGTTATCCAGCTGGTCGGCCACATTAATGACTGCGTGGTCGAGAACCGGTTGCGGCACCGGAACAGCGATCGTCGTACGCTTTTTTTTCGTCATTGCGCTACCACTCTCTGCAGCGCGCGCGGCACCAGCCGGGTAAAATACGCCACGGCCGGGCCTATCAGCGCCTCATCCGGATCGAAAGCGGCGTGATGCAAACCATACTCGCTGGCACTGCCGATGCTGACAAAGGCGCCCGGCACCTGTTGCAGGTAGAAAGCAAAATCTTCGCCACCCATCTGTGGCGTCTCCGCCTGTTCAGCGAGATAGCCGCTCTCGCGGGCGACGTCCAGCGCCACCTCCACCCACGCCGGTGTATTGATCAGCGCAGGCGGGCCAGCCGTCCATGCCAGTTCCGCGGTCGCGCCAAATCCGCCAGCAATACCCTGAATCAGCGCCCGGATGCGATGCGGGATCTGCTCGCGGATCGCGCTGTTGTGGGTGCGCACGGTTCCCTCCAGTTCGACGGTCTGGGGCAGCACATTCCAGGTATTCCCGGCGGTAAACCGCGTGACGCTCAGCACGACGGTTTCCAGCGAGCTGAACACCCGACTCGGCAGGGTCTGCAGGGCCGTCACAATATGGCTGGCCACCACAATAGAATCGATGCCCTCCTGGGGGCGGGCAGCATGCGCGCCTTTGCCCGCAACGCGGATCACAAAGCGATCCACATTGGCATAAAATGCGCCCGGCCTGCTGCGCAGGGTGCCCAGCGGCAGGTCGGGCGCATTATGCAGGCCAAATATCGCCTTCACGCCCTCCAGCGCACCCGCCGCGATCAGCTGCTGCGCGCCATCGAAGGTCTCCTCAGCCGGCTGAAACAGAATCCGCACCCGGCCTGGCAGCGTGCTTTCCTGCTGCTTCAGCTGCAGGGCAACGCCCAGCATGACGGCGCTGTGAACGTCATGACCGCAGGCGTGCATCACACCCGGCTGGCGGGATCGCCACGGGCGGTCGGTGATCTCCTCAATCGGTAGCGCATCTATGTCAGCACGCAGGGCGATGAGCGCTTCACCGTGACCTATTTCTGCCACCACGCCCGTTTTCAGCCCCAGCGGCAACAGCCGTATCCCGGCCTCGGTCAGCCAGCGGCTCAGGCGTTCCGTGGTGGAAAATTCATGATTCGAGAGTTCAGGATGCTGGTGCAGTTCACGCCGCCACTGCACCAGCTGTTCGGTTAAAGGCAATGTCATGGTTATCCCTGTTGTTCCGGCGGAAAAGGCTCGCCCGGCGTCAGCATCAGGCGGCTGGCCCAGGCAAAAAAGGTTGGGCACAAATCAGAGCGGGCAGGTAGAGCATGGTGCAGGGTGAAATAACGTCTTCATGATAAATTCCTTTGTTATTAATTGCCTCAGCAGGCGGAATCATCATCGAATGACGCAGGGCGCAGATAAAGAAACGAATTGGTCAAAGCTTATCTGAAAAAAATAAATGCGGATTGCTGTCAGCTTCTCTTACCAGTCGAATCATCCGCCACTCTCTATGATAGCGGTTATAATTGTGCATATTTTGTTCGTAGCTAACAGATAACCCTATCCCGATGGAGTTTCTATGAATAATCTGCATGTTGCTATCATTGGTGCTGGCGCAACCGGCGTGGCCGCGTTTATTGCCCTTGTCCGACAGGGGGCCTGCAAACGCATTACACTGCTGGATGCGTCGGGGCCCGCCATCGGGCAGGTTTATGCCAGTCAGCATCCGGAACTCCTCTGTAATACCTCTGTTGAATTAATGTCTCTGTTACCGCCGCACTATCACGATTTACTTCATTACCTGCATGAGCATACAAATAACGAGATTACGCTGGCAGATTTTGTTTCCCGTAAAATCATCGGAGATTATATTCAGGATCGATATACCCGTTATCTCTCCCTGGCTTATCAGCAGGGCATAAGCGTCTCCTTTATCAGGGATGCGGGGAAACAGGTTATGCGTCAGCCGGGCGGAGATTATCTGATCGAAACCCGGCAGAGCGGCACCATTACTGCCGATGCGGTAATCGTCTGCACCGGTTACACGCATCCCGCGATTCCTGAGGCCCTGGTATCCTATCAGGGCGATCCTCTGTTTTTCGCTTCACCCTATCCGGAAAAACTGATGCTGGAAAAGATCCGGCCGGATAGTCATGTCCTCATCGTGGGAACACGGCTCTCCGCGATAGATGCGGCATTAGTTCTTTGCCGACAGGGTTGCCGGGTCAGCCTGGTTTCTCCCTCCGGCGACCTGCCGGCGGTGCGCTCTGCCGTCATGCTCAGACCCATTCAGGCTTCACGACTCGCCTGGCTTACAGACAGCGCGGTAATCAGTGAACAGGTCAGGCCGGACATCAGAAAATGGGTGATCCGGCTGCTGGCTCACGCCTCGGCGATCTCCCTCAGAGAGCAGTTTGTCGCAGAGGCGGAGAGTATCCAGCGACTGCGGAGAGAGAGTGAACTGGCGCGTCAGGACAAAACGGAATGGCAGTACAGGATTGTCGGAATGATTAACGCGATCAATCAGCATTCGCACACACTCCCCGAGGCGGTTAAGCACTCCCTGAGCGCCTTTCTGCGGGCAACGGGACGCTATATCAGCGCGATGCCCTTAAAGAATGCCGAAAAATTGCTTGGTTATGTTGATAGCGGGTTATTAAGCGTTGAAAAGCTGAGGGCTGACTCTCTGCAGAAATCAGATTCGGGCTGGACCCTCAGCAACCCGCAGGGCGAAATCACACACTTTGACGCCCTTGTCTGTGCCACCGGCTACGCACCGCCCACACATTCGATGACCCATAATGGGCTGATCCTCGCGGATGCCCGTGACGCTTCAGCCGCACCGCCCCGGCTGAATAACCATTTACAGCTGCATCTGGCCCACAGGGTGTCGCCTGAATCTGTCTGGCTGGCAGGCATATCAACGCATCTGTCCGTCCCGGTGGTGAATGCGCTGTTTGTCGCGGTCAAACAGGTGAACAGAATTGCACAACAAATCAAAAGATTATAAGGATTGAGTGACTGCGTTGTGATGCCGTCAGAGCAAGAGGCCTGCGTCCGGCCCCTTACCCTGACGAGACGCTACTCAGTACAGAGTGCCTGCTGGCGACACTGACTTTCGCGCAGAAACGCACTCACCAGAACGAGCCACAGCAGACCGCAGGTCAGATTCACCAGGCTAAAGCCGCCGGTGCCGAAGCTGAAATAAGCCGTTTTCGCGGCTTCAATGCCCAGCGCAATAATCAGGATGCTCACCATGCCCAGCAGTGCCGCGACGCTGCCTTTTCCGGCGCTGCTGGAAAAGAGCGTCATACGGTAAAGTCCGGCGTTAATCAGCCCGGTGCCGAAGCCGTAGAGACTCATTCCGGCAGTGAGCCACAGATAGCTTTGCGGATTCAGCAGGGTGGCAACCACCGCAACGGTCAGTCCGCAGACTACTGGCCAGGCACCCAGCTTTACCGGCTGTTCAATCGGCAGACGGCTGGATAAACGGCCCAGCGTCAGGTTGCCCGCAATCATCGCGGCAAAGACCGGCAGCTGAAGCAGGGCATAGTCGATGCGGCTCAGTTGCGCGCCGTGGATCAGGATGACGGGTGAAAGCGCCACCCAGGCAATGCAGGGGACGCTGACCAGTCCGATAGCCAGTGAACCGCGCATCACCTGACGATCCTTCAGCAACGCCGCGTAACCGCTGATAATCGATCGCAGCGACAGCGCTTTTTGACGATCGCCCGCCGTTTCAGGCATGGCATACCAGAGCCCGGCCAGCGCCAGCGCCGCAACAGCGCCAATCAGCCAGAACAGCGTGCGCCATTCTCCCACGGTCAGAAACGCCGCGCCCGCCAGCGGCCCGGCCAGCGGAGCCAGCAGGGCGACGTTGGCCATCAGCGCCATCATTTTGATGCTGAGCGATTCGGTGAACGCCTCCTGGATCGCTGCATAACCCACTGCACCGATGAAACAGAGGCTGATCCCCTGCAGGAAGCGCAGCAGAACGAACTGCTCAATGCTTTGTACCCAGTGCGTTGCGACGCAGGAGAGCATAAAAAAGGTCACGCCACCGATCAGCACCGGACGCCGTCCGATGCGGTCCGAGAGCGGTCCAAGCAGCCACTGCAGCAGGATGCCACCGGCCAGGTAAGCAGTCAGGGAGGTGGAGACCCACTCCGGTCCCACCTTAAACTCCTGAGTCACCAGCAGCATCCCGGGCTGGATCATGTCATGGGCGATATAGGTCGCAAACTCAAACAGCACCAGCGACAGGGGAAAGATCAGATGCCGCCGGGTCAGCTTTGCGACCGGTATAAAAGAGGACATTACAGATTCCTGCGATAACTCATTAAAAAAAAGGCGGCCACCCAGGTGACCGCCTGACCATTACGTGACAGGGTAACGCTTAGCGCCAGCGCGCGATCGGGTTGACCAGGGTGCCGGCAAATTTCAGGTTCTCCGCCGGGTCGGTGAGGTTGATCATCTGCTGGTTGTTGGCCAGCTGCAGGCGGTTAAGGCAGGAGCGGGTGAACTCTGGCGCAAACATGTCATAGCGCGCAAACTTCGTCGCCAGCTGCGGATGCGCCTGCTGATAATCCTTCACGCATTCCGCTACCGACTGCCAGAACTGCTCCTCAGGCAGTGTGCCTGACTGGTCGAGGATCGCGCTGATAAAGCGGAAAATGCAGTCAAAGACGTCGGTGAAGATCGACAGCAGTTTAAGCTCCTCCGGCACATCCACCGCAAGTCGCTGCACACCTTCCGGCAGCACGGCATCCGGGTTCATCACCGCGATCTCCTCGCCGATATCCTTCATATAGGCGCTGACCGGTACGTTGTTCTCCAGCAGCATAATCAGGTTTTCACCGTGCGGCATAAAGACCAGGTCATGCTGATAGAAGCAGTGCAGCAGCGGACTGAGGTAGCAGGTCAGATAGCGGTCAATCCACTGCTTCGCGGGTAAACCGGAATCGGCAATCAGCGCGGGCAGCAACGCCTGCTGATGGTGATCGACGTGCAGGAACGAGGCCATGGTCATCAGACGCTGACCGGGTTGCAGGCTGGCCGCCGGATTATCCCGCCACAGGGCGGCAAACATCTTCTTGTAAGCGGAGTCGCCTTTAATCGCCTGCTCGTAATAGCGGTTGTGATAGCCGACCGAAGCAACTTCGCGCAGGATGCGGAAATCGCACTTTTTCAGCCAGGCATCGCCTGTCACCAGCTGCTCCAGCCAGCCGTTGATGGCCGGTGTGGTCGCCATGTAGTAGGGCGACAGACCGCGCATAAAGCCCATGTTCAGTACCGAAAGCGCGGTTTTCACGTAGCGCTTTTCCGGCTGACTGCGGTTAAAGAAGGTGCGGATGGACTGCTGCGCCTGATAGGCGTCGTCGCCCGTGCCGAGCCAGACAATATCGTGATTCGCGATGTCCGCGGCGAAAACCGTCAGCAGTTTGTTCTGCCACTGCCACGGGTGCACCGGCATCAGGATATACTCCTCAGCCGCCAGCCCTTTTTGCTCCAGCTGCGCATTAAACTGCTCAACGGTGTTCTGGCCCAGCTCATCACGCAGCAGCTGCTCGTAACTCAGCTCGCTCAGGCTGGCGAAATGCGCATTGCGGCGATGGACCGCGACCCAGATAAGGTGAACCGGCGCGGCGGCTTCGGGTGCATAGGCCAGGTAGTCCTGCGCATCAAAGCCGATGCGGCCGTTGTTCGCGACAAAGCAGGGATGCCCTTCGGTCATGGCCGCTTCAACGGTCTGGAAATCCGCGGAGACCAGCGCCTGACTGTCCGGATTGTGCTTCTGCAGCTTATAGACAGTGCTGCAGAGGGTGCTGCTGATCTCCTCCATGTAGGTAGCCAGCAGCGCCTGGGGAATGCCGATCTCCCCGTTGAACTCCACGATAAATTTCAGCGCATCCAGCGGCAGATCATGGCCATTCTCCTGCTTACGCAGCGAACCCGCGTCAATCTCCCAGTGATCCAGCGCCAGCCGCGCCGCGCGGAAATGGTAGCTCGCCTCGCCACCCGGTACAGCCAGCTGATAACTGCCGTTGCCGGATTCCTGCGGCGCGATGATTTTCTCATGCGCAAACTCGGCAATCGCTTTGCGGATCAGCATGCGGTTTGCCTGCGCCCAGTTGTCGCCCGTCAGATGCGTGCCGTTCATCAGTGAAGAGGGGGTGGTCATAGTCTGCGACTCCTGCAGTAACGCGTGTTGATAATCTTCCCGCTGGCAGAAGGCCAGCCAGGCGGTTTTATGGCCCAGGTCGAGGGTATGCTGATAGCGGAAACCGGCACGCCTGTTCAGAACGTGGATCTTCTCGTTGCGCACGTCCGGCTCGACCACCACGCGGTTCACTTCGGGACGGCTGAACATATAGTCCATCACCAGCGAAAAGACCTGCCAGCTGAAGGCGCGGATCGGCTTGCTGGCCGGGGCAATCAGGATGTGCATGCCGTAGTCATCGGGCGCAGCCGGGTAGAATTTTCCAATCTCATCATCACAGGCGCGATAGCACTCAATCAGACAGATCGGCTCATCGTTGCAGCAGCCAATCAGTGCCGCTTTGGGATCCTTTGCCGTCAGTGTCTGATAGAACGCCGCGACCTGCTCCAGACTCTGCTGCTGCATGCCCCAGAAGCGCGCATAGTCGCGGGTGACCCAGCTGTGGATGAGCGGCGCATCGCTGGCCTGCATCGGCCGGAGGGTGAACAGACCCGCGGGACGGCGGGCGCTGAACAGGACAGAAGAACTCATTTCAGCGCTCCGTTTTAGCCGGGAAAGTCTGGAAGGCGATCTGACGCTCGATCGGGTAAACCTCGCGTCCGGTCAGTTCGCGCAGCAGCACCGAGTTGCGGTAGCAGGCCATCCCCAGATCCGGGGTGACAAAGCCGTGGGTGTGTAGCTCGGCGTTTTGGACAAAGACCTGATTGTGATGGTCAATGCTGTAGTTGCGCTGCACGTCGTAGCGGCCTTTCTCATCCCAGCGCAGACGCGCGGTGATCCCCTCCAGAAACATCGGTGGCCGATAGTGATAGCCGGTTGCCATCACCAGCCCTTCGGTGCGGCGGGTAAAGGTACAGTCCTGCTCCTCCTGATGCAGCGTCAGCTCAAATTCCCCCTCCGGCAGCCAGCGCATCGCGGTCAGGGCCGAGTGGGTGAAGAGATTGACGTTCAGATCGCCATCGAGCTGTTTAACGTACATCAGATCGTAAATGTCATTAATCAGGCTGCTGTTGATCCCCTTGTAGAGGTTCTTATGCCGGGCATTGAGTTCGTCGCGGGTGCTGGCAGGCAGGGCGTGGAAGTAGTCCACCCACTCCGGCGAGGTCATCTCCAGCGTCAGCTTGGTGTACTCCAGCGGGTAAAAGCGCGGCGCACGGGTGATCCAGTTGAGCTGATAACCAAAGCGATCGATATCGGTCAGCAGGTCATAGTAGATCTCCGCTGCACTCTGACCGCTGCCCAGCACGGTTATCGACCGCTTCTGCTGCAACGCGGCTTTGTTCGCCAGATAGTGACTGGAGTGGGTCAGGCGCTGACGATGCGGCTGGCTGCACTCCGGCATCCAGGCCACCGGGCCGGTGCCGAGAATGAGATGGCGCGCCTGATAACGCTGTTTCTCGCCGCTGCGGGTCTCCCTGACCTCCAGCTGATAGAGGCCGGAGGCCTCATCGTAGCTGACATACTCGACGTGGCTGTTCCAGCGCAGATTCGACAGCTTTGAGCTGGCCCACTGGCAATACTGGTTGTACTCCTTGCGCATCAGGAAGAAGTCTTCCCGGATGTAGAACGAGTAGAGTTTCCCCTTCTCCTTCATGTAATTAAGCAGGCTGTACGGGCTGGTCGGATCGGCCAGCGTCACCAGGTCAGCCATGAACGGGGTCTGCAGATGAGCACTTTCCAGCATCATGCCGGTGTGCCAGTCAAATCCAGGATTCTCATCCAGGAAAAGACCGTTCAGACCCTCAACCGGCTCACTCAGGCAGGCGAGACTCAGGTTGAAGGGACCGATGCCGATGCCAATAAAATCGTAAACAGGACTCTTCATTTCACATCTCTCCCTGGTTCGCCGCACGCAGCGCAGACGCCCGGACCTGCTCGCGGCCATAGTGCGCAATCAGGCTCAGCACATCTTCGAGGTCGGCAGGGGTCGTGGTCGGATTTAGCAGGGTAAATTTCAGATACTGGCGGCCGTCGACTTTGGTGCCGGCAATCACGGCATTTCCGGAGCGGAACAGCGCTTTGCGGATTGCGGCGTTGATTTCGTCAATCTGCGCATCACTGGCGTGTTTGCCCGGCACGTAGCGGAAAATCTGGGTGGTCAGCTCCGGGGCGTGCAGCACTTCGATAGACGGGTGATCGCTCAGCAGCTGATGCGCCGTCTGCGTCAGCGCGATCAGGGTATCGAAGGCTTCACCCAGCGCCGCCGGACCCATGACGCGCAGCGTCAGCCACATTTTCAGGGCATCAAAACGGCGGGTGGTCTGAATGCTCTTGTTGACCAGATTCGGCGTCCCTTCCTGCTGGGCGCTGAGCGGATTCAGGTAGTCGGCATGGTGGGTGACATGCTTCAGGTTCTGGCTATCCCGGACGAAGAAGGCCCCGCAGCTGACGGTCTGGAAGAAGGATTTGTGATAATCGACGGTGACGGAATCCGCCCGCTCAATGCCGTTCAGACGTGAGCGATGCTGCTCAGAGACCAGCAGCCCGCAGCCATAGGCGGCGTCAACGTGCATCCATAAACCGTAATCGTCACAGAGACGGGCGATTTCCGGCAGCGGATCGATGCTGCCAAAATCGGTGGTGCCGCTGGTGGCGACAACCGCAATCGGGATCAGCCCTTCGCTGCGGCAGCGCTCAATCTCCTGCGCCAGCAGGGCCGGGTCCATACGGAACTGCTCGTCGTGATCGATAGCGATCACCGCATCGTAACCCAGCCCCAGGATCGCCATCGACTTCTGGATGCTGAAGTGGCTCAGCTTCGACGTAAAGACGCGCCACTTCGGAGCGGTCTCTGGCAGGCCGCGCTGCTTGATCAGATGACCGGGATGATGCGCCGCGCACCAGCTGTCACGCGCCAGCAGCATCGCCATCAGATTCGACTGGGTGCCGCCACTGGTGAAGATCCCGTCTGATCCGGCGGGCAGGCCGATGCGGCCCAGCGTCCAGTCGATCACCTTCTGCTCAATGAGGGTGCCGCCTGCGCTCTGATCCCAGGTATCCACCGAGCTATTCACCGCCGCCATGATCTGTTCAGCCATCAGCGAAGGCAGCACAACAGGGCAGTTGAGGTGTGCCAGATATTTCGGGTGATGGAACCAGACGGCGTCACGCAGATAGAGCTGACTCAGCTCCGCCAGAGCGTCATCGTTGTTACCCAGAGGACGGTCAAGATCGACATCGCTGAATTCCGCCGCCAGTTCATGAGGCAGGATGCCGCTGAACGGCTTCTCAACACCGGTGACGGTGCGGGTCATCAGCGCCAGCACCTCCTGCGTCTGCTGCGACCAGGCAGCCAGTTGCCGATCGTTGAAAATCGCCGTTTCGGCCGTGCAGGCAGTGGAGGCCGGTTCGAAGTCCTGTGCCGATTGAATAGATGAGCGTAAAAGCATGTTCAGTTCCTGTGCGTTAAAACCATAACCCTGCCGACCTGAATCAGCAGCGTGGGATATCCGCTCAAAACTCCAGTAAACATAAAAATGACTAACCAGATAAAAGCCCTGACAATCCTGGGGACCAGGGTTTTCATCCTGAAACAGGTAAATACCGCATTTTTTTTGTGGATTAGGCCGCGTTTATCGCGTTGTTATATGCGGATGAGAGTGTAAATGTTAATCATTATCATTCAAATGTTTTGTTGTTAAATTTTATTTATTAGCGCATCTAATGTTGAAAGTGTGACGCAGATCACTTTTCTGAATCGGAATAGTCCTTTTTTTGCGGCTTTCAGGGCCAGCAGAAGGCAGTGACACAGGCAAAATAGCGCCTGCAGGCGGAGCAGAAGAGAATGGAGAGGGGATGGAAAAGGGGCGTCTGACGGGTCTGAGAAGGGCGGCACTCACCTGAAAAGAAACAACCAGAAAGTCACGCCTGCCCTTTCTGGTTGGGATCAAAAATGGAAACTAACCGGCATCGGTTTCGGCAGGCATTTTCTTTCTGGCGGTGAAGTTATAGAGCACTAACAGAGCGAAAATACCGGTAACGATCAGGGTAATGGTGTCCTTATCCATAAAGTGAGCCATGTTGCCCAGCAGAATGCCTGTGACGCCGAAGTCGGTGTCTGAGAAGGTGGTGTTGGTCAGCCCAATCTGTCCCAGCACGGGCAGCAGCGCCACCGGCAGGAAGGTGATTAACAGCCCATGTGCAAAGGCACCGCAAATCGCCCCGCGTTTGCCGCCGGTCGCATTACCAAAGACCCCCGCGGTGGCACCGCAGAAGAAGTGAGGAACCACACCCGGCAGAATCAAAACCCAGTGCAGCTGGCCGAGGACAAACAGTCCCACCAGACCCCCGGCAAAGCTGGAGATGAAGCCAACCAGAACCGCATTCGGGGCATAGGGGAAGACAATCGGGCAATCCAGCGCCGGGCGGGCTTCCGGCACCAGTTTTTCTGAAAAACCGGTAAAGGCCGGGACAATTTCAGCCAGGATTAAGCGAACCCCCTGCAGAATGATGAAGACGCCTGCGGCAAAGGTAATAGCCTGAATAAACGAGTAAACGAGGTAGTTCTGACCATTGCTGAAGGTGGATTCCACATAGGCTTTACCGGCCGAGATCGACAGGATTAAGTAGATAATCATCATCGTCAGTGAGATGGAGATGGTACTGTCGCGCAAAAAACTCAGGTTTTTTGGCATGTTCATCTCTTCGGTCGAGCGCGAGCCTTTTCCCACCAGAGAGCCGATCCAGCCCGACAGGACATAACCGATGGTGCCGGTGTGCGCCAGCGCCACCTGGTCACCGCCAATGATCTTCCGCATATAGGGCTGAGCGATCGCCGGAAACGTGGCCATCAGCATCCCGAGTGCCAGCGAACCGGTATAGATGAGCTGAATGCCTTCAAAACCTGCGACCGATAATATGATTGCGATCATGCAGGCCATATAAAAGGTCACATGCCCTGACAGGTAAATATATTTAAGCCGGGTGAACCTGGCGACGAGGATATTGGCGACCATACCAAAGGCCATAATCATCGTGGTCGGCGCACCATATTTTGCCAGTGCGATAGAGACCATCGCCTCATTATTCGGGATAATGCCCTGAACATTGAACGCATGTTTAAAAATATCGCCAAGCGGCGTCAGGGAACCGACCAGAACGGTCGCGCCACCGGCCAGCACCAGGAAGCCCAGAATCGTTTTTACCGTGCCCTTAATCACATCCGGGAAGGGTTTCTTCTGCGCAACCAGGCCGAAAAATGCCACCAGTCCGACTAATATAGAGGGCACTTTCAGCACGTCGACGACGAACTGCAAAAGATTTTGAGTAAACATATTAACCTCGAGGGTAAGTGTTTATCGGCTTATAACTGTCCGTTTTTCTCAAAATAGTCTCGTATTTTTTGCTCAATCTCTTTCAGGTCAATAATGTTATTGATGATGATGATTTTCTCTTCCGGAAGATTGGCGCTGTAGGCAATATCTTTTGCCATCACAAAAATATCCGCCACGTCGGGCGTTACCGAGCCGAGATCGGAATGTTCAATCTCAGCCTCCACCCCTAATGTCTTCAGCACTTTTTTGATGTTCATTTCCATCATGAAACTGCTGCCCAGACCTGAACCACACACTGCCATCATCTTCATATCAGACCTCATTCTCTGGTGATCAAAATTAACGTGTTAACGGGTACATCAGACGCCTGACAAAATTGCCAGCAGCGCTTCATGGCTGTCTGCATTAAAAACCTGCGCCATGATGTTCTCATCGGAGAGGACTTCCGCCAGCTGGGAAATCATTTCGATATGGCTGTTACTGTCCGGTGCGGCAAACATAAAAAGCACTTTCACCGGATCGTTCTCTTCAGAATCAAATTTCACCGCCGTTCCCAGCAGCAGCACCGACAGCCCCAGTCCGAGCGCGCCCTGTTCAGGACGAGCGTGAGGCATGGCAATCTGCGGAGCGATAACAAAAAAGGGGCCGATCGCCTTTTTTTGCTGGATGATGGCATCAATGTAAGCCTGTGAGATGACGCCTTCGCTGAGCAGAGGACGCCCTGCCAGCACAATCGCTTCCTGCCAGTCAGCCACGCGCTCCACGTACTGAATTCGCTCGCTATTCAACCAATCCGCCAGATGTGACATCGCTGTAATCCTGTCTCTCGTTGCGCGTTCAAAGTTAACGCCACGCAGATGCCGTTTGCGCGTCGCCGCGCTCTTCGGCACGGCTGCGTTCGTTAACTCTCCCTGAACCTGTACAGACACTTTCCAGAGATACGTCCTGATGACTTCCCGCAGTGAAGGGGACAGCCGGTGGATGAGTGACCCGGCAACACATCTGTACAGGTTAAAGATGTCTAGTCATCCTGATGATGTCCTTCGACGTGTAGGGACACAACCGCTAAAATTAAAATATGGCTACACAGGCTTAACATCTGTGCCAATTTGATAGGTTGGTCACATATTCACCTGACCGGAGTAGTACTTCTCCGGCAATGTCAGGCAGAAAGGGAGTGGCACGGATACAGGGAGTCTCTCCTTCACGCAAATGGGAAGAACGTCGATGGCTGATGGCATGACTGAAAAGCAGAAAGAAGTGGTCGATTACATCCTCACGCGGATTAAAGATGACGGCCTTCAACCTGGTGAAAAGCTGGATACGGAAATAGCCATCGCAAAGTGCCTCGGTATTACCCGCACAACGGTGCGTGAAGCGACCCGAATTCTGGTGGAGCAGCAGCGTATTTATCGGGTGAAGGGATCGGGGATATTTGTGGGTGCGACGGAGATCAGTAGCCAGGCTCACCGATATCACGTGCTTTCCCCGTTTGATTATCAGGCGCAGAGAAACGGACACAAAGGCGTCCGCAAAATTATCTCTGCCAGCATTATCCGGGTGCCATCGGCAGAGATGGCGCAGGCGCTGCGCATTAAAACCAGCGATCCGATCTATAAAATATTACGACTGATGTGCTTCGATGAAACGCCGGTGGCGCTGGAACATATCCATCTGCCGGTGAATATGTTTAACAGCATGGAGTTCAGCAAGCTGGAAGTGTCGAAATATGCCTATATTGAGGAAGTGACCGGAAAAAAAGTGCAGCTGCGCGACCAGCATTTAACGGCCATTAACCTGACGCAGGCTGAGACGCTGGCATTACTGAAATTAGGGGCAGGGGATGCGGTTATCCAGATTAATGAGACGGTTTTTCTCGATGATGGCGTTCCCTGCGAGGTTAATGTGGCGATTATCAACACCCGCTTTTTTCCACTGAAGCAGAACTCTCAGCGCCCCTGAATAAAGCCGGCAATTCAGCGCTTCACATAAGACGATTTTGTGCAATCCTTTGCCACTCTGCACGTTTTATTCACTCTGAACCCGCCCTGATGAGGCGATAACAGGCCCGGCCTCGGGGCTTTCGTCGCTTATTTGCCTTATATTTCGCCGCGCCCCGCCAATATGACGAATTCAATAAAGCATAAAACAATATGATGTTTTACCAATAATCGCCTGCGCAGCACACTGGTCAGCAACCGGAATCAATAAGGACCAGGTGAATGGCATATCAATTAAGTCTGTTAGACAAAGCGCCCATCCTGCAGGGCGAGACGCCTGCGGCGGCGCTTCAGCGCACGCTGCAACTGGCGCAGCGGGCAGAGGCGTGGGGCTATCACCGCTTCTGGCTGGCGGAACATCACAACACTGCACAGCTTGCCAGCCCTTCACCGGAGCTTCTGATCGCCTGGATCATTGCGCAGACCCGCCATATCCGGGTCGGATCGGGCGGCGTGATGTTGCAGCACTACAGCCCCTATAAAGTGGCCGAAAACTTCAACCTGCTCGCCTCGCTGGCGCCGGGGCGCATCGATCTCGGCGTCGGGAAAGCGCCAGGCGGGTTACCGCTCTCCACCCAGGCGCTACAGCGGGGTGTTGATACCGCCAGCAAAGGCAGCTTTGCCGAACAGCTTCAGCTGCTGGATAGCTGGCTGAAATCGGATCAGCCGAAACCGGATGAAGAGGGGCTGGCGGCGACACCGCTGCCTGCACGTCCGGCTAGCCGTTTTCTGCTGGGGGCCAGCGAAGAGAGCGCACGGCTGGCTGCCTCGCTGGGCTGGCAGTTTGTCTTTGCGGCGCATCTGAATGGTGACCGCGCGTTGCTTGAGCATGCGCTGAGTACCTATACCCGCCTGAGTCACGGTCAGCGCGCGCTGATTGCGGTTCAGGTGGTGGTGGCTGACTCGCCCGCCGAAGCTGACCTGCTGGTTGCCTCTCTGCGCCACTATCATGTGGCGGTGAAAGGGGGCCCGGGTGTCAACGTCGCCAGCCTGGAGCAGGCGGAGCGCTTCGTGCGTCAGGGGGGCTATCGCGACTATCAGATTGAACCTCGCACCCCGTCACTGCTGAAAGGCACGGCGGCGCAGGTGCATGCTCAGCTGGACGCCCTGCATCATCACTTTGCTATCGACGAGTTCGTCATCGATACGCCCGTCACCGATCCGGTTGCCCGCCAGCGCTCGCTGGAACTGCTGGCCACCCACCATCTGATTGCGGCCTGATCCCCAGCCAGCGGAGAGTCATCATGTACCCTGAATCACAACTGATTGAATGGCGACGCGAACTGCATACCTGGCCGGAGCTGTCCGGTCAGGAGTTTGCGACAACCGCACGGCTGCGCGGCTGGCTGCAGGCCGCAGGCATCCGGCTGCGCGATTACCCGCTGGAAACCGGCGTGGTTGCTGAAATCGGCCAGGGTGAAACGGTGATTGCTCTGCGCGCCGACATTGACGCGCTGCCGATCCATGAGGCGAGCGGGGTGCGCTTTCACTCCCGTCATCCCGGCGTGATGCACGCCTGCGGTCACGACCTGCACAGCGCGGTGATGCTGGGCGCGGCCCTGCAGCTTCAGGCTCAGGCCGACACCCTGCCCGGACGGGTGCGCATCCTGTTTCAGCCCGCCGAGGAGATTGCGCGTGGTGCCCGGCAGTTCATCGGGGCGGGCGTGCTGGATGAGGTGCAGGCTATCTTCGGGATGCACAACGAACCTTCGCTGCCGCTTGGTACGTTTGCCACCCGCAGCGGCGCGTTCTACGCCAATGCCGACAAATTCATCATCCGCGTGACCGGCAAAGGTGCGCATGCCGCCTACCCGGAGCAGGGCGTCGACAGCATCGTGACGGCCAGCCAGATTATTCAGGCACTGCAGGGGCTCACCAGCCGCAGTTTTAACGCCTTCGACAGCCTGGTGCTCAGCATCACCCGCATCGACGGCGGCAAAAGCTGGAATGTGTTGCCGGGCGGGGTGGAATTTGGCGGCACGGCGCGTACGCACGATCTGCAGGTGCGCGCCGACCTGGAGCAGCGGGTGCGTACCCTGGTTGAGCAGTTTGCCGCGGCCAATGGCGCGCAGGCGACCCTGACCTGGCAGCCTGGCCCGCCGGTGCTGATCAACGATCCCCACTGGGCAGAATTCTGCAGCGATGTGGCCGGCCAGGCGGGTTACCGGGTGCAGACCGCCGAACTGCATCTGCTGGGTGAAGACTTTGCTTTTTATCTGCAGCAGGTGCCCGGCGCCTTTGTCAGCATCGGCAGCGCCAGCGAGTTTGGCCTGCATCACGCCAGCTTTACCCCCGACGAGGCGCTGATTGCGCCCGCCGCTAACTACTTCGCTCAACTGGCTCGCCAGGCGCTGCAACATCTCAGTGCGCGATGTCAGGCGTCCCTCCCACTCTGAATAGCATTTATCTGCTGCCGTAACCGCACGACGGTGCTGAACAGCGTCGTCAGGCACCGCGACGACTAAAAAAAGAGAGAACATCATGACCACAAGACAACTTCGGCTGGGCACCATTCTGCATGGCGCCTCAGGTAACATGTCCGCCTGGCGCCATCCGGCGGCCCAGGCCGATGCCAGCATCAGCCTGGATTACGCCAAAAAAATCGCCCGTAAGGCGGAGCAGGGCAAACTCGATTTTCTGTTTGTCGCCGACGGGTTGTTTATCAATGAGAAATCGATTCCCCACTTTCTCAACCGCTTTGAGCCGCTGACGCTGCTCTCGGCGCTGGCCGGTGTTACGGAGCATCTGGGGCTGGTCGGCACCGTCTCCACCTCCTACAGCGAGCCGTTCACCGTGGCGCGTCAGTTTGCCAGCCTCGATCATCTCAGCGGCGGGCGCGCAGGCTGGAACGTGGTGACGTCACCGCTGGAAGGATCGGCAAAAAACTTCTCCCGTCAGCAGCATCCGGAACATGCGCTGCGCTACCGCATTGCCGATGAGTATCTGCAGGTGGTGAAAGGGTTGTGGGATTCGTGGGAGCAGGATGCGTTTGTGCGGGACAAGGCGAGCGGGCAGTTTTTCGATCCGGCTAAGCTGCACACCCTGGATCATCACGGTGACTTCTTCCAGGTGCAGGGGCCGCTGAATATCGGCCGCACCCCGCAGGGGCGTCCGATTATCTTCCAGGCGGGCGCATCCGCAGACGGCAAAAAGCTGGCGGCGCGCCATGCCGACGCCATTTTTACCCATCAGCCAACGCGCGAAGAGGCGCAGGCCTTCTATCAGGATGTGAAGCAGCAACTGGTGGCCAATGGCCGTCAGCCGGAAGATCTGCACATCTTTCAGGGTGTCAGCGTGATTGTGGGCGATAACGCCGATGACGTCGAACAGCAATATCAGACCACTGCGGCGCTGGTTTCGGTGACTGATGCGCTGAACTACCTCGGCCGCTTCTTTGACCATCACGACTTTTCGCAGTACCCGCTGGATCAGCCGTTCCCCGATATCGGTGACATCGGACAGAACAGCTTCCGCAGCACCACCGACGAGATCAAACGCAAAGCGAAAGAGCAGGGTCACACCCTGCGTCAGGCGGCACTGGAAGCGGCCACCCCGCGCCCCCTGTTTCACGGCACGCCTGAAGAGGTGGCGGATGGCCTGCAGCTCTGGTTTGAAACCCACGCCGCTGACGGCTTCATCATCAATGGCGGCACGCCTGACACCTTTGAACGCTTTGTCGATCGGGTGGTGCCGATTCTGCAGGCACGCGGCCTGACGCGCCGTGACTATCCGGGCACCACCCTGCGCGACAGCTTCGCCCTGAAATCCCCCGTTAATCAGTTCACCTCACAATAAGAGTCCGGATCATGCAAAAACCCTTACGTCTCATCGCTCTGTTTATGCTGGCCGCCAGCAGCCACGCTCTGGCAGAGGGCACCAGCGTCTCCTACAACGGCCAGCGTGTCAGCGTGGAAGCCAATAAAGCGCCGATCAACACCGCGAAAAATGCGGAGGCCATCGCGCAGCTGCCCGCCGGTTACCATTTTGTGGTGCCGGGCGCGTTTACCGTGGCGGTGGCCGCGCTTAACTCTCCGCCGCTTACGGTCTTTTCAGACGACAACAAAACCCTGCTCGGCAGCGAGGTGGATATCGCCCGGCTGGTCGCCGACAGCCTGGGACTGAAGCTGAATGTCGTCCCGACCTCCTGGGAGGACTGGCCGCTCGGCGTCGCCTCGGGCAAGTATGACGCGGCAATCTCGAACATCACCGTGACGAAGCCACGCAAAGAGAAGTTCGACTTCGCAACCTACCGCAAAGACTCGCTGGGTTTTTATGTCCGGACCGGCAGCCCGATTCAGTCGCTGACCAAAGCGGAGGAGATTGCCGGGCTGCGGATCATCGTGGGATCCGGCACCAATCAGGAGGCGATCCTGCTGGCGTGGGATAAAGAGAATCAGGCTAAGGGCCTGAA
Source organism: Pantoea anthophila (assembly GCF_026104315.1). Classification (NCBI taxonomy): domain Bacteria; kingdom Pseudomonadati; phylum Pseudomonadota; class Gammaproteobacteria; order Enterobacterales; family Erwiniaceae; genus Pantoea; species Pantoea anthophila. Next base: position 246,643 of record NZ_CP110471.1, read on the forward strand.
ACCCTTTACGCCGATCTATGCCAAAGATGATGCCGCCCAGACGCTGGCGCTTCAGTCGGGTCGGGCAGACGCCTATTTCGGGCCGAATGTCATCGGGGCCTGGAAGGCGGCACTGACCGGGAAAACCCGGCTGGTGGGGAGTGTGGATGGGGGCTGGCCAAAAGCGGCTCACATTGCGGTGACGGTGAAAAAAGGCAGCGGTCTGGCCGAACCGATTAGCACGGCGCTGAATGGCGTGATCGGCAATGGCGACTATCAGAAGGTGCTTAACCGCTGGGGCGAAGGCGTTGAGCAGATTGGTCATTCTGAAGTTAATCCCGCCGGACTGGGCGATTAAGGAGCTGAGATGAGTGAATTAACGTTTCGCGAGGTGTCGCCCGAGGCGCCGGAGCTGCAACCGATCCTGGGCGGCCTGTTCGGTGAATATGCCGCACGCTACGGCGACTATTTTGCCCGGCTTAAGGAGCAGGAGCTGACAGAGTGGTATCTGCCGCCGCAGGGGCTGTTTATCGTGCTGGAGCGCGACGGCGAGATCATCGCGATGGGCGCCTACAAACCTTATGACCCGCAGACCGCCGAGCTGAAGCGCATCTGGACCCGCAGCGATCTGCGCCGTCAGGGCCTGGCGCTGGTGGTCCTGCAGGAGCTGGAGCGTCGGGCCCTGCAGGCGGGCTACCAGCGGCTGTTTCTCACCACCGGCTTCCGTCAGCCTGAGGCCGTCCGGCTCTACACCGGTCACGGTTATCAGCCTCAGTTCGATCTCAGCGGCGATCTGGAGCGTTACGGTCAGCCGCCCCACGATGGGCGACTGCGTTTTATTAAAGTGATTGGCGTGTATAACGTCGCGGAAGCGAGTTAAGGATCGACGATGAGTAAACCTCAGCATCAACAGTTACAGGTGGTGCCGGCCCGTTATCCGGCACGCACCGCTGGCGCGATCGTTGCGCTGTTTATCCTGGCAGGCGTCGTGCAGTCGGTGGCCTTTAATCCGCGCTGGGAGTGGGGGGTGTTTGCACGCTGGTTCTTTGATCCGGTGATCCTGCACGGTCTGGGACAGACGCTGCTGCTCACCCTGCTGGGGACGATCTTCAGCCTGCTGGCTGGCGGTCTGCTGGCTCTGGCGCGCCTCTCCTCCTCCTGGCTGCTGAGCACGCTGGCATGGGGCTACATCTGGCTGTTCCGTTCACTGCCGCTGATCGTCGTGCTGATTATTCTTTATAACTTCTCCTATCTCTATGAAACGCTCTCGATAGGGATTCCGTTTACCGGCCTGTCGTGGGGCGCGTTTCAGACCATCAATGTGCTAGGACAGTTTCCGGCTGCGGTCATCGGCCTGACACTGGTGCAGGCGGCCTACAGCGCGGAGATCATTCGCGGCGGCATTCTCGGTGTCGATCAGGGGCAGGTGGAGGCGGCTTCTGCGCTCGGCCTCTCTGCCACGCGCCGCACCTTCCGCATCATTCTGCCGCAGGCGCTGCGCACCATTATTCCGACCACGTTCAACGAGATCATCAGCCTGGCGAAAGGCACGGCGATGGTTTATGTGCTGGCCATGCCGGAGCTCTTTTACACCATTCAGATGATCTATAACCGCAATCAGGAGGTCATTCCGCTGCTGATGGTGGGTGCCGCGTGGTATCTGATTATCACCACCGTGCTCTCCGTCATTCAGTACAACGCAGAACGCTGGATGGCCCGCAGCGTAACGCGTGAACCGCAACCCTCTCGCTGGCGTCAATGGCGCAACCGCGTCTCGCCACTTCAACCGACCGAGGAGATCAGCCATGTCCGAAGCCATTGATTATCGCCTTTCTCACACCAGCGGGGCCATCAGCATCACCGGCGTCAGCAAACGTTTTGGCAAACATAAAGCGCTGGATAATGTCTCACTCTCCCTGCCGCCTGGCTCGGTCACGGTGATCCTCGGCCCCTCCGGCTCCGGTAAATCCACCCTGCTGCGCACCATTAATCATCTGGAGCGGGTCGATGAAGGCTTTATCCAGATTGATGGCGACTATATCGGCTATCAGCAGCGCGGCAACAAGCTCTATGAGCTGAAGGAGCAGGCGATTTTGCGGCAGCGCATAAACGTCGGCTACGTCTTCCAGAACTTTAACCTGTTCCCGCACCTGAGCGTGCTGGATAACCTGATTGAAGCCCCGATTGCGCATCGCCAGCTCTCCCGGCAGGCGGCGATTCAGCGGGCCGGTGAACTGCTGGACATTGTCGGCCTGCGCCACAAAGCCGATGCCTGGCCGCGCCACCTGTCAGGCGGGCAGCAGCAGCGCATCGCTATCGCGCGGGCGCTGATGCTCAATCCCAGGGTGATGCTGTTCGATGAACCCACTTCGGCGCTGGACCCGGAGCTGGTCGGCGAAGTGCTCGATGTGATCAAGAAGCTGGCGCGCTCCGGCACCACGCTGGTCATTGTGACGCACGAGATCGGGTTTGCCCGCGAAGTGGCTGACCATGTGGTCTTTATGGTGGATGGCCGGATTGTGGAGCAGGGCACGACCCAGCAGGTGCTCAGCAATCCGCGTCACGAGCGCACCCGTCGCTTCCTGGCGCGCGTCTTATGAGGCGCCTGACGCCCCTGGCGCTGGCTTTCGCGGGGCTGATCCCGGCGCTCTCCATGGCCGCCCCGGAAAAGCCCGACATCCGCCGCAACGAAACGCCCATCCATGCTCCGGCTAATCCGCTGGCGATCGCTAAAATTCCGGCGAACTATCATTTTATCGAGCCGGGCACCCTGACCGTAGCGACCTCAGCCACAAACTCGCCGCCGCTGGCGCTGCTGGCCTCTGACAACGTGACCCGCATCGGCAGCGATCCCGACATCGCCAGGCTGCTGGCTGACAGTCTGGGGTTAAAGCTGAAGCTGGTGCCGGCCTCATGGGAGGACTGGCCGCTGGGGATCAGCGCCGGGCGCTATGATGTGGCGATGTTTAATATTGCCGTCACCGAAGGCCGTAAGAAGAAGTTCGACTTTGCCACCTATCGTGCTGACAACCACGCTTTCGCGGTGAAAAAGGAGAGTCCGATCAGACAGATCAGTGCCCCTGCTGACATTGCCGGGAAGCGCATTATCGTGTCGTCCGGCACCAATCAGGAGCGGATCCTGCTGAGCTGGGATGCACAGAACCGGGCGAAAGGTCTGCCTGCCGTAACGCCGATCTACCTGACCGATGATGCCTCTGCGACGCTGACGCTGCTGTCGGGACGGGCCGACGCCCTGTTTGGCCCGCACTCCATGGCCGCCTGGAAAGCCGCGTCGCGCGGCCAGACCCGACTGGTAGGCAACGGGCCGTTCCGTGCCTGGGTCGCCGTCACCACCAAAAAGGGCAATGGTCTGGCCCCGGCACTCCAGACTGCGCTGGATGGCACCATCGCGGGCGGCCAGTATCAGCAGGTGCTGGCCCGCTGGGGTGAACAGGATGAGGCCGTCGACCACTCCCTGATAAACCCGCCGGGTATCGTTTACTGACACCGCCAGGCCGGTTGCACTGCGCTAACCGGTCTGGTGCACGGCATGCTGATAACCCGATAATTGCACTACACTCTCCGGCGTGACTGTTTTATCCTGCCCCCTCAAACTCATAAAAAATTCTGTTGTGTGGCGGAGTTTCAGCCCTGGAAGCCCATGAAAATCAGATTCCTTTCTGCCAATGAGCAAAAGCTGGCGGAGGTGCGCAAGATACTCGAACCTGTCGGGGTCGAAGTGCTGCCCATCGCCCGTCGCATCGAAGAAATACAGACAGAAAACGAGCTTGACCTGGTGCGTGACAAGCTGACCAAAGCTTTCGCGCTGATCGGGCGGCCGCTGTTTGTTGAGCACACCGGCCTCTATCTGGATGGCCTGAATGGGTTACCCGCGGGTCTGACCCGCATCTTCTGGAATCGCCTCGACGCTGAGCGCTTTACGGCGCTGGTGCAGGGACTCGACAGCCAGGCCGTCACGGCCAAAACGGTGCTGGGTTACTGTGACGGCCGCAAGATGTATCAGTTTTCAGGCGAGCTGCGCGGCACCATCGCGGCAAAACCCGCCGGCACGCGCGGCTTTCAGTGGGACTGCGTCTTTATTCCCGAAGGCTATGAGCAGACCTTCGCCGAAATGGGTGAACTCAAGAATGAGATCTCCATGCGGCGCATTGCGCTGGATCGCTTCGCCACCTTTTTGAAAACCGCCCGGGGAGTGGCATGAAACCTGAACTCAAACGCGCCTATGATTCCGGCAAACTGATCCTGTTTGCCGGTGCCGGTATCTCACGCAATTTCGGCCTGCCGGAGTGGCATGAGCTGATTGCTCACCTCGCGCATGAACTGGGCTACGATCCAAAAATCTTTAATACTTACGGCACGCACCTGTCGCTGGCGGAGTATTACAAACAGAAAAAAGGCTCGCTGGGTCCGCTGCGCAGCTGGATGGATCGCGAGTGGCACCGGCCCGATATTGATGTCCGCTCTTCTGAAATTCACACCATGATTACGCAGGGTAATTTCTCGCGTATCTACACCACTAACTACGATCGCTGGCTGGAAGCGGCGCACGACGCGCATGGGGTTCCCTATTATAAAGTGGCGAATGCCGCCGATCTGGTGTCGCTGACCGAAGAGAAGCGACACATCATCAAACTTCACGGCGATTTCGACGACGATACCTCCATCGTGCTGGATGAGAGCAGCTATTTTGAGCGTCTCTATTTCGACTCGCCGCTCGACATCAAACTCACCCACGACGTGATGGGCAATTCGGTGCTGTTTGTCGGCTACAGCATCAGTGACTTCAACATTCGCCTGCTCTTTTACCGCCTGACGAAAATGTGGGGCCGCACCGGGCTGGCAACGGCCCGGCCAAAATCGTACCTGTTTACCAACCGCAACAACCCGGTGGCAAAAGAGGTGCTGGGGCAGTGGGGGATCGAAGTGATCGTCTCGGAAGAGGATGATCCGCGTAAAGCGCTGGCACAGTTCCTGGAAGAGTTGCTGGTGTAATGCCTGTATCGCCTGCTCAGAGAGTGGCTGCTTAAAATCAATCAATGCGTGGCGTTATGATCAGAAGTGTTGTGAAGGGTACAGTGATCGGTTTTACGGGGCTTGTTCTGCTGGCCCTGACAGGGACAGGAACGCTGATCTATCTGAAAACGGGTGACCAGTACTACAGTGAGGAAAACCTTGCGGCGTGCAAACATTACACGGTTGAGCAGGCAAAACAGACCGTGCTGAGTGCCTGGCTGAGACAGCCCAACGACTGGCAAAACTGGCATGAAGCAGCCGAAGTCGCCCGCCAGAAGGGCATACGGTTCATTGACGCAGAGATAAGCGGCCCGGCTGAGCAATGGCTGGTCCCTTTTTATGCAGAACGCGTTACGGGCAGAAAGCAGTACGGCATGCTGGATTGCGGCAAACTCACCGTTGAGTTCGCGTCAGAGTAGTATACTGAGCAACGCGACGATTCAGGCCATTGGAAACGGCCACCTTTGGCTGGTTGTTGCGATAAAACAGCCCGCTTTGAGCGGGCTGTCAGGTTAAAGGTCTTATCGTTTTATAAACTCTTCGAATTTTTCCTGATTATCTACCAGCCAGGCCGGCATATATTCATAATCAATAGGCCGGATGACCATCTTCCTTGGCCGGTTCCAGATATCTATATTTTTATCAACACAGCGCCGGATGTGATCCGGATTATTGAACTCGGGAAGATTATTTTCTGTATGGGAAATTGTCTCCATCTTCTCGCTGATGCGTGCATCGGTCATTACCCAGGAAAAATGCCAGCCCGCGTTCATGACAATCCGGGTGCGCATCTTAAGAAGTCTCCAGCGCCACCAGCTATCCCGTATTGGGGTGCCTTTACGCTTCACGTTGCGTAACAACTCTGGTTGTCCCTGAAAAAAGCCCTTAAGGTTTTTCATCGTCGTCATTTTCGGCAGGCGACATAAGCGCGCCGAGCCATCATCGTTGAGTACCTGAACATTAAATTTATAGTTAAAAAAGTTCTGATACAGCGTCGTGCACAGATGACGGCGACTGAACTGCGTGAGGGCAGCAGGGTGAGGAATTTCATCAACGTCGGAAATGATGATGATATCGTCGTCCTGAGCATGGCGCAGACCATGCATAATGCTGTTACGCGCAATGGTTTCATTTTCCCACGGATCGGATTCCCCGGCTTTCACCACAGAACTGCCGGACAGGAATTCATGTTGATAAATGGTGGGAACGGAATCATTTATCACATAGATGATCTTTTCGCGAAACGCGGCGAACCGGTCAATATTGAAATTAAGTTTTTCTCGTCGCTTGCCCGTGAAAGTATAGAGAGACTCAACGATGACAAAGCGGTCAACATGCTCATAAAGTGTATTTAAACGCAGCTCAAGAAGCATATCTTCATCGTAGTACAGGAAACAATCGTAAATCATTGGCGAACTAATCCTTTTGCCATCATCATCAATTTTATTTTTTGCGGATTGTACCTGCTGTTTTACGCTTTCCATACACTTTCCAGCGTTTTTACTGCCACCCTCCTGACAGAATCTTTCTGCCCCCCGCCTGAAGCTGCGTCAGACAGGGGAATCTGACCCCATCGCCGGATTAACGTCCTGATCGGAGAAAAGCCTGCGCGATGATAAGGTTCAATTGCACGTCTCCGTTAAACTCCATTCTCTGCTGGCAAAGCAAACTGAGCATGATATACTGTATGTATACACAGTACCTGAGGGCGAAAAGATGGCTGTTGAAACAAAATTTGTAGTAGTCAGAAAGGGTGAAGAGAAGATGACGTTTGCCAATAAGAAAGAGGCCGATGCCTACGACAAAATGCTCGATATGGCCGAAGCCTTCACCGACTGGCTGTTACAGCATCAGCCCGCGATGGACGAAGCACAGGCTGAAACGCTGGGCCTGCTGATTGCTGAGCAGAAAGAGTCGGTACAGCATATCCTTCGCACCAGCAAACTGCCGGAGGCGACGACCCACGCTTCCCGCTCAGACGATGCTGACAGCCAGGCTGATGAGCCTGCGGCGAAGAAAGTGCGCGCAGTAAAAGCGGCCTAATCTTCACTACAACGCCGGAAGCGAATCTTCCGGCGTTGCTGTTTCTGACTTAAGATTCTCTTCCCGTCTCATCCGTATTAGCTCATTAAATGAGTCCCATCGTTCATCGTTATTCCTGAGCGCTCTGATTCTGACAGAACAGGCGGGGGTAATGCACATTAAAATTCTTTTCTGAAAAATATAAGCTCATCAAAATTCTTTGCCCGCACTCTCCCTCTGCCATTCTGTGCGACCCATCAGTGATGACAGTAGTGCTCAGACAGGGTCAGCATGCCTGTTCCGCCTCTATCAATCTCTCCTGGCAGTAAATAAGGCATCCTGAAACAGGGTAAATCCTGCCTAAGTCCGGAAAATAAATGTGAAACCCTTCCGGAAATCCCCCCAGTCATTGACCAGGAAAATGCTACTGAATTTTTTAATTCTTTTATGAACCTGTACGTTAAAAACGCGCTTTCCAAAAAAATTATCATATTGGACTTTTTTTTAATTAACATCTACCGCCTGTTATGTATAGAAATCATAAAAACGGAGAGGAGGTTCGATTTTGATTATACTTGTGAATAAAAAAACCAGAAGCCTGTTTTGTAAAGGAAAGGTAATTTCCCTGAGCAGGAACGAATTCACACTTTTTATTTTTATGATCAAAAGCAGGAAGGCAAGGGAGATTGATGTTGCCGATTTAATTTTACAGGTGTGGGAAGCAAGATATAAATCCATCTCTGCCAATAATATCTCTCAACTTTTCTATCTGTTGAGAAAAAAAGTTCAGATAATAGACCCCCTTTTGAATCTGACTTACTCAAAAAGCAAAGGCGTTCAGTTTTTTATACCCAAAAGCCTCGTTTTTATCACCTGTAATGAAAAGCTCTACTTCTTTTTACAAAAGAAAATGACCTGGTTCAGAAAATTTACACGTCGCACTCTGTTTTTTATTTGAGCATTGCGCTGATCTTCATTATCACTATATCCACTCCAGGTACGACAGGAGGCGTTAACATGTCAGGGGAGATATATGAGAAATGAACCTGAAACAATCTGGCTGATGATCTTCTTGCTGATATCCTTTTTCGGGGGCGTAACAAGATATCTGTTAAGTGCATACGCAGGAAGAGCAGCGCCAACGATACAAACACTTTTATCTGCGCTGACCATCTCAATTTTCTGGGGACTTCTTGGAGGTATTATATGTGTTAATTATGGATTAAGTCTGTATGAAGCCATTGTTATAAGTGGGTCTGTCTCATTTTTCTGTGGTGGATGTGTTTACCGTTAAATCTGAAGAGGTTAAATAAGGACATTCTATGAGCAACCAGATTGCAACTGCATTCCCGTTAAAAACGTTCCGCACTGATTTTTTAAACTGGTCAAAAGAGACATCCGGAAAAAACATTCTCTCATGTTCACCTAAAACCAGTGCTGAATTACTCGATGTCATTAACTGGGCTGTTGATAATAAATTCAAAGTTCGCCCGGTAGGTATTCAGCATAACTGGTCAAGATTGACTATTGATAATAATGCTGACAACAGTGATGTTGTCCTGGTTGACATGACGAAACATCTTAATGCTGCAACGATAGTTAAACATGGTGATTACGGCTATGTCACGGCTCAGACCGGCATTCAGATGGAAGCTCTTGTTACTCTGCTTGAGAAAAAGAAACTAGGCTTTTACAGCATGCCTGCACCAGGCGATCTGACGCTTGGTGGTGTCCTCGCAATAGGAGGACATGGGACCGGCATCGCCTCTGTCAATGAAGAACGCCCCGCAGGGGGGAGTTGGGGAACCGTCAGCAATAACATTGTCGAACTCAAAGCCATTGTGTGGGATGACAAGCTTAAGCAGTACGTGTTGAAAACGTTCGAAAGAACCAACCCGGAGATATCAGCCTTTATGGTGCATGTCGGGAGAGCATTTATTTATGAAGTTAAACTTCAGGTGCCGCGCAACAAGCGTTTACGCTGCCAAAGTTTTGTCAATGTTCCCGCCGTCGAATTATTTGGTCAGGAGGGTGAAGGTATCAGAACCTATACCTCCTATCTGGATAAATGCGGGCGTGCTGAGATCATCTGGTTTCCGTTTACTACCACACCATGGTTAAAAATCTGGACAGAGTCTCCAGCCTACAACAGGATATCTAAACCCGTCCATTCTCCCTTTAACTATCCTTTTTCGGATAATATTCCTGTTCAGGTTTCCGATTTGGTCAGGAAGATTCACAATGGCTTTCCGGAACTCACACCTTCATTAGGAAACCTGATGTTCAATCTGGTCAATATCGGACTTGGTGCGACAATCAGTAGCGACCTGTGGGGGTGGAGCAAAGATGTCTTGATGTATATCAAGCCAGACACGCTTCGGGTGACGGCTAACGGCTATGTCATCATCACCCGCAGAGAGAACATTCAAAAGGTACTCAGTGAATTTAAGGCGAAATATGAGAGCATGGTGGATATCTACAAAAAATCTAACGCTTATCCCATGAATGGTCCGATTGAAATTCGTGTGACCGGTTTAGATAATCCAGCTGATACCGATATTGCTGGTGCTGTTCCTCCTGCACTCTCCGCAGCCCGGCCTGTTGATGCTCACCCTGAATGGGATGTTGCAATCTGGCTGGATAATCTGACAATGCCTGGTACTCCTGACTCACTGAAGTTTTTCAGAGAGTTGGAAGAGTGGGTGTTCAATCACTATTCTGGCGATTATGCAACGGTACGCGTTGAGTGGAGCAAAGGCTGGGGATATTCAGAAAAAGATGCCTGGGATAATGAGACGGTTATCGACACCCTTATTCCTGATAGCTTAACTCAGGGTATCACCGATGGGTATGACTGGCGTTTTGCAAAAGCGACGCTCGATAAGTATGACCCTCACTACCTCTACTCTTCACCTTTAACCATGAGGCTTTTTAAAGCGACCCTGTAGTCATCATTCGGTCGCTATGAATGAAGCCACCTAAACGGTGGCTTCATATCCGGATAGCTTATTTTTAATCACCCCATTCCTCATTGAAATGGTAGTTAATCTGACTGGCATCGCCACCCAGCGCACTGCCTAATGAAGCAATCGTTGTAAATATAGCAAAGCCAATCGAGTCAAGGGCGTGATGAATGCTTCCTAAGCCGATGGCATCCAAAAGTCTCCCTGGAAAAGAGAGCAGGGGGGTATTGAATAAGTCGTTAATCAGCTTTACACCACCAACAATAATTTCACCAACGTTGCCACCTGAGACTGAGTTTACTTCGCTTATAGTAAGTTCACGCATTGAAATTTCCTTATCACAATAATAAATGGCAAATTTATTACAAAATAATTCCGCCTTCAATTGATGGTTGCATAAGCCAGACAGGCTGTCAATAATCCGGAAGCCAACCTCTTTTCATGATAAAATAATAAATCTTCTCCAGCCTGATATCCGGAAGGAGTCGTTTAAATTATTTGTCATTATTCAGGATGTCTATTTCCGGTTTTTTATTGTGCCGTCGCGATCTCAGTATCGGTGGCATGTTAATTCGCTCACGCTTTTCTCAAACAGAAATTCCCCGGCTTTTCACTGCCCGCGTTCGATATTAGTGTGGCCCCATCATCTGCAAAGGGTTATTACTGGTTAACAGGAAAAACCTGAGCGTTTCACGGTTTCTGCCACTGTGAGGCGCTCAGGTTTTTTTTGCCTTGCTCGTCCCTTCAGCTGGCTGGAACTGCAGCCCGGCATTCAGTACTGGCATCGCCCGGCGGGTATCGCCCGCACTCAGGATGCCTGGGTGACGGAACTTAAAACCGTGGTGACATTTTAAGTTTCCCTGTGGAGCAGGATCGCCGTCACGCTTTTCACCGAGGCAGATTGAGGTCCGCCTTAAAAATGGTAGAGTGCGCGTACTGGATTGTTACTGCTCAGGCAGGCAAAACCTGATTTCTGGCATCAGCCGGAGGTCAGGTTTTTTGTTTTTGGGGTCTGGATGAAAATCGCCAAAGTGCTTAATAACAATGTGGTGGTGGTTCAGGACGAACAGGGACGTGAGCAGGTCGTGATGGGACGCGGACTGGCTTTTCAGAAGCGTGTCGGGGACAGTCTTGATACCGCGCAGATTGAGAAAGTATTCGCGCTGCAAAGCGATCTTCTGGTGCGCCGTCTTGAGGAGTTACTGAACCAGATCCCCGCTGAGGTCATGACGACCTGCGACCGCATTATCAACCTGGCAGCACAGCGATTAGGGAAACTGCAGGAGAGTCTCTACATCACATTAACGGATCACTGTTTCTTTGCCATCGAGCGGCAGAAGAAGGGGCTGGCGATAAAAAACGTGCTGCTCTGGGATATCAGGCGACTCTATCCCCGGGAGTTTGAGCTGGGTCAGGAAGCCCGCGCCATCATTGCCCGTCGTCTGAATGTGGAACTGCCTGAGGATGAAGCCGGATTTATCGCGCTTCATCTGGTAACGGCTCAGCTCAACAACGAAATGCCGGAAGTGATGGATGTGACGCGGGTGATGCAGGACGTCCTGCAACTGGTGAAGTATCAGCTGCAGCTGGACTATGACGAGTCATCGCTGAGTTACCAGCGGTTCGTCACCCATCTGAAGTTTTTTGCCCAGCGAATGCTGACACGAACCGTCGTTGATGACGATGATGTGTCACTCCATGCCGCGGTCAAAGAGAACTATCCCAAAGCGTGGAAATGCGCGGTGAAGATCGCGCAGCATCTGCAGCAAAGCTATCAGCGCGATCTGACAGCGGAAGAGATGATGTTTCTCGCCATCCATATCGAACGGGTGAGAAAAGAGGGGCGTTAACCCCCTGAACCTGGATTGTTACTGCGTAGTGCAGGCAAAACCTGAGCGCGGCCTCTGAAAAGAGGTCGTTCTCAGGTTTTTTTATTTTTGGCTCCCTCAACGGATGTCTGCGGACATTGCTTGTAAGGAAATAGAGATGGAATATCAGAAACTGGCGCAGGAGATCCTCAGCCATGTGGGTGGTAAAGCGAACATCGTCAGCCTGGAGCATTGCGCCACCCGGCTTCGTTTCAGACTGAAAGAGAGTCAGAAGGCGGATGCGGAGGCACTGAAGAAAAACCCGGGTGTGATTATGGTGGTTGAAAGCGGCGGGCAGTTCCAGGTCGTCATCGGCAACCATGTGCATGCGGTCTGGCAGGCGGTTCGCGCTGAAGCGGGACTGCGCGATGACGCCCCTGTCGCAACGGATGAAAACGACAGTGGCGGTAATCTCTTCAGCCGGCTTATCGACATTATTTCAGGTATTTTCACCCCTTTTATCGGCATTCTGGCCGCTTCGGGCATTCTTAAAGGCCTGCTGGCCCTGGCTGTGGTCTGCGGCTGGCTTTCCGTTGAGAGCGGCACCTATAAAATCTGGTTTGCTGCCAGTGATGCGCTGTTCTTCTTTTTCCCGCTGGTGCTGGGTTATACCGCCGGTAAGAAGTTTGGTGGCAATCCCTTCATCACCATGGTGATAGGCGGGGCACTCACCCATCCGACCATGATCGCCGCCTTTAATGCCAGCCAGCAGACCGGCGCAATGGCGGACGCGTTTCTGGGTATCCCTGTCACCTGGTTCAACTACAGTGCGTCGGTCATTCCGGTGATTCTTGCCGCGTGGGTGAGCTGCTGGCTGGAAAAACAGAGCAACAGGCGGCTTCCTGCCTCAATGAAGAACTTTTTTACGCCCCTGATCTGCCTGGGCGTTACCGTGCCGCTCACTTTTCTGGTGATTGGCCCCGTGGCCACCTGGCTGAGCATGATGCTGGCCAACGGCTACCAGTGGATTTATGCGCTGGCCCCCTGGCTGGCTGGCGCCGCCATGGGTGCGCTGTGGCAGGTCTGTGTGATCTTTGGTCTGCACTGGGGGCTGGTGCCTCTCATGATCAACAACCTGGCGGTGCTGGGGCACGACTCAATGCTGCCGATGCTGCTGCCCGCCGTCATGGGTCAGGTTGGCGCCGCGCTGGGGATTTTTCTGCGCAGCCGTGATGCCCGGCAGAAGGTTTTGGCTGGCTCGTCCGTGACGGCAGGGATTTTTGGAATTACCGAACCGGCTGTGTATGGCGTCAATCTGCCGCTGCGTCGTCCCTTTATTTTTGGCTGCGTGGCGGGTGCTATCGGCGGGGCGATTGTCGGCTTCAGCCACACACACGTTTACTCCTTTGGCTTTGCCAACGTCTTCACGATTGCTCAGATGATCCCGACCGGCGGGGTCGATGCCACCTTATGGGGCGGGATTGCCGGAACAGTGCTGGCGCTGTTTCTTAGCTGTGGCATGACCCTGCTTGCCGGTATGCCCAAAGCCGCCCCCCCTGTGGCGGCGACACCCCTCTCCTCAGACGAAAACGCGATCCTTTCCCCGCTGTCTGGCACCGTGCTGGCGCTCGATCAGGTGCCGGACGCCACGTTCGCCAGTGGCCTGCTGGGACGCGGTGTCGCCATTATTCCGATTGATAACAAAGTCATCGCGCCGTTTGCCGGTGAGGTCGCCTCGCTGTTTCAGACCCGGCACGCCATCGGCCTGCTGAGTGATAGCGGCGTCGAGCTGTTGATCCACGTCGGCATCGATACGGTGAAGCTCGACGGCAAGCCGTTTATCGCACACGTCAGCGCAGGCGACAAAATTCAACCGGGCGATCTGCTGCTGGAATTTGATCGTCAGGCGATTCTTGATGCCGGCTATGACCTGACCACCCCCATCATTATCAGTAACAGCGATGACTACGCTGATGTCATCACGGCTGCAGCCAGCACCGTGACGGCCGGACAACCTTTACTCAGCCTCAGCCATCAATAACAGGAGAACAGCATGAAAACTTTCCCGGATTCATTTTTATGGGGCGGCGCCGTTGCCGCAAATCAGGTGGAAGGAGCCTGGCGTGAGGCGGGTAAAGGCCTTTCGACCTCCGACCTTCAGCCGCAGGGGATTTTTGGTCCGGTTTGCGAGCGGGGCCCCGGCAGTCACAGCCTCAAGGATGTGGCGATTGATTTTTACCACCGCTATCCGGAGGATATCCGCCTGTTTGCCGAGATGGGTTTCAGCTGCCTGCGGGTCTCAATTGCGTGGACACGCATCTTTCCGCAGGGTGATGAGCAGCAGCCTGAAGAGGCGGGTCTGGCTTATTATGACCGGCTGTTTGACGAGCTGGCCGCCCACAACATCACGCCGCTTGTGACGCTGTCACACTATGAGATGCCCTGGGGACTGGTGACGCAGTATGGGGGCTGGGGCAATCGGCGGGTGATTGATTTCTTCAGTCACTACGCCCGCACCGTCTTTACCCGTTACCGGCATAAAGTCAGACTCTGGCTGACCTTTAATGAGATTAACATGTCGCTGCATGCTCCTCTGACCGGGGTGGGTCTGCCGGAAACCGCCAGCAAAGGAGAGGTGTATCAGGCGATTCACCATCAGCTGGTCGCCAGCGCGCTGGCGGTAAAAGCCTGCCATGAAATTATCCCTGACGCCCAAATCGGCAACATGCTGCTGGGTGGGCTGGTCTATCCATTGAGCTGCAAACCCGAAGATGTTCTGGAAGCCCTGCAGGAGAACCGGACATGGCAATTCTTTGGCGACGTTCAGTGCCGTGGCGCTTATCCAGGCTACATGTTGCGCTTCTTCCGCGACAACCATATTGCCCTGGAGATCACCGACGCCGACCGTGAAGCGCTGAAATCGACCGTCGATTTCATCTCTTTCAGCTACTACATGACCGGCTGCGTCACTGCCGATGCCGCGCTGAATCAGCAGCTGCGGGGCAATATCCTGAGTATGGTGCCGAACCCCCATCTGCCCGCGTCTGAATGGGGCTGGCAGATTGATCCGATCGGCTTGCGCACGCTGCTCAATCTGCTGTGGGATCGCTATCAGAAGCCGCTGTTTATCGTTGAGAATGGGCTTGGCGCGAAAGATAAACCCGATGCCGCCGGGGTCGTGCAGGATGACTACCGCATCAGCTACCTCAACGATCATCTGGTGCAGGTCCGTGAGGCGATTGAAGATGGCGTGGAGGTCATGGGCTATACCAGCTGGGGCCCGATCGATCTGGTCAGCGCATCGAAAGCCGAACTCTCTAAACGCTACGGATTTATCTACGTCGATCGCGATGACAACGGTGAGGGTTCACTGGCGCGCAGCCGTAAGAAAAGCTTCTACTGGTATAAAGAGGTCATCGCCACCCGAGGAGGATCGCTGAAAGGGTGATCGCCGCGGGAAAGCGACATCGCGCTGCCTGCGATCTCTTTTCCCTCCGTGCAAAACCGGCTGAGTCAGGGTGTCTCGCCGGTATTAACCTGATAGCGGGTGCTCCTGCCACCGCCTTCCAGCCGGTAAAGGCACCCTTTTTCGACCAGATCCGCCAGATGTCGGGTTGCAGTCGCTTTACTGACTTTTGCCACCTTCTGATACTGACTGGCGCTGATCCCCTGTGCAAATCCCTGCTCGCCGCCATCCAGCAGCCGGTTCAGCACTTTAACCTGCTCCTGACTCAGTCCCGTTCCCTGATAGCGCAGCCAGAATCGCGCCTTAATCTGCGTGCGGTCAATCACGCTCATCGCCTGTTGCAGGCTCTCATCAAGGATATCCAGAAACCACACCAGCCAGCGGGTGATGTCGGTGTCGCCTTTTTGCGTCTGTTCCAGAATGCGGTAATAGTCCGCACGGTGCGCCAGAATAGCGGGAGACATGGCGTAGAGACGGATACTCTGACTGTCGGCCTGCGCCAGTGCCAGGTCGGTAAGTGCCCGCGTGATGCGGCCGTTGCCGTCATCAAAGGGATGCAGGGTCACAAACCAGAGGTGACAGATCGCGGCCCGCAGCAACGGGTCGAGCATGACGTCCTGCTGGCTCTGGTTAAACCACGCTATAAACTGCGCCAGCTGCGGCTCCAGTCCGTCACGCGGCGGGGCTTCAAAATGGACGGTAGGCCGGTCGATACGCCCTGAGACCACCTGCATCGGCTCGCTGCCACGCAACATCCCGACGCTCAGACGCTGCACCGTCCATTCATCTGCCGGAAACAGCCAGTGATGCCACTGATACAGTCGCTCCATCGTCAGCGGCTGGCTGCGGTTGTTGATCGCGTCCAGCATCATCGCCGCCAGGCCTTCTGAGCGGTCAGAGACCGGCCAGGGCTGCTCTTCCGTGACGCCCAGCCGCCGCGCCAGCGACGAGCGGACCGACTGCACGTTAACCCGCTCCTCTTCAATGGCCGATGAGGAGAGGATATTACTGAGCAGGGTATCCAGCGTCTGGCTTTCGCTGTCGGGGTGCAGACTGGCGCGGCCCAGCAGCAGGCCGCGCTGCTGCTGCAGATGGCGCAGGCGCGGTAACAGCACAGCATCCTGCCAGTGAAAGTGGGGCCAGTCGGCCTGTTGCCAGATCCAGTGGGTGTTCATCGTCAGCTCAGGGTCAGAGAATGAGCCGAATCACGCATCTTATTCGGCTCACAGAATGAGGCGATAATAACAAACAATCGGCTCACAGAATACGCTGGCGAACCTGAAGACAGAAAAAAGGGCCCGAAGGCCCTGTCTGTTTAGCGGGAGAACTGAATAAAGGTGTCTGAGTAGTAATGTACAATCCAGGCAACATAAGCCAGCCAGATAATTAACCCACCTGTTAAACCGAATTTACCAATCATTGATTTCTCTCCACAGTGATAAGGGTCTGCAGCAATGTTTTACATAAACTGACAGTTGTGGAGAGCGGCTGTATTGTCGCAGATCAAAAAAATCCCGTTCACCATTCACGACATAATCCCTTAGCGATCAATTTCCCCGAAATAATCAGGCGGCGTTCTGCGTGCCGCAGGCTGAGCGCAGGGTAAAGTTCAAAAAAACGCCGCCGATAGATGATCTCAGGAGCACTATAACCACAAGGAGGTAAAGAGCAGGATCATTTCCAGGGGAAAAAATTATGTCCAGTTCGTTACTAAAAAAGAAAAAAATGAGTACCCGTGCGCAGATGCTGCTCATGGGCGGTTTAACCATCACGCTGGGCTTTACCGTCACCATCGGTGTCCTCAGCTGGCAGTCCGGTAAAGAGCAGAAAGCGCTGGCAGAGAAGTATCTGCAGCAGATTGCTCAGAGCCGGGGTCTGCAGGTGCAGCAGGAGCTGACACATGCGCGCGATGTGGCCAGTCATCTTGGACAAAGTCTGATCGCTTTACCGCATGCAGGCATTACCGATCGTAAGGCAGCGGACAAAGTGATGGAATATGCGCTGCGCGCCAATCCGGAGTATCTGTCGATGTCAGTGATATTCGAACAGAATGCGTTCGATGGCCGCGATGCGGAGTTCGCCACCCAGCAGGGTCAGGCGCCACAGGGCCGCTATGCCTGGTTTGTTGACCGCGATGCCTCAGGCCATTACGCCATGCATCCTCTGCTTTCTTACCTCACGCCGGGACAGGGCGACTACTATCTCATCCCGCAAAAGTCTCAAAAAGATACGCTTACCGAACCCTATAGCTACGCCTATAACGGCGTGCCGACATTACTCACTTCGGTGGCTGCGGTGATTATGGATCAGGGCACGCTGAAGGCGGTCGTCACGTCAGATATTTCGCTGGCCTCGCTGCAAGCGAAAGTGAACCAGATTAAACCCTGGCAGGGCACCGGCTATGCGCTGCTGCTCTCCAATGGCGGCAATGTGGTCTCATCGCCGGTTAAAGAGGAGGCCGGAAAACCCTGGAAAGGCCAAACCGATAACTTTACCTCGAAGGTGGTGCAGCATTTTGATGCGGTACTGGGTGAAGAGGCGCTGGTCACCTGGCAGCCGGTCGTGATCGGCAACAGCGATAAGCCCTGGTATCTGGGTGTGGTCGCGCCGGTCAGCCAGGTGATGGCCGCCGCCAACCGCCAGCTGATGTGGGCAGTGATCCTGATGGTGGTGAGCATTCTGCTGGTCGGTACGGTGCTGGGTATGCTGTTCAGCCGTAAGGTGCTGCGTCCGATTGGCGGCGAGCCGATCGAAGCGGCGCAGATCGCGCTGGCGGTAGCCGATGGCAAACTGGATGACGCGATTGCCGTGCAGAAGGGCGATCGCAGCAGCCTGTTCTTTGCCCTTGAGACCATGCAGACCCAGCTGCGACAGATTGTCGGACAGATTAAAGATGCCAGTGAGTCGGTGCGTCAGGGGGCGGGGGAGATTGCCAGCGGCAACCTCAACCTGGCGTCGCGCACCGAGGAGCAGGCTGCTGCGCTGGAGCAGACCGCCGCCAGCATGGAGCAGATTAGCGCCACGATTCGTCTGAACGCCGACAACGCGCAGCAGGCGACCAGCCTGACCGAAAACGCGACGCACATTGCCAGCCGCGGTGCCACGCTGGTCGGTGAGGTCGTGCAGACCATGGCGCAGATCGATGACAGCTCGAAAAAAATTGGCGATATCACCACGATGATCAACAGCATCGCTTTCCAGACCAATATTCTGGCGCTGAATGCGGCAGTGGAAGCGGCGCGTGCTGGTGAACAGGGACGCGGCTTCGCCGTGGTCGCCAGTGAGGTGCGTAATCTGGCCCAGCGCAGTGCCAACGCTGTGAAAGAGATTGGCGCGCTGATCGAAGAGTCAAGCGTGCGGGTCGAAAGCGGCGTCCGGCTGGTGAACGATGCCGGTAAGACCATGCAGGAGATGATGCAGGCGGTGAACTCAGTGCAGGGGATTATCGGTGAGATTGTCACTGCCTCTGACGAACAGGCGCGTGGCATTAGTCAGGTCACGATTGCCGTCAACGAGATGGATGGCACCACCCAGCAGAACGCCGCGCTGGTGCAGCAGATGTCCGCCGCCGCCAGCTCACTGGAGGATCAGGCGCAGCAGCTGGCACAGACGGTGGAGCAGTTTCACCTGGCATAAAACGCACTGACAACGCCGTCGCTGCCGGACAGGGCGACGGCGCAGACCTCTTCCGCAAAGTCGCAACACCCGCCATCCCTGGCGGGTTAGCCCTCTGTGTGGGCTGTCTGATGCAGATTCATTACGCCTCTGTCAGGCGCTCACCGCTGACGGCATCGAACAGGTGCATCTTGTCCGGATTAACCGTTACCGGCAGCGTGCCACCCGGCACGGCATCACTGCGGCCGCTCAGCTGCATATGCAGCAAAAATCCCTGCCACGCCAGATGTAACAGCGTCGACTCCCCCGTTATCTCAACGATATTCACCGTCGCCGGTTGCCCGGTGACATCGGTGATCAGATCGTGAGGGCGCACGCCCAGCGTGACCGGCTGACCCGCCTGCTGCTGTGCGGCACGATGCCAGCGGGAAGGGAGCCGCAGCCACTGCTCACCACAGCAGACGCCAGGCACGGCGTCCCGTACTTCAAAGCAGGCATCCAGCAGATTCATCGGTGGTGAGCCGATAAACCGCGCCACGAATGTGTTAACAGGGCGATCATAAATCGCCAGCGGCGCACCCTGCTGCACGATAACGCCATCCTTCATCACCACGATCTGATCGGCCAGCGTCATCGCTTCGACCTGATCGTGGGTGACATAAACCATGGTGGTTTTAAAACGCTGATGAAGCGATTTGATTTCGGCGCGCAGCTCCATCCGCAACTGCGCATCCAGGTTCGAGAGCGGCTCATCAAATAAAAACACCTGCGGGTTGCGCACCATCGCCCGGCCCATCGCCACGCGCTGCCGCTGTCCGCCCGATAAAGCCCGGGGATAGCGCTGCAACAGCTGATCGATGCCGAGAATGCCCGCAATCCGGGCGATTTTGCTCTTCTGCTCCTCGCGCTTCACCTTTTTCACCTGCATATGAAACGCCAGGTTCTCAGCAACGGTCAGGTGCGGATAGAGCGCGTAGCTCTGAAACACCATCGCGATATCCCGGTCGGCGGGGTCGAGATCGTTGATGCGCTTTTTGTCGAGCAGGATGTCGCCGTCAGAGACGCTATCCAGACCGGCAAGCAGCCGCAGCAGGGTGGATTTACCGCAGCCGGAGGGACCGACCAGCACGGTAAAAGTGCCGTCAGGAATGGTTAAATCCAGCGGCTGCAGTACGCTCTGTTTACCGTAGCGCTTCGCCACCTGTACAAGTTCAACACTGGCCATGGTCAGCGCACCTCATTTGAAAGTTGGAGTTGTTGCCAGCTGGGATAGCGGCGCGGTGAGCTACTGATTGCCTGTGACGCCACGTCAATGCCCCAGCGCAGGGCGGTATGAGAGGAGTGCTGATAGAGCAGAGCCGTGAGAAAACCGGCATTGAAACTGTCCCCCGCACCGATGGTGTCGACCACCGTCACCGGTTGTGCGGCGGCAAATTGCACAGAGGCGGCAGACCAGAGGCGTGCGCCCTCTGCGCCGCACTTGATCACACATCCGCCGCGGCCGCTGAGCCGCGCTGACAGCTGTTTGCCGCTCTGCTCCAGCAGCTCTGCGCCCGCCAGACCCAGCGCCTCCACCTCATTCAACAGCAGCCAGTCGCAGTCCGCTAACCAGGACGCAATCTGTAAGCGAAGGGCATCGCTCCAGCCCGCTGGCGGCCAGCCGGTGTCCACCGCCACACAAAAACCACGCTGCTGTAAGGTGGCCAGCAGCGCGGGATAGTGTGCATAAAGTTCCAGGCAGAGAAAGGTGCCGCACAGCAGCACGATGTCACCCGGGACGGCCTGCGGCGGCAGCTGAGCCAGCACATCGTCGACGGTCAGCAGGGTAATGTGCCCGTAGTTGCTGAGAAAGGAGCGTTCGTTATCGGGGTGAGTGACGCCCACCGTCAGTGACGTCTCGCAGGCGTAGCGCGGCCACTGCTTCGCGCTGTGCGGAAAATGGCTGGCCAGCCAGTGACTCAGACCATCATTACCCTGGTTGGCGATAGCGCGATGCGGCACCTGCATCGCCTCCAGCGCCAGCGCGCAGTTTCCGGCCGAGCCGCCGGGACGAAGCTCACTGTGCTGCAGCATCACTTCGGTGCCGCGCTGCGGCCAGTCACTGAGCGTACTCATGATTAAATCGACGTTGATATTGCCCACCACATAGAGGGTGGCGACAGTGGAATGGTTCATAGTTATCCCTTACTTCCCCCGCTGGTGAGACCACTGACCAGCGTTTTCTGCAGCCAGATGGCGATAAACAGAGGCGGTACCGATGCCAGAATGCCAATGGCGGCGATCAGCCCGTCATCCGTCGCCCGTCCGGCGGTAAAACCGGCAATGGCGACCGGCAGGGTCTGGGCCGACAGATTGCTGGTGAACAGCAGCGCGTAAAAAAACTCATCCCAGGCGAGCAGCCAGCCAAACAGGGCAGCGGCACCCAGCACCGGTTTTGCCAGCGGCAGCGTGATGCGCAGCAGAACCTGCCAGAAGCGCAGGCCATCCAGCCGGGCCGCCTGTTCAATATCACGGGGCAGGGCGTCGAACTGATTCTTCAGCATCCAGGTCAGAAACGGCAGGATCAGCGAGCAGTAGACCATCACCAGACCGGGATGGGTGTTGAGCAGCCCCAGCTGTTGCAGCAGGAAGTAGAGCGGCAGTACAAAGGCCACGGGCGGCACCATATAGATCGCCAGGGCGCCGGAAAGCCAGGCATCGCGACCGCTGTAGCGTGAGAAGCTGAACGCCGCCGGGATCGCCAGCAGCAGGGAGATCGCCGTGGCGACCGACGCGACCAGCAGACTGTTTCCCAGCGCATGCAGGAAAATCGTGCCCGGCTGGCCAGGTGCCAGCGAAATCAGCCCCTGATAGCGGCTGAAATCCCACTGGCGCGGCAGCCATTCTAACGGCACCCGGGAGAGATCGCTGGCGGAACTGACGCTCATCAGAAACAGCCAGCCCATCGGGGCGAGAATGCTGAGGGCGACCAGCAGCGCAGCCCCGTAACGCAGCCCCTGGCGCAGTTTAGTTTTCATAGGCGGAACTCCGGCGGCGCTGATGCCATAACATCAGCAGATAGAGCGTGATCAGCAGGGCGCACATCAGGGTCATCAGGATCGCGTAGGCAGCGCCGCTGCCCGCGCGCAGGTAGCTGAACGACTCCTGATAGACGAAGAAGCTCAGGGTTTTGGTGCTGTCCACCGGCCCGCCGCGCGTCATCACATAGATGATGTCAAAAATTTTAAAGGCATCGATGGTGCGCAACACCAGCGCCACGCCCAGCGGCGCGACAATCGCCGGGAAGGTGATCGCCCGGAAACGACGCCAGGCGGAGGCTCCATCCAGTCGCGCCGCCTCAAACAGATCGTCGGGGATCGACTGCAGCGCAGCCAGCACCAGCAGGGTCACCAGCGGATAGTTTTTCCAGATGTCTGCAAACATCACCGCATTCAGCGCGGCATCCGGCGACCCCAGCCAGCTGCGATAGCCGTCAATAATGCCCAGCTGGGTGAGCAGGGCGTTGATGCTGCCGTAGTCGGGGTTGAAGTTCAGCCGCCACATCATGGCGTTGACAATCGTAGGCAGCGCCCACGGCAGGATCACCAGCACCCGCAGCACGTTGCGTCCGTGGAATCGCTGATTCAGCAGCAGCGCCACCAGCACGCCGATGATCCCTTCACAGACCACAGACACCACGGTGAAATAGAGGGTACGCCAGATCGAAGCCCGGAAATCGGGATCGCTCAGCGCATAGAGGTAGTTTTCCAGCCCGACCCAGCCTGGCGTTTCCCCGCTGCCAATCAGCGCAGCATCGGTAAAGCTGAGCCAGATTGTGCGCACCAGGGGCCAGGCGGTCAGCAGCAGCATCACCAGCAGCATGGGTGCCAGCAGCACCCATGCCTGACGCTGTTCGCGTTGACGCAGACTCAGCATCATCACTCCTTAACGCAGCCGGGCGGCGCTTTTATCGACCGTCGCCATCGCATCCTGGGCCGACGTTTTGCCCAGTAACACCTGCTGCAACTGCTGCTGGAGCTGGTTCGACAGGCGCGAGTAGTCGGCCGTCTCAGGACGTGACAGCATCACGTTAAGCGATTTATCCGCCGCGGCGATCAGACTCTCCTGGCCTTTTTCCACCGCCTCATCCTGATAGGACGATTTCCAGATCGGCAGGCTGAGTTTCGCATACTGATTCTGCACCGGCTGAGAGGTCATATAGCGGATGTACTGCCACGCTTCATCCGCATGGCTGCTGCCTTTGGTGATACCCAGCCCCATTGAGCCGTTGACCGCACCCACTTTGCCCGGTGCATCCCCCGGCGCAGGCATGATGCCCACCTCACCCGCCACTTTGCTCTGCTTTGGATCGTTGGCCATGTTGTACATGTAGGTCCAGTTCAGCGCGAACGCCGCATCGCCATTGGAGAACGATTTACGCACATCCTCTTCCAGATATTCACGCGACGCCGGATTGCTCAGCCCCTGATCGAGTGAGCTTTTCATCAGCGCCAGCGCCTTCAGAGAGGCCGGGCTGGAGAAGCTGAGCTTACCGTTCTGATAAAACTGGCCGCCAAAGCCGGAAACCAGCGTGGTGTAATCACACACCAGCGCTTCCGCCTGAGACCAGCTCCAGACGAGCGGATAGTTGACGATCTTTTTCTCTTTAATGATTTTCGCGTCATCCAGCACCTGCTGCCAGGTCTCTGGCAGCGTCGTAATGCCCGCTTTCGCCAGCATCGCTTTGTTGTAATAGAGGTACTTGGTGTCGAGGATCCACGGCATGCCGAGCGTTTTGCCTTTGAAGATCACCGTGTTCATCGCACCCGGGAAAACCTTCTCTTTTTCGTCGGGGGTAATGCGTGATGAGACATCCTGCAGCAGATCGAAACGGCTGAATTCTGCCGGCCAGATGGCATCGAACAGCACCACGTCATAGCCATTGCCACCCGCACCGCGCGCCGCCACGATCTTGTCATGCAGGGCTTCATAGGGAACAAACTCCAGATTGACGCTGACATCCGGATGCGCTTTCTGAAAGTTCTGCGTCATGGCGCGGATATCATTTTCGCTGTAGGCGGCCTGCGTCATAAACAGGGCATTAATCTGCGTGGCCGCCGCGGCGCTGCCTGCGCTTAACATCATTAAGGCGGCAAAGCCGGCTTTGAGTCGGGGGGTATAACGCTGTGACATGGTCTTCTCCACTATGCAGCAACAGGCTGTCGGTTAATTAAATCAATTTGATTGATTTAATCAGGGGCGTAATGGTCAGCGGGCAGGCTGACCTGTCAGGAATTAAGCAAAGGACGTGCCAGTAAAGGGCGGTAACATTAACAACGTCGTAACAACGCTGGCGCCAAGACTGCGCTTTTATCGCCGCCTTGCCTATCCTGAACCGCAGAAATTGCGTACACGATCAAAGATATTGTTTGCCTCCATTCCTCCGCATACCAATACTGTGAGGTCGCGCTGTAAGGGAAAACAACATGAGAACCTCGGGCACCAACCTTGAACATGCGCGGGCGCATAACCGCCGTGTGGTGATTGAAGCGATTCGTCTGCATGGTGAGCTGACCCGTGCCGAACTGGCACGGCTGACGGCGCTGACGCCGCAGACCGTCTCCAACATCGTGGCAGAGCTGGAGCAGGCTGAACTGCTGACCAGCCGCCAACCTCGCCGCAGCGGGCGTGGTCAGCCCTCCATTCCGGTCACGCTGAATCCGACCAGTGCCTGGTCGATCGGGATTCACCTCGATCACCAGACCCTGCTGCTGGTTCTGGTCGATCTCAGCGGCGAAGTCCACTTCCGCCGCCTCCTGCTGGTGCAGAAGCCCCAGCCTGCTGCCACCCTGGCGTGCATTGCTGACGTGCTGACGGAGATGCGGGCCTTTCTCGGCGCGCAGTGGCAGAAAGTGTTAGGCATAGGCGTGGTGATGCCGGGACCGTTTGGCGTAGAGGGCATCTCATCAGTGGGGCCGACCACCCTGAACGGCTGGGAGCAGGTCGATATCGAAGCTGAACTTGGCGCGATCAGTGGCCTGCCGGTGACGCTGGAGAATGACGCCACCGTGGCCGCCATTGGTGAACGGTTTCATGGCATCGCCCGTCAGCTTAACTCCTTTATCTATCTCTATATCGGCACCGGCCTGGGCGCAGGGATCTTCACCGATGGCCACATCTACACCGGCCATGCCCATAACGCGGGGGAGATCGGCCACATCGTGGTCGAGCCGGACGGGCGCGACTGCTACTGCGGCAATCAGGGCTGTCTTGAGCGTTATGTCTCGTTACAGGCTGCCTATGAGTTCTGCGGCCTCGATCCGATGCGGGCGCTGCCTGACGACCTGCTGCAGATTGATCCTGCGCGTTTCAGTGCCTGGATTGAAAGCATAAAGACGCCACTGCGCCAGGCAATCAATATTCTGGAGTCGGTGTTTGATGCAGAAGCGGTGATTATCGGCGGGATGATGCCCGCGCCGTTGCTGGAGCAGATGGTCGCGCAGTTACCGCCGCTCTATCAGTCGGTTCGCGGACGCTATCTGAATGCGATGCGACTGAAGACCGGCATGACCGGCAGCGATACCGCCGCGCTGGGTGCCGCCGCGCTGCCCATCTTCGATGAGTTTAACCCACAGTTTCAGGTGCTGATGAAGTAGAGAGGAAATGGCGCTGTTGCAGACAACAGCGCCACCGGGATCAGCCCGGATAGATCCCGCGATCTTTACGCGCCATCAGGATACGCTCACACGCCACAATGTAGGCCGCGGTGCGCAGCGAGCATGCTTTCTCTTTCGACTTGTCCCAGACGTGAACCATCGCTTCTGTCATGATCTTGTCTGAGCGACGATTGATCTCATCTTCACTCCAGAAGAAGCTGGCCATGTCCTGCACCCATTCGAAGTAGCTGACGGTTACGCCGCCCGCATTGCAGACCACATCCGGCACCACGATAATGCCGCGTGAAGCGAGCATGTCGTCGGCGTCAGGGTAGGTGGGGCCGTTCGCGCCTTCCAGCACGATTTTGCAGCTCAGCACCTCAGCACGCTCACGGGTAATCTGACCCTCCAGCGCCGCCGGGATCAGAATGTCCATCTCCGTCGTCCAGAACGCCTCTTTGCCGATGCTCTGCGCGCCCGGGAAACCGGCGATCTGCTTGTGCGCAATCTGCCATTCCGTCAGGGCTGCCATGTCGATACCGTCGGCATTGAACAGGGTGGCCGTGTGATCCTGAATCACCACCACGCGCGCGCCCGCCTCGTCAAACAGTCGGGCCGCTTCACTGCCGACATTACCAAACCCCTGAACCGCCACGCGGGCGCCTTCAATTTCAATGTCTGCGCGACGCGCCACTTCGCGTCCGGTGATAAAGACCCCGCGGCCGGTGGCTTTCTCACGGCCCAGCGAGCCGCCCAGATGAATGGGTTTACCGGTGACGACGCCGGTAACGGTGGTGCCGAGGTTCATGGAGTAGGTGTCCATCATCCACGCCATCACTTTACCGTTGGTGCCGACATCCGGAGCCGGGATATCTTTCTGCGGCCCGATGATGATGCCAATCTCACTGGTATACCGGCGTGTCAGACGCTCCAGCTCGCCCTCAGAAAGTTTAAAAGGATCGACGCGGATGCCCCCTTTAGCGCCACCGTAGGGCAGGTTAACGGCGGCACACTTGATGGTCATCCAGGCGGAAAGCGCCATGACTTCGTTAAGGTCGACATCCGGATGATAGCGAATGCCCCCTTTGCCGGGACCGCGTGAAAGGTTGTGCTGAACGCGATACCCTTCAAAATGGCGAATTGAGCCATCATCCATCTGCAGGGGAATGTCGACAATCAGTGCCCGCTTGGGATGACGTAAAGTATCTATCCAACGTGAAAGATCGCCCAGATAGGGCGCCACCCGGTCGATTTGCTGCAGGTAGGTTGACCAGGCAGATGTGCTGCTTTCAGACGCATAAGATAACTTATCCATAAAAAACCTTTCTTAATGAAGTTATTTATTGTGTGGAGCCGTGGATGACGCGCGTACTGTTTTGCGCCGTCATAATCTAACACTCCTGAAACAAATAAGATGTGGCAGGCGCCCGTTCCCGACCGGGTTATGCCCCATTCTGGGGCAGAGAAAGTGAATAGTTTGCTGATTACACCCCCTGCGGGGCGAATAATGATGCGCACGAAGTGCGTATTTCGTGCATAGCGCGAGAAAACTCGCTATCTTTCAATTCTTTGAAGGCGTTCAAAAAGTTAAAGAATTGATCGACGCGATATTGACTTTATTGCACCAATTAAGTGCATGAGAATAAGTAATCAACCGATTACATTAAGTAATGGATAAAAGGTGAATAGCGGTGATTATTCAGCAGGTTAGAAAACAGCCGGGAAAAATTAAAAAATAAGAGGCCAGCATCGCTGGCTGGCCTTATCAGATTAGTGCGTCAGCGCCTGTTCCGCTTCCTTCAGGTCCTGACGCGCCTCAGCAAGCTTCTCTTCACGCTTGCGGATTTTGCTGGCACTGCGTTCTTCGGCTTTCGCCTGAGCCAGTTCCTGTTCGCGCTCCTGAACCTTGCTGCGCTTTTCGGCCACTTTTTCCTGTCGCTGCTTCAGCAGGCCGCTTTCGGTGCAGTGCTCTTCAACCTCACGCCGCGCTTTTTCCAGCCCGGCAATCTGGTGAGAATTATTGTGCTGTCGGGCAAAGGAGAGCTGCGTCTCAATCTCCTGCTTTTTTGCTGCACAACCGGTTAACGCAGAGTCGGCATGCGCCGCCGTGAAGGTCAGGGGAAGCAGGCAAAGGCTGAAGGCCAGTAAGGTCTTTTTCATTGTCGTCTCATCTATGAGTCAGGAGGTGGAGACAACAGTATACGAAGCCGCCTTAAGCGGTTCTTAACAGAAAAAAATATTCACTGGCGCGGAAAAAGCGGAGAGGGGGAAAGGCTGCCTGCTGTCAGGCAGCGCTTGAGGCGTTTGACCGGGAAAGGCTAAGGCGGCAATCAGGACCACTGAGCATGACGGGATGCCCCTGCTGACTCTGCTGTCTGAAATAGTCCTGCATCACCTGACTGATGCCGGCACCACACCACATGACATGATGCGCATGGCGTCCGGTGTTAAACGCCGGTTGTCCGCTGGCACTGGCATCCACCTCGACACTAAAACCCATCGCGGTCAGACGAATGGCTTCCAGCCAGATTTCGGTTTTGTCCAGGACGCTCACGGCTTCCAGAAACAGCGGAACAGAGGCGTGGTTTCGCGCCGCGTCACGCATCATCAGGTCAGCCTGCTGCTGCACCGTTTTTTCAAACCGGGCAAGACGGCGTGTGGCCCCCTGACGCCGGTCTGCGTGAAGCCAGACACTCAGAGGGCGCAGCAGATTAATAATGAAGTCATCCCCGCTGTAGTTACCGGACATATTGTTCATCTGACGCGAAAGCGACAGGGGTGTCCCGAACTCAAGCTGCCAGAGCATGTCACCTTTACGCGCCGCCCAGCCGTTGGTCATGATCGAGGTGGCGGTCTGCTGACCCTGTCTGATCTCCTCGGGCGTCGCGCCCGTGGCAGTTAAGTCAACCAGCGTGCGGATTTCACTGAGCTGTGCGTCACTCCAGTGTTCAGCGTGTTGTCTGGGCGTCAGTAACCCCTGCTTCACCCAGCGCTTCAGGTTCGCAGGATGCGTGCCGGTTATTGCACAGACCGTTTCCGTTGTATGAAAAAGCATATTGTGCCCTCTGTTGAGGGAATGGCCGCCGGGGTTAACCGGGGATGAACGTCTACTATGAACCTGATAACTGCTAATGAACAGGGGGGGTCCGGAGGAAAAACAGCGGCCACGCGGCGTGACGCTGCGTTTATTCGTCGTGAGCAGCCGGGTAAATCGAGGCTGATCAGCAGGTTAAAAAATCTGCGGCTCGTGAAAAAAAAGACTGTTTATTTATTCAGTAAAAATTCTTTACGCAACTATACCGGGCAATCCAGGGATATTTTAACTTTTTTAAGAGGATACCGATCTCTCCTCCTCTTTTATCTGCCAGGCAAACGACTAAAATATGGGGTTCTGATGATCAGGAGAAAGAGTGCCCAATGCCTTATCGTTTTACCTTCGCCGCGTTGACGGTTACTGCGTTATTAACCGGCTGTGCGAAACAGACGCCCAGCGATACGCCAGATGAATTTGCTGCGGGTCCGACGCAGATTGATGTTTCACACGTTAAAACCCGTGCCGATGATGGTTCAAGCGTCTTCCTGACGGTAGATGGCAAAGATGCCGGTAAATTACCGAATGGCGAAAGCATGCTGCTGCACGTTCCGGCCGGAAAACACCAGATTGGCGGTTATGTACCGACGCTGTTCGGGATGGGGCGTGTCACCATCGCACCGGTGGAAGTGACCACGTCACCTCAGGACGTCAAAAAAGTGGCCTATACGGTCACCCGTAACAAAGCCACCTTTGTCGAGAACAAGGACGAGCAGGGCTGAGCAGAGGACAGCGGAGAGCAACGCTCTCCGCTGAACGCGCCACGGTTATAAGCCGAGTTCACTCAGGGAAGGGTGATCGTCAGGCCGGCGTCCCTGCGGCCAGTGGAAAAGCCGCTGCGCTTCGCTGATTTTCAGATCGTTGATGCTGGCAAAGCGCTGCTTCATCAGACCCTGCTCGTCAAACGCCCAGTTCTCATTGCCGTAAGAGCGATACCACTGCCGCCGCTCATCGTGCCATTCATAGGCAAAGCGCACCGCTATCCGGTTTTGATCGAAACTCCACAGCTCCTTTATCAGCCGGTACTGCTGCTCCCGCTGCCATTTTTGCTCCAGAAAGGCGATGATCTCACTGCGGCCGGTCAGAAAGGTATCGCGGTTGCGCCACTGGCTGTCCACAGAATAGGCCAGGGCTACCCGCCCGGCATCGCGGCTGTTCCAGCCATCCTCAGCCAGACGCACTTTCTCTGCCGCCTCTTCAGGCCGGGTAAAAGGGGGTAAGGGCGGACGTGAAGTTTCCAATGTTTCTCCTTAACGACGCAAAGGCCCGGATGTTATCGCTCCCCGGGCTCTGTTACGGCCATATTAAAGTTCAAGCGCGTGGATCTGGCAGACGGCACGGGCCGCTTCCTGACCTTTTTTCACGAAGTGCTGGGTGTAGAAGTCGATAAACTCCGCCGAAGGCTGGAAGTTATGCGGCGTCAGGGAGACCGAGAAGACCGGCACGTTGGTGGCCAGCTGGGCCTGCATCAGACCACTCACCACCGCCTGAGCCACAAAGTCATGGCGATAGATGCCGCCATCCACGACCAGCGCCGCGCAGACAATCGCATCAAAGTTGCCGGTCTGCGCCAGACGCTGTGCCAGCAGCGGCATCTCAAAGGCGCCCGGCACATCCCAGGTTTTGATCTCATAGGAGGTTCCCCGGCTCTCCAGCTCCTGTTCGAATCCGGTCAGAACCTGAGAAACGATTTCGCTATGCCAGTTAGCTTTAATAAAGGCGACTTTCAACGGCTGCATGACTTACTCCAGTAAAAGGTAATATCCCGTGGTAATGAGCGCGATGACGTCCCTGAACCCCGGATGAAACGTTAAGCCGGACAGGCCGGTAACCTGCTGACTCTCATCACTATACTGTAATGTAAACAGCCTGTGTCCACCATTGTCATTATGTGTGAATAACCTTTCTTCTCTTTGCGGGCATTAAACCCTGTCAGACAACCGCCAGAGCCGTTCAGACGCCTGATCCTGCCAGCAAAATCCCTTTCACCGCCCGGTTTGCGTAACAGATTCCGGTTATGAAACTGCTTAAATAAAATACTGGATATCTGAACAGTATTTTGTATAATAAATGGACTGCCCGCCGGGTATTGGTAGCGTTAGCGAGGGGTGAACCCATGATGATTTCGACTGAAAGCCTCAAATCTCTGGAACAATCGGTCACAATGAGCAGCCGTGAGCTGGCTCAGATGACCGGTATTACACATGGAGAAGTGAAGCGGTTAATCAAAAGTCTGGAAACGGCTCAGCGTCTTTCTCAGCCGCTCAAAGTGAATGACTATGAGCGCGAAGGGGAGGTGCGTCAGGAGTACCGCCTGAGCAAGCGTGACTCCCTGCTGGCCGTGGCACGCCTGTCGCCAGGCTTTACGGCCGAAGTGCTGGATCGCTGGCAGGACCGGGAAAGAACCACCCATCTGCCGGACTTTACCAACCCGGCTGAGGCTGCACGTGCCTGGGCTGAACAGTTTGAACAGCGTCAGGCGGCGGAGCAGCAGCTGGCTCTCTCCGCGCCTAAGGCCGCCTTCTTTGATAACTTCGTTCAGGTGGATGACTCGCTGGGCTTTCGTCAGCTCTGCAAAATGCTGAAAGCGAAAGAGCCGGAGTTTCGTCAGTTTCTGCTGGAGCGCAATATCATGTACCGCGCCAAAGGTACCCTGACGCCGCAGCATTACCATCTGCAGGCCGGCTACTTTACGCTGCACACCGGCACCGGCGAAAACCAGCACGCCTTCTCACAAGCGCGTTTTACTGCAAAAGGGGTGAAATGGGTGGCAAGCCTGTGGGCAGCGCATCTTTCCGCTCAGCCAAAAGGGGCCGCTGCGTAGCGGTGCCTCTGGCCTGGCGGGCTGGCGCGGCGTGACTGGCAGAGGTTAAGGCGCAGGCATCCGCTCATACATACTGTGCTGACATAAAAAAGGCCGCATCGGAATGCGGCCTTTTTTGATTTTTTGATCCCAGGGATGCGTTGCGGGCGATTACCAGCCTTTAATTGCATCGCCTTTATAAACTTCTTCCGCTTTAGCCGCGACTTCAGGCGACTGCAGCGCCGCTTTCAGCTTCTGAATTTTATCGCTGTCTTTATTGTCTTCGCGTGAAACCAGGGCATTGACGTAAGGCGAAGAGGCGCTCTCCATAAATAAACCATCGCGGTGAGCGGATAATCCTGCCTGAGCCGAGAAGTTCGTATTAATGATCGAGAACGCCACGTTCGGATCATCCAGCGTGCGGGTCAGCTGCGGCGTATCCACTTCAACCAGTTTCAGGTTTTTAGGATTTTCGATGATATCCAGTGAGGTGGGTAAATAAC
Source organism: Pantoea anthophila (assembly GCF_026104315.1). NCBI lineage: Bacteria > Pseudomonadati > Pseudomonadota > Gammaproteobacteria > Enterobacterales > Erwiniaceae > Pantoea > Pantoea anthophila. Next base: position 278,562 of record NZ_CP110471.1, read on the forward strand.
CCACACCCTCTTTCAGCTTAATCAGGCCCTGCGCCTGCAGCAGCAGCAGGCTGCGTCCCAGGGTGGTAGCTTCGTTAGAGATGGTCACTGTCGCACCATTCTGCAGCTCACTGATGTTCTTGATTTTGTGCGAATAGGCAGCAATCGGGAAGACGAACGTCTTGCCAACTACCGCAAATTTATAGCCGCGCTCTTTAGACTGATCTTCCAGATAAGGCAGGCTCTGGAAAGCGTTGGCGTCGACTTCCTTGTTATTCAGCGCTTCGTTCGGCAGTACATAGTCATTGAAGTTCAGCACTTCGACATCGAGCTGATATTTATCTTTTGCAACCTGTTTCACCACCTGCCAGATCGCTTCGTCCGGCCCGGTATTAATCGCCACTTTGACTTTGTTATCGTCATCTTTAGAGCAGGCGGATAATAATAAAACAGAACTGGCCAGTAATGCGGCAAACAAACCTTTCATTATCAGAAATCCCTCAGAGAATTGATGGCTTCAAAGATAATACAGAAATGTCAGGTTGCGAACTGACGGAGGGATATATCTTATAACCATATACCGGATATTGTTCATTAATTCATCAGGCTGGCGACTTATGCCCGTGAATTAACCGATGCCATTCACGGCTGTCCGGGCGGTTTTATTCCTCTGGCGCACTCATCCGGTCAACATCCCCTCAGCCAGTCCGCGCATTCTCTTCTACGCTTAAAGCCTGCGGTTCGCAGCATTGCATTGATTGTTAACAGGGAATACTGATGTCAAAAGATGAAAAGAACGGGATCGAAGCGGTTGAAGTCATGCGCAGCGGGGAGGCCTGGAACGGGGAGGTCATTGAATCCTATCCGCACGGCGAGCCGGAACTGACCGTAATGCGCCTGTCACTGCCTGCCCATACGTCATTGCCGTGGCACACGCATCCGATGCCGAATGCGGCGTTTATCCTTTCAGGCACCCTGATTGTGGAAGACAAAGCGAGCGGGGAGCAGCGTACCTTCCACGCCGGAGAAGCGCTGAATGAGACGGTCAACAGTGCGCACCGTGGCTACACGCTGGAGGAGCCTGCCGAACTGGTGATTACCTATGCCGGGGTCAAAGGACAGGCGCTGACCGAGCCACTGCCGGGGGAACCCGAAGAGTTCTGACACTCTTGCAAAAACGGCAGTGCAGCGCGCTGCCGTTATTCATCCCGCCCGCAGCGCCGCCGCAGTCATTCACTTCCCTGATAAGCGATTCGCCAGAGCCTGCATATCCACATCCTGAAACCGCTGTTTTATCGACAGGCGAGGCGCGTCACAGCTGAGTTCACCTGCGCTCAGAAATGGCATCCTGAAGAGGAGTGAATCCCGGCACTGATTATGTGCAACGCACGCTGCTGACTCACCATCACGGGGCCTGTCGTTATACATGCTTTATAAGTGAATGATTAAAAAGACTTTAAATTCTGGTACGCCAATTGCAATAACCCGTTCAGTAAGCAGCGCACTACACAACTGATACTGAATAGCTTGCTAGGGTTCCGGTTCACGCAGGTGAATGTCTGGTCCGAGAGCTGGCGACCTCTGCGAGGTTACACGGCGGGACAAAAGCCCGGGAGACAGCGGCACCATCTGGTGTCTTGCGCTGCTCCCGTTTTTTTGTGCCAACCAGAGGTCAACCATGAAGACATTTTCCCTTCTCCGCACGCTCATTCTCTCCCTGGCACTGCTGGCCAGTGTGCCCTCTTTCGCCGCAGTTAAAAAAGAGTTCAACGTCTGCTGGACCATCTATGCGGGCTGGATGCCCTGGGGCACGATCGCTAATGAAAAAATCATCGATAAGTGGGCCAGCAAATATGGCATTAAAATCAATATCGTCCAGCTGAATGACTATATCGAATCGATCAACCAGTACACCGCAGGGCAGTTCGACGGCTGCACCATGACAAATATGGATGCCCTGACCATTCCCGCCGCGGGCGGCGTCGATTCCACGGCGCTGATCACCGGCAGCTACTCCGAGGGTAACGACGGCATCGTTCTGAAAGGCGTGAATAAAAAACTCAGCGACCTGAAAGGCATGTCGGTTTATCTGCCCGCGCTGTCCGTATCGCACTATCTGCTGGTGCGCGGTCTGGAAAAGGCCGGACTGCAGGAGAAGGATGTTAAGGTCGTGAACACCTCTGATGCCGATATCGTCTCCGCCTTCGGCACCAGCGGTGTCAAAGCCGCAGTGGCCTGGAACCCGCAGCTTTCCGTCATCAAAAAGAGTCCGCAGACCACAGAAGTGTTCAGCTCCTCCGCCGTGCCGGGCGAGCTGATCGATATGATGGTCGTGAACACAGCAACCCTCCACGACAACCCCGCACTGGGCAAAGCGCTGACCGGTGCGTGGTTTGAGATGATGGCAAAAATGCAGGCGGGTGATACCCAGGCGCTGAGTGCGATGGCCGCGGATTCCGGCACTGACCTCGCCGGTTATCAGGCACAGCTCAAAACCACCCATCTCTTCTGGACCCCTGCCGATACAGAGGCCTTTGTCGCTTCGCCCGACCTGGCAAAAACCATGCAGCGCGTGGCCGCGTTCTCTTTTGATAAGGGGCTGCTCGGCGAGGGTGCGCAAAGCGCTGACTTCATCGGTATGGCCTTTCCCGGCAACCAGACCCTCGGCGACAAAGCCAACATCAGACTGCGCTTTGACGACAGCTATCTGAAGATGGCCGCGGCAAGCCAGCTCTGAATTCCGGGCTGAGGAGCTTACGCCATGCGCCACATTAACCGTTATCCCCGACAGGGAATGCGCCTGACGCTGATGCTGTTGCCGTTTGTCTTGCTGATCGCCGCCTGGTTTATCAGCTCGGCGGTGCGGCTGGAAGCAAACCCGCAGGATAAACTGCTGCCCGGTCTGTCGCAGATGGTCGCCGCGGTTGACCGGATGGCGTTCACGCCCGATAAACGCAGCGGTGAGTTTCTGCTGTGGGCGGATACGCTGATCAGTCTCACCCGTCTGCTGACGGGCCTGATGATCTCTGCGCTGATCGGCCTGGGCATCGGTATTGCTGCCGGGGTATTTCCCATGACCCGCGCGGCGCTGTCGCCGTTTATGACCGTCGTGTCGATGATCCCGCCGCTAGCGCTGCTGCCGATGCTGTTTATCGTCTTCGGGCTGGATGAGCTGTCAAAGGTGATGCTCATCGTCATCGGCATCACCCCGATGCTGGCCCGCGACCTGGAACAGCGGGCGCGGGAGATCCCGATCGAGCTTTTCATCAAAGCCCAGACGCTGGGCGCGAACAGCTGGACGGTGGTATTGCGGGTAGTGCTGCCCCAGCTGCTGTCGCGACTCATTACCTCGCTGCGCCTGCTGCTGGGTTCGGCGTGGCTGTTCCTGATCTCCGCCGAAGCCATCTCTGCCACCGCCGGGCTGGGTTACCGCATCTTCCTCGTCCGCCGCTACATGGCGATGGACGTCATCATTCCTTATGTCATCTGGATAACCCTGCTGGCCTGGCTGATGGATCTGGCGCTGCGTCAGCTGCACAAAGCCTGTTTCCCGTGGGCGGAAGGAGGCCGGGAATGAGTTTTATCGATATCAAAAACATCTGGCAGGAATATGGCGACCACGTGGTGCTGGAGCGCATCAATCTGCAGGTCAGGGAAGGGGAGTTCTGCTCGCTGGTGGGTGCCTCCGGCTGCGGGAAATCGACTTTCTTACGACTGCTGCTCGGTCAGGAGCAACCAACGCGCGGCACCATCACGCTCGATGGTGAGCCGCTGCCGGCGGAGCCCGATCGCAGTCGCGGCGTGGTCTTTCAGCGCTACTCGGTTTTTCCTCATCTCAACGTGCTGGATAACGTCACCATCGGTCTGGAACTCCCGGCGTCACCGCTGTGGGGCCGGCTGCTGGGCGCCCGAAAACGTCAGGCGCGTCAGCAGGCCAGAGAGATGCTGGAGCGAGTGGGGCTGAGCCATGCGCTCGACAAATATCCGGCGCAGCTGTCGGGCGGGATGCAGCAGCGGCTGGCGATTGCCCAGGCGTTTGTCATGCAGCCACGGGTGCTGCTGCTGGATGAGCCCTTTGGCGCACTTGACCCTGGCATCCGCAAAGATATGCACGCCCTGCTGCTTCAGCTCTGGAGCGAAACCCGCATGAACGTCTTTATGGTCACGCACGACCTTGCCGAAGGGTTCAACCTGGGCACCCGGCTGCTGGTTTTTGACAAGGTGCGCCTCGATCCCCAGGCACCCAATGCGTGGGGAGCGCGTATCACCTATGACATTCCGCTCAACGAGACGCGGCTGTCCCAGCTGGCGACCGGCCGCAAAGACAACATTTACCCCTTAAAGGAGAACGCTCAATGACGGCACTTTTTCACTCCGGCCCCAGCCTGCGCGAAGAGCAGATTCCAGGCGGCGCGCATACCTCGCTGATCCTGCGTAAGGGCGGGATCCTGCGCCTGACCGATATCGACGGCGGGGCTAACGTCAGCGCCATGATGCTCAATCCGCACGAAAAAAGTGAACGGCTGAACCTGCCCGACACCCTTAAGGGTCAGCACACCGCGCGGCTGACCACCGGCCACTGTTTTTACTCTGATATGGGTCGCGTCCTGGCGGCTATCGTGGCGGACAGCTGCGGCTGGCATGACCCGTTCGGCGGCGTCCTTAACGCCGAAGAGACGCACGACAAGTACGGCAGCGGACGCTATCAGGAACTGCGCAACGGTTTCTACCGTAACGGCGTCGATAACCTGCTGGTGGAGATGGGTAAATGGGATCTCGGCCTGCAAGACCTGCTGATGGTGGTGAACTTTTTCAGCAAAGTCACGGTGGATGAGGCGGGGCGCTTTGCCTTCATTTCAGGCAACAGTCAGCCCGGCGATTTTGTTGAGCTGTATGCGCCGATGGACGTGCTGATCGTCCTGACCGCGCTGCCTCACCCTCAGGATCCCGCCACTGAGTATCTGCCACGCCCGATTCAGCTGAACTGGTATCAGGCCGATGCGGGTCAGGCCCTCAGCGACGTCATTTTCACCCGCGATGAAAATCAGCGCGCCATGCAAAACACCCAACACTTTTCCCTGTAAGGAGGCTGTGATGACAGCGATTACCCCTGATTATCATCCTGAAACGGCAGTCTGGCGTCATGTGATCCCGGCCGGGGAGCCCTGTCTGTTTGAGGTCAAAAAAGGGCAGCGGCTGCGGCTGCTCGACCTCGAAGGTAACCAGGCGATCGATACCCTGTTCTATCGCGCCGATAACCCCCGCGAGCGTTACGATCCCCAGCGCACCCTGCGTCGTCAGGGAAAGGTCTATCTGACTACCGGCAGCGTGCTCTACTCCAATCTCGGTAATCCGCTGCTGACCCTGGTTGCCGATACCTGCGGACGCCACGACACCCTGGGCGGGGCCTGCTCCCAGGAGAGTAACACCGTGCGCTATGCCCACGATAAGCGCTACATGCATAGCTGCCGGGATAACTTTCTCTGCGCCTGCCTGCATGATGGCCGCCTTCACAAGCGCGATATCGGCGCCAATATCAACTTTTTTATGAACGTTCCGGTGACGCCGGAAGGGCGGCTGACCTTTGAAGATGGACTGTCAGCCCCCGGCAAATATGTTGATCTGATCGCGGCGTGTGACGTGATGGTGCTGATCTCGAACTGTCCCCAGCTCAATAATCCCTGCAACGGCTGGAACCCGACGCCTGCAGAGGTGCTGGTGTGGAACTGAATCTGCATCCGACAGCGCAACATCCGGGCCTGACATTCCCGCTCTGATCGATCGCCTGTCTGCCTCTACCGCCGCTGCACTGTCAGGTGCCGGTCATCCCCGGGGACGGCCCCAGGGAATAGCGAATTCTGCGGGACGACCCGCCTCCCTGTGAGCATCACCTATGTTTGATACGTTACTGATTGCCAATCGCGGCGCGATCGCCTGCCGCATTCTGCGTACCCTGCACGCCATGCAGGTGAAGGGCGTCGCCGTTTACTCTGAGGCTGACCTGAGCAGCCTGCATATCCGTGAGGCGGATAGCGCGATCAGCCTGGGCGACGGGCCCGCCGCGCAAACCTATCTGGTGGCGGAGAAGATCATCGCCGCCGCACGGCAGAGCGGGGCGAAAGCGATCCACCCCGGCTACGGTTTCCTCTCGGAAAATGCCGCCTTTGCCGAGGCGTGCGAGGCGGCGGGCCTGATTTTTGTCGGCCCCACGCCGCAGCAGCTGCGTACTTTCGGCCTGAAACACACGGCACGCGCGCTGGCGAAAGCCGAAGGCGTTCCGCTGCTGGAGGGAAGTGAACTGCTGGCGGACCGCCATGAAGCCCGCCGGGCAGCGGCCCGGGTCGGCTATCCGGTCATGCTGAAAAGCACCGCAGGCGGCGGCGGCATCGGTATGCGCGTCTGCCGCGATGAGGATGAACTCGCCGACGCGTTTGACACCGTGCAGCGTCTTGGCCAGAACAACTTCAGCGATGCCGGGGTCTTTCTCGAAAAATATATCGAACGCGCCCGTCATCTTGAGGTGCAGATTTTCGGTGATGGCAAAGGCGGAGTGATCGCGCTGGGGGTGCGTGACTGCTCGGTTCAGCGCCGTAATCAGAAAGTCATTGAAGAGACACCTGCACCCAATCTGCCTGACGGCATGGCAGAGGTACTCTGTTCCGCCGCCATCGCGCTGGGCAAAGCGGTGAACTATCGCAGCGCCGGAACGGTTGAATTTGTCTATGACAGCGCGGCGCAGCACTTCTATTTTCTGGAAGTGAACACCCGCCTTCAGGTCGAACATGGGGTCACGGAGCAGGTGTGGGGGGTTGACCTGGTGCAGTGGATGATAGAACTGGCCGCCGGGGAGCTCCCGCCGCTGGATCGTTTAGCCGCCACGCTGAAACCACAGGGCCACGCCATTCAGGCCCGGATCTACGCGGAAGATCCGGGACGGCAGTTTCAGCCGTCACCCGGCCTGCTGACCGATGTTTTTTTCCCGCCAGCCGGAGGAAAGACGCTGCGTATCGACCGCTGGGTGGAGGCGGGCAGTGAAGTGCCGCCCTTTTTCGATCCGATGCTGGCGAAAACCATCGCCTGCTGTCCTACTCGCGACCAAGCCATTGCCACGCTGGCTCAGGCGCTGGTGGAAACCCGGTTATATGGTGTCGAGACCAATCGCCTCTATCTGCTGCAGATACTGGCTTTTGCGCCATTCACCACGGGGGAACCCTGGACCCGCTGTCTGGAGCAGCTCGGTTATCAGGCGGCCACGCTGGAGGTCTTGAGTGCCGGAACCCAGACCAGCGTGCAGGACTATCCCGGCCGTCTGGGCTACTGGGCGGTGGGGGTGCCGCCTTCGGGACCGATGGATGACCGCGCGCTGCGCTTCGGCAACCGCCTGCTGGGCAACGCTGAGGGCGACGCCGCGCTGGAGATCACCCTTAACGGCCCGACCCTGAAACTGAATACCGACGTGCAGGCGGTGGTCTGCGGAGCGCCGCTCCCCGTCACGCTGGAGGGGGTCGATCAGCCGATGAATACCGTCTTTACTGTTCCGGCGGGCTCAACGCTGAAGCTGGGCGCGATCGCCGGTTCAGGCGTCAGAAGCTACCTCTGCCTGAGCGGCGGGATTCAGGTGCCGGATTATCTGGGGAGCAAAAGCACCTTTACGCTCGGCCAGTTCGGCGGACACGGAGGCCGGGCGCTGCGCAGCGGCGATGTGCTTCACCTGGCACCGCGCCCGGCAGACGTGACGGGCACATCACTGCCCGCCTCGCTCTGCACGGGGCTGGCCGCGGTGCGCACGCTGAGGGTAATTTATGGCCCCCACGGCGCGCCGGAGTTTTTTACGCCCGACTATATCGGGACTTTCTTTGCCACCGAATGGGAAGTGCACTTCAACTCCAGCCGTACCGGTGTTCGCCTGATTGGACCGAAGCCGATCTGGGCCCGCGAGAGCGGGGGTGAGGCAGGACTGCATCCTTCCAACATTCATGATAATCCTTACGCGATTGGCGCAGTGGATTTCACCGGCGATATGCCGGTCATTCTCGGCCCCGATGGCCCCAGCCTGGGCGGCTTCGTCTGCCCGGTGACGGTCATCGAAGCGGATCTCTGGCAGCTGGGGCAGCTTAAAGCCGGTGATAAGGTGCAGTTTGTGGCGGTGGACATTCCCACCGCCCGCCGACTGGCCGCAGGAGGACGTGCCGAGCTGGCAACGCTCGAGCCACAGGCGATCGCCTGGCAGCCGGCACCGCTCACGTCGCCTGTCGTGATGACCTGCGGTGAAAAGGATAAGCGTCTGGTGGCGCGTCTCTCAGGCGATACGCATCTGCTGCTGGAAGCTGGCGAGCCGGAACTGGATCTGGTGCTGCGTTTTCGCATCCACGCGCTGATGCAGGCGATGGAAGCGCAATCCCGTCCGGGGGTCGTTGATATCACGCCCGGCATCCGCTCCCTGCAGATCCATTTCCAGCCGGAAACCCTGACCCCGGAGGCGCTGCTGGCGTGGGTGCGGGAGGCGTGGGAGGGGGTCTGCACAAGTGATGACCTTCAGGTGCCGACGCGCGTGGTGCATCTGCCGCTCTCCTGGGACGATCCCGCCTGTCAGAAAGCGGTCGAAAAATATATGACCACCGTGCGGCAGGACGCCCCCTGGTGCCCGGACAACCTGGAGTTCATCCGCCGGATCAACGATCTGCCGGATAAACAAGCCGTATGGCAGACGGTGTTTGATGCCCGCTATCTGGTGATGGGGCTGGGCGACGTCTATCTCGGCGCGCCCGTCGCCACACCGCTGGATCCCCGCCATCGTCTGGTCACCACGAAATATAATCCGGCACGCACCTGGACAGCCGAAAACTCGGTGGGCATTGGCGGGGCTTATCTCTGTGTCTACGGCATGGAAGGGCCTGGCGGCTATCAGTTTGTTGGCCGCACGCTGCAGATGTGGAATCGCTATCGCGATGTCGCCGATTTTGGCGGTAAGCCCTGGCTGCTGCGCTTTTTCGACCAGATTCGTTTCTATCCGGTTTCGGCTGATGAGCTGCTGCAGATCCGTCGCGATTTTCCCGTAGGACGCTATCCGCTGCGCATAGAACAGGGCACGCTGCGGCTGGCGGAATATCAGCATTTCCTCGACCGCGAAGCCGGAAGCATCAGCGCGTTTCGTCAACATCAGCAACAGGCGTTCAATGCTGAGCGTGACCGCTGGATAGCCAGCGGACAGGCACATTACACCACTCAGGAGAGTGAGGTGGCGGAAACGGGAGACGCGCCGCTTGAGGCCGGGGAGCAGGGCGTTGAGAGTCCGGTTTCCGGCAACCTGTGGCAGGTTCAGACCGCAGCGGGATGCCGCGTGAGGGCGGGCGATACGCTGGTGGTGCTGGAATCTATGAAAATGGAGATTCCGCTGCTGGCCCCCTGTGACGGGGTGATTCAGCAGGTCAGCGTGCAGCCGGGCAGCGCCGTGCGGGCAGGACAGCGGGTGGCCATCATCCTTGAAGATCGGTCTTAACAGTTCTGCGTGACAGGGTCACCTGTCACGCAGAACGCTTCTTAGCCTGCGCCCGCTTCACGTAGCCAGGTAATCAGCGCCTCGCTGCCCGGCTGACTCAGCGTGCGCTGCGGCCAGGCAAGATAATAGGGTTTGCTCAGCGGCAGACTGAAATCGTCGACAATCACCAGTTCGCCCCGCGCCAGCTCCGCCGCGATCAGGCGGCGCTGCCCCAGCAGCAGACCGGCCCCCGCCACGGCAGCATCAATTGCCAGCGAGGTCAGATTGAAACTGAATGCGGGCTGCGGAGCCGGTTCATCCACGCCTCTGGCCTGAAACCAGCTTCGCCAGTCCGGCAGGAACCGGCCCTCATTGCCCCAGTCGAGGTGAATTAAAGGTGCCTGACGGAAGATCGTTTCTGACGTATAGCGCTGGAGTAAGGCGGGGCTGGCAACCGGCAGCACCTCATCATGGAATAACCACTGTTTGTCCAGCTGCGGATAGCGATCTTCGCCAAAGCAGATGACGAAGTCTGCAGGCATCGCTGTGAAATCAACCTGCGCGTGCGTGCCATGTAACGACAGATCGCTATCGGGGCAACAGGCGCGCCAGCTCGCCAGCCGGGGCAACAGCCATTTGGACGCCAGCGCTGGTAAGGCATAGAGCGTGAGTGTCGGCGCTTTCGCCGCATGGCGGATATTCTGCTGACCCAGGTGCAGGATATCAAAGGCTTCGGTGACGTAACGCAGATAGGCCTTGCCGGTGTCAGTCAGCATCACGCCGCTCTGGGTGCGTAAAAAGAGCGCGCTGCCGAGCTGCTCCTCCAGCTGACGAATCTGCTGGCTCACCGCCGCCGGCGTCAATGCCAGCTGGGCCGCCGCTTTCGCCAGGCTGCCCAGTTCGGCGGCCACTTTAAAGGACTGGATAACACTGATTTTAGGCAACCGGGGTGAGTGGGCAGGCATTAACGCTTCCTTATCAGGGTATTAAGTTTTTATCGTTACACAGGCTTAGCAGGCGACAGGTAGAGTAGCATCACTCCTGCTCATGATGAGAACTGTTGCTATGACTGACTCCCTGGTTCGTCTCGATCTTCATCCGCTGGCCGATCGTGGCTGGCGTCACCGCTGTCGTGAACAATTAAATCACGCTGGCGCGCTGGTCCTGCGTCAGTTCTTACAGACCGCCGCTCTGGAAGCGATAGTTCAGGAGGGCAACGCGCAGCGTCACCTGGCTTATCACACGCTCAGCAAACATAACGTTTATCTGATGAAACCTGATGCGGCCTTCAGCGCCGATCATCCGCGCAATCGTGACGTAATCAGCACCAAAGGCTGCATTACCGATGACGCTATTGCGACCGACTCCCCGCTGCGTCAGCTTTATACGGATGAGCTGTTCAAACAGTTCCTGTGCGACGTGCTGGGAGAGAACGCGCTCTATCCCTATGCCGATCCGCTTTCGTCGATCAACCTGCATTATGCGCCTCACGGCCAGGAGCTGGGCTGGCACTTTGACAACTCCTCTTTTGCTATCACCCTGCTGGTGCAAAAACCGCAGGCGGGCGGGGTGTTTCAGTATGTGAAGGATCTGCGGGATGCCGATGCCGGTGAGATGAATTATGCAGGCGTCGCGGCGGTGCTGGATGAACGCCAGCCGGTCGAGGCCCTGGCGATTGAGCCCGGCGATCTGGTGCTGTTTCGCGGGCGCAACTCCCTGCACCGCGTGACCCCGACCGAAGGTGAGGTGACCCGCATGCTGGCGGTGCTGGCTTACAACACGCAGCCCGGCATTGCGCTATCCGAAACCGCGCGGATGACTTTTTACGGCAGACTGTGAAATCAGGGCACGCCAGCCGCGCTCAAAGATTTGCTGCGTGCGGAAAGCCACTAACGCCCGCCAGTCTGCATCGCAGGGCCAGAATCCTTCGACAAGGTTTGCTTTGATCCTCTGGCCCTCTGCACTGGCGGGGTCGCCAGAGAGATGAAGCCAGTGATCGTCCCGCACCCGCCGATGCATCTCTTCCCCTTCATAAGTTCCGCATTCGACCACCAGCGGTAAAATCAGCGTACCGTCGAGGGCGGTAAGCAGATACTGTGACAGATAGCCTGTTGCGGTTGCCGTAATGCCGGTGGCGCTGTCCCGCCCGGCGCCGGTATAGAGCAGCGTCAGCCACTCGCTATAAATGTCTTTGCCCCACTCATGGGCGGCATAATGCTGCTCTGCAATGGAGAGCAGCATGGGATGGCCCCAGGCTCCGGCTCCGGTGTGGAGATCGAAGCTGATGATGGTTTTCGCCACGGAGAGATGCTGCGCAACGATCTCCGCCATCGTGTTAAAGGACCAGGCGGGCTGTGTTCCACCAAAGAAAAAGCCTTCAGCAGACGTATACTGTCCCGCTTCTGCAATGCGTTTAACTGCCTGCCAGCCGGTGTCACGCAGGACTTCGGCCAGCTGCCGATCAGCGCTGTCACGGTCGCCATGATATAGGGAGTGTAACCCGGCGTAGGCGGGGTTAGCGGGCAGCGGCTGGCTGAAGTCGATAAAATGACGGTTAAGATCGATATTATCTTCATTGACACGCCGCAGATGAGCTGCGCCCCAGGGATTAAGCAGATGCACCAGCACCAGCGCCGTGTCAGCAGGGAGCGCGTTTTCGTCGCGCGTCTCCAGCCAGTCTATCTGGCAATCCGAACCATAATAACCTTCGACGCCGTGTATGCCGGAGATAACCAGCATCACGCGTGACGCGTCGGCAGGACCCCGTCGGGCCACATCCGTATAGAGCGCCTCGCCCTGCGGGCCAGGCAGGGGATGGCGGTAAGAGGTCACCACCGCACCTGTGCGCTCTGCAGCCACCAGAAAGCGTGCGCGCTGAACCTGATAGTCGGGCAAGGCCATAGTATCCAGACGCCTGCAATCGTCGCGCGGGACCGTCACGGGTAAACCCTGAATCTGAAGTACTTTCTGGTCAGCTGGTCGTAGGTGCCGTTGTGATGAAGCTCCGCCAGCGCCGCGTTGATCATCTTCAGGTTAGCATCATCGCCCTTGCGTAACGCGATACCCACACCATCGCCAAATATCGCTTTATCCACCAGGGTGCCTTTAATGGCGTAGGGTTTGCCTTCCTGAGTGGTGAGAAATCCCTGCTCAGCGGAGACCGCGTTGGCCAGGCTGCCATCGAGACGCCCGGCAACCAGATCGGGATAGACCTCCATCTGATTAGGGTAAGAGATGACTTTCACGCCCTGGCCTTCCCATTTAGTTTTGGCGTACGTTTCCTGAATGGTGCCCTGAGCCACCCCGATCGTCTTGCCGCGCAGTGAGGCAACGTCGGTCGTCAGATTACTGGCCGCCGGTGCCAGTAACGCACTGGGGGTGTTATAGAGCATGTCACTGAAAGCCACCTGCTGGCGACGCTTATCGGTCATCGACATCGCTGACAGGATGGCATCAAATTTCTTCGCCTGAAGGGCAGGGATGCTGCTGTCGAATCCCATCTGCACCCACTGACACTTCACCTTTGCCTGCGCACAGATGGCATTACCAATATCGATGTCAAAACCCTGAAGCGACCCATCTGCCGCCTTAGATTCAAAGGGGGGGAATGTCGGGTCAACCCCGAAGCGCAGCGTCTGCTGCGCCAGAGCCACCTGTGAGAAAGCGGTGAGCGAAAACAGTAACGCGAGAGAGACGTTCTTTTTCATGTTTATTTCCCGGAATCAGGTGAATGTCATAGTGACCTCAGATTTAATAGCATGGGGGTTCTCTCATCACCAGCGAATAACCGCACTGAACCAGAGCAAAATCTTATAGTAATAAAGGGGTTAGCGGGTTTTTATGCGGTATTAACTTTTGCTTAATTACGGGCATTTATCCTCTGAGGGACGTGAGCCGCTGATGCAGGAAATCGATAAACGATCGAACTTTCTCAGGCACATGGCGCGTATTGGGGTAGAGCGCATAAATCCCCTGCTGCGGAAAGTGATGATCGGGCAGCAAGCGCACTAATCCGCCATTCGCAATGTCATCTGCGACAAGCCACTCAGGCAGGATCGCCACACCTGCCCCTGATAACGCAAAAGCCCGTAAAGATGAGGCGCTGTCGGCGACAATCCTGGCGGGGTGACGGGCACTGGGAAGCACACTCTCTCCGTCCGGGGTCACTATCTGCCAGCTTAAGGGCGTCGACAGACGACTGTGCGCTATCCATGTTGCTGACGCGAGCTGTTCGGGATTCTGGATGGCGGAGTGAGCCAGGGTGTTGAGGTAAGAGGGCGCTGCGACCGCATAAATCGCAAACTGATCGAGGCGTCGCGCATGATGAGTCGAATCGGCAAGATGACCCAGTCGTATCGCCACATCAAAGCGCCCGGCAATAAGGTCATCGGTCTGAGACGATGACACATGCTGTATTCGCAGTTGAGGATGTTTTTCCGCAAACGCAGCCAGGGCTGGCACAATGACGCGCGCACCATACTCAGGGGTAGTCGTAATCCTGAGTGAGCCGCTTAACCCTGTGTGGTCGCCGCGAACATCCTCCAGCACGCTTTCCGCATCCTGAAGCAGCTGAAGGCAGCGATGATAAAATCGTTCGCCGGTATCGGTGGCTGAAACACGTCGGGTGCTTCTGACGAGTAACGAGACACCCAGCTCTTCTTCAAGCTGTTTGATGTTGAAGCTCACGACGGCCCGTGTCAGTCCGAGCGTCTGAGCGGCCCCGGTAAAACTGCCAGCCCCGACGACGGCGACGAAGATTCCCAGCCGCTGCATATTGATCATTGTGCTTCCTTTGGATGAAACCATTGTCAAAACAATTTTGACAGTGTAACAAGCGGCAGTGAATTTATCCCCATTCTGGCTCCCCCTATACTGCGTGCCTCCTGTTCTCTACGCCGGAAAAAATATGAGTTATCGCGGGCGCGTGGCCAGCCTCTATCTGCTGGGTTTTTTCGTCGACTTAGTGAATATGTTTATCGCCAATGTGGCATACCCTGAGATCGGCAGACAGTTTGATGCACCGGTGAGCCAGCTGGCTTGGATAAGTAATGGTTACATCCTGGGTCTGACACTGGTCATCCCGCTGAGTGGCTGGCTGGCCAGACGTATAGGGTCCAGACGCCTGTTTATGCTTTCACTGCTGGTTTTTATGGCTGGCACCTGTGGCACAGGCGCATCAACCTCAATGGCTCAGCTCATCCTGTGGCGTTTCATCCAGGGTCTCGGTGGTGGGCTGTTGATCCCCCTGGGTCAGACGATGACTTATCAGCTCTACAGGAGCAGTGAACGCGCAAAGTTATCGTCTGCCGTCATGCTGGTAGCTTTGCTCGCACCTGCACTTTCGCCTCTGTTGGGGGGTGTGCTGGTGGAGAGTCTGAGCTGGCGCTGGGTGTTCCTGAGCAGCCTGCCACTCGCGTGTGTGGCGTTTGTCCTGGCGGCATGCTGGCTGAAAGCAGAGAGGGCGGAGGAATCATCTGAAGCTCTGGACCTGGTGGGTTTAATCAGCAGCTGTACCGCACTCACGCTGATCCTTCTCGGACTGACCGCGCTGGGTGAAGCTGACCGCTTTGCTCAGGGGGCCGGGATGCTGCTTATGGGTGTGATAACGCTGGCTGGCTACGTGAAGAACGCGCTGGGAAAGCGCCATCCCCTGATTAACCTGCACCTTGTCAGGGAGCCGCTTCTGCAGACCGCCATGCTGATTTATCAGTTCATACCCGGGGTGTTCACCGGGGTCAGTATGCTCACCATGCTCTATCTGCAAAACCAGCTTGCTATGCATGCAGGCTTTGCGGGCGCACTGATGCTGCCATGGTCACTGGCTTCCTTTGCCGCCATCAGTCTGACCGGCAGGCGATTTAACCTCTGGGGACCGCGCCCGCTGTTTATCGCTGGATGTCTGGTGCAGGCCGCAGGCATTGGCATGCTGGCAATGACAGACCAGCCAGCAGATGCCGTTGTTTTTGTCATCGCATTCACGTTGATGGGATTGGGTGGCAGCTTGTGTAGCAGCACGGCTCAGAGTTCTGCATTTATTCAAATCACCCATAACGATCTGGCTGATGCCAGTGCCATATGGAATATCAACCGGCAACTCAGTTTTTGCCTGGGTGTCACACTGGTCAGCCTGCTGTTTAACCTGCTGGTGAATACAGGCTTCCCGGTGATGCGCGCTTATCATCTCTGTTTTGTTATAGCGGCATGCAGCGCTGTCATCCCTGTGCTGTGCTGTTTTCGTATTTCAAATCAAAAGGTTGTCAGTACACTTAATGAGGAGTGAAAAATGAACCGTTACTGTCAGGAAGTTCTGGATGCCCATACGCTGATCAGCCGCTGGCTCGGCGATGAAGCGGCTCACGATGACGTTTGCGAGAAACTGCTGGGCCGTTTTAGTCCTGCGTTCTCCATGGTGACACCGGGCGGCGCCGTGATGGACTTTGCTGCTCTGAACACTTTTTTCCGCACGCAGCGCGGGGCAAGACCGGGTCTGAACATTGATATCGGCGATATGCAGGTCATTGCTGAAGGCGAAAAATCTGCCACCGTCGTCTATAAAGAGTGGCAGCAGCTTCCCGGACAAAGCGCCACACTCCGTTTTTCTACGGTGGTGTTTGAATCAGAGGATGATGGCAATATACGATGGCGCCATCTGCACGAGACAGCGTTGCCGCAGGCATAAAATCAGATGGCTGCTAAATGCGCACAATCTATCTTATGTTAAATGTGAGGCTTTCTGATACAATAACGAGCGGCTTAATTCGGCAAGTATTTCATTCAAGATATTATCATCCCTATCTTTGATGACTGAAAAGGCCGTCAGTGCGGCCTTAAAAATGACCAGCTCTAGATATAACCATTATGTTCATAACAAGCGGATTTTCTGTTAGTTCATGAAGTTATTTTGAAGTGAATTGAACCGCACATTAATAAAGTTCATTTAAAAAATAGATATGGTACATTCATCTTATAAGCTGGATACTCGCCCGACATAATTTAAATTCCCTACTAAGTTCCTTTACTTCACCGTTTACATCCACACATAGATAAATCAATACGTTGTGTTTTCAAAAACACTCCTCGTTTCATGCGTTGGGTTCAGAGTACAGTTATTTAACAGCCACATAGAATATCATGTAACTTACACTGATATGCTAAGTTATTGCTTTCTTTGCAAGAATATTTACACAAATACCCGCACTTCAGCGTGGTGTGTTCACGGGGAAGGAAATGCGGGGATACCAATTTGAAGAAAATCAACCCTGTATATGGTTATAATTACACCAAGCTGTGAATGGCGTAACATTTTGATAAGCCCATGTCCATGCATGCATACCGATATAAGGCTCGTGGATCTTATCTTGTTCGGCCATCATTCTGGAGTGTTCGGTGTAGTCAGTACTACTACTTACCGCCCTGTCCATCTCAGCTTTTACGGCCGGAGATGCACTAATATATTCCTCAGAACCCTTCACTTTTTGCGTGACACTGATTTTTGCGTCTTCTGGTTTCACTACATTATTCAGTTGATGATTATAATCAGCCGCGGCCTGTAAAATAATGGAACTGACCTTGCTACAATAATCCTGAACTTTGCCTTGAAGTGGATCGCCTGCCGCCATCGTTGGTACAGAAAAGGCTGATGCGGCTAGAATGATTAATAAATTCTCTCTGAACATAAGCTAATTTTCCTATTATCAATTAAAATACACCAATTTATTACTGCTTATAATCACCGGCTTTCATTATATTGAAATATTCAACCTCAGAAAGGTTACACTGGCCAAACGTCAGATAGATGACCCTAGCGGTTGCACATCTTGCGTCTAACATATTGTCAGTTGAATTACTTTATATCTGGTATCAACTTGCAGCCAAGAGCATTGCTTATTTCTCGAAGTAACGAGCCAGAGACTGGAAAAAGGCTATGGACGTTAACCGATATAGAATCCACGCTCCTTGACATCAGAACCCCACCCAATTGAAAATATAGACATGAATCCGATTCATAACCATTAACCCGATCGACATTGATAATGGGTAAACCAATTTCCATCTCCAGGCTAGATAGCACCCCTCTGTTCTCATAACAATGCTTCAATGCCTCTTTTAGAGTATCAAAATCAATCTCAGCGAAAGTTCGTATAATACCAGCCTTTAATAAATGAACCTCATTCTTATGTATAGTATAAAATGCATAAGCATAGTCACCATCTTTAAGGCTCTGTGCCTCATACTTAACTAATGGATATCTATTGTGTTTCAAGTAGTTATTAAGTTCCAAAAAAATATTATACTTATGGCCAAAACCTGTTCTATTGCAGTAAAGGAAATGCGTAAGACGGTAATATTCCTGAATGGCCTCGTTGGGAAGAATGTCAATCTTCCCATTTTTTTTCGTCAATTCTAAGAATGCAGGATCTTCAGACTTAAGCACCCTCCATTTAACCAGCTCTTCTTTAAAAACATCACCCCACATAAAATAAAACTCATTCCATATGTCGTTTTTAGGCTCAAACTTCTCTTCAAGAATTGGTTTTAAACGTTGTAGATATTTACTCCATGACTCTTTCTTTGTAATTAACTCGTTAGTGATCTTCTTATATTGAACGCTATTAATAACATCTAAAGGGGCATTCATCTTAGTTGCAATGGCGATATAATAATAATCTATCAATGACGCATATGCATTCAACAATGAATCTGCATTAACTTGAGATTTAAAAAACACATCATTATCGATTGGATTAACATTATTGCTTCCAAGTTTTAAAAAAAGATTAATAGCATCTGTAAGTGAAGAATTAAAACTATTAGCGAGGTATGTTATTTTTTGAGCTTGATACTTGATATTTTCAATTGCTTCCTGATACATATATTCATTATACATATACTATCCCTTTTAAAAATAATCTTACCAATCAGAATTATTTTTAACCCTATCAGAGCAAAATAGTAAGGGTTATAATGCCTTGTAAGTCTTACAAACTGCACCAACATGCCACTAGTACTCGCTTCACCCCCGCTCGTCCAACATAGATCTCAACAGTCCTCTAACCAGACTGATACCCCTCAGATAAAACAAGCCTGCCTTGGCAACGCTGCCGCCCTTAGCGATATCAGTTCTGGTTAAGTATTGTTGATGTATCTATACATTAACGTAATTCATAAATTTCTCAAGAAGGCAAACAGATAAACCCTAAAAATTTATGATACTGGCTATGCGATTACGAAAGGTAATAGCCCATGAACTGGATTAAAATAAGCTGACATTAAATTCCCATAAGAAGAACATTCTATTTTAATTCATTGACTTATATGTAAATTAGTTGGTTTCTAAATTAGCAATTTCCATTTAAAAAATTTTATGCGGCGCATTTGCTTTATGAACTGAATACTTACCTAACATAGTTTAAATGAGCAAATTCAGCGAGCACACCACTATGCGAACCGTTGTTGTTGTGCCCTACGATAATCAATGGCCTGCACTGTTTGCGGCCGAAAGTGTCATGCTAAAAACATTACTGAATGGCGCGGTTATCGGCCTTCATCATATCGGCAGTACGTCAGTACCCGGACTTGCGGCCAAACCCATCATTGATATCCTGCTGGAAGTGACTGACATCAATGCACTGGATACCTGTTCCCCTGCATTGAGCCGCGCCGGATATCTTGCGCGCGGTGAATCGGGCATTGCCGGACGCAGATATTTCACTAAGGGAGGCGATCAGCGCAGTCATCATCTGCATGCGTTCGCGGCGGGAGATAAAGAGATTTTGCGGCATCTTGCCTTTCGTGATTACCTGAGAGAAAACAGACGGGTTGCTGATGATTACGCTGAGCTTAAACAGGCGGCAGCTTCACTGTGCCGCAATGACAGCCAGCGTTACAGCGCGCTCAAGACCGATTTTATAGAACACCATCTGCGGATGGCGCTGCGTGCCATGAACAGTCAGTCGTGACGCGCCGTTATGTTAAATAAGCATGCATCTGGTCAATCCGGTGACTGACTTCCGGCAGAGAAGACAACCCTCTGACATTTATGTAATCATTCAGTAAAATTCCTGTTCTGGTTATGCCTCTATGCTCTCGGTGCCCTTTCCCGTCATTACGCTGATTGCTCTGCTTTTGCTGATCGCGGCCCTCTGCACAGCAGGCGCGCGCCATAATGGCGCACTGCGTTTTCTTTTTGCCAGCTTCATCCTGATATTAACCAATACGCTGCGCTGGGAGTTTCACTCCGATCTACTGAGAAACCTGCAGTCAGTCATGGCCAATTTTCTGCCCGCTATTGCATGGAGCAGTTTCGTGCCGCCCGGCGAGCACAGGCAGAAGCGCTATGTGCTGATGCTATTTGTACCCGTCGTTTTGTCACTACTGATCCGACTGCTGTGGGCGCCGGCTACAGATGTCGTGCTGGGCATACTGTTTTTCAGTTATGGCGTGGCTCTTTTCAGAGCGACGGGAAAGCCCCCCTTTCACTCTCTGCGACCGGGTGAGATTTCTCACTCTGACAGGCTCGCGCTGTTTGCGGGTTTCTTTCTCTGCTCCTCTGCGCTGACTGACCTTCTGATTGCTGTCGACTTCGGCTTCAGCGGGGGGAAATATGCCACCTCGATCGTGGCAGTTACGCAATTTGCGCTGCTGCCTCTGGTGGGAACGCTTATCTTCAGACTCATCAATCCGCCCACGCTCATCGGGTCAGCCCCCGGTCAGGAGCAGAACAGAGATAAAGAGAGAGCCGGGACGGCTGAGTTGACCGCCTTATACAGTAAGCTGGAAAAGCAGGTTCGTGAGGATGAACTCTACCTGAATCCGGATGTGACACTGGCGCTGCTGGCGAGGAAAACCGGCATACCTGCCCGCCATGTTTCTGCCGCCGTTAACTCGGTCAGACAGTGCAATGTTTCACAGTGGATTAATGGATTCAGGATTGAACGGGCAAAAGCGTTGCTGATTAACACCGCTCTGCCCGTGACGCACATCATGATGGAATCAGGCTTTATGACGAAGTCTAATTTTAATCGTGAATTCCTGCGGCTTTCCGGAACGTCGCCGGGGGCGTATCGTCAGCAGGCGCGGGATAATTCAGGGCTGACTGCAGAAAAAGCGTGATTTGACTCGTCAGTTGCTGATGCAGTGCTCTGCGGTCAGCGCCCCGATCATCCTGACACACGATGCCGTCACCGGGAGAAGCTTCATCTATAAGCTTCTCGCCACCCGGTTTGCATAACTGCATAAAACTGAAATGCGTAGCCCCCTTAACGATGCGGTAATGGTGCAGAGATGCAGGCAGGTTATCCGCAATATAGGCAGACTCCTGCGCCGCGGGTAGCTCTCCCAGGCTGTCATTACCCGCCGCCAGGATAAGAATGGGCAGCGTCATTCGGGTGAGACTTTGGGAAGTAAAACCCGGCGCTAAACCCGCATCGAGTGAAACCACGGCACCGATCCTGCTATCACGAAGATCAGAGAAGCGATCCTGTGCGGCCACCTCATTCATTCCCAGCTTATTTGTCAGCCTGCAGTCACCACGACGTGGAAATCGCTGACAGTTGCTCAGGAAAAGCGAAGGGTCGAAACGCGCTCCGGCCAGTGAAAGCACCGTCCATCCGCCAAGCGAGTGCCCGATAGCCGCGATTCGTGTGGTGTCCGCAGCGCCAGCAAGATCGGAATGGAGGCTGATGAAATCAATTACCCGCGAGAGTTCACGGGGGCGCCGCCACAGTTTTTTGGCCGCGTCAGGATTCTGATCGAACGTCGTCGTACCGGGATGATCGGGAGCGGCGACAATGTATCCCTGCGCGGCCAGGGCGGCTGCCAGCCAGGAGAGATTTCTCCAGCTTCCGTTGTAGCCATGTGAAATCACAACGAGAGGATGCCTGCCAGGTATCGGGGAGGCATCAGGGATCACGCTGATCCCGACAAAAGCGGCATTTTCTCCGACCGTTTCTCTCTTCCCTTGCTGGATTGCCGGATACCAGATGGCCACACTGAGAGGACTTCCCGCTGAGTCTGATAACTCCACCTGCCGGAATCCCGGCGCTGCCTGTCCTCCTGCACAGAAAAATAAAAGGGATAACGCGATAAGGCGTGTTCTGACCATGAGTGATGCCCTGCTGTAATGAGTGAAGGCACAGTAATAATCCGCTGCAGGGTTTCAGCGCGTCCTCAAACACGATCCAGGTCCTGATTTTTACCGGCTGCGTGGTTTTTCGCGCTTTCAGACCCTCAACAGCCTCATGACGTGACCCGATTCAGAAGGAAGATCCCGACGTGCCCATCGGCAGCGTCGGGACAGCAGGGGGCGTTACTCTTTCGCGATCGGCGTCTCGCTCTCGTCAATCTTCGTCTCGCCCTGAATGCTTCTGATGCGTTTCTCTACGTCACTGACCTGCTCGCTGCTGTGCAGCAGGGTGTAAGTCAGATCAAACGCGGTGCTGGCACCCGGCTGCAGCTGCTTCACGCGCTTCTGCTCACGTTCAATCGTCACCGGATAGGCATAACTGGTACCGGGTTCAATGCCGGTGACATAACCCTGTTTCAGGGTGTCGGTATTTTTCCACAGGGTTAGCAGCGGCAGCTGGCGGGTATCAAACTGAATTGAGGCACCGCCTGTCCCGGCTTTATTGATGACTGCGGCAACGGTCTGGTGATTGCTGTCCGACAGCGGCTTGATGTTAAACACCATCTCATCAAAATCTTTGGTCGGACCTTTATAGTTCTGCCACTCTTTTAATCCGGCTTTGGCATAGTCGTTGAACGGACTGATACCGGACATCGGTGCCAGGAAGCGTGCGCCCTCTTCCAGAATCGGCGTGCCGAAGTTGCTGTGATAGATGATCTGATAGTCATGCGGATAGTCAGCATGGTTGGTCAGCACATCATGCAGGCTGAAGCTGTTACTGCCCGGCACATAGCGCAGTTCGGTCAGGGTCTGCAAATCGGCTTTCTTAAAGGTGCTCTCTTTAATCAGACCCCGAATGCGGATCTCATGGGGTGCCGCATCAGCCACTTCAACTTCCAGCTGAGAGACAGGTGTGTTACCGGCTTTGCCGTGCAGCGTATAGATGCGCCCTTCGTCCGTCACCGGATGACCGGTCCATTCATAGCCGCAGCGCACCATCATCTCATTAAAGCCATCCAGCCAGCCCAGGCCATTACGGCTTTCAAGATTGATGTAAGCCGGGTTGACCACCTCTTTCACGGGAGAATCCCAGCCCATACGGGAACCAAATCCTTCCACGCGCAACAGATTCATCCCGCGGGTCGGACTCAGCGTAATGGTCAGGCCATCCTGACTGCGAATCGTCAGGATCTTACTGCCCTCCTGCTTACCGCCGTGGAGCACTTTCTGTTCGATGCTGAACGGTTTACCCTGCAACTTCAGCTCAGCGCTGGAAATCTGCCAGTTTCCCTGCTCCGTGCCCTGTTCAGCACTCGTCAGCACCCAGGTTTTTGCCGCAGCAGAACCTGAAACCAGCACCGCCAGTACCGTTAACGCCAGTTTAATCTTCATTCATCGCTCCGTTAGCTGAATCGTTTTTTCATAACATAAGTAAAATTTACTGACTGAAGGTTAAAAGAAACGTGACGATGCTCACCTGACGTGAAATGGCTCTGTTTTAGCGACAGTAATGCGGACTGAATCACATAAAAAGCGTCCGGAAATGAATAATCACGACGGATTTTGTGAAACTGAACAGGCCTGGCTTTACTCGATTCAGCGTGTAACACGCACTGTTCGCATAACCGGCAGATAACAGTCGATTAAAAAAACGATAAAAAAATTTTCAGACGCCGCAACTTTTTCCGTTTTTGAACGAACCTGTTTACAGGGACGTCAGACAACCCCGTCTGATCGTCAATGGAGAGAGAGTAAAGCCAATGAAAAAGACCCTGAAAACCCTGGCTGTCGCGACGCTGCTGGCCCTGAGTGTTCCGGCAACCTCCGCCTTTGCGGCATTACAGGCTGGAGAGAAAGCGCCAGATTTTAAACTGGATGCGGCCCTGGCGGGTAAATCCACCACCTTTTCACTGCAACAGGCCCTGAAAAAAGGCCCGGTTGTGCTCTACTTTTTCCCTGCGGCCTTCAGTGCGGGCTGTACGCTGGAAGCGCACGATTTTGCTGAAGCGACCGACGAGTTCAGTAAACTGGGTACGACCGTCATTGGCGTGACCGCGGGTAACACCGATCAGATTGCGAAGTTCTCTCAGCTTGAGTGCCGTGACAAGTTTACCGTTGCCGCCGATCCGGGTGCGAAAGTGGCCGCAGAGTATAAGAGCACGATGGAGATGAAGGGGCAGAAGGTGTCAGACCGCACCTCTTACGTCATCGCGCCCGATGGGAAAATCCTGCTGAGCTACACCGATAAAAACCCTGACGCGCATATCCAGAAAGCCATGGATGCCGTTAAGAAATATCGTCAGGCCAACCCGGCATAACTTCATCATCTGAGCAGGTAAACCATGCTGACTGCGATTGCAGCCGCCTTTCTGGGCGGCATTATACTGAACCTCATGCCCTGCGTGTTTCCGGTGATTTCACTGAAAGCGCTGAGCCTGATCCGCCATCACGCTACCCCTTCGCACGCCAGAGCGGAGGGCGTGGCGTTTCTGCTGGGCGTCGTGGTGACCATGGTCGCCCTGACGGCGGTACTGCTGCTGGCACGGGCAGGCGGTGCATCGGTGGGCTGGGGCTTTCAGCTGCAATCGCCACTGGTCATTGCTGCCCTGATTCTGGTGATGCTGGGTTCGGCGCTGAACCTGCTCGGACTGTTTGAAGTCGGGCTGTCGATACAGCGGGTTGGCGGCGTGGGAAGCGACCGCGGTGGTCTGGTGGGGTCGGCACTGACCGGCGCGCTGGCTATTATCGTCGCCACACCCTGTAGCGCACCTTTTATGGCGAGCGCAGTAGGCTACGCGCTGACGCAGCCCCCGCTGGTCAGCCTGGTGATCTTTATCGCGCTGGCGCTGGGCTTCGCTGCCCCCTTCACCCTGATCTCCTTTTTTCCGGTGCTGGCGCGGATTCTGCCAAAACCGGGCGCCTGGATGAACACGCTCAAACAGGGCCTGGCCTTCCCGATGCTCGGCGCGGTGGGCTGGTTGATCTGGGTGCTGGAACGTCAGGCAGGCTCAGCCGCTCTGGCCGCGATCCTGGCCTGCTGCCTGCTGCTGAGTTTTGCAGCGTGGCTGTATGGCATGGCGCAGAAACGCCGTATGATGGGTCAGCGTCACGGGATGCTGCATGTCGCCACCGCGTTTTTCCTCGCGCTGGTCGTGGTGCCTTTGATGAACCTCAATAGTTTTGCCGCCGCGCCTGCCGACACAGATACCGCCTCACAGGCGGCCGCTGCCGTTGCCTGGTCACCGCAAAACGTTGACGCGATCAAAGGCCAGGGCAAGCCCATTCTAGTGAACTTCACGGCCTCCTGGTGTATCACCTGTCAGGTCAACGACCGCACCTCGCTGTCGACGCAGGCGGTAAAAGCCGCGATGGCGCGCACCAGTACGATCTACATGGTGGCGGACTCTACCCAGTACAATCCTGATGTGGAACAGGCACTCAGCGACTTCGGTCGTGGCGGACTTCCGCTCTACGTGGTCTACCCGGCTGACGGGGGGAAACCGGAAGTGCTGCCACAGGTGCTGACGCCGGGGATTGTCATATCAGCGCTGGATAAGGCGACGGAAAAAGGAAAGAAAACCTGAAACGACTGAACCAACAGGCGCCTGGGGCGCTGACCGGCTGATGTCCGATGCCAGAAACTGATCGGCGCGCACAGCAGTGGCCAGCGCTGATGGCACGCGCACAGGCGGGCGACAGAGCGGCCTATAACCAGTTACTGAAAGCGATGGTTCCGGCCATCCGGGCACTGGTGTGCAAAAAAATCCGCGACGAGGCCCTGGTTGAGGATGTGATTCAGGAGACGCTGCTGGCGATCCACCGGGTGCGGCATACCTACGATCCGCAGCGGCCTATCCTTCCCTGGGTAGCGGCTATCACCGCTGCCCGGACCATTGATGCGCTGCGTCAGCATGGCCGACGTCAGGAAGTCCAGGATGAGGAGGTGCTGCAACGCCAGCCTGCTGCAGGGGCTGACACCGCCGCCGATGCCGATATCCTCTCGGGTTATCTGGACACCCTTCCGCTGCGTCAGCGGGAAATTGTTGAATCCGTACATCTGCGTGAGCAGAGCCTGGCGCAGGCGGCCGCTGAAACGCATCAGTCGCTCTCTGCGGTTAAATCCCTGTTGCATCGCGCAATGGTTAATCTTCGTAAATATGGACGGGGTCATCATGAAAAATCATGACCAGTTAATCAATCAGCTCAGCGCCTCTGCGCAGCCGGTACGACGGGTGTGGCCAACACCCTGGCGCGTGGCGGGCTGGATCGCGCTGGCCCTGCCGTGCGGTGCGCTGAGCAGCTGGGCATTTCACACCAGGCAGACAGACTGGTCACAGCCCGGCGCGTTACTGGCGCTTGCTGGCCTGGTGCTCTCACTTATCATCGCGGGCAACATGCTGGCGGCGGCCTTTACACTGAGCATTGCGGGCAGGAAACCTCTCAGCCTGCGCGGTTCGGCGGTGCTGATGGCAATCTGGCTGGCGCTGAATCTGATTAACATGTCATCGTCGGAACCGCCAGCGGGTGCTGGCCGGTTTGGTGAAGGGATACACTGCTATCTGTTTATGCTCTCTGCCAGTGTGCCGATGATGCTAATCTCTGTGGTTGCCCTGCAGCGCACCCGATCACTCCATCCGGCGCGCAGTCTGGCCCTGACCGGCTGCAGCAGCGCATTCACCTCATCTATGCTGCTGTCGCTATGCCATGAAACCCACCTGCATGCCATCGACTTCTCCATGCATCTGGCCGCAGGCCTGACCATCGTGGCTCTGACGGTGCTGGCGGGCCGCCGCTGGGTCAGGCTGGAGAGGTAACCGCGACGGCGTTCACACTCTGCAGCCACTTCACCCCGCGCTGACCACCCCCGCTCTCCGTGTTAACAACAAATCCGGCGCGGAGGCTGCCAAAACTCAGGCTTTGGCGTAGGCTGAAAGCTGGCTGGAAACACGACACGGGAGAAGGCAATGCATGAAGAACTAACGGCTCAATGCCACTGTGGCGCAGTGGCATTCAGGGTGACGCTGAAAGATGGGTTTAACACGGTGCGCCGCTGCAACTGCTCATTTTGCCGGATGCGCGGCGCAGTCGTGGTATTTGCCACTAACGTGGCGTTAACGCAGGGTGACGCGCAGCTCACCGAATATCGCTTTAACAGCAAACAGGTGGGACACTACTTCTGCTCGGTCTGCGGCATCTACACCTTCCATCAGAGCCGCTCGCAACCCGATCAGTTCGGCGTGAACGTCGCCTGCCTGGACGGGGTTTCGCCCTTTGATTTCACCGACGTGCCGGTCTCCGATGGCATGAATCACCCCAAGGATGGCGGTGCCGGTGGGATCGCGGGTCATCTGGTTTACACGCCGACCCGCTGAGCCAGCCGGGAAGCACTATTCCCGGCTCGGTTTGCCGCTGAAACGGGTGATCGGTTTCTCCTCTTCCCTGTCGATCTGCTGAGAGAAGACATCCAGCGCCGTCAGGAGAGGACGCAGGCCGCGCCACAGCTCCTCATCATTAAGCAGACGGATGATGCCGCGAATGCCCGGCGCGGCTTTTTCCTGACGGGCCTCTTCCCGCGCCGGTTTGACGGCCATTGCCGCATCACGGATCGCCTGCAACAGATGATTGAACCGCTCGGGCGGTACGCTGCCCAGCGTCATCATCAGCAGCGAAATGTTCTGAAGGGCATTCTGCGTGCCGGGCTGATTAAGACCCGACACCAGAATCTTACCCACCTCGCTATTCGACTTCACCAGATCGTTCGCCAGGCGCAGAAAACCGTGCTGGTGGAGATTTTCAATCAGCTCATCCATCGCCTCTCTGGCGGTCGGTTCGGTTCGCGCAGGCGTAACCTGATGTGTTATCCGTTCAGCCATTAAAATTTCTCCGGTTTTTCAACATGTTCAGGCGGCTCACGATAGCCAGCCTGCTGCCACTTTTGCTCAATGGGCAGATGATCGAGTGGGGTCCGGCTGCCGTGCCGGAAGTTGTGAAGCGGCATCGGATCGGGCTGCGGCCGGCGGTCAATGCGCTTCATATTGACGGCAATCTCTTTATAGGCGGGTGTGTTGACATCAGGATCGTGATGTTCCCCGGTCAGGGCATTAACGCCATCCTTTCCGTGGTGGATTGGCATAAAGAGAATATGACCGGCCACGCGTTCGGTAATGACAACCGGCACATCGACCGAACCGCGCCGCGAGGTGATACGCACCCACTCCCCTTCGGTCAGGCTGCGCGACGCCGCCAGCGCCGGTGAGATCTCCACAAAGGCGTTGGGCGAGAGTGAGAGCATGCGTCCGCCCTGCCCGGTCTGATTCATCGACTGAAAATGCTCCAGCATCCGGCCGTTATTCAGCAGCAGATTATATTCCGCATCCTCCTGCTCGGCGGGAGGCTGCCAGCTCAGCGGATAGAGCCGGGCTTTGCCATCCGGGAAGTTAAACCGCTCGGTATAGAGCCGCGGAGTGCTTTCGCCCGCCGCGCTCACCGGCCAGAGCTGCGACTGCCAGCCGACCAGCTGTTCATAGCTGACGCCCGCAAAGATTTCTGCAATCCCTGCTGCCTCCGCCATGATCGCACCGGGATTCGGATAGTGCCACGGGTGGCCCAGACGGGCGGCGAGTTCGGTGAAGATCTGCCAGTCAGGCCGGCTGTCACCCAGGGGTTTCATCGCCGGAGAGAAGTGCTGGATACGCCGCTCGGTGTTGACATAGGTGCCCTCTTTTTCGACGCTCGGGCAGCCAGGCAAAACAACATCGGCAAATTCAGCGGTGCGCGACATAAAGATGTCCTGCACCACCATAAATTCCAGTTTACTGAAGGCAGCGTGCACCGACGCGGAATCGGCATCGGCAAACGCCGTATCCTCCCCGGTGATGTACATTGCGCGAATCGTGCCCTCACCGGCCTCTTTCACCATTTTAAAGTTATCGGCACCCACTTTATCGGAGAGCGCTTCCGGTGCCACGCCCCAGGCACGCGCCCATTTTTCACGCATTGCCGGATCGGTCACTTTCTCATAGCCAGGGTAGAGATTACTCAGACAGCCAAAGTCACTGGCGCCCTGCACATTGTTATGGCCCCGCATCGGATAGCCACCGGTGCCGGGCCGGCCATAGTTGCCGGTGACCAGCAGCAGATTCGACAGTGCCGTGCTGGTGTCTGCGCCGTGGCTGTGCTGCGTGATGCCCATCGCCCATAAAATACAGGCACTGCCCGCCTGGCCGATCATCTCTGCGGCTTCGATCAGCGCCGGTTCGCTCAGGCCACAGATCTCGCTGGCAAAAGCCAGGGTAAAGGGAGCCAGTGAAGCCCGGTACGCCTCCACCTGATTAACCCGCTGCGCCAGAAACGATTCATCGGCATAACCGTGGTCAAACATATATTTCGCCATCGCTGAGGCCCACACCAGATCGGTGCCGGGACGGATGCGCAGATAGCAATCGGCACGCTCTGCCATTTCATGACGGCGCGGATCGACAACCAGCAGCTTCTGACCGCGATGTTTGTGACTCTGTTTGATGTGAGAGGCGATAACCGGGTGATTTTCAGAGAGGTTACTGCCTACCAGGACTATCAGTTCCGTCTGCTGCAGGTCTGCAATCGTTCCGGCGTCACCGCCATAACCCACCGTGCGAAACAGTCCCTCTGTCGCCGGGTTCTGGCAGTAACGGGAGGAGTTGTCGACGTTGTTAGTGCCGAAGATCAGCCGGGCAATTTTCTGCGTCAGATAGGCTTCTTCGTTGCTGGCTTTACTGGAGCCGATAAAGCCAATCGCATCCCCGCCGTGACGCTGCGCCACGGCCTGCAACCCCTCCGCCACCCGTTGCAGCGCCTCATCCCAGCTGGCGGGGCGGAAACGTCCGTTTTCACGGATCAGCGGGGTGGTCAGTCGTTCAGGACTGTTCACGAAGTCCCAGCCGAATTTGCCTTTCACGCAGGTCGAAATACCGTTGGCGGGGGCCTCTGCCACCGGCTGAATTTTCAGGATGTGGCGATCGCGGGTCCAGATTTCAAAACTGCATCCGACGCCGCAGTAAGTACAGACCGTTTTAGTCCGTTTGATTTCCGACTGCCGCAGTGCCACATCAATTTTTGAAACGCCGGTGATCGGCTCCATGCCGATGCTGTTCTCCAGCGCTTTTACGAAGTCGATAAGCGGGCGCTTCAGCCCTTCATCCATCGCCGTGAACGGCCCCGCATCGGGCTGCATGGTTTTTTCCAGCAGCGCATTACAGGGGCAGACGGTGACGCAGTGACCACAGCTGACGCAGCTGGAGCCGGCGATTTCGGTGCCGCCATCCCACAGCACACGCGGGTGCGCCTGGGTGTAGTCAATGGAGAGCGTCTCGTTAACCTCGACATTCTGGCACGCTTCAACACAGCGGCCGCACAGGATGCACTGGTCAGGGTCGTAGGTGTAAAACGGATTAGAGTGATCTTTCGCGTAGGGCTTGGGCTGATGAGGATAGTACTGAATCGGAATGTGCATATCGGCCACGGCGTTATGC
Organism: Pantoea anthophila; assembly: GCF_026104315.1. NCBI lineage: Bacteria > Pseudomonadati > Pseudomonadota > Gammaproteobacteria > Enterobacterales > Erwiniaceae > Pantoea > Pantoea anthophila. The sequence goes on from NZ_CP110471.1 coordinate 308,653, forward strand.
AGCGTGCAGTCCCCGGTATTGTGTTCGCAGACGGTGCAGTAGAGCTCATGACGGTTAAGCAGGCGATCCATCCCCTCCTGCTGCATCGCCTCCAGCACCTGGCCTTCACTCTGCACCGTTAAGCCCTCTTCGGTTCGCAGCGTACAGCCCCGCACCCGCTCACCGTTGGCTTCCACCCAGCAGACATCACAGCTCTGTAAGGGCGACAGCGCCGGATGGTAACAGACATGAGGCAATTTTTTTCCCTGGGCATCCAGAAAATCGATCAGCGGCTGGTCGGCCAGGCCCTGCATCCGTTCACCATTGAAAACAATAGTGCAGTAATTTTCACTCATATAAGCCCCATGGCGACATTGCGAATAGCTTCCGGCTGGAAAAATACCCCTGAATTTATAGGGTTGCCTCACAAGCTTAGTGAGGATTAGCCACTACGCCATCTGTACGGCTACGCTTATCCGGGTTAATCGCTGACAGTTAAGGCTTTTTTTAAATGTAATGACTTTTTACCAGACAGAATCAGCGCGCCTGATGAGACAGGCGTCGGACGATGCCCGCCTCAATGGGGTTCCGCTGCTAAGCGATATTTATGCCGCTGCTGAAGAAGGGTGTCCAGGCCTCTTATCAGGTATGTTGTAACTATGAAAAAGTGAGAAGCCATTTATCTGAAACGTCACGCGCGTTTTATCCTGCCTTGTATAACGCTTTTTTCGGCAGAAAACGTCTCCGTGTTTATCTGACAGGTGCCGGTTTACCGTACCGCTTATTAACTGAGTGTAATAACGCACCGTCACTTCATTATTTCAGACGAAATAAGGCTGAAACGATTTTATCGTCTCGGCCGCTCTATGGATTATTATGATGCCGCAACAGTCCTATTCTCCTGTCCGCTGGTCACTCCTCTCAGCCTGTTATAAACAGGAGGATGAACTGAGCCTGTCCCGATATTGCCCACCGTGAAATTCGCGATCATATCAGGCGTGGGCGCTCATCATTTAGCCATACCAATCAGCCATTTATCCGAATCAGTGCGCCCCTGCAATAAAAGGATGATAATGATAATTGTTATGGTAATATCCTGTTAACCCTGCCCGTGACTTTCTTATCAGGGCCTTCTGGTACGTCATGATTAATTAACTGACCAGTAAACAACTGGCTGGAATGAGGTTCCAATGAATCCCATCGTATATATCGTTGACGACGACGCAGCAGTGACCTCTGCATTGTGCAATCTCTTTATTGCTGACGATTACACGGTTATCGCTTTTTCTTCTGCGCAAGCGTTTCTGGCGCACACGCTGACGTCCCTGCCCTGTTGCCTGATTCTGGATATTAATCTGCCGGACGCAGATGGGTTTGATATCGCCCGGTCGTTAATCGATCGCGGATATGCCATTCCCACCATCTTTCTGACCGGCTTCGGCACGATTCCGGTCACGGTGCGGGCGATGAAAACCGGCGCGTATGAGTTTCTGACCAAACCGGTCGATCCCGACCGTATATTGCAGGCGGTATCGGAGGCCTTACGCATCGCTGAGCAGAATATGGCTTCCTCTGAGGAGCGGCGTGAGTTACTGCAGCGACATCAGACGCTGACCCCGCGTGAAAGTGAGGTGATGCTGCTGGCAATCAGTGGCCTGCTGAACAAGCAGATTGCCGCCGAGATGGGCGTCAGTGAAATCACGGCAAAAGTCCACAAGCGGCGGGTGATGGAGAAGATGAATGCGCGTTCGCTGACCGATCTCGTCCGGGCGGCAGAACGGCTCAACATCGATCATACCCGGCGTCGCTGAGTGCCTGCGCAGCGACGCCGCGCCATTATCCCAGCGGAAGCGTGAACCAGAAGCGGCTGCCGCCTTCCGCCCGGTTCTCCGCACCTAACTCACCGTGATGCTTTTTGATGATCCCTTTGCTGATGGTCAGTCCCATCCCCATGCCGCTTTTTTTCGTGGTGTAGAACGACTCAAAGATCCGCTCACGCACCTCATCCGGTAAGCCGCAGCCGCTATCCTGCACCTCAAACCGCAGCGTTTCCGGCGTCGGGTTTTCGGAGGTGAGACGCAGCAGGGCTGCACGGGGTAATTCATCGGACATGGCATCGATAGCATTGATCACCAGATTCAGCAGCACCTGCTGAATCTGCACGCGATCGCAGAAAATATCCGCCTTTACGGCCCTGAACTTCAGCTCCAGGGAGATCCCCCGTCGCTCCAGCTCAATCCTGGAGAGCGCCAGTATATCCCGGGCGATCAGATGCAGATTCTCAGAGGCGAAGTTCGATTCGTTGTTGCGGGTCAGCGCCTGCAGACCACGAATAATCTCCCCGGCTCGCTTACCCTCATTGATAATCTCATTAAGACCGCTGGTAACATTTTCCAGCATCAGCGGTTCCCGCTTTAACCAGCGCAGGCTGGCTCCGGCGTTAGCGACTATCGACATCAGCGGCTGATTAATTTCGTGCGCGATGGACGCAGTGAGTTGCCCGACCGTGTTAGCGCGTGTTACCCGCGCCAGATCGGCCTGCGCCATTCGCGCACTATCTTCAGCCGCGCGCTGTGAGGTGATATCCGTAATCGTGCCGAAGTACTCTTTAACGTCGGGGTAGTTTTCCACCGGTTCGCCGATGCCTTTGATATAGCGACACTCACCGTCCGGTCTGAGCACGCGGAACTCAGCCTGCATACTGCGTCCCTGACTGACGCTGTGCGTAACGAGTTCACTGATGCAGGTGTGGTCATCGGGATGCACCCGGGTCAGAAAGTCAGCCATCGACAATCTTTTCTGGCCGGCGGGCAGGCCCATAATGCGGCCATACTCATCGGATACCCGCATCATGTCCTCAGTGACCTCCCAGCGCCAGGTGCCGGTATGGCTGATCTTCTCGCCGAGCATCAGCGAGGTTTTACTGGCGCGCAGCTGTTTCTCTACCCGTCGCCGGTGGTTGTTCTCCTCCAGCAACTCGGCATAGAGCCGTGCCGTCTCCAGCGAGACGGCTGCCTGCGCACTCAGGGTTTTGACAATGTGCGAGTGTTCAGCGGTAAACGCGTCGGGCATCAGGCGATTTTCCAGATAGAGCACGCCAACCAGCGTCGCCTGCCTGAACATCGGCACACACAATACGGCGGCACCCGACGCCACCAGATAGGGGTCCTGACTGAAGGGGCTGAACGCTTCCGGTTTGCCGGTGCGGATCTCCTGACCGGTGCGGATGACGGCAGAGAGAACCGACAAAGGGAGATCGGTCGCGACAGGTCGCTCTTTGACTATCTGCACCCGCACGCCATCGGCCGTACTTTCGGCCCAGGCCTGCGTCTCCGGAAGACTGCCCTCCAGAACCCGGATGAGCCTGCAACGCTGGGCCCCGGCGCGTTCCAGCAGCATACGCATCAGGGTATGCACCAGCCGATCCAGATTGATCTCCTCGGTCAGGGCACGCACAGCCGTCAGCATGCTCTCCAGATCGTAAAAAGAGGCATTCTGCATAAAGGGGATGGTGGTCAGTGCACTCTCCGGTACTGGCACGGTCTGATGCGGAACGTGCTGCTCCAGCTGGTGCACCAGCGCCTGCGCACCCCAGTTTTCCCAGCTCGCCATCGCCGCTTTAAGATAGGCGTCCGCGGCGGTATCAAGCTGCAGGGCTTTGCAGCAGCGGCCCGCCAGCTGATTCGCCAGCGCATGAATGTGCAGATAACCCGCCTGGCGTGAGAGCCGGATCGCCTCCTCATACAGCGTCAGCGCATCACCTGTCTCCTGCCTGAGGCGCGCGCGCTCTGCCCGCAGCAGGGCAACTTTGTCAGCAAACAGTCCCGGGTTGAGGCGAGCCCAGCCCGAAAACGTCTCCAGATGGTGATCCAGCGCCGCGCGGTCTGCTGACCGGCGCTGCTGACACAGTGATAAGGCGCTGTAAAAATGCAGATCCATCAGGTAGATATAAGCCGGAACCGCGCTGATCAGTGGGCGAATCTCCGCAAAACAGCGCAGTGCGTCATCATATTCAGTGGCATAAAAATGCGCCATTCCCTGATAGAGACCGGCCCAGAAGCGCACCATCGCTTTAGGGCCAGCGACCGGGCCCGGTTCACTGCCCGCCACCAGCGGCAGAGAATCTGCGCGATCCCCGGCCCTGAACCCATTGCGGTCACGCAACTGCACCACCAGGTGCTTCTGCATCACCAGCACGTTTTCGACATCGGGATAATGCGTTTCACGCGTAAAGGCGAGGCCCCGCTCAATGGAGGTCTGCACCGACTCAAGATGATCGCCCCGCGTCAGCATGTTCATAATCTGATGACGCAGCGCGAGGCAGGCAAAGGAGCGATCGCCATGCTGCACCGCAACACGGAAACTCTCCCGGGCAGATTCCACCGCAACGTCAATGGGCTGTGTCCAGATCCCGACCTGATCCAGCGGCAGCATCGTGCGCGCTTTATAGCGGGCAAAATCATGCTGCTCCACCAGCTCACGGGCTACACGGCCACAGGCATAGGCAAACTGCCAGGCCTGATAGCGTTCGCCAATCAGCACGCTCAGCCAGGCCAGGCTGAACGCAGAAGCGCCGGTCATGCCGTGATCCAGCGTCATCTCCAGCATACGGCAGACCAGTAACAGATGCAGTTGCGGACAGTCGTAGGCGGAGACATAAATGGTGCTGGCCATCAGATCGAGCACCGCTTCAATGTCACGATTCTCGTTCAGCGGCAGGCGGGAAAAGGCGGCATGCGGCGAGTCGCCCATTCTCGCCCTGAGCGCCTGCCAGGCGGCGTCAATCTCCGACTCATCCGGGTCACGCCTGAAGTGCACGCCGGAAACTGCCAGCCAGGCGAGTGCGGTTTCCAGCGCGAGATGGTTGTCAGACTGCCGCATATGAATTTCGGTAGCCAGACAGGCTGCCAGCGATTTCTCACTGAGCGTGCCCGGTTTGCTCAGCAACTGGCTACAGAGCATTTGCGCGGTGGCGAGATTGCCCTGTAAAAACTCGCACTCCGCCTCATCGATACGCAGCATAAAATCACTCCCGCTGACGCCCTGCTGACCCAGCCGTTGCGCAGTGCGCAGATAGCGCAACGCTGAAAGATAGTCCCCGGCGCGTTTCGCCGCCTGTGCGGCACGCAGGCAGAGCGGATAATAACGCTCGCAGTCGGTGGCGCAGAGCGGCAGTTCAGCAATTCTGTCCACGTGATAAACCGTTCTGAAGAGCGCCTCATGACTTTCAGCGGTAACGGCGGCGGCTGTCAGCCAGGCCGCGGCTTGCTGATGAAGATGCTGTTGCTGCCGGAGATCGAGCAGTAAAAACGCCGCGTGATGGACCCGGTCATGGGTAAAGGCGTACTCCCCGCCCGTCAGGGTAATGAAGCGACCGCTGACGGCCGGTTCAAGCCATTCGATAATTTGCGCCACAGGATGCGCGCTGATATGAGCGATCAGGGCGAGCTCACCACTGGCACCCAGACAGGCCAGCGATCCCAGCAGCTGGCGGGTGATCGCCGGGAGCTGCGCCAGCTGATCGAGGACCAGACCGGCGACATTGTCAGTGTACTGTCGCGCAATCAGCTGCCCGCGGTCGTAATGCCACTTCAGCGGGCTCTGACGCACCGCAATCACCCCATCCTCAACCGCCTGCCGAAAGAAGGTCTGAACAGAAAGCGGATTGCCGCCGGTTTTCTCATAGAGGATCTGTGCCAGTTCGCGATGGCCGCAGGGGCGGGAATGCAGCATGTCAGCCAGCCAGCGGGCGATGCCTTTAACGCTGAGCGGCTGGGGCGTCAGCACCACCACCCGCGCCGCGGAGGCTCTGATCCGCAGCAGAAATCCGGCCACCATCGGACAGGGCATCGCGTCTCCCTCCCGGAAGGCCAGCACCAGCATCCAGGGCAGATGGGCATTACGGGTGACCAGATGCTCCAGCAATTGCAGCGTGGCATTGTCTGCCCAGTGAACATCATCAATCAGCAACACCAGCGGCCGCTCAGGCGTGGCAAAAGCGTCAATAAGCGCAGAAACCATCAGATTGAACTGATCGCGGGCCTCCTGGGCAGGGCGCACCACCGGCTGCACCGCCCGGAGGTTGAGCAGCTGTTTCAGCTCCGGCACCAGTTCAATGGCCAGATCGGCATAGCCGCTCAGGCGCTGCCGCAGGCGAATTCGCCATTGGCTGACCTCCGGAGCGGACAGTCCTGACAGGTAAAGCGTTACGCTGCGCAGCGCGGAGGCGAGCGGGGCATAAGGGGCCATCGGCGAAAGCGGGTCGGCCTTGCTTGCCGCCAGCAGTACCTGTCGGCGCTGCAGGTTTTTCAGAGCAGAGGCGATAAGGGCCGATTTGCCTGAACCGGGCGCGCCGCTCAGCATGACCAGGCGCTGCGTACCGCTGCGGCTGACGTCATCCAGCGTTCTCAGCAACTGATGCGCCTGCGGATGCTGCATAAACAGACCCGTGGCGCGAAACCCGGCGATAAACGGTTCCTGCAGGCCGGGCGTGAACGGTTCGATGGTGTTCTCTGCTGTCAGCGTCGCCTGACAGCGGCGTAAGTCAGCCATCACGCCCTGAGCCGTCTGGTATCGCTCAGCGGGTGATTTGGCCAGCAGGCGCAGCAGAATGGCAGAGAGAATGGCTGGCACCGCCTCTCTGACCTGATCGGCGGGCCGGGGAGCGGTGGCAATGTGATGGTGGATCCACTCCGCCTCACCCGCACAAGGAGAGCCAAAGGGAAGCCTGCCGGTCAGGTATTGATAGAGCACCACGCCCAGGCTGTAGAGATCGCTGAGCGTGCTGACCGGATGGGGTGTCCGCCCGGTATGTTCAGGTGACATGTAGGCCAGGGTCCCGCCAGAGGCGCGCAGACCCTCCGCCGACTGCCCCGCCAGGGTGGCGAGCCCGAAATTGCCCAGCAGAAAGCGGTCATCGTCACCGATGAAGAAATGGTCTGGCTTGATATCCCCATGGACGATGCCCTGATGATGCGCCTGACTGAGCGTGGCGCAAAGTCGCAGCGCCACCTCGAGAAAATCCGCCAGGGTGCCCGGAGGATGCGCCAGCCTGTGCGCCAGGGTCTGAAAGGGAAAGGCGGGATAAACGAGCGCATAACGATTCTGGTAGCGGGTGGAGCCTGTGGCGGTGATGGCCCAGCGTGGCGAAAGATATCCCGCCAGCGCCCGTTCATTCTTAAGCCGCTGCGTGGCCTGATACGTGACCTCGTCACTTTGAGGCGTCGCGATAATGAATGCGTCGCCGGAAGGACGCTGAACCGCTATCCAGCACAGGCAGCCATCCTGCGCCAGCGTGGTCAGCGTGTCGGTTTCGTCAGGGGTGGAGCCCGCGTCGTCACCCTCATGAACAGTGAGTGAAAGAGTGCTCATCAGCGCGCTTCTCCCTGAGATAACGCACAACGGATCAGCGTCAGCAGCGTATCAACATCAATGGGCTTGCGCAAAAAGGTCACGGCACCCAGTGCCACGGCATACCAGAGCGTTGTCTCTTCCTGATCGGCCGAGATAAAAATGACCGGCGGCAGGCCGGGCCGCTGTTTCAGAAGCGTAAACAGCTCAAAACCGGACATCCCCTTCAGTCCGATATCAATAATCAGCATCGCCGCCCCGGCCAGCGCATCATCATCGTTCAGCAGCGCCTCACCGGACTCAAATAATCGGGTGGCGTAGCCGTCTGAATGCAACAGATTGCTCAGTCCACTGCGGACCGCGCGTTCATCATCAACAATGATAATACGCTGTGACAGCGTCATGCAGATATCCTCTGGAACGCCTCACCCTGTGGCAGGCGAGGACTTAGGGCGTTTTATCGCCGTCGGGCGGCGGTGTGCCACTGATTTTTGGCACACATTCATGGCGAAACCACCTCAGCGTGACGGGCTGGCGGCGGCACAGACGCGTCGCCAGCGGAACCAGCTGCTCCCCCACCAGCATGCCAAAGAGTCCCAGCAGCGCCATGACAGGCGGTGCCGGTGAATTGACGTTGATCAGGGCATAGATTACCCCAGCCAGCAGACCCACCGCGAGAGAAATAATGTAGGATTTCAACATGATCGGCTTATCCCGTTGTGGCTGTCACAGGCCGTGCAGGACTCTGCTGCTGGAGAGTGGCAGGCTGCTCAGCAGGCAGGATCGCATCGATCAGCGCCCCGCCCAGCAGCATCCCCAGCAGTCCCACCAGCGCAATCGCTGGCGGAGCGGGCGAACGCACCTTAAGCAGGCCATAAAGCACACCGATTACACTCCCTGCCGCCAGGGAAAGAAGAAAAGGATTCATCACCGGACTCCTGTTTTGCCACGCTGCTGACCGGACCAGGGGCACCGATCAGCAGCACGCGACTTAGCGGACGGGTGCGTGCACCGGAGCCAGGGTACGGTGTTCACTCTTCTGACGGGATGGCGCTTTGTGCACCATGGTATAGGCGTAATCCACACCAATGCCGTAGGCACCTGAGTGTTCTTTGGCAATGTTCATCACCGCATCGTAAGTGTCACGGTTGGCCCAGTCACGCTGCCACTCCAGCATCACCTGCTGCCAGGTGACCGGCACCACACCCGCCTGAATCATGCGTTGCATGGCGTAGTCGTGCGCTTCTTTGGTGGTGCCGCCAGAAGCATCCGCCACCATGTAGATCTCGTAATCCCCTTCCAGCATCGCGCACAGCGCAAAGCTGTTATTGCACACTTCCGTCCAGAGGCCTGACACCACCACCTTTTTCTTTCCGTTTGCCGCCAGCGCGTCACGCACTTTCTGGTCATCCCAGGAGTTCATTGAGCTGCGCTCCAGAATATCCTGTCCTGGGAACACATCCAGCAGCTCCGGATAGGTATGACCGGAGAAACTTTCCGTTTCGACCGTCGTGATGATGGTGGGGATATTGAAGACTTTCGCCGCCTTCGCCAGGGCGACCGTGTTGTTTTTCAGCACCTGACGGTCAATGGACTGCACACCAAAGGCCATCTGCGGCTGCTGGTCGATAAAAATAATCTGGCTGTTATGTGGCGTAAGGACTTCAAGCTTAGCGTTGGACATGCGTTCACCCATAGAGGTTAAGTAACGGAATTCCGCCAACCGGCGCGGAGCAAAAGGAGCAGCCTGTACCGGGTTAACACCCCGCTGCTGGCTGTCTGAACCCAGTTTAGGGTGAGCTGTCACGGCAAACTATTATCTCTGCGTATAACTATACGAAGGTATAGGTATCCCTCTGTATAACTAGACGCGCCCTCAGCCCGCTCACCATAATCCGCCTGATTCGTGGCCGCCTGTCTGCGGCACTTCCTGTCCGGCGCGATGCCGGACAACCCCATTGAGGAGGATCTATGGTTACGCTGGGTAAAGCTGAACTGATACTGACCCATGGCAAATTTCATACTGTTGACCGCAGCAATCCGGTGGCAGAAGCCGTTGCGATTCGTGACGGAAAATTTGTTGCGGTGGGAACGCTTGCCGACGCGATGGCGTTTCATTGCGACGGCACCAGGGTGATCGATCTTAAAGGTCACACCGCCGTGCCTGGTCTTAATGACTCTCACTTGCACCTGATCCGCGGTGGCCTGAACTACAACCTTGAGCTGCGCTGGGAGGGCGTTCCCTCTGTCGAGGATGCGCTGAGGATGCTGAGAGATCAGGCACTGCGAACCCCGACGCCTCAGTGGGTACGGGTCGTGGGCGGCTGGACGGAATTTCAGTTTGCCGAGCGGCGCATGCCGACGCTGGATGAGATCAATGAAGCAGCGCCCGACACACCGGTCTTCCTGCTGCACCTCTATGACCGCGCCCTGATCAACCGCGCCGCGCTGAAAGCGGTCGGCTACACCAGAGAGACGCCCAACCCGCCGGGGGGAGAAATCCAGCGCGACAGCAACGGTAATCCTACCGGCCTGCTGATCGCCCGTCCCAACGCCATGATCCTTTACGCCACGCTGGCGAAAGGCCCGACGCTGCCACTGGAGCAGCAGGTCAACTCAACCCGGCAGTTTATGCGTGAGCTGAATCGCCTGGGGCTGACCAGCGCCATTGATGCGGGCGGCGGCTTCCAGAACTATCCCGAAGATTACGAGGTGATTGCAGAGCTGCATCAGAAAAAGCAGATGACGGTGCGCATCGCCTATAACCTTTTTACCCAGCGTCCGGGCCATGAGCTGGAGGACTTCGAAAAGTGGACTGACATGCTGACGCCAGGTCAGGGCAGCGACTATTTCCGTCACAACGGCGCAGGTGAAATGCTGGTCTTCTCAGCCGCCGACTTTGAAGACTTTCTGGAGCCGCGACCCGACCTGGCCCCCGGCATGGAGGATGAGCTGGAGCGCGTGGTGCGTCATCTGGTGGAACATCGCTGGCCTTTCCGCCTGCATGCGACCTATGACGAATCGATTAGCCGGATGCTGGATGTATTCGAGAAGGTCGACCGTGACATTCCGTTCAACGGGCTGCACTGGTTCTTCGATCACGCGGAGATGATCACACAGCGAAATATCGACCGTATCAAAGCGCTGGGCGGCGGCATTGCCGTGCAGCACCGCATGGCCTTCCAGGGGGAATATTTTGCGGAGCGTTACGGCATTGAGGCGACCCGCGATACGCCGCCGGTGCAGAAAATGCTGGAAACCGGCGTTCCGGTCGGACTCGGCACCGATGCGACCCGCGTGGCCAGCTACAACCCCTGGACCGCACTCTACTGGCTGGTTTCCGGCCGCACCGTGGGCGGCATGCAGATGTATGACGTCAATGCCCGCCTTGACCGCGACACGGCGCTGATGCTCTGGACCCAGGGCAGCGCCTGGTTCTCCAGTGAGCAGGGCAAAAAAGGTCAGATCCAGGTCGGACAGCTGGCGGATCTGGCGGTGCTGAGCAAAGACTACTTCAGCGTGCCGGAAGAGGAGATCAAGGGCATCGAGTCCGTGCTGACCGTGGTGGATGGCAATATCGTCTATGCCGCCGGTGCATTCAGCACGGAGGCACCGCCCGGCATTCCGGTTCTGCCAGAGTGGTCGCCGGTGGTCAGGGTTCCCGGCCACTATCGCAGCGCGCCGCCGGTGGCACAGAGCCGTGCCGGGATGATGCCTGCCGCGCACCATTGCAGTGGCCCGTGCGGTGTCCATCGCCATTCGCACGAAATTGCCCGTGGTGCCGGCGTGCCGGTCGCTGAGGATAACGCCTTCTGGGGGGCGCTGGGCTGCAGCTGCTTTGCATTCTGATGATGAAGAACGTATCTGCTTACTCGCCCCGTCTTAATGCGGGGCTGTTCTTCCTGCGCCTGACCGGCAGCCTGCTGCTGTTACAGGTGCATGGCGTGCCGAAAATTCTGCATTTCAGCGAAGAACTGACGCGTATCGAGGACCCGTTTGGGCTGGGCCCGATGATGAGCCTGCTGCCGGCCATTCTGGCGGAAGTGATCTGCCCGATCCTCATTATCTTCGGCTGGGGGAGTCGGATTGCCTGCCTGCCCATCATCGGGGTTCTGCTGGTCGCGATGCTGGTGGTGCATCCGGACTGGTCACTGGCGGAGGGCCAGTTCGGCTGGCTGTTGCTGATCATCTTTACCACGCTGGCACTGACCGGGCCGGGCGACTGGCGGCCGGGCGCGGCAAAACCCCGGGAGGTTCGTCATGGCGCAGGCTAAGGATATTCAGCTGTCTGAACAGGCCCAGCCTGGTGAACAGCCCGCTGGCGAGGTGTCGCCCTTAGCGCCACTGCGCCAGCCGGTGTTCCGCATGCTCTGGATTGCGACCGTGGTTTCCAATATTGGGTCATGGATGAACGATGTGGGGGTCAACTGGAGCATGCTGACGCTGAGTGCTGACCCGCTGGCCGTCGCGCTGGTTCAGGCGGCCAGCAGCCTGCCGATGTTTCTGTTCGCGCTGCCTTCCGGCGTCATGGCCGATATCATTGACCGTCGTAAATACCTGCTCTTTTCTCAGATCTGGACATTTATTGCCGCCGCCGGTCTGACGCTGCTCGCCTGGACCGGACAGGTGACACCGGAATACCTGCTGGCCGCCGCCTTTTTACTGAGCGCCGGGGCTGCCATGAGTTCGCCCCCCTTCCAGGCAATCGTGCCGGATCTGGTCGCAAAAAAGGAGCTGGGTGCCGCGATTGCCCTTAACTCGCTGGGTATCAATATCAGCCGCGCGATAGGTCCGGCGCTGGGCGGCCTGATCCTGTCGTTTACCGGCCCGTGGATGGTCTTTCTGCTCAATGCGCTGTCGGTGCTGGGTGTGACCTGGGTGCTCTGGCGCTGGAAAGCGGAGCCGGCCATTCAGCGTCTGCCCCCTGAGCACTTCTTTTCGGCGGTGCGCGCCGGTCTGCGTTATGTTCACGCTGCACCGGTGTTGCGAAACGTCCTGGTTCGCACCCTGGCATTCTTTCTGTTTGGCAGTGCGGGCTGGGCGCTGCTGCCGCTGGTGGCGCGGCGTGAACTCGGCCTTGGCCCCGGCGGCTACGGCATTATGCTGGCCTGCATCGGTGTCGGCGCGATTACCGGCGCGGTGCTGCTGCCGCGTCTGCGGCGTCATTTCAGTTCCGATCGCCTGATGGTCATCGCCAGCCTGATCTTCGCCCTGACCCTGCTGGCACTCGCCTTTGTGCGCCACTTCTGGCTGCTGAATGCGTGTGAGTTTTTCACCGGGCTGGCCTGGATTACGGTGCTGTCGACGCTGAATCTCGGCGCACAGCGCAGTGCCGCGAAGTGGGTGAAAGCGCGTGCGCTGGCGGTCTATCTGACGCTCTTCTTCGGTTCCATGACCGCAGGCAGCGCAATCTGGGGACAGCTCGCCTCCCGCTTCAGCATTCCACTGTCACTCTGCATCGCCGCGGCAGGGATGGTCATCGCCAGCGCGACCGTCTGGCGCTGGCGGCTCGATCAGGACCCCGATCTCAATCTCGACATAATCGGGGATGGCGTCACACCCCCCGCACTGGATATCCGCCATGAACGCGGACCGGTGATGGTGAATTACGAATATCGGGTTACGCTTGATGATGTACACGCCTTTACGATCTGCATGCAGGATATGCGGCGGGTGAGGCGTCGCGGCGGCGCCATCAGCTGGTCTCTTTATGAAGATATTCTGCAGCCCGGCATTTTCGTGGAAACGTTTGTGGTGGGCTCCTGGGTCGAACATCTGCGGCAGAAGGCGCGCTACACCATGAACGATAAAAAGATTGAGCGGCGGGTTTTCGCCTTTCATCAGGGTGAAACCGCCCCTGAAGTTCGCTATCTGGTGGCCCCGGTTTAACGGGCGCATCACCGACATATCATCCATCACGTCAGACAGAGGGCAATATCATGAGCACCTTTAAAGCAACCGACGGCACGCAAATCTATTTTAAGGACTGGGGCACCGGTAAGCCTGTTTTATTCAGTCACGGCTGGCCGCTGGACGCGGATATGTGGGATAGCCAGATGAACTTCTTGGCCGGGCGCGGTTATCGCGTGATTGCCTTTGACCGCCGCGGTTTTGGTCGCTCCGATCAACCCTGGAACGGCAATAATTACGACACCTTTGCCTCAGATATCAACGATCTCATCACCCATCTGGATCTGCAGCAGGTGACGCTGGTCGGTTTTTCTATGGGTGGCGGCGACGTGACGCGCTACATCGGCCAGTATGGCAGCGATCGCGTGGCGGCGCTGGTGCTGCTGGGTGCAGTCACACCCATCTTTGGTAAAACGGCAGACTATCCGCAGGGGGTGGATATGTCGGTCTTTGAAGGTATCCGCGACGGCCTGCTTAAGGATCGCGCCCAGTTTATCAAAGAGTTTGCCACTCCCTTCTATGGCACCAACGCCGGGCAGACCGTTTCCGAGGGCGTTCTGACGCAGACGCTGAACATTGCCCTGCTGGCCTCGCTGAAAAGCACCGTGGATTGCGTGACGGCCTTTGCCGAAACCGATTTCCGTGCAGACGTGGCGAAGGTGAAGGTGCCGACGCTGGTGATTCATGGCAGCAACGATCAGGTCGTTCCGTTTGAGTCTACCGGCAAAGTGGCGGCGGAGATGATTGAGGGGGCGGAACTGAAGGTTTATGACAATGCGCCGCATGGTTTTGCGGTGACGCATCAGGATCAGCTGAATCAGGATCTGCTGGCCTTCCTGAACGCACTCTGACCCACACAGGGCGCAGCCGCGACTGCGCCCTTTTCACCCGCCTGAGCGCCTTGCCAGCGACAGCCGGTTCATGCCGGATTGTCCCCCACTGTCGCTTCACCTCCCGTCATTGTGCCGGAATCCGCATCTTTAACCACTGGCCCGCACCACCAGCTTAGCCGGCATCACTACCCGCTGCGGCGGCACATCGGGCTGGGCGATTTTTTGCAGCAGCAGCTCGCAGGCCCGGCGCCCCATCACGCCTGAAGGCTGTGCCAGGGTCGTTAACGGAGGAGACACCATCTCCGCCAGGTCGCTGCCATCGAACCCCACCACGGCAATATCCTGCGGGATCCGCAGGCCCGCCTGCTGGATCGCCGCCATCGCCCCTGCCGCCAGCGTGTCAGACACGGCAAACACCGCATCGGGCCGCGTCTCCCCGGCCAGCAGCGCAAGCATCGCCGCTTTACCGGCGCTGAAACTCAACGCGCTGGCGCAGATGATGGTCTGCCATTCCCGCTGCTCCTCTTCCAGTTGCCGGAGGTAGCCCTGCTGCCGCAGCCGGGCATATTTGTAGCTCAGATCATGATTGATCAGCGCAATACGCTGGCGTCCCTGGGCGGCCAGATGTCGCACCACAGCCTGCGCGGCACGCTGATCGTCAATGCCGACGCAGGAGACCCGCCCCTCATCATCGTGTTCGGCGCACTGCACCCAGGGTGCCGCGCCAATCAGCTGACTCAGCTCCGGCAGCTTACTGAAAGCGTCCATGGTGATGATGCCATCCACCATCTTGCCGGAAAGCAGTTGCAGACTGGAACGTGATCGGGCGATATCGGCCCCCGAATTACAGAGCAGAATGCGATACCCCTGTTGCTCCGCCTGCGCCTCAATGCCTTTCACCACTTCAGCGCAGAAGGGGTTAGAGATATCGGAGACCAGCACCAGAATCATCGAGCTGCGGGCGGTGCGCAGCTGTCGCGCCAGCAGATTGGGCTGATAGCGGCTCTCTTCTATCGCCGCCAGCACTTTCTCCCGGTTGGCCGGTTTAACCCGGTCGCTGTTATTCAGCACTCTGGAAACCGTGGCGACGGACACCCCGGCCATCCGGGCGATTTTCTGAACAGACATAGCGCTCCCTGTTTTAATCCTGTGCGGTTCCGGTTATCCGCGCACTTCACGCATCGCGATCCAGCCCCAGCTGCTGACGCACTGACGGGCGGTTTTCACCGGACGCGGCAAAATCATCAAAGGCGCGATCGGCCACCGGAATAATATGACGCTGGATAAACGCCGCACCTTCCCGCGCGCCCGTCTCACCCGCCTTCAGGCAACACTCCCACTCCAGTACCGCCCAGCCGTCATAGTCATACTGCGCCAGCTTACTGAAGATGTCGCCGAAGTCTATCTGGCCGTCGCCTGGCGAGCGAAAACGCCCGGCGCGCGTCAGCCAGGGCTGATAGCCGCCATAGACCCCGCTACGCCCGTTAATCTGATACTCCGCGTCCTTGACGTGAAAGGCTTTGATGCGTGAATGGTAGTGGTCGATGAACTGCAGATAATCGATGTGTTGCAGGTGAAGATGGCTGGGATCGAACAGGATATTGCAGCGGGGATGATGATTGACCTCAGCCAGAAAACGTTCAAACGTGACACCGTCATGCAGATCTTCGCCGGGATGGATCTCATAACAGAGATCAACACCGTGCTGGTCAAAAACGTCCAGCAGCGGCAACCAGCGGCGCGCCAGTTCGGCAAAGGCTTCTGCAAACAGCGCGGCATTGTGGGGCGGCCAGGGATAGAACCAGGGCCAGGCAAGCGAGCCGGAGAAGGTGGCGTGAGCGCGCAGGCCGAGCCTTTCCGACGCGGCTGCGGCACGTCTGAGTGTGGTCATCGCCCACTCCGTGCGCCTGGCAGGATCGCCACGCAGCGTTGCCGGTGCAAAATTATCGAAAGCGCTATCGAAGACGGGATTGACGGCAATCAGCTGCCCTTCGAGATGCGTCGACAGTTCGCTGATTTCGAGGCCAGAATCGGCCAGCACCCCCCGCACGTCATCACAGTAAGTCTGGCTCACCGCCGCCTGTTCGAGGTCAAAAATGGCGGGCTGATGGCAGGGGATCTGCAGCGCCCGGTATCCCAGTCCCGCCGCCCATTCCGCCAGCCCGGCCAGCGAGTTGAACGGAGGCTGAGAGGTAATGAACTGTGACAGGAAGAGTCCCGGCCCTTTAACTGTTTTCATCTGTCGCTCCTGCGCGCCGCCAGCGCTTATTCACGGAAACGGAAAGAGAAGAAGAAAATAATCGCGATCAGCGCGGCGGCGCCCGCAGGAATCCACCAGAACAGCGCCCAGTTCTGCGCACTCACCTGACCCGCAACCAGATGGTTGTAGAGCGCGCCGGAGATTTGCGAACCCAGCAGCATGCCGATGCCATAGGTGAACATCACCACCATGCTCTGCGCCTGTCCCTTGACCTTTTCACCGGCGATGCGATCGGTGTAGATAAATCCCACCACAAAAAAGAAGTCGTAGCAGACGCCATGCAGCAGAATGCCGAGGTAGATCAGGGTGCGCGTCTCATCACTCATGCCCAGTGCAAACAGGGCATAACGCACAAACCACGCTGACATGCCAATCAGCAGCATCGCCTTCACGCCGAGGCGGCGAAACAGCAGCGGGATGATCAGCATGAAGAGAATTTCAGACATCTGGCCCAGTGACATCAGTGTGCTGACGTTGCGGACACCGGCATCCGCCAGCCAGGAGGCGGTGAAGGCGTAGTAGGTGCCCAGCGGAATCGAGATCAGGGTGGCGCACAGCGCGAAGACAAAGAAATGACGCTGTTTAAGCAGGGCAAAGGCATCCGCGCAGAAGAGATCGCGGACTTTCACCGGCAGACCTTTAGCGGGCGCTGGCGTGTGCGGCAGCGTCAGGCTGTAAAGAGCGAGCAGCACGGAACAGAGTGCGGCCAGCTGGAACACGGCCACACTGTCGGCAATGGCGGCCACGCCAATAAAGATCCCCGCCGCAATCCAGCCGATAGTGCCGAAAACCCTGACGATGGGAAAACTCTTCTCACTGCTGGCGAGGCTGTGAAAAGCGATGTTGTTTGCGAGCGCCAGCGTCGGCATAAAGCAGAGCGTGTAGCCAAATAAGAGCGCGATCAGCAGCGCTCCGTTCTCTGCCATAAGCGCCTGTGGCACAAACCAGAGAATCATCGCACCGGCCAGATTCATCACCGCCATCACCTTCTGGGAAGGGAAAAAGCGATCCACCAGCATGCCGAGCACAAACGGCGACAGAATCGAGGCGATAGGCCCGGCAGAGAAGGCATCCCCGATCAGCAACGGCATGTTGTGGCGGGTCATGACCAGGCCCAGCGTCACCGACCAGCTGCCCCAGATAAAGAACTGCATAAACATCATCAGAGAGAGGCGCGGAACCAGCAGCTTATGCTGCACCCGCTGGCCTGCACTCTCCTGCACCGTTGCAATCATAGGAACCTCACCCGTGAGTCATCGATTACCTTGTCTGAGTGTAAAAGTAATCGATTACAAAATGAGCTTCTCTCGCCGGGATCACAAATTATTAACGCTGCGTTATCATTACGCGCTTTACACACGCGCCGGACGCTGCAGATCATGAGCTGACATTCGCCATCTGCGTTTTGCGGAAACGATAACGCTCATAGAGCACGGCGTAGAGACCCCCTGTTACCACCAGAATCGCACCGACCATGGTGGCAGAGTCCGGCAGGTTGCCCAGCAGCAGATAGCCCACCGCCACCGACCAGATCAGGGTGGTGTAGTCAAACGGGGCCAGTAGTGAGGCCTCGGCGTAGCGCAGACTCAGCGTCATCAGAATCTGGGTGATGCCGCCCAGCAACCCGCAGCCCACCAGCAACGCCAGTTGATTGCCCTGCGGCACCTTCCATCCGGCAGGCAGCGTAACCAGCGACGTTAAGGCGGTGGTGATGGCGAACCAGAAAGCAATAGCGCCCGGTTTCTCTTTGCCGTTAAGAAAGCGGATCTGAACCAGCGCACAGGCGGTGCAGAATGCGGCCATTAACGCCAGCAGGATCCCGGCCGACGCGGAGAGCGAGAAGCTGCCCTGCTGCGTCAGCGAGAGATGCCCGGAGAACATGACCAGAATGCCGGTGAATCCCATAAAGACGGCAACCCAGCGGTGATGACGGACTTTTTCACGCAGCAGCAGTGCCGCCAGCAGCACGGTAAACAGCGGCGCGGCATAGTTGATCGCGGTGGCATCCGTCAGTGAGATATAAAGCAGCGAAAGATAGCTGAAATAGAGCCCACCGGTCCCCGCCAGCCCGCGCACAACGTGGCCGCGAATGTTACGGGTGCGGATGCCGTCCAGCACGCTGCCCTGGATACGCAGCCAGATTAACAGCGGCACCAGCGCCAGCAGCGAGCGAAAAAAGATCACTTCGCCAACCGGTATCGCCCCATCCAGTTGTTTTACACAGGCCAGCATCAGCGTGGAGCTCAGCGCAGCCATGACCTTCATTGCAATGCCAGCAGAGGCGTTCATAGAGCAGATAACCTTCCGGGTGGTAAACGTCAGCAGGAGAAGTTCTTTGCCTCTATAGTCGCACAGCGATAAACGGCTATCTGCCGCGATAAGCCTGCTGACGGCATTTTATCTTTTTTTCTCACCGTTTTACGGCATGAAGAGGTCAGCGGCTCATCCGCTGTCAGGAGGGAGTGGCTTAATGGCAGGCTTCAAAACGCAAAAAACCCGCACAGGGCGGGTTTTTTCAATCATCAATGCTCGCTTAACTGCTCAGGCTGTTGCCGTCATCGCTATCGTAAGCCGCATTGATCATCAGACGTTACATCGGGACAACGTTTGCCGCTGATGGGCCTTTCGCGCCGTTTTCAATGGTGAATTCGACCTGCTGACCTTCATCGAGGGTTTTATAATCGTTGCTCTGAATGGCAGAGAAATGAACGAATACATCTTTGCTGCCATCCTGCGGGGAGATAAAACCAAAACCTTTGCCCGCATCAAACCATTTTACTAAACCAGTCATTTTATTCGACATCGATACTTCCTTAATAATGAGCCACGATGTGGCAGAGATGGCCTGTCTTCCAGAAATAAACTTACCAGGATTTTAGGAGGAGACTCACGAAGAAGGGGTATCTTGAGATATCGCTTGCACTGAGGACTGCTTGACTAAAACTGCTTTGATAAGGTCTGTGTTCCAAACCGATGACGCTATTAAGTCATGCCTGCCCGACATTAGCAAACATTATTTTAATTTAATTTTAACATCCAGACGGCCAGGCATCTTTACTGATTTGTCTGGCCTTTTTTATTTCCCGAACGGCGGAAAAGATAACGAACGCTGAATCTTCATAGCCGCAATCCGGTTCAGAGGCTGGCTGCACCCCGTTTCCCATGGGTTTCAGCCAGCCCCGCGCAGCGACAACCCCGGCTGCCGCTGCGCCCTGCCCGGCGGCTATCAGGCCAGTTCAGCCTGCTGGCGGGCGGCATGCCGCGCCGTCATCACAAAGACCATCAGGCCGCCGACCCCCAGCGCCACGCCAACCCACGCCGTTGACAGCCAGCCATAACCCAGCGACACCGTCAGGCCACCGAGATAGGCGCCCATCGCATTGGCGATATTCAGCGCCGAATGGTTCATCGCGGCCGCCAGGGTCTGTGACTCATTGGCAACATCCATCAGGCGGATCTGCAGTGATGGCAGCAGCACTGAACAGGTGCCGATCAGGAAGGTCGCCAGCAGGCCGGTTGCCACATGCTGGACCAGCACCGGGAAGGCCAGCATCACCAGCACGTTCCAGAGCAGTGTCCAGCCGATAATGTTCAGCACCGGCCCATCCGCCAGACGACCACCGACCAGATTACCGATGATCATCCCCAGCCCGAACGCCACCATCGCCCACGGGATCAGCGAGGGAGAGATACCCGCAATATTGATCAGCGTCGGGGCGATATAGCTGAAGATCGCAAACATGCCGCCAAAACCGACGGCGCCCACCAGCAGAGTCAGCAGCACCTGCGCGTTTTTCAGCGCACCCAGTTCACGCAGCGGATGAGCCTCTGTATCGCCAGGTGTATAAGGCACATAGCGGCCAATCAGCAGACAGGTCAGCAGACCAATCGCGCCGACAAAGGTGAAGACCACGTGCCAGCTGAACAGCTGACCTATCCAGGAGCCGAGCGGCACCCCGATCAGGGTGGCCACCGTCAGTCCCAGCATCAGCGAGGCCAGCGCACGACCCCGTCGCGCCGGCGACACCAGTGACGCCGCGACCAGTGAGGCCACGCCAAAGTAAGCGCCGTGCGGCAGGCCGGTCAGAAAACGCGCCACGATCAGGCCGTGGTAACTGTCGGCCATCGCGCTGGCGACGTTGCCGATGCTGAACAGTGCCATCAGGATGAGCAACAGCGATTTACGCGCCATCCGCGCCGCCAGCACCGCAATAAATGGCGCGCCAACCACCACCCCCAGCGCATAACTGGCGATAGCGTTGCCCGCCTGCGGTTCGGTGATGGCGAGCGAGCGCGACACGTCCGGCAGCAGGCCCATCATGATGAATTCGCCGGTTCCGATGCCGAAGCCGCCCAGTGCAAGGGCCAGCAATGCCCAGCGGACAAAACCGGCATCGTCGGTTTTATGATCTTTTCTTAACAAAATGGATTCCCAATGGCCTGAGCTGAAAAACTGAAGTGAGCCGGAGGAAGGAAGCAGAGCGTGTTCCGTCCGGATGAAGCGGCCAGACTATAAAAAGTCAGGCCGCGCATGGCAACCCATTTTGTGATCTGGCGCACATTCCATCCGCACAGGCGACTATGGCATGCCGGTATTCACCCGACGGCCGATGTCTTTCAGCTGGGAATACTTCTCCAGCAGCTGAGGGCCATCATCGAGGCTCATGGCAAACATCCACATATAGGTCATCACCGAATAGATGTGACCCGCGCTGGTGCCACCCCGGCCCGCCATTAACGCGATGGTGCCAGCAAACAGCAGCGCGGCCATGCTGCCGATGGCCAGATAACCGCAGGCTTCCCGATTAGAGAGACGGATACGCAGGCTGGCTAAAACCCCATAATGACGGCTGAGTGAAGCGGCGTTCGCATGGGTAACGAAATTCACCTCTTTCTCCAGCCGGTTGTTAAGTCGATTAAACAACGCATCATTTTTGCGGGTAAAGCCTGGCAGAAAACAGGCGAAAAACAGCAGGATCGCCAGGCACCCTGCGCCAGTCCAGAACTCAATGGCCAGCAGCATCACCGCCGCCCCGGTCATCGACGCCAGCGAGGTAATCAGCACCGGCAGATGCTTCTCAAAGAAATCGACAAACTCGCGTGATAACGCCACCCTTGCCGCAATCGTCGACGCGCTCTGATTTTCGCTGCGCTGCGCCACAATCACTGGCACCGCCAGCTCCGCATAGATGCGGGCAAAGGTGTGGGTGTCGACGCTGCGCCGGGCTGCGCCAATCGCCCACATAGTAAACACCATCGCCGCATAGAGTATCGCCTGCCAGGTTCTGCCGGAGAGGATGGCATTGATAGCAAAGCCCGCCAGCAGCGGATAAAGCAGATACATGACATTTTCCGCGACCACCAGCAGCAGCGTAAAGAAGAGCTTGCGGCGATGGCGACGGCCGAGCGCTTTCAGTGTCAGAATAGCGCTGCGGGGAGCCGTAACGGGAAAGATAAGTTTAGAGGAAGACATCGTTTCTGTTTCTGATAGTGTTATCCTTGAGCGGTTGCTCAAGTATGAAAAAGAGTCTATTTGAGCATTTGCTCAAAGTCAATGTGAGAGTCATGATGAAAGCGTCAGCAGAAGCACTGAAGACAAAAATCCTGGATGCCGCGATAGCATTATTTATTGAGAAAGGGATAGAAAAGGTCACCACCCGCGAGCTGACCGAGTCGGTGGGCATTTCACGCAGCCACATTTATCACTACTTCAGTAACTGGCAGAGCCTCTGTCTGGCCGCACTGGAGCGCTTCATGCGGCAGGATTATGAAGCCTTCGCAGATTCCCTGTCCGGCCTCATGCCGCGTCAGAAACTGCTGCGCCTCTTTGAAAGCCATCTGCCCGCCGCACCGGATGCCACCTGGCAGCTCTATGCCTCCTTCTGGCAGAGTGCGGCACACTATCAGCCCTATGCCGGGCTGGCAGAGACGATGACGGCAGAGTGGCAGGAACTGATGGAAACCATTATCCGTGACAGCGTCACTGACGGTACACTGCGCTGCGCCGATATCGCCCGCACCGCCAGACAGATCAGCGCCATGCTTAACGGTTATGCCGACTTACTGACGGTTAATCCCTCAGAAGCGAAGGCGCGTGAAGCGCTGGCGGATTTAAACCAGTTTATAGATTGTGTGCTGGGATAAAGGGATTTAAACGCGCACTGACCCAACTGCAACGGGACGTTTTTAATTAAATGTTAAAAAAAGGTTTATTATTTTAATTGGTCATTACATCTATAGCGGGATATATGCAGCTTCGCTAATTAAACTGACTTATGCTTTTTCTGTCTGAAAAGTGCCCTTTTTGATAGCGTTTCGGCTCCGAAACAGCTGTTTACACAGATTATTATCATTGACTTAGCACAGGCTGTGAGCTGTAAGCCGGTGTTTTTTCGCCATTTATTATTTAACCATTAGCGAAGCGGCAGTAAAGCATGCGGTCACAATCTCAACAACTGGTTGATAACTATAGTAAAGAAGCACTTTTTTTCTGATCAAATTAATCATTGAGTCGGACCTTAAAAACCCCTATATTGGCCGCGCTTTAAACATACCCATGACTTTTTTAATTCATTTATTCAACTGAGACGTTACTCCCGTCGCGGTTGTAGGAGAGATATGATGACGGATAAAGTCCGTATTGACAGTTCGAATGCACAGACATTAAACGCAACCAATGAGACCTATTTAGCCCGTCAGGCCGAATTTGAATCTAACGTTCGAAGTTATCCGCGCAAATTGCCGTTCGCTATTGCGAAAGCACAGGGTGTCTGGATCACCGACGTCGAGAACAATCAGTATCTTGATTGTCTTGCGGGTGCCGGAACGCTGGCATTGGGCCATAACCACCCAGACGTTCTGCAGAGCATTCAAAATGTCATTACCAGCGGCTTGCCGTTACATACTCTGGATTTAACCACGCCGTTAAAAGACGCGTTTTCTGAGTACCTGCTCTCCCTGTTACCAGGCCAGGGCAAGGATTACTGCCTGCAGTTTACCGGCCCGTCCGGCGCCGACGCCGTGGAAGCGGCGCTGAAGCTGGCGAAAAAGCACACCGGCCGTTCAGGTGTTATCAGCTTCTCCGGTGCCTACCACGGTATGACCCATGGCGCGCTGTCAGTGACCGGTAACCTGTCACCGAAAGAAGCCGTTGACGGCATGATGCCGGAAGTGCAGTTCATGCCTTATCCGCACCTCTACCGCTGCCCGCTGGGCATTGGCGGCGAAGCGGGCGTGAAAGCGCTGACCTACTATTTCGAAAACCTGATCAACGACGTTGAGAGCGGTGTACGTAAACCTGCGGCGGTCATTCTGGAAGCCGTTCAGGGTGAAGGCGGCGTGAACCCGGCTCCGGCGGAATGGCTGCAGCGCATCCGTAAAGTCACCCAGGAGCACGGCATCCTGCTGATCCTCGACGAAGTTCAGGCAGGCTTTGCCCGTACCGGTAAATTCTTCGCCTTCGAGCACGCGGGTATTGAGCCAGACATCATCGTGATGTCCAAAGCTGTGGGTGGCGGTCTGCCACTGGCCGTGCTGGGCATTAAGAAAGAGTTCGATGCCTGGTCACCGGGTCATCACACCGGCACCTTCCGCGGAAACCAGCTGGCGATGGCAACCGGCCTGACCACGCTGAAACTGCTGAAAGAGAACAACATCGCAGATAAAGTCGCGGCACAGGGCGAACTGCTGAAAGGCAAACTGAACGAACTGCAGCAGCGCTACCCGGTGATTGGCAACGTCCGTGGCCTGGGTCTGATGATCGGTATCGAGCTGGTGAAACCTGACGAAGCCGCTGATCACATGGGCAGCTTCCCGGCTGACGGCGAGCTCTCTGCGCTGGTACAGAAGAAATGTTTCGAGAACGGCCTGATCCTGGAGCGCGGCGGACGTCACGGTAGCGTATTGCGCCTGCTGCCTTCCCTGCTGATCACCGATGCTGAACTTGACGTGTTTATGGATAAATTTGAAAACGCCCTGCTGTCAGCTGGCGTGAAACCAGTATAAGTGGAGTGAATGCAATGTCCCGGTTAAACCCAATCCTGGCGGCCTCATCTCAGAGTACCGAGGCCTACCAGCAGGCGATCGCCCAGAGTAGCGCGGCAGTCGTTAAGTGGCTGGAACAACCTGAGATGTATCAGGGAAAAACCGTCGCAGAGCTGCGCGAGCGTATTACGCTGGACTTCAATCCTGACGGCCTGGGCAACCAGGCTGCGATTGAACGTGCCATTGAGTACTTCCTGAAAGACAGCCTGTCGGTGCATCACCCACAGTGTGTGGCGCACCTGCACTGCCCTAGCCTGGTGATCAGCCAGGCGGCGGAAGTGCTGATCAACGCCACCAACCAGAGTATGGACTCCTGGGATCAGGCGCCCTCTGCAACCCTGATTGAGATGAAGCTGATCGAATGGCTGCGTACTCAGGTGGGTTATCAGCCGGGCGATGCCGGTGTCTTCACCAGCGGCGGCACTCAGAGCAACCTGATGGGCCTGATGCTGGCGCGCGACGCGTGGTATGCCCGTCAGGGTCATTCTGTTCAGCAGGATGGCTTAACCGGTGACCTGAAGAAGATGAAAGTCTTCTGTTCAGAAAATGCGCACTTCTCCGTTCAGAAGAACATGGCGCTGCTGGGTCTGGGTTATCAGTCCGTCACGCAGGTGAAAACCGATAGCTTTGCCCGCATGGATATGGATGACCTGCGTCACAAGCTGGCCGCAGCCAAAGCCAACGGCGAGCATATTCTGGCGATTGTTGCCACCGCAGGCACCACCGATGCCGGTGCGATCGATCCGCTGCGTGAAATTGCCACGCTGGCGGCTGAAGAGAACATCTGGGTTCACGTGGATGCTGCGTGGGGCGGCGCACTGCTGCTCTCCGAGCTGTATCGCGACTATCTGGACGGCATTGAGCTGGTGGACTCCATTACGCTGGACTTCCACAAGCAGTTCTTCCAGACCATCAGCTGTGGCGCTTTCCTGCTGAAGGAAGCACGTCACTACGAGCTGATGCGTTACCAGGCTGCGTATCTGAACTCTGAGTTTGACGAAGCGCAGGGCGTACCGAATCTGGTGTCGAAATCCCTGCAGACCACCCGCCGTTTTGATGCACTGAAACTGTGGATGGGTCTGGAAGCCCTGGGTCAGAAACAGTATGCCGCCATCATCGACCACGGTGTGACGCTGGCACAGCACGTTGCAGCGTATGTGGATGCGCAGCCGGCGCTGGAGCTGGTAATGAAGCCGCAGCTGGCGAGCGTGCTGTTCCGCTACCGTCCGGCGCATCTGGCGCACCTCAGCGACGCGGATATCGCGCTGCTGAACCAGCGTATCGGGGATGCCCTGCTGGAGTCGGGCCGTGCTAACGTCGGCGTGACCGAGCACGATGGCGTGACCTGTCTGAAGATGACGCTGCTCAACCCGACCGTGACGCTGGAAGACATTAAAATCCTGCTGACGCTGGTAGAAACCACGGCTCAGCAGCTGGTTTAACAGTTCTGCTAAAACTCTGAAGGGCGCCTGAAGGCGCCCTTTTTTTATGCCGCTGTTTCCCTCTTTTCCCGCTTTCCGGTCAATTCAGTATCAGGATCAAAGAATGCGATCCCGCCATCAGGCACTCTCTATGGGTGTTGTAATTAAAGCCGAGCTGGCCAGCCGTTACGGCCCCGGTATCAGATCTCACTGAACTGTCAGGAATACACATTTACTATCATGCGTAAAATTTTCATCCTCCTTCTGGCGTTAGCGATGGCCGCCATCATCCTGATCGCCGATAGTCACGGGACCAAGGTTCACAACCGCGATCAGATTTTCAGCCTGAATGCCCCCTCCGGGCGCTGAGCCTGCGGTCACCCCTCATCCAGCGCTCGCTTATGATCGTCTTTGTTCAGCGTCATCAGCGCCACAATACTGACCAGTGCGGTCGCCATGACATACCAGGCGGGAATATCGGGATTGCCCGTCTCTTTAATCAGCCCGGTGATGATCAGACCGGCACAGCCTGAGAAGAGCGCGTTAGAGAGTGAATAGGCCAGGCCCAGACCGGTATAACGCACCCGCGTCGGAAACATCTCTGACAGCATCGCCGGTCCCGGCCCGGCCAGCAGGCCCACCACACCCCCTGCGATAAAGACCACCAGCCCTTTCAGCCCGGTTGCGGTGTTCTCAGCCTGCAACAGGTTGAGCAGCGGCAGAGAGAGCACCAGCAGCAGGATCGCCGCCGAGACCATCACCGTCCGGCGGCCAATCCTGTCGCTCAGCATTCCCGCCGGAATAATCGTGACGGCAAAACCGAGGTTCGAAATCACCGCAATCAGCAGCGCCTCATTAAAGCCGGTGTGCAGTGAGGCCTGCAGGTAGGTCGGCATAATCACCAGCCAGGTGTACCCGGCCGCCGACCACACCATCAGCCGGCAGATGCCGAGCAGAATCGTTTTCAGGGTGTCACTCAGGCTGGCGGTCACTTTTTCGCGGGGCTGCGTCTGCTGCCGGATAAACGCCGGAGTCTCCTCCATGCCAGCCCGCAGCCAGAGCGCGATCCCCCCCAGCGGCAGGGCAACAAAGAACGGGATGCGCCAGCCCCAGCTCAGCATCTCTTCCGGCGTCAGCAGCCGCGAAAGCAGCGCAACAATCGCTGCACCCGCCAGCAATCCCAGCGCAACGGTAAAGGATTGCCAGGCACCATACAGGCCACGCCTGCCAGGCGGAGCAAATTCGGTCATCAGCGACACCGCCCCGCCATACTCGCCTCCGGCAAACAGCCCCTGCAGAATACGCAGCCCGGTAACGATCAGGGGAGCCAGCACGCCCAGCTGGGCATAGGTCGGCACCAGGCCGATAGCCGCGGTGGCCAGCGTCATCATGATCAGCACAAAAATCAGGGTGGGCTTGCGCCCAATCCTGTCGCCCATCCGGCCAAACAGCACGGCGCCAAGCGGACGGAAGAAAAAGGCGATGGCAAAAGAGGCGTAGGTCAGCAGGATACCGGTCAGCGCGGATTCGCCCTGAAGCCGGAAGAAGTTCTCCGCAATCAGAGTAGCCAGGAAGCCATAAACGGCAAACTCATACCATTCAATGAAATTTCCGACCGACCCGGCAATCAGGGCACGTTTGCGGCGGGGGGAGCTGAGCAGATCAGTATCGGAAGCGGACATGGCAGGCGATCCTCAGTCAATCATGGGTCGCTTATGATTAGCACAACTGCTGCCCGGCTGCGCACGCTTCTGCCTGCCGCGTTAGCGCGGACACAGAAAAAGAGCGATAGCACTGTGTGACAGACCTTTTTCATCCTCAGCCCTTGCACATCCGCTTTACCGTTGTCAGGATGTGCGCCATTGACTGAATCAGGCGAAAAGATAATGAACGCTCACACCTCAAAAGATCCTCTGCACGGCGTCACCCTGGAGATGCAGATCAACCATTTAGTCGCGCAGTATGGCTGGGCGGAACTGGGAAATCGGGTCAACATCAACTGCTTTAAAAACGATCCCAGCGTGAAATCGAGCCTGAAGTTTCTGCGACGCACCCCCTGGGCGCGGGCGGAAGTGGAAGCGCTCTATCTCGCCTCGCTAAAAGCGTAACGCGGCACACTTGTTTCACTGAAGCAGAACCGGGGTAAGTCTGAGCTTATCCTCTGTTATTATTGATGCTGCACCTCCCGGCATGAACAAGCCCGCGGGTGAACATTATGCGCAGCATCACTTTCAGCGATAGCCCGGACAAGGGCAATCCTTCGCCCTGCCAATCTTAATCCTGACGATGAGCAGTCTCTCTGGCTTTCCACAACGCGAATAGCGTAATCGCCAGTGCCAAACTGACGTACAAAGAGACCCACAGCGTGCTGCCCATTTCTTTAAATAACGTGGTGATGATCAGGGGCGCAAAGCCCCCGCCGACAATGCCCGCCAGGGTATAGGCCAGGGATGAACCCGCGTAACGCACATGTCCCGGAAACTGCTCAGTGACAAACGCGGCCTGCGGCCCGTACATCATCGCATGGATCAGCAAACCGCCAATCACCGCCAGCACGATCAACACCGGATGCGCGCTATCAAGCAGCACAAAGAACAGAAATGACCATACAATCGCCAGCAGCGCGCCGGTAATGTAAACCGGGCGTCGTCCCCACCTGTCTGAAAGCGCGCCAAACATCGGCACCGTAATCGCGTTAACTATTGCGCCCAGCATTGTAGCCATTAACGCCAGCGGTCGCGGTAATTGCAGCACGGTGGTGACGTAGGTCAGCGTAAAAACGACCACCAGCGCGTAAAGGACATCCGAGCCGATGCGCGATCCTCCGGCAATGAGTAGCTGTTTCGGATAGTTTACGAAAACCTCTTTTAACGGGGTGTGCGTGGTTTTCTCCTGTTCCTGCATTGCGACAAAGGTGGGTGTCTCTTCCACACCGCGACGCAGCCACAGGCCAAATATGACCAGTACCAGGCTTAGCAGGAACGGAATGCGCCAGCCCCACGCCTGAAACTGATCGGCGCTCATCATCACCGTAACCAGCGTAATAAAGCCCGTGCCGATCAGCGTGCCGCAGGATGGACCAACCTGCGCAAAGGAGGCGTTACGCCCGCGTTTATTCGCGTCACCATGCTCCATCGATAACAACACGGCCCCTGCCCATTCGCCGCCCAGCGCGATGCCCTGCACAAACCGCAGTGCGACTAACAGAACCGGGCTCCAGATGCCCCAGACCGCATAGCCCGGCAGCAGGCCCATTAGCGCCGTGGTCACGCCCATTATCACCAGCGTGATGATCAACACCGCTTTGCGCCCCGCGACATCGCCAAGGTGGCCGAACACAAAGCCCCCCAGCGGACGTGAAATATAGCCTACCGCATAGGTTGAAAACGCCAGAATGGTGCCGACCAGCGGATCGAAGCTGGGGAAAAAGATATGGTTAAACACCAGCGCGGCCATGATGTTGTAAACGGTAAAGTCGTACCACTCAAGCGCGGTGCCAATCGAACTGGCAGCAGCCAGACGCCCGGTCTTCGATTTGGTGCGTACGGCGCCTGCTGCATGTTGCAGAGAATCGGTATCAGCCATGGGTCAGCTCCTGTTTTGTTAACTGCCAGTTGAGGGCATAACGCTGTATCTCTCCCGCAAACAGCTGTGCCGCGGCCGCAGCGAGGCGATCGCAGCTCCGTGCATCGCTGCAATGAATCAGCAGCATCGGCTGCATTTTCCGCTGTTCCTGGTTTTCCTTCGGTAACGGCGAACTCAGGACGCTGTCTGGCATCAGCACGCAGGAGGAGATGTAGCCCGGCGTCTGGCTTATCTGCTGCTGCCAGGCGCTGAGCGCACTGCCATCGATCGCCTGCAGCGTCAACACCGCTAACTGATTGCCCGTGCCTTTGCCATGCTTGTGCGCGACCGTGCTCACCCGGCGCATGGGGTTAACCATTTTTTGCAGATTCTGTACCGACCATGCCGTCTGGTGCGTGAATGCGGCGTGATAATCGGCGCTGGTAAAGGCGTCCAGCGAGTCGGTTTCATATAAACCGAGATATCGATACTCAGCGTTAACTGCCTGATAGCGTGTACCGCTCAGGAATCCCGTAATGGCTACACGCTCCTCTACGTGTTCATGGTCATACCACTGGTTAAAGTCAGCCTCATCTTCAGCGCCAATGTTGGTGGCGACATACAGCATGCCGTGGGGTTGAGTCATCATCAGGATCTCCGGTTAAGGGCAGTTTCCACGGCAAGCGACCAGCTGATTAAGCGGGCGTCATCACCATGAATCGAAGCAAGGCTCAGGCCAACCGGAGCAGAGCCCGGTTGATGGCAGGGTAAAGAGAGCGCACAGCCGTCCAGCATGTTGATAATGCTGGGGTTGCGCAGCATCAGCGCGTTAATCTCCATATAGCGCTGCGCATCATTGAGTGACGCGATAGTGGGCGCGACAAGCGGAACGGTTGGCATGAGTAACGCATCAAAATCCCCTAGCGCTGCGTTAATGCGCTGTTGCCATGCAGCACGCTGCTGGTAAAGATCGGTGGCATCCTGCACGGTGAGATGGCTGCCGCGCTGGATGCGGGCCAGCACCTGGGGATCGTAAGCTTCGGGGTATGCCTGCGCGCTTTTTTTATGCCATTGCCAGGCTTCATAAGCCGTAATGCCGCCACGCGCATTCATAGCATTCAGTTCATCCAGCTCAGGCAACGTGATGTCGGTAACTGTCGCACCCGCCTGCTTCAGAAGCGTGATGGCTCGCTGCCAGGCCTGCGCCACATGCTGATCCAGACCATCCAGTACGCGCGTTTGTGGCACGGCAAAGCGCGCGTTTCGCAGATCCAGCGACTGTAACGCCAGCGGCCGATCGGCAATGACGCTATCCAGCAGCCAGCAGCTGCGTACGTCGTCCGCGATCACCCCGATGCTGTCGAGTGAGGTCGAAAGCGGCAACGTTCCCCGCTGGTTGATGCGCTTTGCCGTGGGTTTGAAGCCGGTCAGGCCACAGAGTGCAGCAGGGATCCGCACCGAACCGCCGGTATCGGTGCCAACAGCAGCCAGACACATGCCCTCAGCAACCGCCACGGCCGCGCCAGAGGACGATCCGCCGGGGATACGCTGCTGTTCGCGCTGCCACGGATTGACTGGCGTGCCGTAATGGGGATTGATGCCTAAGCCGGAAAAAGCGAACTCCGTCATCGTGGTTTTACCAACGATGGCGGCGCCCGCCAGCAGTAGCTTATCGACGACGCTGGCATTGGCAGCCGCCACGGGCGCATCGGCCAGTAAGCGTGACCCGGCCGTGGTCGCCTCTCCCTCGACATCGAACAGATCTTTAATGCTGACTGGCAGTCCATCGATGGGACTTAGCGCCTGCTTTGCCTGCAAGCGGGCGTTTGCCGCGCTACAAGACGCGGCGTAGCGTTGCGTGAACACCAGTGCACCCTGTTGTTCAGGATCCTGCGCGGCCTGCAACGCGGATTCAGTAAAGGCTTCGGGCAGAGCATCGCCGCTCTGCAACTGCTGACTGGCTTGCCAGAGTGTGGTCATCGGCGCTCTCCTCATGCCACCACCGGCAGCGCGCCGGTGGTGTAAGTGTGTTCCAGCGTGCGATTAAGCACCGGGTCATGCAGCGCCATGCGGAACTGGCTGGATGGCCGGATGCCGCCAATGGCGCCCAGCGTGCCGCAGGACATAGCAACGCCCTCTTCCACGACACCGCCAGCAAAATAGCGAGCGAGCAAATCCTGTGGTGTCAGCAGAGAGGCCAGCGTGCCCTGCTGATAGATGACCCATTGACCCTGCTCTTTAATCCATGAGCTGAGTTCAAGCACATCCCAGTGTTCGGTAACGTCGCTCATGCGCCATGCGGCGCTGGCAACCGGCTTGATACACGCCTGCTTAGAGAGCGCAACGCTGAAGGTTTCCAGATGGCGGTCGGTATGATCAGACGTGAGGGACACCCACAATTCGCCGCGATGCGAGAAAACGAAGGGTTCGGCTTCGCCGGAGGTCTGCTCGCCTACCACTTCAAGCTCTGACTGCTGGCTGAGCTGATTAACCGCAACCCGGTAAAAAAGCGGAACTGCACCGGGTGCGGGCACGCCGAGGGCTTCTAATTCACGAATATGGTGCAACACGGCTTCCTTATCGCGGCCGGCCCAGCCAGCAATAATGAAATGCGTAATGTCCACGTTCAGTGTGGTCGCGGCTTTGTCGCCCGTAGAGAATCGCAACTGCATGAGAAAACCTCCGGTTGAAAAATCACAGTGAAATTTCACAGTAATTTTAAACTAGCGATTTTCATGCCAGATTTTTGTGTAAGATGTCTTACAGGTAAAAAAAGGAACGTGGTGATGAGTGAATCAGTGGCGGAAAATGTGAACCCAGGCAGTGCAGATAAAAGCCTTTCTCTTAATGAACAAGCCTATCTGGCTTTCAGGCACAAGCTCATTACATTGCGTTATAAACCTGGCGAATACCTTAATACCGCTCAGGTGATGGATGATCTGGCGATAGGTCGTACACCGGTTAATCAGGCGGTTCATCGCCTCGCAACCGAAGGTTTACTGCAAATTATCCCGCGTAAAGGTGTCATGGTGGCGCCATTATCGATTGATGATGCACTGGAGTTGATTGAAGTACGGCTGGTAAATGAAACGCTCTGTGTTGAGCTTGGCAGCCAGAAGGTGACGGAGGCGCAGCTTGAGCGTCTGCGTCATCTTAATCAGCAAATTGATGAGGCGAGCCAGTTACGCAGCCGCGAACAGATGATGCTGCTGGATCGCGAGTTTCATCAGGTCCTGGCCGAGATTGCCGGTAATCGCCATCTTGCCGATATCCTTAGCGTGATTCATGCACAAGCGCAGCGCTTCTGGGCCACCACCCTTTCCAACGTGGCGCATATGGATGAAGTGATCGCTGAGCATAATGAAATCATTGCCGCGCTGAAATCAGGCGATACGCAACGTGCAGCCGAAGCCGCACGTGCGCATATTTTCTCATTTAAGCGCGCCCTACTTTCCGCTTAAAGACCAGGCCGCGAGCCGTCACAAGCCCCCTTTCTGACAGCGCCTGATCGATTTCAGTTTATGCAAGACCCGGTTGCTGCGGGCGGCGCGCTAATGATGGCTGGCGGCTGATATCGTTTTCAGGGGATCAGCGGCTTTCGCGAACATGATATGTCCGTTGGGGAGTGTTGCCGGTTCGCTGTTTAGCCTGGGGCAATCGCGTTGAAGCGGGGGCATATTCGCTTGGTGCCAGAAGCGGACGATGCTTGCGACATGGTATGTTAGTTTACGGAGGGCTGGTCAAAACGGATCATCCTCCCGCACCACCTGTCTCAATACTGTGGCGGAAGTAATATGTGAAAGTAATTAGCAGGCTACCTTCACCGTACAGATTTAAACAAATTTCAGGACCATATGAGATCCCTGGGTTTTTTTGACTGCTTCATCAATATAATGCTGGCGAACAGCATCAGTCACAGGTTCACTTTCATAGGGGGGTTCAAACTGTTTCATGGTGCTTTTTTCAGCCACAAAACCACCCACGACCATTTCACCTTCTGCCCTGATTTTTTTGCCCTCGATATCAAGCATCACATATGAACTTGTGCCTGTAATTTTCATATCAGTTATCCCTTACAAATATGACTTTTTCCGTCTGCGATACTGGATCGATCGTACTGATTTTCGTGACATTATCATTGCCCATCAGGCGCGGTAACTCAACGTTTTCCCATATATTACCTTCACGCAGTGACTGCCCCACTACGGCCCTGACTTCTCCAGAGACCTGTTTTGCATAAGACGCGGAGACATCCTCCCAGGCCTTGATGCTCTGCGGGTTATCGAAATCCCATTCAGGCATTTTAATATTTTTATCTTTGATTGTGGATTCGAGCGTAACACCGCCCCGGGACTTCGCGATGGCTTCTGCGACGTCAGGACCGCCGACACCTTCAGTGCGCCCTGACCAGAAAAAGGCACTGTCCGGATCAGTGGCCAGTTGGGGTTCTATTTCTTTAAGGTTGATGAGGCTCTTAGGCGTGTTACGCCACGCATTAAAGGCTGCGCCTCCTTTTGCGCCGGCAAGGCCGCCTGCAAACGCACCGCCCAATGAAAGCCACTTCTGACCGTCAGATCCTTCTCCCCATAACTTCCCGCCTATGTAAGCGCCGCTATAACCGCCACCAAGACCTCCCGCAAAACCCAGCAAGGCTATCGCCGGTCCTGCCAGAACGGTCGTGGCCGCAAGGCCCACGCCCAGCAGTACTCTGTCCACCCAGTCAGGAATTTCAGGACTGATTACGTCAGTCTGCTCTTTAATGCCACCAATAATGACGTTAG
The DNA here is from genome assembly GCF_026104315.1 of Pantoea anthophila. Taxonomy (NCBI): domain Bacteria; kingdom Pseudomonadati; phylum Pseudomonadota; class Gammaproteobacteria; order Enterobacterales; family Erwiniaceae; genus Pantoea; species Pantoea anthophila. Next base: position 342,794 of record NZ_CP110471.1, read on the forward strand.
TAGATCCGCCGCTAATGACCCCACTGCAAGTCAGGGGTCCCCCATCCTGGCAGCGGGCAGTCCGTTAATATAGACGCGTGAAGATCCTTCTGCCACCCGCTGTAAGGCCGGGCCATGCTCGTCACAGTCACCTACAGACATATGCGACATCACCGCCGGTCTTCCGTTGATGAATACGTTTGATGAACCAGTAACCAGATGGCCGGTTTCGTGGTGGGGTGCCCATGACATACTGCCGAGAACTTCTCCCAGTCCGCCGCCGCCAGCCGCGCCTGCGAGCGTCGCGGCCAGGACTACTGTTCCGACGCCCCCCGTGGCCAGCGTGAACGCCGCATCGGCAATGGCCCCGCCTATCAGACCGAGCACCAGCCAGCCTTTAGAGGCGGAGTGTTCTATGCCGTCCCCCACGCGTGCAGCGGAAAAAGCTTCAGCGGCACCACTCATTTTTCATTTATCCGCTGGCGGAGGTAAGCCTCAACGACTTCAGTGGTATCAAGGCCGTCAATACCCCGGACAGTTCTGGCCAGAAGCAAACTTGATATCAGTCCAGGTCTCCTGGTACCTGCCATCTCCCACAGCGCAAAGCGGCCAGCATGCTCGCCATCAGGTATCGGAGACAACATCAGTGGTTCACCGACAGCGTCAAAGAACAGATAGTTGCCGTTCCTGGCCCGGCTGAGATCAATCGATGAGTAGAGGTCAGAAATTGAAGGGAACACATTCAGTTCGCGGCTATCACGGTCAAAGCTAAAGAAGAGTTCCTGGCTGTCGGCGGGGATCTGGCTCCCCCTTGCGGTAGAATCTGGTGCATCGTCCGGAAAGGTAATGCTGTCCGTGATGTTGTCATAGATACGGCCATGGTAATCGTCAAACGCATCCGGGCAGGTGCCAATGAAACAGAGCAGCTTTTTACCCGTATTATTTTCAGATGTCAGTACCACCCTCTGCTTCTGAAAGATGATTCTTTCGCCAGATTTGAAACTGTAAAACAGTTCCAGGGCCTGCCTGCCATTCAGTTCAGTGAGCCGGGCATGATTGAGTGAGAGATCCTGCAAAGTCGCCTGCAGTTCGGAAGACAGTCTCTGGGATACTGACTGAAGCGTGTCTTCTGCAGCAGCGGTTGCACGTGAAATCACAAAGGTGAATTCATTGGCATTCGTATGGCTTAGGGTAAAGAGGTTCATGGTGCGATCGCGAAATACGTCAGGCACCGTAATGTTGCAGTCCTGCAAGGTATATTCAGACATGTAAAGCTTCTCCGGTCCGTGAGTCCGGACCAGAATATCAACGTTTATTAAATGATCCCCAGGTAATACTGATTTAAGTTTGATCTAATTCAAAGGTGTTCTTTACACCTTCTGACCTGCTACCTGATAATTCACACAGAAGGCTGTTATCAATGTCCGCTTTTCGCTCATAGCGGACAATAAACTGCAATACCTTTAGTTTTAAAAAAGTTACTGATTTCTAATAGAAATTCTCCTGCGTGTACAATGTAAAGGTGACTTTGCCGCTGTTGTATTCCTCAGGTATTTCACCGTGTTCGAGATAACTCAGCAGGATGTCTACTGACAGCTGCGCATGTCGTGCCGTGTTTTGATCCAGCGTAAGGGCCAGTGCGTTTCTGGCAAACAGTGCTTTAGTGGTAGAATACAGTTCGTGAGTTATGAGTGTGCAGGCCTGCGTCAGACGATGTCTCGCCAGAGCCTCGCTGATTTCGGTATTCCCCAGGCCGGTATTGTAAAGCCCCACCACCTTATCTGACTGCACCAGCTCTTTTTCGAGCAGTTTGCTGATGGTTATTCGACTTTCCTGACCCGCCAGCACCTCCCGCAATGTCACGTTGGGAAAGCGCTTTTCAAGGACATCGCGGAAGCCCTGAATACGCTGCTGATGGGCGCGGTATTCACTGCGTCCACTCACCACAATAACATCGCCTTGCGGTCTGATCAGGCTGCCCATCATCAGCCCGGCTGTGCGGCCTGCCTGTAGCTGGTCAATGCCAACATGACACAGCCTGTGCGCGCCAGGCAGATCTGTGACGAGGGTCACCACTGGCACTCCGCGCTGTCTGCAGCACTGCAGTGCCTGATAAACAGCGGGATGTTCATGGGCAAAGATAATCAGGGCGTCACGTATTTTGCTGCGTTCTTCAATGAGCACAGCCAGTCTGTCCGGGCAGGACTCCGGCACAAAAGTGCGGTGCAGCACTACGCGGCGATAACCCAGAGCATTGGCGATGGCGGAATAATCGCTGGCAAGCTGTCTGAAAAAAAATGCGTCATCGCCACTCAGCAGTACCTCGATCTGCCAGGCATGACGATGCTCTTCAGGCAGAATGCGCTTCAGGCCGGCCTCACGCGCGGATTCGAGCACTTTCTGTACAGTTTGGGGCGAGACGCCGCCCCGCTCATTGAGCACGCGGTCGACCGTAGCCAGACTGACGCCCGCCCGTTCTGCCAGCATTTCAAGAGTCAGTGATTTCATCAGGGCTCCTGCTGAGGTAATTCCCTCAAAACATACATTTCTCAGGGTATGCAGGCAGGCTAATTTGGCAACGTCTTTATTGCTGAACTTTGACCTTCAGACAGGAAATTATCATGACGCAGAAAAAACGTTTTGCCCTGATTGGCTGTGGCTTTATCGGACAGGTGCATGCCACAAATCTCGCGATGCATCCTGATGTTGAGCTTGCAATGCTGACCGACCTGGATTCGGTCCGCGCCACAGCACTGGCCGGACAGATGAAGTGTGCGGCGGGCGAAGTCAGCACCGCTATCAATAGTGACAATATAGATGCAGTGCTGATTGCCAGCGCAACGCCGTCACATGCTGAACTGCTTGAAGCCGCAGCGCGGGCAGGTAAAGCCGTCTATTGTGAAAAACCGATCGATTTGTCGCTGGCAAGAGCAGCCCACGTCGCTGAAAACGTTCTGCCACTGAAGACAAAAATTACGGTCGGCTTCAATCGCCGTTTTGACAGCAGCCATCAGCAGTTAAAGCGTCAGCTGGAACAGGGAACTGTCGGGCGTCCTGAGTTAATCCATATGGTCTGCCGTGCGTCGGAACTTCCGTCGCTCAGCTACCTTAAATCTTCCGGCGGTCAGATGCGTGACCAGGCGATCCATTTTTTCGACCTGCTGCGCTGGCTGACAGGCGATGACGTTATTTCAGTGGGCGCTATGGGTGCCGCACTGGCAATGCCTGCCATCAGCGAGTTCGGCGACGTGGATACGTCGGTGCTGATTATGCAGATGCAGCAGGGCGCGCTTGCGCAGCTCGATAACACGCGTCGAACGGGCTATGGCTATGATGAAAGGATCAGTGTGATGGGCGAAAAAGGACTGGCAGAGTCAGGCTCCCAGAGCCCGCCGGGGATGACGCTTTACCAGGGAAAGGCCATTATAAAGCAGGGCCTTTATGCAGACTGGTTCAGCCGTGTCCAAGGCACCTACTATCGGCATCTTGACGCGTTTGTCCGCTCTCTGAACGGGGAGGATGTGGCTGATTTACCCGGACTGCTGGATGGGATTCAGGCGCAGGCGATCGCAGAAGCCGCGACTAAATCCCTGACAACCGGAATGTTCTGCCCGGTCGACAGGATGTTGTGATAAAGGTCCGGGGCCGCTCCTGTCAGGATATGGCTCCGGAAGCTACGGATACTCGGCCCTGGCTGCTGCAGATTTCAGCGCTCTTCATTGAATACGATCCCGAGCTGTCCCCTCACCGTATCCATCGCTGTCAGAGTACTGAGTACAACGGACAACGGGCGAATGGGCGAGTCGTTTAACCCCTGCCCCACGCACCATGAAAAATGCCGGATTTCATGACAGAGCTGTGCGTAACGGCTGGCGGTTTCTTCCCAGCACAGCGTGTGGCTACCCTGGCTTGAGGTCAGCACAAATCCGCCGGGTGCATAAAACTGTCCCGCCAGAACCAGAGTGGCATCGCGTCCCGCAATCACCGCACTGCCGGGCGTATTACTGAACAGGGTCGTGTTCAGCACCGAATGCATGCCACAGGCATGTTCGAACAGCATAGAAGCCTGCCCGTTAACATTCCGTTCTGCCGGTTGTCCGCTGGACTGGATGCGGACCGGCGCACCTGCCACCATCACGCTTAGTGAAACCAGATAACTACCTAAATCCAGCATCGGACCTCCGGCCAAATCGGCATTAAAGATGCGGTGATCCTGCGTAAAAAACTCGCCGTGATCGGCAGTCAGGGTATGAAGATCACCCAATACCCCGTCGTTTAAAAGCTGACGCAGCACATCGTATTTTGGCGCGAAATCACACCACATGCCTTCCATACATAGCAGACCTTTCTGACGGGCCTTCGCCTGCAGGGTTTTCGCCTCTCCGGCATTCAGCGCCAGAGGTTTCTCAATCAGAACATGTTTACCTGCACTGAGTGCTTTCATGCCATCCGGAAAATGATGGTTATGGGGTGTGGCGATATAGATGGCGTCCAGATCCTTCATTGCCAGCATTTCATCTGTGCTACTGAAGGCCACGGGAATGGCCCAGCGCTCGGCGAATGCCTGTGCTTTTACTTTATTTCTTGCTGATACTGCAACCAGCTGCTGTCCGGTGTGCGCTTTCAGCGCACGGGCAAAGTGTTCAGCTATCCAGCCAGGGCCAATGATGCCCCAGCGCAGTACGGGTATCGACTTTTCAGATGGCAATCGCGGGACGGGCAGGGAAGAGGGAAACATAGTGATTCCTTTTAAGCATTCTTCTGGCGGTTGCCTGCAACTGCAACCCACTGACGGGATATAATGGACTGCTCTATGGCGGTCAGGATTTGCTGGTTCTGCAGGCCAAATGCAAAGTTCGGATAACAGTCGCCGTCGCTGCAGACCCCCTGAACCAAGTCATGAACTTCGATGACTTTGACATCAAAATACCCGAGCCCGCCGCCACCAAAATCGAATCCGAAGAAGCCGGAATAGGCCGGGATCTGGCTGCCTGCATACAGAATCTTGAAGCCCCGATCGTGTCTGTCATCACTGAAGCGATAAACCTGCAGCTCATTGAAACGTTCGCCGTCCATATAAAGTGTGCCCTCTGTACCGGAAACCTCCCAGAACACACCAAAAATGCGACCGGCTGCCAGGCGTGAGGCTTCAATCACGCCGGTGGCTCCGCTTTCAAAGCTGACGAGACACTGAACCTGGTCGTCATTTTCAACTTCACGCCATTCTGCCTGTTCATCAATGCGACTGGCATAACCGGCGTCCACCTGAGGAACAGGACGCTGCCGGAGGTAGGTTTGCGCGCTGGCCGTTACCTCGCTGATCTCCCCCATAAGAAACTGCGCGATGGAAAGGGTGTGAGCCCCCAGATCGCCCAGAGATCCGCTGCCGCCCAGGCTTTTAGAGCAGCGCCATGACCAGGGCAGCGCCGGGTCATTGTAAAAACCCTGGTCAAAGGTGCCGCGAAAGCGGATTGGTGTGCCGATATCGCCGCGCTCAATAATCTGTTTTGCCAGCAACGCTGCTGGCGTTTTGATGTTGTTAAAGGCCACCATCGTTTTGACGCCGGCTTGCTCTGCTGCCAGCGTCATCTGCAGTGCCTCCTGCGAACTGACGGCCAATGGTTTTTCACAATACACGTGCTTGCCTGCCGCAATCGCTGCCAGCGCCATTTCAAAGTGCAGATGGTTGGGTGAGGTGATATCGACCACGTCAACCTGCGGGTCGTTAATCAGGTCACGCCAGTCCCCATAGGCTTTATCGGCCCCGAAGCGTACCGCATTCGCGTCGGCTAAAGCCTGAGTCTGATCGGCCAGTGCATAGAGACGAGGGCGCTTCGGCAGGTCCGGATAAATCATTGCTGCGCGGCGGTAGGCATCAGCATGCGCCTGCCCCATGAATCCCGAGCCGATTAAACCAATATTGAGATTGTCTTTCATTGGGCAGTTTCCTCTGCAGAATGAGACTGTGAAAAAGTGTCTTTTGCCCAGCGAAACGCCCGGGAAACAGCAGCAGACGGCTCTTCTTTTTGCGGGTCCTGCTCCGCCTCGACTATCAGCCAGCCCTGATAGTCTGAGTACGCAATGAAGCCAGTCAGCGGAGAATAATCAATGCAGCCCTCCCCCGGCACCGTGAAGAGTCCCGCACGTACCGCATCATTGAAGCTGAGGTTGTTCTCCCGTACCCGATGCAGCACATCAGCCCGGACGTCTTTCAGATGTATATGCACTATACGATGACCAAATTTTTCTGTTATCTGAGCCAGGTCAACACCAGCCGCGAAAGCATGTCCGGAGTCCAGAACCAGTCCGACACTGTCAGAAGTTTTAGTCAGAAACTCTTCCAGTTCATGATGCTGTTCAACCAGCATCATCAGATGATGATGATAGGCCAGTTTCAGGCCGAACCTGTCCATCAGAATATCGGCAAACCTGCTCACTTTGCGGGCATATTCATCAGCATCCAGGCTGCTCAGGGACGGCGAAAGAGAAAGGGGCTGGTCCAGCGGATGACTGCCCGGCATACAGCCGCATTCGCCGTAAACCATAACTTCGGCCCCTGATGCTCTGAGAAGTCCGGCATGGGATTCCACGGCCGTGATTTCATCAGCAACGCTGCGTTCGGCAAGGAAACCGCTGTGCCAGCCCGAAGCGAGCTGAAGTCCGGCCTTATACAATAGCGGGGCTAACTCCGCATGGGTACGGGGGAATTTTCTGCCCAGTTCAATCCCCTGATAACCGGCAGATGCAGCCTGTGTCAGGCAGGTTTCAAGGGCAATACTGTCGCCCAGATCGGGCAGGACATCATTCGTCCAGCTCAGCGGGCTTACACCTATTCGAATACGTGAAGTCATCAGGATACTCCTTCTTTCAGGTCAGTCTGAGAGCACTATAGAAAAGGTGTAAGCAGAATCGTTACCGGTTCAATGAGGTAAAAACCTCAACCGGAGAAAATATAAAGTCTGCTGTTTCACATTGTTATTTACCGGAAGAAACTTGAATGTTAATCCGCTCTTTAGGTTAATAAGTCGCCTCGCTCTTCTCCTTTTACCTCTTACCGTCCTGCGGCCGGAAATCGTCAAAGGTAAACCGCAGGGCATCCACTTGATGCCGGGCGAATAAATAAGGGGCTAGAATATGCCTACCTTGTGATAATCGGGAATAACGTCTGGATAGGGCTGGGGTCTCTGTTCTTCCCGGCGTCACACTTGGCCCGGATAGTATTATCGGCGCCGGCGCGGTCGTCCTCAGGAGTGTACCTTAAGGCGTACAGGTAGCAGGAAACCACGCGAGACTTGGCAGATAAACAACTGAAGGAATCAAACGACGAAACGTCTGAACAGCTTTGCCTTAACTTTAATAGCGGACGCAAAGACCCTTATATATATGTTTTTATCCAAAGGTCCGCTTTTCGCTCATAGCGGACATCATCATGCAGACTGTTTTTCGTGAACAGTCATGATAAAAACTAAGGGGTTTTCCTCCCGGTTTTCATAGAAATGAGGAACATCCGTTCTGGCAGCAGCTGAACAACCTGTTTTTAACAAGTACTCATGGTCCTGTACCCCAAGCGTAAGCGAACCCGCCTGAATATAAAAAAGTTCAATCGTTCCTTCTGTATGTCCGGGGGAGGCAAACTTTTCACCTGCCTGCATTTCCCACATCCAGAGTTCTGTCATATCAGGGCCGCCAGAACCAGCAAGCAATTTTGCACTGCCACCTTTTTCTCCTTTCCATAGTTCCGGTATTTCATCTGATGAAATAAGGCGGACTGCCGGTTTTGTACTGACATCCACAAAGTCAGCCACTGAAACCCCCATCGCGGCAGCCAGCCGGCATAGCACCGCAATACTGGGATTCGCCCTGCATCCCTCTATCTCAACCAGTGTCCCCTTGCTCACGCCAGCCCGGCGGGAGAGTTCATCAAGAGACATTTTCTTTTGCTGACGAAACAACTTAATACGCTGAGATACGGCTTCATTAACTGTGTCAGCAACAGCATTCGCATCGGTCAGTAAATTGACTTTTTTGGTCATCGGTTATTATCATGATATAAATTGGTCATTAAAGGATTATCCCGTGTTAAGAGTATCTCCGTCAATCGCGCCTGAAATTTATCGCATTGCACCTGGATTTCGGGCATTAAGTATCGTCGTGCAAGCCGCACCGGTGATGAATCCCGATGCAGGAGAAGCGGCTCTGCAGTATGCATGCGGAGCCGTTCTGGCTGGTCAGCCAGAATGGGCGGAGTCTCATCTGGCCGCCTGGGGCGAAGTTTTCCAGAAATTTGGCGCTAAACCTAAACGCACGCCGTGTTCAGCTGATGCACTGCGTAAGCGCGTGTTGCGCGACGAAACAATGCCGGCGCTCGATCCCATTGTTGATCTTTATAATGCTGTCAGTCTTCGTTATGCCGTTCCGGTCGGTGGTGAGAATATCTCTGCCTACCGGGGTGCACCACGCCTGGCTGTAGCAAAAGGGACAGAACCTTTTGATACCGTTAAAGAGGGTGAGCCTGCCATTGAATATCCCTCGCAGGGTGAGATTATATGGTGTGATGATGCCGGTGTGACCTGCCGGCGCTGGAACTGGCGACAGGGGATCAGAACCCGCCTGGACGTGGAAGCTCAGCAGATGTGGTTTATCCTTGAGAGCCTCCCCGAGATGCCGCTGGAGATGCTGAACGAAGCCGGGAAGATGCTGACAGACGGTCTGGAAAAAATGATGCCCGGTCTGTGGTTTGACGTTTCGCTCATCGAAGAATCACACCCTTAATATCATTCAGGAGAAACGTTTATGTTTACCGGCCTGTTGGCGTTTCCAATAACCCCGGTTACCGCCAGCGGCGTGGATGAAAGGGGTTTCAGCCATATTCTTTCACGCCTCACTGAAGCGAGGGTTGACTCTGTGGGCGTCCTTGGTTCCACCGGAAGCTACGCCTATCTGACCCGGGAGCAGCGCAGGCGTGTGACAATTGTGGCAAAACAGCATGCCGGAAACATCCCTGTTATGGTGTGTGTGGGGGCTGTCAGCACCGATACCATTCTGCATCTCGCAGATGATGCGCAGGCAGCCGGCGCAGATGCCCTTTTACTCCCGGCCGTCAGTTACCAGCCACTCCGTGATGAAGAGGTCTTTTCATTATTCGAAACCGTAACCCGGCACGTGTCTGTACCGGTTTGCATTTATGATAATCCCGGCACGACTCATTTCACCTTTACGGATGAACTTCACGGCCGTCTCGCATCACTTGAAAAGGTGCATTCGGTCAAAATACCCGGCGTTCCTGACAGCCCGACAGCAGCGACTGAGCGAGTGAGTGCATTACGTCGACATCTGCGTCTGGGGGTGGCCATCGGTGTCAGCGGAGACGCTTATGCCGGGCTGGGATTAAATGCTGGCTGTGAAGTCTGGTATTCAGTGTGTGGTGGTTTATTTCCGCTGATGGCTAAACAGATTACTGAAGCCGCAATGGCGAAAGATTATGAGCTTGTTACTACCCTGACAACGCGACTGGAACCTTTATGGGCTCTTTTCCGTAAATATGGAGGCAGTATTCGCGTCATGTCTGCAGCAGCAGGCATATTAGGACTGACCGACATGGATTGTCTGCCCCGGCCTCTTCAGCCGCTACCGGCAGGAGCTATTGCGGATATTGCCGGGGTAATGAACGCACTGGAACTCAGGTAATCCTGAAAGGGATCGGGTCTTCAAACACCCTCTTTGCCTGACACTAAACACAACTGCTCGCCTGCCGGGAAGCCGTGACTTGGCAAGCCGTCAGCCTGAAGCACTGAACAGCGCGCAATAAAAAAGCCCGCGCAGGGTGACCCGCGCGGGCTTTTCACATCAGGACGCGATTACAGCGCCATGTCGTGTTTGGCTGAAGGCGCTGCCTGCTCAGGCTGAGCCGCTGGCGCCGGTGCTGATTTGCCATCCATGTTGATCACAGGCGGCGTGGTCAGCTGCAGGGTTGCCGCAGTGTCATTCCAAACCTGCTGCAGCAACGGCACGTTGTCGTTCAGCTTCTGGCCATAGCCAGGGATCATTTTGTGGATCTTGGCCTGCCACTCTGCTGACTTAAACTCTTCCGGGAACAGTTTCTGCATCACGCTTAACGCGATCGGAGCAGCGGTTGACGCGCCCGGCGACGCACCCAGCAGGGCTGCGACAGTTTTCTGCTGATCGGTCACAATTTCTGTACCCAGTTTCAGCACGCCACCTTTCTCAGCATCTTTCTTGATGATCTGAACACGCTGACCGGCCTGAATCAGTTTCCAGTCCTCTTTCTTCGCGTCCGGATAGTACTCTTTCAGCGCGTCGAAGCGATCTTCATCACTCAGCATCACCTGACCAATCAGGTATTTCACCAGGTCAAAGTTATCGATACCGACATCGGTCATTGGCACGATGTTATGGGTCGTGGTGGTGCTCAGCAGGTCAAACAGCGAGCCGTTTTTCAGGAACTTGGTAGAGAAGGTTGCAAACGGTCCGAACAGCACGACGCGCTTGCCATCCAGATAACGGGTATCCAGATGCGGAACAGACATCGGTGGTGCACCGGTGGAAGCCTGACCATAGACTTTCGCCAGGTGACGATTCGCAATCGCGCTGTTTTCGGTCACGAGGAACGAGCCGCCAACCGGGAAGCCCGCGTAGTTGTCTGCTTCCGGGATGCCGGTTTTCTGCAGTAACTTCAGCGCGCCGCCACCGGCACCGATGAAGACATATTTCGCATCGACCGCGCGCTCGCTGCCATTTTTGACATCTTTAATGGTGACGTGCCAGGAGTTGTCGCCGTTGCGCTTGAACTCGGTAACTTCAGATGAGGTTTCCAGACGGAAGTTGTTATTCTTCTTCAGGCTGCCGATCAGCTGACGGGTAATTTCACCGTAGTTAACATCGGTGCCGACCGGGGTCCAGGTTGCCGCGACTTTCTGCTGCGGATCACGACCTTCCATGACCAGCGGCGCCCACTGTTCGATCTGCTTGTGATCGGTGGAGAATTTCATGCCCTGGAACAGCGCGGTTTTCTGCAGTGCAGCATAGCGCTTGGTCAGGAAGTCGACGTTGTCGCCCCAGACAAAGCTCATGTGTGGTGTAGAGTTGATGAAAGAGCGCGGATCGTGCATCACGCCCTCTTTGACCTGTGCGGTCCAGAACTGGCGTGAAACCATAAAGGCTTCGTTAATTTCCAGCGCTTTGGACACGTCGATAGAGCCATCTTTACGCTCAGGCGTGTAGTTCAGCTCCATGTTGGCAGAGTGACCAGTACCGGCGTTGTTCCAGCCGTTTGAGGATTCCAGCGCCACGCCATCCAGCTTCTCAACCATGATCTGTTTCCAGCCAGGCTGCAGCTCTTCCAGCATGGTGCCCATGGAGGCGCTCATGATGCCGCCGCCAATTAACAGAACATCGGTTTTTTCTGGTGAGGTTTCAGCGTGAAGTGCGGATGAAACTAACAGGGCCGCAAGAGACAGCGCGGGAATAACTTTTTGTGAATTCATCATTTTAATCTACAGCTCGGACCGTACTGGTTAAAAAAAGTCCTCAAAGTTTAAAATAATGTTATTTACGAGTTAATGCGAAATTAGTTATAAAATTAAAAATAGCAATTTAGCCTTAATTTAATTACAAAAGGCTTACTTTATTGAGCGATTATTTTAACCACACATTAAGGGGGTCCTTTGAATTATACAATCCCCTAACACAAATATTCTTACTGAAACCGACGGCGGTCAGGCCGCTAAAACTGTACTGATGCGGCGAGTTAGCGTATGTTTCCCGGCGATCTCCCATCCGTACTGAAAGCCTATGACAAGCCAACCACAGAACCGACACGCCGTGACGAAACGACCCATGAAACTCAGTACCCTGACCACACTGATGATGACCGCGGTTATCTTCACCGTACTGCTGGCTGTCCATCTGCTCTATTTCGTTCAGATCGATAACTTTGCCCAGTCGCACCTGAAAGATAAGGCGATGGCGGTCGCCCGAACGCTGGCGGACAGCCCGGAAATTCAGCGGGGATTGCTGTTGCCTGACGGCAGCAGCCAGATCCAGCCGCTGGCTGAGGCGGCGCGTAAACGCAACGGCCTGCTGTTTGTGGTGGTGACGGATATGCGCGGCATTCGCTTTTCGCATCCCAATGCTGCGGTGATCGGCAAGCACTTTGTCGGTAACGATATCTATCCCACCCTGAGCGGTCGGGAGAATGTGGCGGTCAATCATGGTGTGCTGGTGGAAGCGTTGCGGGTCTTTACACCTGTGTTTAACGCGCAGCATCAGCAGATCGGCGTGGTGGCGATCGGCATTGCGCTGAATGATGTGGCGGCGCAGATTGCGAAAAGCCGCTGGAACATCGTCTGGACCAGCCTGTTTGGCGGCGTGGTCGGGCTGCTGGGTATCCTGATTCTGGTCCGGCGGCTGAAAACCATCCTGCTGGGCCTGGAGCCACACGAGATTTCCAGTCTGTTTGAGCAGCGCCAGGCCATTCTTAACTCCATCAAAGAGGGGGTGATCGCGGTAGACGATCACTCCCGCGTCAGCCTGATCAATCAGGCCGCGCAGCAACTGCTGCATGAGACCACACAGAAAACGCCAGCCAGCGGCGATCTGATTGCTGAAGAGAGCGTGATGCACCGCCACCAGCAGGATGCGCTGCATGCCGGGAAAGCCTGGTATGATGAAGAGCTGACGCTGGGAAATCGCATCCTGATCACCAACACTGTACCGGTGCGCAGCCGTGACCGGATTATCGGGGCGGTGACCACCTTCAGGGACAAAACCGAGATCAGCCAGCTGATGCAGCGTCTGGACGGCATGGTAAACTATGTAGATGCGTTGCGTGAGCGGTCCCATGAATTCATGAACAAACTGCATGTCATTCTGGGCCTGCTGCATATGAAGAACTATGCGCAGATGGAAGAGTACATTCTCAAAACCGCCAATGCCTATCAGACGGAGATCGGTTCACTGCTGCAGAAGATCAAATCGCCGATCATTGCCGGTTTCCTGCTCAGTAAAATCAACCGGGTTACCGATGAGGGCCATCAGCTGATTATCGATGAGGCCAGTTTTTTGCCTGACTGCGGCAGTGAGGAGCAGAGTGCGGTACTGATTACGGTGCTGGGCAATTTAATTGAGAATGCGCTTGAGGCGCTCGACCCGGAGACCGAGGGTGAAATCCACCTCATGCTGCACTATCAGAATGGCTGGTTAGCCTGCGAAGTGAGTGATGATGGTCCCGGCATTGATGCCGCGCAGCTGAACACCATCTTTGAACGGGGCGTCTCCACAAAGGGTGAGGATCGCGGTGTCGGACTGTTTCTGGTCAGACAGCAGACCGAAAGCCTGGGGGGTAGCGTCAGCGTCGAGTCAGAACCCGGCGTCTTTACCCAATTCTTAGTACAACTTCCGTGGGAGAGAGGAATGATTACCCAATGATTAATGTGTTAGTTGTCGATGATGACGCCATGGTCGCGGAGCTGAACCGCTGCTATATCGGGCAGATCCCGGGATTTACCTGCTGCGGAACGGCCTCGACGTTACAGCAGGCGAAAGAGCGGCTGGCCCAGGCCGAGCCGCAGGTGGATCTGATTCTGCTGGATATCTACATGCAGCAGGAAAACGGTCTCGACCTGCTCCCGGAGCTGCGCAGCGCAGGCCGTCCTGTTGACGTGATTATTATCTCGTCCGCTGCCGATGCCGCCACCATCAAAACCTCACTTAACTACGGGGTGGTCGATTACCTGATCAAACCTTTCCAGTTTTCCCGGTTTGAAGAGGCGCTCACCGGCTGGCGACAGAAGAAGTCGCTGATGGATAATCATCAGTTTTACCAGCAGTCAGACGTGGACCAGCTTCTGCATGGCAACCCGCCGGGGGCCAGCGAACAGAAACGCCTGCCGAAGGGACTGACGCCGCAGACGCTGCGGACGCTCTGCCTGTGGATCGACGCCCATCCGGGGACCGAGTTCTCGACCGACGAACTGGCAACCGAGGTGAATATCTCCCGCGTCTCCTGCCGCAAATACCTCATCTGGCTGGCGCAGATCAATATTCTGTTCACCAGCATTCACTATGGCGTCACCGGTCGCCCGGTCTACCGCTACCGCCTGCAGCCGGAATATCACACCCTGCTCAAACAGTACTGTCAGTGAACCAGCCGGTAATCGTCATCCAGCAGCTGAAACGAAAAGTGACGTTGTGACGAACAGATGACCCGCCTGTCGCGGGTCACAAACAGGGCTTCAATACCCGGTTTGTCCGCCAGACAGGCAATGCCCTGTTCCACGCCCAGACCGTATAGCAGCGTGGTGTAGATATCGCCATCCAGCGACCGGTCAGAAATGACGGTAACGCTCAGCAGTTCGTTATCCAGCGGGTACCCGGTGCGCGGGTCCAGAATGTGGTGATAACAGATCCCGTTCAGCTCGAAGTAACGTTCATAGATGCCGGATGTCACCACGGAGCGATTGTTCACGCCAATCACGCCGATCAGCTCGTCGGCTGCGCCAAACGGTTTTTTCAGTCCGATTGCCCACGCCTGTTCATCAGGGGGTGCCCCCACGGTCTGCACGTTGCCACCCAGATTGATCAGCGCATGGCTGACCTGCTGCTGACGCAGAAAGGCCTGCACAAGATCGGCGATATAGCCTTTGGCGATGGCCCCCAGGTCAATCTCCATGCCCGGTCTGGCCAGCATTACGCTGCGGGCGTCGGCGTCAAGAATGACCTCATGGGGATCGATGAGCGCCCTGCGAGCCTGAAGCTCCGCTGGTGACGGCACGCTGTGCCCCTGAAAGCCGATTTTCCAGCACTTCACCAGTGGACCGATCGCCAGATTAAACAGGCTGTCGGGCAGCAGGCTCACCGCATGCGCGCAGGCGATAAGATCGAACACCGGCTGGCTGACCACCACCGGATGCTGCCCTGCTGCATGGTTGATCGCCATCACCTCAGACGTGGCGCGGTTCACGGTGAAGAGATTCTCCTGCTGTCTGATGAGCCGGAAAACCTGTGCGGCCAGGGTCTGATTGTCTTCGAAGAGTTTGAGCAGGATGGGCGATCCCATCAGGACGGCGGAGTAAGCATAGACACGCGCTTCAGTTAACATAGGCGACTCTGCTTCAGAATGGGAAAACCGGCACCCGCCAGAGGCGGATGCCGGAAAGGACCGTTAACGTCGGGCGTAAGCGGCGGCATTACCACCGGCCAGAATACCAAAGATGATGATATCGGCGACGGCGTTCCCGCCGATACGGTTCGCGCCGTGGATACCGCCAACCACCTCACCACAGGCCCAGGCACCGTTGATTACCTGTTTCTGAGTGTCCAGCACCGCTGTCGTGGTGTCGATGGTCACGCCCCCCATGGTGTGGTGAACACCCGGTGCGATACGAATCGCGTAGAAGGGGCCTTCACTCAGCGGGTGACGCAGCGCGGTCTGACGACCAAAATCTTCATCTTTCTGCTGGATAACAAAGTTGTTGTAACGGGCCAGTGTCGCTTCCAGGGTGTGATGTTCGCCCATGTTAAGTTTCACCGCCAGCTCCGCCACGGTAGGCGCGCTGATGACAAAGCCTTTAGCGATATACTCGTCGGCCGCTTTGTTATTCATCCGCACCTGTTCGTCAAACACAATCCAGGCGCTCTTCTCAGGCAGGGCGATAATCTGCGCCGAGACTTTGTCGCGGGTCTCCATTTCATTATAGAAGCGCTTGCCCGCCTGGCTGACCAGGATAGCACCGCCGCCGCGAATGGATTCAGAGACCAGATAAGAGGTGGTCTGCTCCACCGTTGGGTGAATCTGGATCTCACCCATATCCACCGTGCCCGCGCCGATTTTCTCCAGCATCGCAATCCCGCTGCCGGTAGCGCCTTTATGGTTAGTGGTGACAAAGCCATCGAGTTCAGGACGGTATTTCACCACCAGCTCGCGGTTGGCACTGAATCCGCCGGTCGCCACAATCACGCTTTTCGCGTAGAGGATGCGGCTGTCGTTGTATTCATCGACCACCTTCACGCCGGTGACCGCGCCATTTTCATACAGGATTTCTGCGACTGAGGTCTCCAGCAGGACTTCGATGTTACGGCTGTTGATGTTTTTCACCAGACCGCTGATCAGGAAGCCCCCCACCGCGGAACGGTCAGCCGGACGGTGAGTCCGGTCAATGCTCATCCCGCCGGTAATGGTAATGTCGTTGAGTTCGATTCCGTGGTTAGCCAGCCATTCGATCGCTTCCGGTGCCAGATCCACAAACTCACGCAGCAGCACCGGGTTGTTTTTGAACTGACCGCCCTTCAGCGTCTCTTCATAGAACAGCTCTTTGCTG
Source organism: Pantoea anthophila (assembly GCF_026104315.1). NCBI lineage: Bacteria > Pseudomonadati > Pseudomonadota > Gammaproteobacteria > Enterobacterales > Erwiniaceae > Pantoea > Pantoea anthophila. Next base: position 359,110 of record NZ_CP110471.1, read on the forward strand.
TCCTCGATGCCTTTGAGTTTCTGGAAGCGGGTTTCGGCAGCATTCATACCGACCGACGCCTTGATGGTGTTACCCCCAATGGTCGGCATCTTCTCGATGATGACGACGCGAGCGCCCTCGTCGTGCGCCTGAATCGCCGCAGCCAGACCTGCCCCGCCACTGCCGACAATCACCACATCGTAATTCTGCGGTGCATTCGGGTTGCCCCCCTCTTCAATCACATGCGCTTTGCTGGAGGTGGTCATGGCGCGTGAAACCGCTTTTTTCAGCGCCTCACTCTGGGTGGTTGCGCCGGTAATGGCGTCGACGTGCGGGCTGTTTGCTACCAGAATGCGGTTACGCAGGCTTTCAAACGTGGTGGTGAAATCGACATCCAGGGTGTCATCCGGCACCAGTGAAATGTCGGTGATACGGTCCGTGTCGAGCGTCACGTTGATTTTCAGCTTCAGCGCTTCTGCTTCCACTTTTTCCTGATAAACGCCCGCTTTGTATTTACGGCCCGATTCGCTCATGTCGCGGATCATCGCGTCGACCAGCGAGAAGCGCCACAGCGGTTCCGGGATCTGCAGCTCTTCGCGTTTGTTGCTGTCGATATAGAGTTCAAGGTGCTCGTTGTTGATGATCCGGTCAGCCCAGTTCGGGTAGGCAATACAGGCTTTACCAATCGCCACCAGATCGTAGCCTTTTTCCAGCGCCATCTCGGCATCGGCCCGGTTTACAACGCCGCCGACGCCAATCACCGGCACTTTTGCCAGTTCAGGCGACCGCATGGCGAGGTACTTCTCGATCAGCGGCGTCGGGTCCTGGGTATCCACAATCGACGGACGCAGCAGCTGGCCCACAGAGAAGTGGACATAATCCAGGCCACGCGCGGCCAGTTTTTCCAGCAGATAGAGGGTGTCGTCAAAGCGAATGCCGGGCACTTCGATCTCTTCAGGCGAGAAGCGATAGCCGATGATGAAGGAGTTGTGGGCGAAGCGTTCCGCCATCTTGTGGGTGATTTCCAGCACTTCCAGCGGGAAGCGGGCGCGGTTGTCGCGGCTGCCGCCCCACTTGTCATCGCGCTGGTTAGAGTTGGGTGAATAGAACTGCTGGATCAGATAGGTATTGGCGCCATGAATTTCCACACCATCGAAACCCGCCTTGATCGCACGGTTCACCGCATCACCAAATTTGGTGATCATGGTGTCGACTTCTTCTGCGCTGAGCGCCAGGGGTTTGGTGGCACCTTCTCGCGGAGCCGCGATGGCGCTCGGCGCAACCGGGGTTTTCCCGCCAATCAGCTCCGGCTCGACCATACGGCCGCCGTGATAGATCTGTAAAATGGCGGTAGCACCTTCAGATTTGATCGCGTCCGCAATGCGTTTCAGACCGGGGATTTTATTGTCGCTGTCGATGGCAATGGCACCCGGAAAGGCCGGGCCGCGGTTATCGATAAAGCAGCACTCGACAATCACGGTTCCGATGCTGCCTGCCCGTGCGCGATAGTATTCAACCAGTTCACTGGTGACCGTGCCGTCATAGAAACCGGTACAGGTGGTCATCGGGGCCATCACCAGTCGGTTTTTTAACACGGCGCCATTTGGCAGGGTCAGTGGATTAAGGATGGGAGTGAGTGTATTCATTGCGATAAACTCCAAGATTTAAAAGTCTGGAAATTTTTTAGCGGACGCAAATTATCGCTTAATTAAGTGGTCCGATGTCATGCTGTTAATATACGCCTTTCTTTGCTTACGTAAGCTATAAATTTACTTATTTAACTTTTAAAGCATCTGGAGTTTTTATTTGCTGAATGGCGGAACTAAAGTTATATTTATTGTTAATCAAGGGTAACCAAAAATCAACCATTTGTTTACATTGAAATAAGATCATTCATTATCATAAAGTTATGTGATATCTTCCTGCTTTTCCGCCCTGCTCAATTGTTGACCCGCTTCACAAAAGTGTCAGAATGCCGGTGGCAGAAATATAAATAGAAAATAAATGTTAAAAAATCGCGAATAATGAATTAATTTCTTTGATCTGGATCAAAATTTATATTTGCAGAAATCGCATCATATTTACAGGCTTTTAAAAATGCTGCTCAATCCTCAGGCAGCGGATTAAAAAAATCAGTGCATCGCGGTTTATTCACACTGTCAAGAATAAGAACGAAATTCATCAGTGAAGGTCCGGGGCGCAAATCGTATTCTTCTTAACTTGCAGATAAAACACTATGAAAACACTCTCAGCTGTAACTGAACCCCCAAAAGCCGCACCTGCGGGTGCGGGGAAAAAGAAAGCGATCATGCTGGCTCTGCCGGTGCTGGTGGCCGTGCTGCTGTTACTGGTGCCGACACCTGCGGGCCTTGAACCCTACGCCTGGCACTTCTTCGCCATCTTCGTCGGCGTCATCGTCGGCCTGATCTTTGAACCCCTGCCCGGTGCCGTGATCGGCCTGACGGGCGTTGTCGTCATCGCGCTGTTCAGTCAGTTCCTGCTTTTCAGCCCGGCAGAGCTGGCTAATCCGAAATTCAAAGTCGCCAGTGAATCCTTTAAGTGGGCGGTCAGCGGTTTCGGTAACTCCACGGTCTGGCTGATCTTCGGTGCCTTTATGTTCGCCGCAGGGTATGACAAAACGCAGTTTGGTCGTCGCCTGGCGCTGATCCTGGTGAAATATCTGGGTCGCCGCAGCCTGACGCTGGGTTATGCCATCACCTTTGCTGACCTGTTGCTGGCACCCTTTACCCCGTCAAACACCGCGCGCAGTGGCGGCACCATCTATCCGATTATCGCCAACCTGCCTCCGCTCTACGGCTCTAAACCGAATGACCCAAGCGCCCGCAAAATTGGTTCCTATCTGATGTGGGTCGCCATTACCGCCGCCTGTATCACCAGCTCTATGTTCCTCTCTGCACTGGCACCCAACCTGCTGGCCCTGGCGCTGGTGAAAAGCATCATCGGTTTTGATATCTCCTGGGGCATGTGGTTCCTGGCCTTCCTGCCGCTGGGTCTGCTGCTGATTCTGACCATGCCGCTGCTGGCTTACTGGTTCTATCCGCCTGAAGTCAAAATCAACGATGAAGTGCCAAAATGGGCGATGGCTGAACTGGAGAAACTGGGCAGACTGACCCGCAATGAGATCCTGCTGCTGGTGTTCGTGGTCTGCGCCCTGCTGATGTGGATCTTCGCGACCTCGTGGATTGAGCCCGCCCTGGCGGCACTGCTGGTCGTGGTCCTGATGTTGTGGACAGGGGTGCTCAGCTGGAACGACATCACCAGCAATAAACCCGCCTGGAACACCTTTGCCTGGTTCGCTACCCTGGTGGCGCTGGCGGACGGTCTGGCTCGCGTCGGTTTCATCACCTGGTTAGGTAAAGAAGGTGGCATGCTGCTGCAGGGCTATGACCCGCAGATTTCAGCCGTCGTCCTGTTAATCGCCTTCTTCCTGCTGCACTACCTGTTTGCCAGTACCACCGCGCACACCACTGCGCTGTTACCGGCCATGCTGACCATTGCCGCCTCGATTCCTGGCATCAATATGCCGGTCTTCTGCCTGATGCTCTGTACCTCTCTGGGTGTGATGGGCATCATCACCCCTTACGGCACCGGCCCAAGTCCGATTTACTACGGCAGCGGTTATCTGCCGACTAAAGACTACTGGCGTCTGGGTACCATCTTCGGCGCTATCTTCCTGGTCTCCATGATGGTGATTGCTTATCCGTGGATGGTGTGGATGTTCTGACGGATACAACATGCAGATCAACGCGTTATAAGATACCATTCCTGCACTTCCCCGCGGCACCCGCGGCGGGGAAGGATAATAAACGATTAATTCGCCTATGATGTTGCGCCCCGCAGCCTGCTCGCGGTGGTTCAGCCGGTCATTAAGTGAGAAAAAATGTCGAACAAACCTTTTGTCTATCAGAACCCTTTTCCGCTGTCCCACGAAGAAACCGAATACTATCTGCTGAGCCGTGAGCATGTCTCAGTCGCCGAATTTGAAGGTCAGGAGATCCTGAAAGTTGACCCGCAGGCGCTGACGCTGCTGGCTCAGCAGGCCTTCCACGACGCCTCTTTTATGCTGCGTCCGGCTCACCAGCAGCAGGTTGCCTCAATCCTTGCTGACCCGGAAGCCAGCGACAACGACAGATATGTCGCCCTGCAGTTTTTACGCAACTCTGAGATTGCCGCCAAAGGCGTGCTGCCAACCTGTCAGGATACCGGCACCGCTATCATCATGGGTAAAAAGGGTCAGCGCGTCTGGACCGGCGGCGGGGATGAGGCCGCGCTGTCGCAGGGTATCTATAACACCTACATCGAAGATAACCTGCGCTACTCCCAGAACGCCGCACTGGATATGTACAAAGAGGTGAACACCGGCACCAACCTGCCTGCGCAGATTGACCTCTACAGCGTGGATGGCGACGAGTACAAATTCCTCTGTATTGCCAAAGGGGGCGGTTCTGCCAACAAAACCTATCTCTATCAGGAGACCAAAGCGCTGCTGAGTCCCGGCAAGCTGAAAAATTACCTGGTGGATAAGATGCGCACCCTGGGCACGGCTGCATGTCCGCCGTACCATATCGCATTTGTTATCGGAGGCACCTCAGCGGAAAGCACGCTGAAGACGGTTAAGCTCGCCTCGACCCACTACTACGATGGTCTGCCGACCGAAGGCAACGAACATGGTCAGGCATTCCGTGATGTGCAGCTGGAGCAGGAACTGCTGGAAGCCGCGCAGAAGCTGGGTCTGGGCGCACAGTTTGGCGGCAAATATTTCGCGCACGACATTCGCGTGATTCGCCTGCCGCGCCACGGTGCCTCCTGCCCCGTCGGCATGGGCGTCTCCTGCTCCGCTGACCGTAACATCAAGGCGAAGATCAACCGCGAAGGCATCTGGATTGAGAAACTGGAAGCTAACCCGGGCCGACTGATCCCGGAAGCGCTGCGTCAGCAGGGCGAAGGTGAAGTCTTACAGGTTGATCTGAACCGTCCGATGGAGCAGATTCTGGCGCAGCTCTCCGCCTACCCGGTCTCTACCCGTCTGTCTCTGACCGGCACCATTATTGTGGCGCGTGATATTGCGCACGCGAAGCTCAAAGAGCGTATCGATAACGGTGAAGGGTTGCCGCAGTACATTAAGGATCACCCGGTCTATTACGCTGGCCCGGCCAAAACGCCTGAAGGTTACGCCTCCGGTTCACTCGGCCCGACCACCGCCGGACGCATGGACTCCTACGTGGATCTGCTGCAGGCACACGGCGGCAGTAAGATCATGCTGGCAAAAGGCAACCGCAGCCAGCAGGTGACGGATGCCTGTCACAAGCATGGCGGTTTCTATCTCGGCAGCATCGGCGGCCCGGCAGCGGTGCTGGCGCAGCAGAGTATTAAGAGTCTGGAGTGCGTGGAGTATCCGGAGCTGGGGATGGAAGCGATCTGGAAGATTGAGGTCGAGAACTTCCCGGCCTTTATCCTGGTCGATGATAAAGGTAACGACTTCTTCCAGCATATTGAGCGCGCGCACTGCGCGAAATGTGTGAAGTAAGAGATGCGTTAAGTTATGAAAAAGCCCCCGGTTTCGGGGGCTTTTTTTTGAAGATCTCAAAGGAAAAGCTGGCTGTGGTAGCGAGCCTGCGCAGGGAACGGGGTCAGATCGGAAAGACGCAAAAGCCGTCATCCATGACACGCTCGGCCCGCGCCGTCCTGGCGCGGGCCGCTTTCCTCCTCTGACCCCGTTCCCCGCGCCCTGAGCGAATTTACTGCTGTCAGATTCACCCTGCTTTGTCTTCAGCGTCGGTCTGCAAAAAAGGCTATCGAATTCTTTTTAGCCACGCTGCAACCGCTGCAACGCCTCATCGATCGGGCTGTCGCCCTGAGTCAGTTCGATGATCTGATATTTAATGGCTGGCTGTTCGATCAGTCCGACCAGGGTTGCCGCCACATCTGCCCGCGGCACCACGCCATAGGGGATCGCCAGGTCGGCATGAATCCGTCCGGTGCCCGCTTCGTCAGTCAGCGTGCCAGGGCGCAGGATCACCCACTCCAGGCGGCTCGCCACCAGCTCAGCATCAGCCTGTCGTTTGACCCGCATGTAGTTCTCAAAACCCTCTGAAGGGGTTTTGCCGCGACCTGCATCGGGAAAAGCCGAAACCAGCATAAAGCGTGGAACATCTGCCTGCTCTGCCGCCGCCACGGCCAGTGTCAGCCCCTCACCATCAATGGCATTGGTCAGCGCGATTCCGGCACCACCGGCCCCCGCCGTAAACACCACGACATCATGCTCAGCCATCAGCTGTGCCAGCTCCGGGACGCTCAGCTGCTGAAGGTCGCCTGACACAGCCGTTGCGCCTGTTGCCTGCAACGTCTCAGCCTGCTCCGGTTTGCGGTGCAGTGCCGTTACCCTGTGCCCTTTGCTGCTCAGCTGACGGGTCAGCTGCTGACCCACCTTGCCCGCAGCCCCGATAATGAAACATCTCGCCATGGGTTCTGAACCTCCACTGAATGATCAAATATGCCGGAAACAAAACAGGCGCCGGATAGGGCGCCTGCGGTTTTTTACTCAGGGATCACTTTTTCCGCTTTCAGCTTATCGAACAGCTGGGTAAAGGAGTCCAGCGTGCTACGGTAGCCGGTAAAGCCCGCTTTGCGGCTCTTACTCATGTCGGTAAAGGCTTCCATCGGACGTCCCAGATCGGCATCGGTATGCCACCAGGAGGCGAGTTTATTGATATCCGCCTCACGCAGCTGATGCTTCTCTGCAATCGCCTGCCATGCGCTGGCGGCCTCATCCATCCGCCCTTCCAGCGGCATCATCTGCGCCGGATAGTCCGCGGCCTCAATACCAAAGTATTCTGCCAGTTTCGGCCACATCCAGTTCCAGCGGAAGACATCGCCGTTTACGGCGTTAAAGTCCTGGTTAGCGGCATTAGGCGAGGTGGCGGCCCAGAGCAGCTGCTCAGCCAGCAGACCCGCATCGGTCATATCCGCCACACCGTTCCACTGCTCAGGCGAACCCGGGAAGATAAACGGCCAGCCCTTCTCTTTACACAGAGTGGCGTAAACGGCCAGCGTCTGCCCCATGTTCATCGCATTGCCTACCGCATAGCCGATGATGGTGTGCGGACGATGCACGCTCCAGCGATAGTCATACTTTTCAGCGCCCGCGAACAGTTCATCTTCCTGCGCGTAGTAGAAGTTATCAACCGGCTGACGGCCCTGCTCTTCGCGGAATGGCGTAACCGGCACCGCACCTTTACCGTAGGCTTCAAACGGGCCCAGATAGTGCTTCAGTCCGGTGACCAGCGCCACGTGAGAACCCTGCAGGCGGTCGCTCAGTGCTTCAATCACGTTGCGCACCATGCCGCCGTTGACGCGGATATTCTCTTTTTCATTCTCCTGACGCGCCCAGACGCTGAAAAAGAGCGCATCCGGTTTGACCGATTTCAGCGCGTCACGCACCGCATCGGCGTCGGTCAGATCGGCGGTCAGGCTGGTCGCGCCCGCTGGCACGGCACCACGGCCGCGTGACAGGCCGCTGACCTGCCAGCCTTCCTGCTGTAATTTGTCTGCCAGTGCGCGACCGATTACGCCGCTGATGCCCACAATCAAAGCGTGCTTTTTCATTTGATTTCTCCTCAATTTGCGTAATGCTAAGCCTAATAGAGAATTCAGTTCTTATCTCTGTCATTTATTCACATCATTCTCAACCTGAGTTCACGAATCGATGCACGATCATCGCCTGAAAGACATCCTGCCGTTTGTTGCCAGCGTCGAGTGCGGCAGTTTCACCGCGGCGGCCGAACGTTTGCATGTCACCGGCTCGGCGGTCAGTAAAAGCCTCAGCAGGCTGGAAACACGCTTAGGCTCGCGCCTGCTGGAACGCACGACGCGCAGTCTGCAGCTGACCGACGCGGGCAGCGCCTATTACCAGACCTGCCTGCGGGTGCTGGAGGATCTGGCCGAAGCAGAAGCGGTGCTGGCGGCGCAGCGCACCATTCCTTCCGGCCGCCTGCGGCTGGCTGTGCCCACCACCTATGGCCGCCTTAACGTCATGCCGTTGCTGATGCCCTTTTGTCAGCAGCACCCCGAACTGGCGCTGAGCCTGAGTCTGTCCGATCGCTTTGTTGACCTGTTTGAAGAGGGGGTGGATGTCGCGGTACGGATTGGCGGGGCGCCTGACCTGCCTGCCTCACTGGGCTGGCGCAATATGGGTCGCGAGAAGATGCAGTTCTGTGCGTCACCCGCTTATCTGGCACGTGAGGGACGCCCGGAAGATGAGGCGGCGCTGCTGAATCACCCCGCCATCCTTTATGAGCGGGTAGATGGCAGCACCAAACCCTGGCTGTTTACCACCCAGGATGGGCAGGCGCACTGGCGGGAGGTGCCCTGGCGGCTGGCTGTCGGGGACGTTGATGCGCAGTTACAGGCGGTTATCGCCGGGCTGGGTGTGGCACAGATGCCATCCTGGCTGATCCAGCGCGCCGTGGACGCGGGTGAACTCGACATTATTCTGCCGGAACTGCAGCCTGACGGGCTGACGCTGAGCGTGGTATGGCCACGGCGCAAACAGTTCCTGCCCAAAGTGGACGCGCTGCTGTCGGCGCTGAATGAACTGACCATCCGCTAATCTCTCTTCGTGCGGCAGGCGCGCCACGCTGCCAGCGTCGTGTCATAGCGAGGCCGGAACCCTGGGCCCGGCCTGCCAGAAGGATTACGGCGCCGTGATCACGATGGCCACACGGCGGTTCTGCGCCCGCCCCTGAGGAGTGCTGTTGCTGGCCACCGGGGCGCTCATGCCTAACCCGCGTGTGATGATATTCTCAGGGGGGATCGCGGCGCCCTGCGCCCACTGTGCCGCGACCGCGTTTGCCCTTTTCAGTGACAGCTGCTGGTTGTAATCCGGTTTGCCATAGTTGTCGGTGTGCCCGTCAACGCGCACATGCTTAATACCGGTCGAGGCCAGGTTTCTCGCCATCGTCTGAATGGTCGTTTTGCTGGCAGGGGTCAGTTCGGATTCGTTGATACCAAACAGGATTTTATCGGACAGGCCCAATCCCCAGCCCTCCATGTTCTGCGTAAAGCCGGCGCTTTTCATCGCAGCGATCTGCGCCTCACTGAAGCGCGCCGTCGACTGACAGCCCGCCAGCGCCATCACAAGTAATACCAGGGAAAATTTCATTCTCATCTTTTCGCCTTACCTGCTCGTTTATTCCTGTACATGTTCATATCGGCACGTTCGAGAATGGCCGCGACCGTGTCACCCTGCTGTGACCAGGCATAGCCAACGGTCACCGAGGTCGTTATCTGCGTATCCCCGGCAAGCGTGATCGCCTGCGTGATAACCTCATGAATGCACTGCACCAGACGCTGAAGCTCCTCCTCACTGACGCGACTGCTCACCAGCATGGCAAACTCATCTCCCCCCAGGCGGGCAACCAGATCCTGATCGGCCGCCAGAGACAGGAGGCGTGAGCCTATCGCTTTTAAAACGTCATCGCCTGCGGCATGCCCCCAGCTGTCGTTGATGCTCTTGAAACGGTCGCCATCCAGAAACAGCAGAGCAAAGCGCCCCTTCTCCTGCTGTCGATCCAGAAGCCGGGCGAGATGCGCCGTAAAGGCGCTGCGATTGGCCAGCCCGGTCAGCGGATCTTCCAGCGCTTTGGCCGCCAGCGAGCGATTGTCACGGATCAGCGAAGCCTTCAGCGACTGCATCTCCTTCAGCAGCGAATTGAGATCATCGGAGAACAGCTGAAACTCACTCGTCGGGCTGCCGGGTATGCGCAGGGAAAAATCGCCCGAATGAATCACATAGTGAATGGAACTGGTAATGTTGCGCAGCGTCGCGACGATACCCCGATGCAGGAAGGCGCTCAGCATCAGCGAGACAATCAGCACACACAGCATTCCGCTGGTCAGGATCAGGAAGGAGTAGCGAATAAATCGCATCGCGCCGGTCACGGTCCCTTCCAGCGTCAGTGTGCCGACCGTGACGTCAGCGTGATTGATGGCGACATTAAGCGGTTTGCTATACATCCACTCGCGTAACCAGCGTGAATACCAGCCCGTCGGTTCCTGCTGCGCATGCCAGCGGACCAGTTCAATATTATCCCGGGTGACGAGCTTTGCAGAGGCATAAAGGCCCTGCTCACCGAGCTGTTCAATTTTATTACGCGCATCATAACTGTCGGCAAAAACGGTCGCGGCGGTCAGCGTCGTGCTGAGCGTGGAGCCGATCAGTTCGAGATTACATTTCTCATAATTTTTAATGAAGAGCAGCGAGGTCGAGGAGAGCAGCAGCCAGCACAACAGTAATATTACCGCCGCATTGATGGTGCTTATTTTCTGCAGCTTATTACGTATTGATGATTTGTCGTTTCTTACTTTATCGAATTTCATATTATTCGACTCTCTGGCGGGAGAGCAAAAGCACATCCGGACTCACCCTGACGCCACTTCTGGCAAGCGAATCAAGGTTAACGGAAAAAAGCGTTCGGTCCGGTTGAAATATCAGGCAAAAAGCGGCCCCCACGGTGCACTCCGGGCTGCTCTCTGCAAGGGTAAGCACCGCTCTGCCCTGTAGCTGCTGAATAGTTTTTGCCTGCTGCTGCGAGGTTTCCGCGCCAAAATAGAGTGCATCGCACCGGCGCGTCGCAAGCTGGCTGACAGTCGCTATATAGACAACGGTAAAGGTTGCAGCAGGCGAAGTGATATTTTCCGGCAGGGAGAGATGCCGTGCCGATGAAAAGACACATAACTGGGGCGGACTGTTCAGGCCGGGCCAGTGGCTGAAGCTGATAATTCCGCTGACGATACGATTGGCTTTGCCATCCCGTATTTCGCCATAAGCCAGATGAGGAATGAGCAGCAGCAGAATAATGAGTGTCAGGACGCTTCTGCAGACAGGGAGCAGGGAATGCAGCAAACAGGCATTCAGATAAAAAGGATATTTTACGGTCATACTGCGTTCCCGGAAATAGATCGCTCGGCAGGACACCTGAATAAGCGCCGGAATATTAACACAGCGTTAATAAGAATTGTACCGGATGAATAATTAAACAGGGTGGTGGAAAACTATATTGTCTTTCTGTCACCGGGATTGTGACGCGATGCTGACCGGGAGACGGACATCGCGTCAGACGTCAGACATAGCCCATCATTTTCAGCAGCGACTGCACCTGGTTCATCGCTTCACTGCGGTGAGAAACGCCCAGCTTCTGATAGAGATTGCGGATATGGGTCTTGATGGTGGTGGAGGCCACAGCCAGCTCCCCGGCAATCTGATCGTTGCTGTAGCCCGAATAGATAAGCCCCAGCACCTGCCATTCACGCTGTGTCAGCGGGCTGGTGCGGATCAGCTCCGGCACGTCAGGATGGTTGAGCAACCGGCTGACAAACCCCTCATCGAAATGGGCAAACTTGTGACGGTGATATTTATTGATCTCCAGCAGGATGCGGCGGGCGCGATGGCTGTCCAGCTCATTCAGGGTATTCAGCTGAATCAACTGCCGCAGCTGTTGCGCCATCATCTCGCCTTCAATCACAAAGTGACTGATAAAACCGGTACTGCGCGCCAGTTTCAGCGCCTCAATCAGCACACGCTGCGCCTCCGCTTTGCGTTCAGTCTGCCAGTAGATCTGATTCAGCAGCAGCAGGTTGCGGTTCAGATCGCTCATCAGGCGCAGGGCGCGGGCATTCTCGTTCAGCTCTTCCAGCACCACTTCCGCCTGGCTGACATCGCCCAGCAGGATCTGCGCACGGGCAATGTTGCGCCACTGCCCCTGCAGAAAATGGTTGTTGGCAAAGGCAGGTTTTGGCGTCTGACGCATCCAGTCGCGTGCGTTCTGACTGTCGCCGGTCATCTGCCAGTAGATCACCCGGACCTTATCGGCATTGGCAATCCAGTCGCTGTGCCAGTTGCCGTTGTTCAGCAGGTTTTCCAGCCGGTTCAGGTAGCTGCGGGCATTATCCAGATTGCCCCGCGCCAGCGAGCACTGCACCAGCAGGCCCAGACACTGGATCTGCTGCTGCGGCTGAAAACCGTTCAGTACGCTGATGCCGTCGCGGGCGGCCTGTTCCGCCTCTTCCAGCCGTCCCCAGGCCCACAGCAACTGAGCGCGAATGCGCAGCAAAAACTCATGCAGCGGGAACTGCGCCAGATGCTGCTCTTCCACCAGCACAAAGGCGCGACTCTGGATTTCGTAGGCTGCCTGCAAAAAGCCCTGCGCAAACAGAATTTCGCTCTGCTGAATCAGGCTCCAGAGGGCGTAGTGCCACACCTCATCGCGGCGCGCCAGCTGCTCGGTCTGACGCATCAGCTTGAGGGAATCCTCAAGCTCGCCTTTGCAATGCATCACTTCGCCATGCACCGACATCGCCACAATACGGCTGTAGTGACGATTGCCGGGCAGCGTGTCGAGCGCCACTTTTGCCAGTCGCTCCGCTTCGTCGATGTTGCCGTCGTTAATCGCTACCTGAGCGCGTAATGCATTAAATTCGCCGCGCAGCGCCGCGTCAATCTCGCAGCGGCTGGCCTGTTCAAAGCGTGCCAGCAGGCTGTCCACCTCGGAAAAGCGGTGCTGAGTCTGCATCAGCCAGGCCTGCAGCAGCACCAGCATCGGGTTGTCCAGCATCATCTCCCACGGCAGCGCCCTGAGGGAGTTCTCCAGCAGCGGCAGCTCACTCTGGTTGAACAGTGTCCAGGCGTGCTCCAGCAGCACGTCGCGCAGCATGCTGGCGTCGCCGGACGCCAGCGCATGATGAATCGCCTCGCCAGGGAAACCCTGCGCCATCCAGCTCTCAGCCGCCGCCCGGTGCAGCGCGGGCAGCTCCGCCGCCAGTTCCCACTGACAGCGCTGCCGCAGGAAATTACCGAACAGCGGGTGGTAACTGAACCAGCAGCCGGAGTCATCCATGCGCTGCAGGAACAGCCCCTGACGCTCGATCTCTTCAAGCCGCATCTGGCCGTTCTCTTCGCAGGTAACCCGGGCGATGAGTTCATCATTCATGGAGCGCAGCAGCGCGGTTTTCAGCAGGAAATGGCGGGTGGGGAGATCGACATGATCCAGGACCTCCTCCACCAGATAGTCAGAGAGGTGGCTGGCATTGATGCCGGAGAGACGCCGGGCCGAATGCTGAGCCGAACTGGCTCCCTGCCGCGCCGACAGCACAATCAGCTGCAGCGCGGTCGCCCAGCCCGCCACATCGTCACATAACCGGCTGCTCTCTTCGCTCTCCAGCGGGGCCGCCAGACGACAGTCGAAGAATTGCCGCGCCTCCTGATGGGTAAACGCCAGCTGCTGACTGCCAAGTTCAATCAGTTGCTCGCGCACCCGGAGGTTGGCAATACCCAGCTGGGGCAGATTGCGCGACATCAGGATCAGCGTCAGATTTTCAGGCTGGTGACGCAGGAAAAAGCGCATTGCATCGTGGATCACCGGATTGGTGATGAGGTGGTAATCATCGACGATCAGCCACAGCGGCTGCTGCCACTCCACCAGCTCGATAAAAAGCTGTGAAAACAGGGCGTTAAGATTGACATACTGCCGCTTCTGCGCCAGCTGTTCGCTGCGCGGACAGCCACCGTGGGTGGCCTGCTGCAGGGCCGCAATCAGGTAATCGGCAAAACGCTCCGGCTGGTTGTCGCCCTCATCCAGAGAGACCCAGCCCAGATCGCTTTTCCCCGCCGCCCACTGTGACACCAGCGTGGTTTTGCCGTAGCCCGCCGGACTGGTGACCAGCACCAGACGATAGTTTCCGGCTGCGGTGAGCTTTTGCAGCAGGCGCTCACGGATGACGGTGCCATCAAGACGCACCGGGCGGCTGAGTTTAGCGGGTATTAACATGGGCGCGCGTATCTCCGTTTGTCGAGCGCAGCATTATTTTACGCTTCGTAATTATTCCTTACACAGGTTCAGCATTTCGTCAGATGAATGCAAGCAAACCCATTAATTAAACTTTACAAAAGTGTGCGCTATCACACTCCTGAACCGATTTCGGATTAGCCTCATCCTCTCCACCCTCCCTATCCTCCTGCGCTAATTCTGTTCAGGAGGAGGAGCGCCAGCTTTCGCGCGGGCACACTGTCGCCATATTGACCCCTTTTTCTGTTTTTCCAGGAGAGCAACCATGACACAGCCCGAATTTAACCCGATTCAGTTCAACGCCGCCCTGACCCGTCAGTGGCAGCGTTTTGGCCTGCGCGAACCGCAGGAGATGACCCCATCACAGTGGTGGCAGGCCCTCAGCGGTGCGCTGGCGGATATGCTGGCCGCACAGCCAGGCGCCCCGGCACCCGCAACACAGCGCCACGTTAACTATCTGTCGATGGAGTTTCTGATTGGCCGTCTGACCGGTAACAACCTGCTGAATCTGGGCTGGTATGACGCGGTCAATGACGCGCTCTCTGCGTGGCATATTTCGCTGACTGACGTGCTGGAAAATGAGACGGATCCGGCGCTGGGCAACGGCGGACTGGGTCGGCTGGCCGCCTGCTTTCTCGACTCTATGGCCAGTGTGGGCCAGCCTGCAACCGGCTATGGCCTCAATTATCAATATGGCCTGTTCCGCCAGCGCTTCGAACAGGGGGCGCAGCACGAAACGCCGGATGAGTGGCAGCGCGATCGTTACCCCTGGTTCAATCATAACGCGGCGCTTAACGTTCGGGTCGGACTCGGCGGCAAAGTGGTCACCACAGAGGGGCAGCCTCAGTGGCAACCGGCGTTTGAACTGGTGGGTGAGGCCTGGGATTTACCGGTCGTTGGCTACCGGAATGGCATTACCCAGCCGCTGCGTTTGTGGCAGGCGAAACACGCTGAGCCGTTTAACCTCAATCGCTTCAACGACGGCGACTTTCTGCGCGCAGAGCAGCAGGGCATCGACGCTGAAAAACTGACGAAGGTGCTCTACCCCAATGACAACCATCAGAACGGTAAAAAACTGCGTCTGATGCAGCAATATTTTCAGTGCGCCTGTGCGCTGGCGGACATTCTGCGCCGCCATCATCAGGCCGGACGGTCGATTGAAACCCTGCCCGATCATGAAGTCATTCAGCTGAATGATACCCACCCTACGCTGGCGATCCCGGAGCTGATGCGTCTGCTGCTGGATGAGCACCAGCTGAGCTGGGATCAGGCCTGGCAGATTACCCGCCACACCTTTGCCTACACCAACCACACGCTGATGCCGGAAGCGCTGGAGTGCTGGGATGTCCGGCTGGTACGCAGCCTGCTGCCGCGCCATATGATGATCATTAACACGCTCAACGCCCGGCTGAAAGCCGTGGTCTCAGCACGCTGGCCGGAGGATGAGGCGAAATGGGCGAAGCTGGCGCTGGTCCACAATAATCAGCTGCGGATGGCGAACCTCTGCGTCACCAGTGGTTTTGCGGTAAACGGGGTGGCCGCGCTGCATTCGAAACTGGTGGTGCAGGATCTCTTCCCGGAGTATCACCAGCTCTGGCCGGAGAAATTTCACAACGTGACCAACGGTATTACCCCGCGTCGCTGGATCAATCAGTGCAACCCGGCGCTAAGTGCCCTGATCACCCGAACCCTCAACACGCCATGGCTGAACGATCTGGATGCGCTGCAGGGGCTGGAAGCCTTTGCGGATGACGCCGCGTTCCGCGCCGAATACCACGCCATCAAGCAGCAGAACAAACAGGCGCTGGTCGGCTGGGTCAAAAACCGCACCGGCATTACGATCGATCCCACGGCGCTGTTCGACGTGCAGATTAAGCGCCTGCATGAGTACAAACGCCAGCATCTGAGCCTGCTGCATATCATCGCCCTGTGGCAGACGCTGGTGATCGATCCGCAGGCGAATCGTGTGCCGCGCGTGGTGCTGTTTGGCGCCAAAGCCGCGCCGGGTTACGCCCTGGCGAAGAACATCATCTATGCCATCAATAAAGTGGCTGAGGTGGTCAATCACGATCCCCGCATCGGTAACCGTCTGAAGGTGGTCTTTATCCCCGACTACAACGTCTCCGTCGCGGAACGGCTGATCCCGGCCGCCGATCTCTCCGAGCAGATCTCGACCGCCGGCAAAGAGGCTTCCGGCACCGGTAACATGAAACTGGCGCTGAACGGTGCCCTGACCATCGGCACCCTCGACGGCGCAAACGTTGAGATCGCTGAACAGGTTGGCAGTGACAACATCTTTATCTTTGGTCATACCGTTGAACAGGTCGTGGCCTTAAAAGCTGGCGGATATGATCCCGCTCAGTGGCGTAAAAAAGATCCGCAGCTGAACCAGGTGCTGCAGGCGCTGGAGGATGGCACCTTCAGCCAGGGCGATCGTCACGCCTTTGACGCGATGCTGCACAGTCTTGGCCCGGAGGGTAGTGACCCCTATCTGGTGCTGGCCGACTTCCAGCCCTATCTGGAGGCCCAGGCGCAGGTGGAAGCGCTCTGGAGCGATCAGGAAGCCTGGACCCGTGCCACTATCCTGAATACCGCGCGCTGCGGAATGTTCAGCGCCGACCGCGCTATCCGCGATTACCAGCAGCGCATCTGGCAAGCGAAACGCTGAGGAACGCCATGAAAACGAATCCGGTTAAGGATGATTTTTCCGTGGCGGGTATCGCTGCGGAATATATTAACGCCCACGGCAGGCCGCAGGCGATCCCGGCCCTGACCCGCCAGCGTCTGCTGGCGGTAATGCAGCCACCGCGTCAGCAGAGCACGCCGCTGCCGCCGGTGGTGATCTTTCGCAGCGGCGATCTGCTGAGCCTGTCACCTCAGCTGACGGGGGATGCGCAGTGGCAACTCACCCGTGAGGCGGGAGAAGTCACTTCGGGTCGCTGTCATCCCGCTCAGCCGCTGCATCTGCCGCCGCTGCCGGAAGGCTACCATCAGCTGACGCTGCAGCAGGGCGCCCGACAGTGGTCGTGCCGGATCATCATTGCTCCGCCCCGCTGCTATGAGCCGCCAGCGTTGCAGGCGGGGGAATCGCTGTGGGGAGCCTGTGTGCAGCTCTATACATTACGTTCGGCGGAGAACTGGGGCATTGGCGACTTTGGCGATCTGCGCCGGATGCTGCCCGCTGTCGCGGCACGCGGCGGCGCGTTTATCGGGCTGAATCCCATTCACGCGCTGTTTCCCTCCAGCCCGGAGAGTGCCAGTCCTTACAGCCCCTCCTCCCGGCGCTGGCTCAATGTCCTCTATATCGATGTGAATGCGGTCAGTGACTTCCGGCAGAGCAGCGCCGCCCAGGCCTGGTGGCAGCAGCCGGAGACACAGCAGGCGCTGACGCAGGCGCGCGCCGCGGAGTGGGTCGACTATGCGGCGGTCACCCGCCTGAAAATCACGGCGCTGAGCCTGGCATGGCCGCAGTTCAGCCGGCGTGAGGCCAGCGATCCTGAGGTGCAGGCATTCCACGCCTTTATCAAAGAGGGTGGCGTCAGTCTGCAGCATCAGGCGCTGTTTGATGCCCTGCACGCCGATCAGATTGCGCAGGATAGCCAGCGCTGGGGCTGGCCGGTGTGGCCGGAGGCGTTGCAGGACCCTGCCAGCCCGGCGGTGAAAACCTTTCTGCAGCAGCATGCCGATCAGGTGCGTTTCTGGCTCTGGCTGCAGTGGCTGGCCGCGCAGCAGTTTGCTGACTGCTGGCAGGGCTGCCAGCAGCAGGCAATGCAAATCGGCCTTTATCGCGATCTGGCGGTCGGGGTGGCCAAAGGAGGGGCCGAGACGTGGAGCGATCGCGACCTCTACTGCATGGAGGCGAGTATCGGAGCCCCGCCCGATATCCTTGGTCCGCGCGGTCAGGACTGGGGACTGCCGCCGATGGACCCGCAGGTGATGCAGCAGCGCGCCTGGGAGCCGTGGATTGCCCTGCTGCGCGCGAATATGCGCCACTGTGGCGCACTGCGCATCGATCATGTGATGGCGCTGATGCGACTCTGGTGGATACCGGCCGGGGAACCGGCGATGCACGGAGCCTATGTTCACTATCCCATCGACGATCTGCTGGCAATTCTGGCGCTGGAGAGCCAGCGACATCGCTGCATGGTGATTGGGGAAGATCTCGGTACGGTGCCGGAGGCGATTGTCGATAAGCTGCGGGATGGCGGCATTTACTCCTATAAAGTGCTCTGGTTTGAACAGACCTCCCCGTCGGGATTCCGTCCACCCGCCGCCTGGCCGCGGCAGGCGATGGCCGTCGCGACCACCCACGATCTCCCGACGCTGCGCGGCTGGTGGCAAAGCGACGACCTGACCACGGGTGCCCGGCTGGGCCTCTACCCGGACAAGGTGGTGCTGGCCGGGCTGTATCAGGATCGGCTGCGGGCAAAGCAGGCGCTGCTGAACAGCCTGCATCAGGTGGGCGCCCTGCCGAAACGGGCTGGACGGTCTGCCGGACGTACCGGGATGAGCAAGGCGCTGAACCGGGCAATGCAGCGCTATCTGGCGGACAGTCACAGCGCCCTGCTGGGTCTGCAACCGGAGGACTGGCTGGATATGGCCACGCCGGTCAATATCCCCGGCACCAGCGATGAATACCCGAACTGGCGGCGCAAGCTGAGCGTCACGCTGGAGGCGCTGTTCAGTGATGCGGAAATCCGTGCACTGTTGCGGGATCTGACGGCGCGACGGAAGCAGTCAGCATGAATCAGGAAAGCTGAAATCAGCGCGGATCAGGGATGACCGCGCTGTATTGCATGAAGAACGCTTTAACCTTAATGGCAGACAACGGCTCTTTCTCCTGACATCTCTGTCACTGAATGCGCTCACAGGTCATATCTCCCCCTCATTCAACATTATTTCAATCCAAAAAAAGGTGCGCCGGAGCGCACCAGATGGGACAACATCCCTGGTGTCGGGGCGGTTTCACCCCTTGCCTTTAACACCACGGATAAAGGTTTGCCGGGCAGAGGTGGAACCCAGCCGTTCAGCTTCATCCAGCAGCTTCAGCGCTTTGTCGATATTGCCGCTGTTAATCGCCTGAGTGATCTGCTGATTAAAGTAGCGCTCAGTGTCACTCATGATCGGTTCTGCCGCTGTTTTCGTCGCGGGCAAAGGCGCGGCCGTGGCGGCAGGGGTTGAACGATAAGCGGGCGCAGGCGCGGTGTTACCGACGGTGACCGGGCCGGGACCGGACGATCCAAACAACGGCCCGACCAGAATGGAGGAGCCGGAACTGGTCTGCATTTTCAGTTTAAGGGTGCCCTCCCGGCTGTGGCTGGCGATAGGGTCGGGGATGTCCGGCACAGCATGGCCGGTGCCCTGCGCGTAGGCTTTAGCCGGATCGAGCAGGGTGGTGGTCTGGGTCAGATCGCTGTCGGTGGTGAACACCAGCAGGTAAATTTTTTGCTGGCCCAGCGCCGGGGTCAGTTTCATCACCCCTTCCAGCCGGTCTGCCGCCATCACGCCTGGCTTCTGGTAGGTAAAGTAGCGGCTGGGGAACCAGGCGGCGGGCCGCAGAGTTTCATCCAGTACCAGCACGTTAGGCGCAAAAACCTGCCCGTTGGCCACTTCACTGCTCAGCGTCAGCGTCAGTTCGCCGATATTCGCTGGCAGGCTGTAGGCCGCCACCGGTCCGGCAATGTGCGGCGCGTTGAGCGTCTGCCCGCTGCTGGCGAGTTTTGTCGTCTGGGTCTGTGAGGCGGCCAGCGGCTGCCAGCTCAGGTGTTGCAGGGTTTCAGCAGGGACAACCGGGGCGGAGGTGAGATCCTGCGGCACCAGGTTGACGTCCGCCAGGGCGGGCAGGCTCTGTCCGGCCAGTAATGCTGCACTCAGGCAGAGTGCGGTCAGCGTCTTTTTCATTTTCATTATGCGTACCTTATTACAGGTCGCGGCATGCACCAGGCAATGGCACACCGCGACCAGAGAGATTCATCAGGCGTGCAGGCACGCCCGTCAGAAACGGTGCGGGTTTACCACCAGATTTCCATCTGCGCGCCGAAGGTAAATTCATCGTTATTACCGCGGCTGTTGGTCAGGATGCCGTTGCCGGTAGAGTCAGCCGAGGCGAAGGTGGTGAGATCGCCGGCGCTGTCTTTGTTGTAGCCCCACTTCTCATCCCATTTGGCATAGGTAGCGAACAGACGCAGCGCCGGACGTGACCAGATGCTGTCACCCGCCTGCCACTGCTGTGCCAGCGTCACTTTGTACTGGCCGTTGCGCTCGCTGGCCTGCTGTGACTTCACATTGTCATAGCCCAGTTCCAGCAACGTACTCATGATCGGCGTCCATTTGTACATCGGACGCACGCCGACGGTGTACCACTCGGTGCCGCGGTCGTTATCCAGATCGATGTTCTGATACATGGCGACGTACATCAGGTCCCAGCGCTCTGCCAGCGAGATCGCCCCGTGGTCGAGGATACGGTACATGTCACCGTTGTTATTGAGACTGGTGCCCTGCGGCACCCCTTTGCCCTGCGAGGTCATCGCGTCGGTGGCGTACTGCAGTACAAATTTGTTGTAGCCCTTAAGCATGCTCTGGGTATGCTCGGCGGTGAACATCCAGCCATCTTTTGAGGCGCCATCTTCCAGACGATAGTCGTCACGGGCATTGGCACGACCGTAATCGACCCCCAGCTCCAGCACGCCATCCGGGTTGGTTTCCAGACCCGCCAGACGCACATCAAACACGTCATTCGCGGTGCTGGTGGCGAAGTCACGGATACGATCGCTGGAGAAGGTGTAAGAACCGCCCGCTTCCGAGGAGCGGGTTGCCGCGAAGGAGAGTTTACCGAAGCCGAGATCGACATCTTCCAGACCGGCACCCGGTCCGGAGATATCCCAGTAGTAGAAGTCGATCATATGAACGTCATGACGCTGATAGAAACGCTTACCGGCCCAGAGGGTCGATCCTGGCAGCGCATCGATCAGGTTTTTTCCTTTCACATTGGCTTCACGGAATGCCGGTGAGGTGGCTTCCCAGTCGTTCTGCTGGGCTACGGAGTAAGCCACGTTGGTGTCGAAATAGAAGCTTTTGTCGCCCTCTTTCCACACTTCCTGACCTAATTTCAGTTCGGCGTAGGTTTCACATTCGTTGCCCAGACGGTATTTACTTTGAGCACCGGTGGCCTGGAAACATTGCTGTTCGCCACCGCTGCCGGTCCAGCCGATGCCGGAACGGGCATAGCCGGTGAAATCGACCGCCATCGTCGGGGCGGAGAGCGTGCCCACCGCGACGGCAACGGCAAGGGGAAGTTTGCGCAGAGTTAACATTTTCTATCTCCTGAGGTCATGGCTTTTATTGTTTTGGCAGGGCTACACACCCGGCTCCTGGTACAGCCTGCGGCACGCGCTCCCGTCCTCGCGGAACAGGTGACAACGCTCGGGCGGCAGGCCAATCGCCAGGATCGCGCCCTCTTTTACCAGCACGACGTCCTCCTGGCGGTAGACCAGGTTCTGACGGATTGCGGGAATCTCGATGTGGATCTGTGTTTCATGCCCCAGCTGTTCCACCACCTGCACTTCCCCTTCAAGGGTGACGTCGGCGATATCGCTGGAGAGCAGATGTTCCGGGCGAATGCCCAGTGACATATTGCTGCCGACCAGTACGCCGGCGCTGTCAACCGGCAGCCAGACCAGCTGCTGATTCGGCAGACGGACCTGAACCTGATCGAGGGCGGTGGCGGTCACTTTGACCGGCAGGAAATTCATTTTGGGTGAGCCGATAAATCCGGCGACAAAGCGGTTGGCGGGATAGTGATAGAGCTCCAGCGGCTTGCCGACCTGCGCGATGCGCCCGGCATCGAGCACCACAATTTTGTCAGCCAGCGTCATCGCTTCGATCTGATCGTGGGTCACGTAAATCATGGTGCGCTTCAGGCGCTTATGCAGACGAGAGATCTCAATGCGCATCTGAACGCGCAGGGCTGCGTCGAGGTTGGACAGCGGTTCATCCAGCAGGAAGACGCGCGGTTCCGCCACCAGCGTGCGGCCGATGGCGACGCGCTGACGCTGCCCCCCTGAGAGGGCTTTTGGCCGGCGATCGAGCAGGTGCGCCAGCTGCAGAATTTCGGCCACCTGATTGACCCGCTGATGGATTTCGGCCTTTTTTACCCCGGCCAGTTTCAGGCCAAAAGACATGTTTTCCGCTACGGACAGGTGCGGATAGAGCGCATAAGACTGAAACACCATGCCGATGCCGCGCTCGGCAGGCGGCACCTCATTCATGCGCCGGTCGCCAATCAGCAGCTCGCCGCTGGTGATGGTTTCCAGTCCGGCAATCATGCGCAGCAGCGTCGATTTGCCACAGCCCGACGGGCCGACGAAAACAACAAATTCCCCTTCACGAATGGTGAGATCGATCTCTTTCGACACCACCGTTTCGCCCCAGGCTTTTGTGACATTGCGTAGCACAACGCTCGCCATGATCCCTTCCCTCTTAGCTGCACATTCGTGTCTGCTCAGCGGCAGACGGGTTCCGGGGCTCACTATGCGAGAGGAAACCGGCGGTCACATCCTCCACCGCAGCGCAATCCACTGGGGGAGGAGACGGGAGGAGGAGAAACCGTGGCAGACGAGGCAACCAGCGCGCCGCCGCGGTTTTTTGTGATCGTTCACGCAGACCTGCACGATTTTTTGCCGCGCCATCTCCCGCTCCGGACGCTTTTTGCCAGCGCGATCACAGTGATGGGCGGCGGGGCGTAGAGCAGAGGAGGATGAGATGCCGGTGTGGATACGCACAATGATGCCGACAGAGTCTTCACCACTTCCGCTAACAGGATGAATTTATGACGATGAAAACCGGAGCAAGAATTCTGGCCCTCTCGGCCCTCTCTGCCGTGCTCTTTTCGGCCAGCGCGATGGCAAAGATTGAGGAAGGTAAACTGGTCATCTGGATCAACGGTGACAAGGGCTATAACGGTCTTGCTGAAGTGGGTAAGAAATTCGAGCAGGAGACCGGCATCAAAGTCACCGTTGAACATCCTGACAAAATGGAAGAGAAGTATCCCCAGGTGGCGGCGACGGGCGATGGTCCGGACATTATCTTCTGGGCGCACGACCGGTTTGGCGGCTATGCGCAGTCGGGCCTGCTGGCGGAAATCAGCCCGGATGCCAGCTTCCAGCAGAAGATTTTCCCCTTCACCTGGGATGCGGTTCGCTTTGACGGCAAGCTGATTGGCTACCCGATCTCGGTCGAGTCACTCTCGCTGATCTACAACAAAAAGCTGCTGCCCAATCCGCCCAAAACCTGGGAAGAGATGGCCGGTCTCGATAAGCAACTGCGCGCTAAGGGCAAAAGCGCCATTATGTTCAACCTGCAGGAACCCTACTTCACCTGGCCACTGCTGGCCGCTGGCGGAGCCTACGCCTTTAAGCTGACCGACGGGCGCTATGACGTGAAAGATGTCGGCGTGGATAACGCGGGCGCGAAAGCCGGGATGCAGTTCCTGGTCGATCAGGTCAAAGCTAAAACCCTGAATGCGGACACCGATTATTCGATTGCCGAGGCGGCCTTTAACAAAGGGGAAACCGCGATGACGATCAACGGCCCCTGGGCATGGAGCAACATCGACAAGAGCGGGATCGACTATGGCGTGACCACGCTGCCAACGCTGAACGGTAAACCCTCTAAGGCGTTTGTTGGTGTGCTGAGTGCCGGGATCAACGCCGCCAGTCCGAATAAAGAGCTTGCGAAGGAGTTCCTGGAGAACTACCTGCTGACCGACGCCGGTCTGGATGCGGTCAATAAAGATAAGCCGCTGGGCGCGGTGGCGCTGAAATCATTCCAGCAGACGCTGGAGAAAGATTCCCGTATCGCCGCCACCATGACCAACGCCCGTCAGGGTGACATCATGCCGAATATCCCGCAGATGGCCGCATTCTGGTACGCGATGCGCACCGCCACGCTGAATGCCCTGGGAGGTCGTCAGAGCGTTGACGCCGCACTGAAAGATGCCCAGGCCCGTCTGAAGAAATAATTTTTCCCTGCCGCCGGGGCAACCCGGCCTGAGTGACCGTTAAGGAAAACCGCATCATGTCAGGAAAACCGAAAACGCACAGTCTGCTGTTAAAGGGCGTTCTCATCGGAATGGGCTGTCTGCTGGTCGGCTATCTGCTGGTGCTGATGTACGCGCAGGGCGAATATCTGTTTGCGCTGCTGACGCTGATCCTCAGTGCCACCGGGCTGTGGATTTACGCCAACCGTCGCGCCTATGCGTGGCGTTATGTCTATCCCGGCGTGGCCGGGATGGCGCTGTTTGTCCTGTTCCCCCTCGCCTGCACCGTGGCCATTGCGTTCACCAACTACAGCAGCACCAATCAGCTGACCTTTGAGCGCGCGCAACAGGTACTGCTGAGCCGCACCTTCCAGTCGGGGGACGCCGTCAGTTTCTCACTCTTCCCGGCAGGCGACCGCTGGCAACTGGTGCTGAACGATGGCAAAGCAGACTTTGTCTCGCCGCCGTTTCAGTTTGGCGCTGAACAGACGCTGAAAATGGCCCCCGCGACGCCACCAGCGGGTGAGCGGGCGACCCTGAGGGTCATCACATCCAATCGCCAGGCGCTGAGCCAGATCCGTGCTGAACTGCCGGATGGCCGTCAGCTGCGGATGAGTTCGCTGCGCCAGTTCTCCGGAACTCAGCCGCTCTACCGGGTGGGCGCGCCGGATGAGCTGATCAATCAGCAGAGTGGCGGGCACTATCGCGCCAATCCGCAGACCGGTTTTTATCAGGCCGTCAACGCCGCGAACAAATGGGACAACGAAACGCTGAGCCCCGGCTTCACCGTGAATACCGGCTGGAAAAACTTCGCGCGGGTCTTTACCGACGAAGGGATTCAGAAACCGTTCCTGGCGATTTTTGGCTGGACGCTTTTCTTCTCGCTAATCACCGTGGTGCTCACCGTCGCCGTCGGCATGGTGCTCGCCTGTCTGGTGCAGTGGGAGGCGCTGCGCGGCAAAGCCGTTTACCGGGTGATGCTGATCCTGCCCTATGCCGTGCCCGCGTTTATCTCGATTCTGATTTTCAAAGGGCTGTTTAACCAGAGCTTCGGTGAGATCAACGTGATGCTCAGCGCGCTGTTTGGTGTGAAACCCGCCTGGTTCAGCGATCCGACGCTGGCGCGTACCATGCTGATCATTGTGAATACCTGGCTGGGCTACCCCTACATGATGATCCTCTGCATGGGGCTGCTGAAGGCGATTCCGGACGATCTCTATGAAGCCTCGGCGATGGATGGCGCAGGCCCATTGCAGAACTTTTTCCTGATTACCCTGCCGCTGCTGCTGAAACCGCTGATGCCGCTGATGATTGCCAGCTTTGCCTTCAACTTTAATAACTTTGTGCTGGTGCAGTTACTGACCAACGGCGGGCCCGATCGTCTCGGTACCACCACGCCAGCCGGGTATACGGATCTGCTGGTGAACTACACCTGGCGTATCGCCTTTGAAGGCGGCGGCGGGCAGGACTTTGGTCTGGCGGCGGCGATTGCCACCCTGATCTTCCTGCTGGTGGGTGCGCTGGCGGTGATCAACCTGAAAGCCTCGCGGATGAAATTCGACTAAGCGTCTGGCCCGACAGGCGCAGACCCGAACCGTGAGGATGATAAGCACGATCCGGGTTCAGACTGACAAATCAAATCGCCTGAGGGACCAGGTTTAAGGAGCTGTTATGGCTATGGTACAACCCAAATCGCAACGGCTGCGTCTGCTGACCACGCATCTGCTGCTGCTGTTATTTATCGCGGCGATTCTGTTTCCGCTGCTGATGGTGGTGGCGATTTCGCTGCGCGCCGGTAATTTCGCCACCGGCAGCCTCATCCCGGAGCAGATCTCATGGGAGCACTGGCGTCTGGCGCTGGGTTTCAGTGTGGAACATGCGGATGGACGGGTCACACCGCCGCCCTTCCCGGTGCTGCTCTGGTTATGGAACTCGGTTAAGATCGCGGCCATCAGTGCGCTGGGCATCGTGGCGCTCTCCACCACCTGCGCTTATGCGTTTGCCCGCATGCGCTTTACCGGCCGTGCCAGCCTGCTGAAGGGGATGCTGATTTTCCAGATGTTCCCGGCGGTGCTGTCGCTGGTGGCGCTCTATGCGCTGTTTGATCGTCTCGGCCAGTATCTCCCGTTCATCGGGCTGAATACCCATGGCGGCGTGATCTTCGCCTATCTTGGCGGCATTGCGCTGCATGTCTGGACGATAAAAGGCTATTTCGAAACCATCGACGGTTCGCTGGAAGAGGCGGCGGCGCTGGATGGTGCCACCCCGTGGCAGGCGTTCCGGCTGGTGCTGCTGCCGCTGTCGGTGCCGATTCTGGCGGTGGTGTTTATTCTTGCCTTTATCGCGGCGGTGACAGAGGTGCCGGTCGCCTCGCTGCTGCTGCGCGATGTTAACAGCTACACCCTTGCGGTCGGGATGCAGCAGTATCTCAATCCGCAGAACTATCTGTGGGGCGACTTTGCCGCCGCCGCGGTGCTCTCTGCGATTCCGATTACCCTGGTCTTCCTGCTGGCCCAGCGCTGGCTGGTCAGCGGCTTAACCGCGGGCGGGGTGAAAGGCTAAACGATCATCATTGTACGTTGCCACTGCTTACACAACATCTGTTGTGGTTGAAGGATTCGGCGGCCTGCGGGCCGCCTTTTTTTACGTTTCCTCTGCCGGTGTACGGCTGCCTGCCACCAGCGTCACGACAAGCGCGGTTATCGCCTGCTCGCCTGCCTGTTTATCGATATCGCCCCGTGCCACCGCGCCTGCGATAGCATCCGCGCCCCCCAGCAAGCCCCACATGCCTGCTTCGTCCATCCCGCTGCTGCCCGTAAACGGAGCAAACCAGCGCTGACAGCGGGCGATAAAGTCGAGCTGATAGTGACGTTTTACCGCAGCGAGTTCAGGCGTGGTGCTGAGCGCGGAAAGCAGTTCAGGAATTTCACGTCCTTCCGTCATCACACAATCCACGTAACAGGCTGCGAGCACGGCCGCTTTTTGCTGCATCTGCATCGGCGCAGCCTCCATGGCTGCTTCCATCCGATCGGTCTGGCGGCGGTCGAAATCGTCATACAATGCCGCCAGCAGACCATGACGGGTCGTGAAGTGATCGTAAACGACGGGCTTACTGACGCCCGCTGCCTCACCCACCCGGGCCAGCGTCAGCGCCTCGCTGCCTTCGGCCTGCATGATCTGCCAGGCGACTTCTGACAGCTGTCGGCGACGCGCCTCGCGTGACAGACGTTTAGGGGAAGACTTTTTCGCGGTCATGCGCTTTCCTCACGGGCAAAAATCCGTTGCCCCCATTGCTGCGCCCGCTGATAGTGTGACTCAGGAAACCCCTCGTCGCTGGTCAGTAGCAGCTCGCTGGTAACCACCGGCGCGCCACAATAATCAAAGATGCCGTGATCGATCAGATTCCGCATGCTGCCGAAATAGCCGCGGCGCATAAAAGTTCGCGTATCGGCTGCACCCAGCGCGATCAGATGCACGGGAAGATGCCCGAGGCGCTTCACTATCCGATCATCCTGCTCGTCAAAGGCCCAGCCTGCAATAAAGACCCGGTCGATCCAGCCCTTGAGCTGTGCCGGAAATGACCACCAGTAAATCGGGTAGACCAGCACCAGTGCATCAGCGCGATCCAGCCGCTGCTGCTCGGCCAGCACATCCGGCGGAGTTGCAGCCTCACCGTTAAAACGTTGATGATCGCTGAGCGTAAAACGCGGGTCGAACCCCTCAGCGGCGAGATCGGCCTGTTCAACCGTATGGTGGCCTGAGGCCATAACGCCCTGCGCAAGCTGGTCCGCAATGCGATGGGTGTGAGCATCATGATTGGGATGGGCAGTTACTATGAGTGCATGCATCGTCGTCACCTTACCTGATTAGCTATTAAGTTACTAAAGGTAGGTTACGGTTAGTAGGTTAGCAAGCGGTAACGTATGCAGAGATTCTGCTGACCGCATTCAGGGTTAAACCCGGTCATCGCCCTGCGGCCAGCCGTTAACGACGATAAGCCAGCGAGCGCACCAGCCAGTCGCCCAGTTTCTGAATCAGCATCACCAGCGCCAGCAGCACGACAATGGTCGCTGCCATAATCTGATTATCGAAGCGCTGATAGCCGTAGCGAATCGCCAGATCCCCCAGTCCGCCGCCGCCGACCACGCCGGCCATCGCCGAGAAGCCAATCAGCATCACTATCGTCAGGGTAATCCCTGCCACCAGCGCAGGCAACGCCTCCGGCAGCAGCACGCGGCTGACGATATGCCACAGATTGCCCCCCATCGACACCACCGCCTCAATGCGGCCGCGATCGACTTCATCCAGCGCGTTCTCCACGATGCGCGCAAAGAAGGGAAACGCCCCCAGGGTAATCGGTACAATCGCAGCCGTACTGCCCAGCGTGGTACCAACCAGCAGGCGGGTAAAGGGGATAAGCGCGATCAGGAGCACGACAAACGGCAGCGCGCGTCCGGTATTCACCAGCGTATTCAGCAGGAGAGAGATGGCGCGATTGGGCAGAATACCCTGTGGACGGGTCAGAAACAGCAGGACACCCACCGGCAATCCGATAGCGACGGTAAAAAGCGCTGCCAGCAGCACCATATAGAGCGTTTCGCCCGTGGCATTCAGCAGCAGTTCCTGAAAACGATCGCGGGTCATGCTACGCATCGGGTAAGAGCCTCCCGCTGATATTTTTCGATAAACGCCCTGTCCGCCTCGCCATCCTTCAGCAGCATCGTGCGGAGACGGCCCTCTTCGCGTCCCATGATCTGGCTGAGAGTGCCGCTTTCCACCAGCTGCCCCTTCTCCAGCAGCGCGGCACCGTCACAGATACGCTTCACGACCGCCATCTCATGCGTGATCAGGACGATGGTGATATTCAGCTGCTGCTGAATATCTGCCAGCAGATCAAGAATGGAGAGGGTGGTTTCCGGGTCCAGTGCACTGGTCGCCTCATCGCACAGCAGATAGCGGGGACGGGCCGCCAGCGCGCGGGCGATCCCGACACGCTGTTTCTGTCCCCCGGAGAGCTGTGAGGGCCAGGCCGTTGCAAAGGCTGTCAGTCCCACCAGATCCAGCAGCGAAGTCACGCGGGCGTGGCGTTCGGCCCTGGGTATCCCGGCAATCTCCAGCGCCAGGTCAATATTGTCCCGCACGTTGCGGGAATGAAGCAGATTAAAGTGCTGAAAGATCATCCCCATCTGCTGCCGTTGCTGCCGGAGCTGCGCCAGACTCAGCCGGGAGATATCTTCACCATCGATCTCAATCAGACCGCTGGAGGGACTCTCCAGCCGGTTCAGGCAGCGCAGCAGCGTGCTTTTACCCGCCCCGCTTCGCCCCAGTATGCCGAAGATCGACCCTTCACTGATGGTGAGAGAGATATCGTCTAACGCTGGCGCGGGTGCGCCAGCATAGTGTTTGCTGAGGTGACGGATATTAATCATGCTGATTATCCGCGACCGGAATCACGGAGCCCTGGTAGTTTTTCCGGATAAACGCGGCCACCTGCGGCGAACGCAGATCCTTTGCCAGCTGCACGACGCGGGGATCTTTTTCCAGTGCCGGGGTGGTGACCAGCAGGTTGGCATACGGGTTATGCGCAGCGGACTCCAGACCCAGCGCATCTTTGGCCGGATTCAGCCCCGCCTCCAGCGCATAGTTGCCGTTGATGATCGCGGCATCAACATCATCCAGCGAGCGTGGCAACTGAGGCGATTCAATCTCGATGATTTTGATTTTCTTCGGGTTTTCGCTGATGTCCTTCGGCGTCACCAGCGTGGATCCCGCTTCACCCTGCGCCCGGAGTTTAATGACCCCTTTATCCTGCAGCAGCCACAGCGCACGGCTCAGATTGGTGGTGTTGTTGGGTACCGCAATGCTGGCACCCTCTGGCAACGCCGCCAGCGACTTCACTTTGCGCGAGTAGATCCCCAGTGGCTCAATGTGCACACTGGCGACGACGGCAAAGGTCTTACCCAGCGCCTTTTCCTGATCTTTCAGGTAGGGCAGATGCTGGAAGTAGTTCGCATCCACATCCCCGGAGGCGAGCAGTTCATTGGCGTTTACCCCACCGCTCAGCTCCACGATCCTGATGTCGAGTTTGGGATCCAGCGTTTTAACGTACTCCAGAATTTCGGCATGTGGCACCGGATCCGCAGCCACACGCAGCGGCGCAGCCTGCAGACTTTGAGCAATCAGCAGTGAAAGACCGGCCAGAGCCAGAACGCGCTTTTTAATCATCATCATTTATCTCTTATGGTTTTAGTGGGAGGTGTGTTCAGGATAAAAACGCTCTGCAACTTCCGGATGCGAACGCAGCCGGCCTTTGAGGTAATTCCAGCCGACTTCACGCAGCAGCGGGTTGAGCGGATCGCTGGCCGGTCCCTGAGCCAACCCGGCCAGCTGTGGGGGCAGCGGGTAGATCGGCACAACGGCATCGAGCTGCGCACCGAGGAAAAAGGCGATGGAGAGGCGCTCGCGGCTTTGCAGGGGCGATACCACCCGATGAACGGTTGCGCGCAGATAGCCATTGGTCGCCAGCTCCAGCAGCTCGCCAATGTTCACCACAAACGCGCCCGGTTTCGGTAAGGCGTCAATCCAGTTGTCCGGCGTCACTTCCACCTGAAGACCCGGCTGATCGTCCTGCAGCAGCATCGTCAGGAAGCCGGAATCTTTGTGCGCGCCGACGCCCTGGCGGGATTCGCCCTCGCTACGGCCGGGGTAGCGGATAAGCTTGATATGTTCGTTGGGATAGTCGCCATAGAGATTGTCAAAGGCGTTGCGCGGCAGATGGAGCGCTTCGGCAAAAGCGCGCAGCAGCTCCAGCGCAACGGCGGTCATCTGCTGCTGCCAGCGGGTGACGACGGTCTGCAGTTCCGGCAGGGCTTCAGGCCACTGATTGGGGCCCTGCATCCGTTGCCAGGTGGGCGAGTCGGCGGTCACGGGCAGCGCTTCGCGTTCAGCACCAATATCAAACTGCTCGCGAAAATCGGGCTGGCTGCGGGTTATCTCCACGCCAGCCAGGTTATAACCGCGAAAATGAGGCGAATTGGCCATCCTGACGGCGCTTTTGTCCGCCTGTGGCAGGGCAAAAAACTGGCGTGCGACCTGCTGAACCTCATCGGATAACGCGCGGTCAATCCCGTGGTTGATCAGATAGAAGAAACCCACCTCACGCGCCGCCTGGCTGAGTTTCTCACGTGACTGTTGCTGCTGCTGTTGATCTCCCGATAACAGTGCGAAATCAATAATCGGTAATTCTGCTGATGTTAACGCGCCCATGTTTAACACTCTGTTGGTCTGGAATAGCAGTACACTGCCACTGCATTTATGCGTTAACTACCAACTAATCCTGCTATGGATATGCGGCGAACGGAAATATCGCGCTGCACCGCAGTTAAAAGATCCGCAGATTACGCTGGTTGCCGGATGAGACATTCTGGCGCGCGTCAGGCCTGGCGACGCCTGCTGGCCGGAATCATCCTGCGCCGGATGTTACGAAATGTTTATGGCCGTAAGCAGAGATGAATAAGATTACTATGCTGACTTTGTCAGTAAAAGTAGTTATTTCCGCTGAAAACTTGCAATACCTTACAATTGTGGTCTAAGGTTTGCCCCTGCGGTTAATTGCCGCTTCACTTAAAACTTATTCGGCTTCTTATAGCTTTCATTTCCACGGTTTCTTCTGACCCTTATTTTCGGCTGCGAAAGCTATAAGACTCCTTCATTCAGCAGTTGAGGAGTTTATGGACACCAGAAACAGATCGTCTGACCACGCAAAGAAACATTTCTGGAACAGGAAGCAAAAAGAGCTGACTGTTGATGACATTACCGTGATCGATAACGACATGCTGAAGCGTGCCGTTGGCGCAGCCGCGTTAGGTAATGCGATGGAATGGTTCGACTTCGGCGTTTACAGCTACCTCGCCGTTATCATCGGCAAGGTCTTCTTCCCGGACGCCAACAACGCCGTGCAGCTTATCGCCACCTTCGGTACGTTCGCAGCGGCCTTCCTGGTCCGTCCGATTGGCGGCCTGGTGTTTGGCCCACTGGGTGACCGTATCGGCCGACAGAAAGTGCTGGCGATGACGATGATCATGATGTCGATTGGCACATTCTGTATCGGCCTGATTCCGGCCTATTCCTCTATTGGCATCATGGCACCGATCCTGCTGCTGGTGGCGCGTCTGATCCAGGGCTTTTCGACCGGCGGGGAATATGGCGGCGCAGCGACCTTTATTGCGGAGTACTCTACCGATAAACGCCGAGGCTTCATGGGCAGCTTCCTGGAGTTCGGCACCATTGGTGGTTACCTGCTGGGTGCCAGCCTGGTGACGGTGATGACCACCCTGATGTCAAACGAGGCGATGATGTCCTGGGGCTGGCGCGTGCCCTTCTTTATCGCCGCGCCGCTGGGTCTGTTTGGTCTCTATGTGCGACTGAAGCTGGAAGAGACTCCGGCCTTCCAGCAGCACATGGAAAAACAGGAGGCGCTGGAGCAGAGCAAACCGCGCCTGACCCTGATGCAGATGCTGAGCAAATACCGTGCGCCGATGCTGAAATGTATCGGTCTGGTGCTGCTGTTTAACGTCTCTAACTACATGCTGACCTCCTATATGCCAAGTTATCTGACCGGCGTACTGGGTCTGCCTGAACTGAGTGGCCTGCTGCTGGTGATGGTGGCAATGTTTGTGATGATGCCGCTGACGCTGCTGTGGGGCCGCTGGACGGACCGCATCGGGCGTCGGCCGGTGATTGGCTTTGGTGCGGTGGGTCTGATCCTGCTCGCGATTCCGAGCTTTATGCTGATCGGTTCCGGTAACATGTGGGCAGTATTCGGCGGCCTGCTGATTCTGGGCGTGCTGCACACCTGCTTCAGCGGCACCATGCCTTCAACGCTGCCTGCGCTGTTTACGACCGATATCCGTTACAGTGCGCTGGCCATTGGCTTTAACCTGTCGGTCTCCCTGTTTGGCGGAACCACCCCGCTGATTACGGCGTGGCTGGTCGATACCAGTAAAAACACCATGATGCCGGCCTACTACATGATGGGTGCGGGCATCATCGGTCTGCTGACTATTCTGACCGTCCGTGAAACCGCCCGGCAGCCGCTGACCGGTTCATCGCCAGCGGTGGCGACCAAAGCGGAAGCGCATCGCCTGATTGATAAGCTGCGCAAGCGCTCAAAACCTTCAGCGCCCGCCGCGCATTAAGCCTGAAAACACCCTGCTCTGCAGGGTGTTTTTTTATCTGTCGCCTCTTCCTCTTTTTCCGGCATCACCTTAGCGCCCGGAGTCGTCATCCCTTTGACTTCACGCCCTGCCGGAAACGCGCCACTTTCGCCCGATTACCGCACAGCGCCATGCTGCACCAGCGACGGCGATGCGCTTTGGTACGATCGTAAAACCACAGGTTACAGGCGGGATGTTCACAAGCGCGTACCCGGCTGAAATCCGCCTGGGCCAGCAGGCTGGCAGCCTGTTCTGCAACCCGCCCCAGTCGCTGCATTGCGCTCTGAGCAGGATAAATCCGGCGGATCTGCAACGTCCCCTGCTCTGTGACGAGCTGCATATGGCTGATCGCCTCGCCCAGCCAGGCATTCAGCACCCGCACATCTATCGCTTCACCCGCCTTCTGTTGCTGCACCATGTCGCGAATGTTGTCCCGCAGCTGACGGGCAGCCTGCAACAGCGTGCCAGCTTCAGAGTGCGCTGCCGGGCCGTCTGTAGCCAGTCCGGCCTGCTGAAGCCATGCGTCAACATCCTCATCGGTTTGCCAGAAATCGTGCGGCTGACCGTCCACGATGGCGACGGTATTAATGAAGTCCAGCGCCGGATGATCGGCCAGAAACCACGGCCCCTGCGCGGTGGATGATTGTGTTTCTGCCATGTTAATGCCTCTCCTGGGAGTCTCGCCTGACACCAGTGTCACCGATAAAAAACGCATTATACAGTTACAAACAGACCGTGTAACCACTTAAATCATCATTGACAGGTTACCAAAAGGCAGCATAATCAGCATCAGTAACCCCTAATAAACGAATTTACCAGTTACAGGAGTGTCAGCTATGACCGACCACGCTATTCAACATCGCTATCTGCAGGCCGATGGGGTCAATATCTTCTATCGGGAAGCGGGCGATCCTTCCCACCCGGTACTGTTACTGCTGCATGGCTTTCCCACCTCGTCACATCAGTTTCGTCACCTTATTCCTCTGCTGGCTGACAGGTTTCACCTTATCGCGCCCGATCTGCCCGGCTTTGGCTTTACTGACGTTCCCGCTGAGCGTCACTACAGCTGGACTTTCGACGCACTCGGTCAGACGCTGACCGCTTTCGTGGATGCGCTGGGTCTGAAACGTTATGCCCTGTATGTTTTCGACTATGGTGCCCCTGCCGGTCTGCGTCTGGCCCTCGCCCGGCCTGAGCGTGTCAGCGGACTGATATCGCAAAACGGCAATGCCTATCTGGAGGGACTGGGAGAAGCCTGGGCGCCGGTGCGTGCTTACTGGGACGACCCCAGCGAAGCTAAGGGTCAGGTGGTGCGCGACACCGTCCTGACGCCGGAAGCGATCAAGTGGCAATACACGCATGGCGTCAGCGATCCGCAGTTAATTGCGCCGGAGACGTATACGCTGGACACCCTGCTGATGGAGCGACCCGGTAATAAAGCGATTCAGCAGGCGCTGTTTCTCGATTACGCCAGTAATTTGCAGCGCTACCCGGAATTTCAGGCCTTTTTCCGTCAAAAGCAGCTGCCGACGCTGGTGATCTGGGGGAAACACGATCCCTTCTTTATCCCGCCGGGGGCAGCAGCCTGGCAGCGTGACAATCCGCAGGCGGTGGTTGAGATGCTGGATAGCGGGCATTTCGCGCTGGAGACCCATACTCAGCACATTGCAACGCGTATCCGGGAGATGTTCAGCGGCGACTGACAAAAGGGGCACAGAAGCTATCCGATACCGCCTCTGTGCCTCTCCCTTCCTTTATTCATTACTGAACCGGCCGACCGTACTGGCCGCGCCCAGCGCATGCCCCTTCAGCTGTGCAATCAGTTCCGCCTGGGTTAAACCCGCTTTTAACTGGCCCGGCGGTAAATCGGTGGCGATCAGCACAAAGTTATAGTGGTGCAGACCGCTACCCGCTGGCGGACAGGGGCCATAATAGTGTGTAGTCCCCGGCGTATTCTTTCCGCCGGTATACCCTTTCCCCTCCGTCAGAGCGCCCTGAGCAAACGATGAACGCGTGGGGGCAATGTTGTAAGCCACCATGTGGGTGACGCCAAGCCCCCTGGCCCCCACCGGATCGGTCATCAGCAGCGCCAGACTGCGGGTGCCCGCCGGAATAGCCGACCAGTTGAGTTCAGGAGAGACATTCTCACCGGTACAGGAAGGATTACTTTTATTGGCACCGGCAAACTTTTTGTCCAGCAGCGCATTGTCGCTGAAGTCCCGGGATTGCAACGTAAACACGGATGCCGCCAGCGTGGTCATGGGCAGAACGGCCAGCGCCGCCGCGCAGAGTAATTTTTTCAACCGTCACTCCTTATCAGATAGCACCTGAGAAAATTGTCCCGCTACATTGTTTCATTGCCTGCTTATTCTGACGGCTGCGCGACAGAGGCCGCACAGCAGCGTCAGCATTTTCACTTCGCCTTGTTCAGGGCCGCAAAGACGCGCGCGACCGCGACGGCCCCCGGATCGGGCACGCCATTGAGGTTTGTGCTGTTCAGATAGGAGGAGCGACCCGCTTTTGCAGTTCCCATGGTGGCCGTCGCCTCACTGCCCTGCTGCGCCGCTTCTGCTGCCGCCTCCAGTGACTGGCCCGCCACCAGCGCCTCTATGGCCGGTTGCAGTGCATCGATCAGTGTCCGGTCGCCCGGCTTTGCCCCGCCATACTCCTTCATCTTCTCCAGCCCCTGCTGCAGGGCGACAGGCAGGGTATCGCCCTCCGCCAGTTGCTGGGCGGCAGCGGTAAAAAAGATCGCCATCAGCACGCCGCTGGAGCCGCCCATCACCGTCGCCAGCCGCTCTCCCGTGACCGCGAGCAGCTCGGGTAAAGCATTCAGTGGCAGCTGATTATCGGCACATTCGCGCTGGATCTGACGCGCGCCCGCGGCAAAGGTCGAACCGGTATCACCGTCCCCGACCTGCGCATCCAGCCGGTTCAGCTCACTTTCGCAGGCCATCAGGGTTTCACAGATAGTGTTCACGTAGGCGGCAACCTGGGAGTTTGCAGAGGGCTGGACCGGGTGGGCTGAAGCCGGAGTGGCGGCACTTACCGGTTCCAGTGGGGCGATTCTCACTGGGGTTACCCAGCCGGTGACCTCAACCGGCGCGCAGAGGGCCTCTTCGAAGAGGGGAGTCAGCCTCATGCAGGTCACGGAAAACCCTTTCATGTCCAGTGCGGTCATCAGCGGCGCAGGCCCCATCAGATAGTTACTGCTCCGGCTGAGCGGCGACGCAATCAGATCCCGCGTCACCAGACTCATCTCCAGCGCGGACATGCCGCCCAGATTATTCACCAGCAGCGCGCAGGGTTCCTCATTCTCCGGCATTACCTTCTCCAGCAGCTGCTGAACAATCTGCTGACTGTTCTGGCTCTGCATCACCTCAACGCCCGGTTCCCCGTGAATGCCCAGTCCCATTTCGACACTGCCTTCCGGCACCCGCTGGCTGACCGGCTCATCCGGCAGATGGCAGCCGGAGAGCGCCACGCCCATCGACGCGATGGCCTGGCTGGCCGCCTGCGCGGCCGCGGTGACCGCCGCCAGGTCGTCACCCCGTTCGGCGACGAAGCCCGCCACCTTGTGTACCAGCAGGGTACCGGCCAACCCGCGCGGCTGAGGATTCTCCGGCAGGGCCACATCATCACCGACAATCACCATGTTGACGCGGTATCCCGCCTTACGCGCCTTCTCTGCCGCCAGGCCAAAGTTAAGCCGATCGCCGGTGTAATTTTTTACAATGAGCAGGCATCCGGCTTCCCCGGTAAGATTGACGATGGCGTGATACACCGCGTCTACGCTGGGTGAAGCAAAGAGATCGCCACAAACGGCGGCCGTCAGCATCCCTTTACCGATAAATCCGACATGCGCCGGTTCATGTCCGGCTCCCCCGCCGGAGATCAGCGCCACCTGCTGTTTCTGCCAGTCCCTGCGCATGACAATGCGGATTCGCGGCGCGACCTGTAGCCGCACCAGATTGCGCCACGGGCTGGCGTAAATCATGCCATCTAACGCGCTGTCGACGAGGTCGTCCTTGTTATTCAGTACAAATCGGGTCATCTCTTCATTCCTCATGGGCGTGCGAAGGGGAAGTAAACAAGTGTTGCACATAACCGACAGACGGGGAGAAATCCCCTGCGAAACCCGGCGTATCAGCCCGTCTCGTTCAGCGCCTGGCGCGGCATCTGGCAAAGGCATCGCGCCACTCCGGACTAATTTATTGATTTTTATCAAATATCTTTATCCGAAACTGAGAGGTTCTGCGCAGAACCCTGATAGGGAATGGCGGAAGTTAGAGCGCATTCACAAACAGAGGATGTTTTTATGACTCAACGTATGATTCTGAATGAAACGGCCTGGTTTGGTGCCGGCGCGTTACGTCATCTGCCGGAAGAGGTAGAGCGTCGTGGAATGCGCAAAGCCCTGATTGTTACTGACCGTGCACTGGTGGCAGCCGGTGCGCTGAAGCGGGTGACCGATCGGCTGGCCAGCCACCAGCTTGCCTGGGCGGTGTACGATGAGGTGGTACCCAATCCCACCATTCGGGTGGTGCAGCAGGGCGTGGCGGCCTTCAGGGCATCGGGCGCAGATTATCTGATAGCGATCGGGGGCGGTTCACCTCAGGATACCAGCAAGGCGATCGGTATGATTATCAACAATCCCGAATTTGAAGATGTGCGCAGCCTGGAGG
Source organism: Pantoea anthophila (assembly GCF_026104315.1). Lineage (NCBI taxonomy): Bacteria > Pseudomonadati > Pseudomonadota > Gammaproteobacteria > Enterobacterales > Erwiniaceae > Pantoea > Pantoea anthophila. The sequence goes on from NZ_CP110471.1 coordinate 396,887, forward strand.
GCGTGGCCACCACCCGCCATCCCTGCGTTCCGATTATCGCTATCCCGACCACGGCAGGCACCGCCGCAGAAGTCACCATCAATTACGTTATTACCGATGAAGAGAAACGCCGTAAGTTTGTCTGTGTCGATCCGCATGCCATTCCGAAAGTCGCGATTGTTGATGCGGAAATGATGGCGAGTATGCCCGCCTCACTGAAAGCCGCAACCGGTATTGATGCACTGACCCACGCGATTGAGGGCTATATCACGCGTGGCGCCTGGACGCTGACCGATATGCTGCATCTCAAAGCCATTGAGATTATCAGCCGGTCACTGCGCAAGTCGGTGGCGGGGGATCCCGACGCGGTGGAGCAGATGGCGCTGGGACAGTATGTCGCCGGGATGGGTTTCTCCAGTGTCGGACTCGGGCTGGTTCATGGCATGGCTCATCCGCTGGGCGCCTTTTATGATGTGCCACACGGCATTGCTAACGCCATTCTGCTGCCGCAGGTGATGGCGTGGAATGCCGCCTGGACCGGCGAAAAGTATCGCGACATTGCGCGCGCCATGGGCGTGAAGCAGGTCGACACCCTCTCGCTGGAGCAGGCGCGGGAGGCCGCGGTTGATGCCGTTCGTCAGCTCTGTCGGGATGTGGGCATCCCGCGTTCCTTACGTGAAGTGGGTTTACAGCAGGCCGATATCCCGGCCCTGGCGCAGGCCGCGCTGGATGATGTCTGTACCGGTGGCAACCCGCGCACGCCCGATCTTGAGGCGGTGATGGCGCTCTACAGTCAGAGTTAACGCGCGCCAGCTTATCCGCCGCTGACGTCAGGCCCGCTCACGCCAGCGGGCTTTTTTATCGCGCTGGATCTGTCGCGATTCGCCAGGGCGGATAAAGCCAGTCAGCGCGGTGACGGCCGGGGTTTTCTCGATTTTTCTGATGCCCATTTCAGCCTGAAATCGCCCGCGAGTTTTCTGCAGGTTCCGGTGCATGCGCCACCTGACCGGATGATTTCTTTAGATGCTAAACCCTGAGTCACTTGATCTGGATCACAAAAATCCGCATCATGCGCAGCGAAAACCTTTACGATGCTGCGGAGATATTGATGACACTGTACCAGGGTATGCTGATTTTTTATGCCGTTGTTGCACTGTTCGCTACGCTGATCACCTTCTTTATCGCCAAAGATAAGCTCAGCATTAAACTGCTCAGCGCCTTTCTGGTGGGTGCCACCTGGCCGATGAGTTTTCCCGTTGCGCTGATGTTCGCGCTGTTTTAATTGACATTTTCGCCTTACCGACCACACTCAGATTAGACGTCACTGACCCGCTCTGCGCCGATCGCTGATGTCGGCTTGCTCATCACTCATATAAGGAGCGGTTATGCGCGTAATCAGTGTGGCGATTCTGATTTCCCTTCTCAGTGCCTGCAGCGGACCCTGGGGCGCCGAAAAACCGGTCCCGGCGGCAGAAACCCGTCAGCAGACCTGCCAGCCTGGCACCAATCCCAGCCAGAATGACTGCGGTCACTTTCCCGAACCGGAATTTCACTGACACACCCGCACAGTGTGTTACGGGATCGCATTTGCGCTATTTCATCGCATAACAAGGCTTTACACGCCGATGGCCGGTCAGTAAAGTAGCGCCCAGACATCATTTCTGATGCGTAAGCGTTAACGTCAACCAACGCCCCCGCAGCGCTGCTGCCTGTGATGATCCCTGCCATGAAGCCTCTGCAACTTAGTGTTAAACCTCATGCTGCGCTCTCCGGCGCCTCATTTTTTTTATTTGTGCTGCTGCTGACCGCGGCCAACCTTCGCGCACCGGTGACTGTGGTCGGCCCGGTTCTGCAGGATATCCGTCAGACCTTTGGACTGAGTGCCGGTGAAGCGGGTCTGTTCAACTTTATTCCCCTGATCCTCTTTGCCCTGCTTGCGCCACCAGCCGCCTGGCTCGGCAATCGCATCGGACTCGAACGCAGCCTGTGGGGCGCACTCTGCTTGATGACCGCGGGTTCCCTGTTGCGCTGGCTGCCTGTGGAGGCGGCGTTATGGGGCGGAACCCTGTTGCTCAGCGCCGGGATTGCTGCCGCCAACGTCCTGTTGCCCCCGCTGATTAAACGCGATTTCACCGCCCATACTGCCCGCTATATCGGGCTTTACGCCGCCACCATGTCGATTACGGCCAGCCTGGCCTCCGGGATTGCCGTTCCGCTGAGCCAGCTTTCCTCCGCAGGCTGGCGACTGTCGCTGGTGGTCTGGGCGATCCCAGGGCTGATTGCGCTGCTGGCCTGGCTGCCACTGCTACGCCAGCGTCCGTTAAAGCAGGCATCCGGCGAGACGACAGTTCTCCATCGCCATCCGTGGCGCTCGGCAGGCGGCTGGCAGATTGCCCTGTTTATGGCGCTGCAGTCGCTGGCGTTTTATACCCTGATCGACTGGTTTACGCTGTTCGCCCAGGACCAGGGTTTCAGTCAGGCCACGGCGGGCTGGCTGCTGTTCTGGTATCAGGCCATCGCGATTGTCGCCAATCTTGGCTGCATGATGGCGCTGAAGCGGGTAAAGGATGCCCGCCTCACCGCCTTCATCGCCTCGTCGGCTATCTTTCTCGGCATGCTGGGGCTACTGCTTAACCCGCTGTGGGCGGCGATCTGGCTGACCCTGGCCGGTCTGGGCGCAGGCGCCTCACTGGTGCTCTCCCTCTCCCTCTTTAATCTGCGGGCCAGCAATCATCGTCAGGCTTCACAGCTCTCCGGTATGGCCCAGTGCGTCGGCTATGCGCTGGCCGCGCTCGGTCCGTTGTTGTTTGGCGTGCTCCATGAGCAGAGCGGAAACTGGACGATCCCCTTCAGCGTACTGGTGCTACTGAGCCTGCTTCAGATGCTGCTGGCCCCCCTGGCCGCACAGTCAAAACCCATCAGCTGAACGTGCGGCCATGCCGCCATCAGACCTTAACAATATGATCTGCCGGTCGCTGATGCACAGCATCAGCGTCCGGCGGGAAGCGACAGGAGAAGCGAGTGTGTCTGAACTGAATAATGCGCTGTTGCAGGCGATCCTGGATGAGGTGCGTCCGCTGGTTCATCAGGGAAAAGTGGCGGACTATATCCCCGCGCTGGCCGATGTGGCCGCAGACCGGCTGGCTATCGCTGTCTGCCTGCCTGACGGCACCCTCTTTCAGGCGGGCGATGCCCAAACGCGCTTTTCGATTCAGTCGATCTCTAAAGCGCTGTCGCTGACCGTGGCGCTGACCCGCTATGACGATAGCGAAATCTGGCAGCGGGTCGGAAAAGAGCCGTCGGGTCAGCCTTTTAATTCGCTGGTGCAGCTCGAACTGGAACAGGGTAAACCGCGTAATCCCTTTATTAATGCGGGTGCCCTGGTGATCTGCGACCTGCTGGAAACCCGGCTGACCGCGCCGCGTCAGCGTATGCTGGAGATTGTCCGGCAGCTGAGTCAGCAGCCGGACATCAACTATGACCGCCACGTTGCCCGCTCCGAGTTTGAACACTCGGCCCGCAACGCGGCGATTGCCTGGCTGATGAAGTCGTTCGGGAATTTCGATAACGACGTGACCAGCGTGATGCAGACCTATTTTCACTACTGCTCACTGTCAATGAGCTGCGTTGAACTGGCACGCACGTTTATCTATCTGGCGAATCAGGGCCGGACGCTGGATGGCAGCCAGATGATTACCGCGCGTCAGGCGCGCCAGATTAACGCGCTGATGATCACCAGCGGGATGTACGATGGCGCAGGCGAATTTGCCTGGCGGGTCGGTATGCCGGCAAAGTCAGGGGTAGGTGGCGGGATCATTGCCATTATCCCCGGAGAGATGAGCATCGCCGTCTGGTCACCCGGACTCGATGGCGCGGGCAATTCCCTGGCGGGCACGGCGGTGCTGGAGTTACTGACGGAAAAGCTGGGCCGCTCTATTTTCTGACCCTGGGTCCCGACGAAGTAGAGTAGTCATCTGTGCAAGGCGGTTTGATGATGAACAGGCACGACGACTCCGGACGCCGGGGAGTGGGATCATAGTCTGCATAACAGACTGAGAGCATGTCTCAGTCTGTTTGAAGGATATCCGCCAGTTCCGCTTCGCTCAGCCCGGTCATGTGCAGAATGGTATGGCGGTCCATACCGCTTTGCAGCATCGCGCGGGCGATCTTAAATGTTGCTGCACGTTCACCTTTTACCATACCGAGCCGGATACCCTGCTCAATGCCGATTTGTTCCAGCTGTTGTGCAATCGTCATAAGTGAATCCCCATGCTGCGGTGCTGCATAATTTCGTCATCAGGTATAACTGTGACGTCAACCAATGGGAAAGCCTGATGATAAAGCCTGCCCGCCAGTACCGGATCGTCAAACTCATCCAGCCACCGGTTAGAATAGGGATAGGGGCTGCGTTTACCGGTATAAAACAGCACCGGTATCACCAGCGGTAACCGCTTATGTCCATTCTCCAGATGGCGCTGCATCGCTGCAACGGCATAACGAAGTAACCGAAACGCCATGTGTTTGTCTGGTGCAGACTGATGCTCAATCACAACATGGACAAATCCCTCACCTGAAGTCGTTTTCAGACTGTAAAGCACGTCGCTGAAATATTGCCTGAGATCCTTTTCCACAAACGACCCCGATTCGAGCTTCAGCGTGTCGGGATTACAGATCTCCCGCAGGTCTGGCGGCAGGTGCAGCGCCATAAAATCTCTGGCAATTTCAGGCTGCGTCAGAAACTGCCGGAATGTTGCATCATGAGGCGCAGGCGTGCCGTGCTTCTTTTTCATCGTGCCATCCTGGCTCTGTTCCTGATCCCCTTAACCTGATCCACCTGCTCTTTGTTTCGCGGTAATGAATCAGGCTATGACTGGAATATCACTCCAGACAAGGCAGGTAAAACAACACGCTTTAAATTTACGAGGTGGCCCGCTTTTCAGTGCAGAAAGCGTCATGCGCTGCCCATGCCGAAACTGCCGAAGATGCCCCCACTCAGACCGGGTTCAGCTCACCACGTTAATCGGCTCGCCCTGAAGAGAAGCGGCGATATTTTTCATCACGCCCTTCACCAGATTCTCTGCGCCGCTGCGGCTTGCCCAGGCAATGTGCGGCGTCAGCAGCAGACCCGGCAGATCCGCCAGCAGCGGATTATCGGGAGCAGGCGGTTCACTACTCAGCACATCCAGCGCCGCACCGCCGATAACGCGCTGCGCCAGGGCAGCCGCCAGATCGGCTTCATTGATTAATCCGCCACGCGCGGTGTTGATCAGCAGCGCCTGCGGTTTCATCTTAGCCAGCGCCTCACGGTCAATCATCTGTCGGGTCTGATCGCTTAACGGACAGTGCAGTGAAATCACATCGCTGGTGGCCAGCATCTGCTCAAAGCTGACATAGCCGTCACGCACAGTCTGACTCCCTTTGCGCTCGGCGAACTGGACCTGCATCCCCAGCGCCTGCGCCAGCCTTCCTACCGCCTGACCGATTTCGCCCCGGCCCGCGATACCCAGCATGGCCCCGCCGATATCCTGAATCGGCCGACGATGCAGACAGAAGTGTTGCGCCTGCGGCCAGTCCCGGCGCGTGGTGCTGGCATAGTCAAATAACTGCCGGCGCAGCGCGAAAAGGGCTGCAATCACCGCCTCGGAGACGCTCTGCGTGGAGTAGCCGGGCACATTGCTGACGGTGATCCCGTGATCGCGACAGGCGTCGAGATCGATACAGTCATAGCCGGTTGCGGCAACACAGACAAAGCGCAGATCCGGCAGTTGCCTGAGTGTGGCGGCGCGTAACGGAACTTTATTGGTGATCGCGATAGTCGCCCCCTGCAGGGCAGACACGATCTCATTAACCGGCGTGTGTGTGCGGATCTCCCACTCACCCTGGAGCTGTTCGATCGGCAGTGAGAGCGGCAGCGTATCGCCATCCAGCATAACTATTTTCATTATCTGTCCTTAATTGCTCAGAGTGTCATCCACAGGCTCAGCCGTGATGTTACCTGTATGTGTTCAGCGGGTAACAACTAAGTTAAATGAAGCTGAAATTAAAGTGAATATGTTCAAAGAGTGCGAATTTCTTTGCTTCAGCAGCCACTTTATTTAACCCTTTTATTCCCTTCGCGTTACACTGCCGCCCGGAAATTTGTCCCATTGTGCCTGTGTAAATGATGCCGAAATGCTTATTCAGACAACGACTCACAGCCGGTATTGCGATACTGGCCGTGCTGCTGTTGTTTGTTGCACCGATGGTCTCTAAAAACCTTGCGGCAGATCATGCCAGGATGCAGCACGTCAGCATGAGCGCAGAGATGCCGATGATGCATCATCACGGCGAGATGTCCATGATGGACCCTGTGATGATGACCGATGCAGGCTTTGCCTGCGGATACTGTGATTTACTGGTACATGTGCCCCTGATGCTCTGGAACTTTGTCCCGTTCATCTGGTGGATGTGCCTCATCAGTCGCGCACCGCCGCCCCGTGCGGTCACGCCGCTCCGGCGGCGGCGAACGCTGCGCCTTCATCGCCCCCGGGCACCGCCCTGTTACGCATCACACTGACACCATAACATTTCGATTGCGTGACAACGTCACCCGATCGCCCCTGTCTTTTGAAAAGTGTGGAATGCTATGTCCTCTTATCAGGAAACATCCCCTGCACCACGCGGCACGCTGTTTAATCTGCTACGCCGCCTGCATTTTTATATTGGTCTGTTTATTGCGCCGTTCATTTTCATCGCGGCCCTCACCGGAACGCTCTACGTTCTGACTCCGCAACTGGAACAGGCGATCTATCACGATGCCCTGACGACCCGTGCGCAGGGCGAGCCGCAGCCGCTCTCCGCGCAGGTTGCCGCAGCACGGGCCAGGGCAGGCCTGTCAGCGCACATCTACGCCGTGCGTCCCGCGCCGGGTCCCGGGGATACGACGCGGGTGCAGTTCACTGCCGCTGATGCGGGTCCCTCTGAGTCACGCTCGGTGTTTATCGATCCCTATACCCTGCAGGTCAGGGGGGATATGACCGTATATGGCACCAGCGGCGTGCTGCCGCTACGCATGTGGCTCGATCAGCTGCATCGTGGCTTGTTACTGGGCGATTTCGGCCGTAACTACAGTGAACTGGCCGCGTCCTGGCTCTGGGTCGCCGCGCTGGGCGGGCTCATCCTGTGGGCCGGTACCCGCCCTCCCCGTACCCGAAAGAACGTCCGCAGCGGGTTTGCCGCCGTGCGTCACTGGCACGTCACGCTGGGACTGCTGCTGGCCCTGGGCCTGATCTTCTTTTCGGTGACCGGGCTGACCTGGTCGCAGTGGGCGGGCAGCAACATTGAAAAGATGCGCAGCGACCTGAACTGGAAAACGCCGCAGGTGAAAACCGCGCTGAACGGTGACGCCCCGGCTGAATCTGCCGATCCCCACGCAGAGCATCGCGGCGCAATGGAAGGGATGACCATGTCGGGCATGACGATGCCCGCTGAGACTCCCGCGCGGGTCATTCCTAATCAGCCGGATGCCCGCTGGGATCAGGCCCTGTCTGCCGCCCGTCAGGCAGGACTGAAGGCGGCAAAACTCGAACTGCGCCAGCCTAAAAACGCCGGACAGGCATGGACGATTTCGGAGATTGACCGCAGCTGGCCAAGTCAGGTGGATGCCGTTTCACTCAATCCGGCCGACTTCACCGTGGTCGACAAAGTGGCGTTCGCCAGCTTCCCGCTGGTGGCAAAACTGACCCGCTGGGGCGTCGATGCGCACATGGGTGTGCTGTTCGGCCTGCCTAATCAGCTGATTCTGGCCCTCTTTGGCTTCGGACTCTGCACGATGATTGTGCTGGGCTACCGCATGTGGTGGATTCGTCGTCCGGCGGTTCCGCAGCTTAACCCTTCACAGACGCTGTTAACCGCCTGGCTGGCGCTGCCACGCTATGCGCAGGGCACCAGCCTCATCGTGATGCTGGCGCTCGGTTATGCCCTGCCGGTCATGGGCATCAGCCTGCTGCTGTTTCTGCTGCTGGATATTCAGCGCTGGCGCAGCGCCCGGCGTCGCAGCCAGGCCCGCACCGAGATTGCACCCGACAAGCAGTCGCCGCTGGCGATCGTGCAGTCCCGCTTCGCCGTGAAGCGCAAAGAGATGCGCTATTTTCTGCGCAGCGTGACGGTTCTGGCGCTGATTGTGATTTCGGTGATGGCGAATGCGATGATAGGCGGCGTGATTGATCAGTATCAGATCCCCTTCAGCCACTGGTCGCTGACGATGTATATCACGCAGGCGATGATGATTCTGCTCTACTCCACGGTCTTTACCGGACTGCTGTCGATTCCACTCTGGTATTTCTTCCTGGGTGAAAGCGATGAGCAGGGCAAATAGGCTGCCGCCTCCGCTGGCAGTCTCTTCTTCAACATAACTGACGAAGCCGGGCAAATTTCCCGGCTTTTCATTCTCCCACTAAAGGCTATGATCGTTGTCACTGACCCTTCTGTTTAAAGGCAAATCATGAACATCCTGCGTGCTAATCCTGAACAGCTGTTTGAGTACGGCCCCTTTACCGTCCGCCGTCAGCGACCTGGCGAGGCGCTAAGCCCGCTGGTCAGCGTTGACCTGATGTCGCTGAAGCTGGATGCCCGGATCCCGATGCAGCAGCACTGGAATGAAGAGGTTTTTACCTATCTGTGGCGGGGATCGATGCAGCATCAGGACAGTAACGGCGAGCGGACCCAGCTCTCCGCTAAGCGGGTGATGGTGGTCAATGCGGGTGACGGCGTTCAGTACGAAGAGTCGGTGCCGCTGTTTGAAGCGGAACTGTTACAGGCGGTTATCCGTCCCGCCCAGCCCGGGGGTGAAGCGATGACCCAGGTGCTGGAGCGCGATCAGGGCATTATGAGTAATGGCTGGACCGAACTGGCCGGGCCGGAGGAGTCAGACGCCCCACTGGAACTGCGTCAGGCAGCCTATATCTATGACACCCTGCTGGAGCGCAACCACACGCTGGACGTGCCCGCTCTGCCGGGCTTTGTGGCTTATCTCGTCGTGCTGGAAGGCAGCATTCGTATCGGCGAGGCGCAACTGGGTCGGGGTGATGCGGTCAGCGGGCTGGCGGCCGGGAGTGAAATCACGGGTGATCGGGATGCCAATCTGGTCTGCTTCCTGATCAAGCCCGATCACGCTGCATAAAAAACGCGCTGCCTTTCCCGGTGAGGTCTCAGGCAGCGCCACGCTTCATTAAAAAACGCCGCGCGGGACGATTTCCGCGCGGCAATGTTTGTCCTTACTCCCGGTTACGGGGCTGCTTCGCCTGAACCCGTTTATAAACGTGGTCAAACTGACGCACATCGTCGAGTAACCAGTGGCGCTGCGTCAGCGGCGCATCATCCAGTGCCTGCGGCAGCGGCACCCCATCCAGTGAACCCCGACAGCAAAAGGCGCGCGCCAGGGTCGGCGTGGCAATACCAATGTAACGGGCAAATTCGGGCAACGTCATCAGTGCAGCACTCATCTTCCACCTCCGGCAATTAACTTTCCTCTGCATTCTCAGGCTAATTCTTTACTGCTTTTATTGATCTGAAACATGGATGTGGTACTAATCTTCTGCCTGCTGATGAGAAAGCTCGCCTCGCCCACCGCAAACCGAGAAAGAAGTGAGGAACCTGTGCGCCATTATGGATTGATGATAGCCCTGCTGTTTTCCGGCGTTGCGTCCGCCCACACCCTGACACCCGGCCAGCCGGTTCCGCCGGTCTTTGTGGCCGATAAAGGTGAAATGGTCCTGAATCAGGGCGATATCGGCTACCAGCGCTGGAACAGTCAGGCGCTGACCGGCAAAGTGCGGCTGGTGATCCATGTCGCCGGGCGTCTTTCAGCCAAAGAGCAGAGTGCTGCCCTGATTGAGGCCGTTCAGCAGGCCAGTCTGCCGCGCGATCGCTTTCAGACCACCACCATCGTGAATACCGACGACGCCCTGCCCGGCAGCGCCATTTTTGTGGTGCGCAGCATCGCCTCCAGCAAAAAAGCCGCTCCCTGGCAGCAATTCATCATCGACAGCAGCGGCGTGACGGCGCATAGCTGGCATCTTCAGCCAGAAAGCGCAGCCGTCGTGGTCGTTGATCAGCAAGGTATTGTGCGCTTCGCTAAAGATGGCGCATTATCTGCTGACAACGTCGCCAGCGTGATGAAACAGCTACGGGCATTGCTGGGCTGATAACCGCTTAGTTTTCACCCGGCTGACGCCGCAAATCGCGGAATGCTCCTGAATTTCCCGACATTTTTTATTACCGTAAGCTACGCTTAGTTGTAATGGATTTACCCGCCGTTCTTTGAAAACCTGCCCACTATGCCGGGGCAGCCGGGGACGATGATTGAAGATGGCATCGAATCATTTCGACCTGCTGTGACTTCCTCTGTAGATAAGGACAGCCCTGATGACGGTCTGCGCAGAAAAACACGTCAATGTCATACACAGCGATGCAGCGATTCTGTTGAACGATATTGAGCAACGGCTCGATCAGCTTTTACCGGTCGACAGTGAACGTGACCTGGTCGGCGCGGCAATGCGCGACGGCGCGCTGGCGCCGGGAAAACGTATTCGTCCGCTGCTGCTGCTGCTGACCGCGCGCGATCTGGGGTGCAATGCCAGCGCAGCCGGTCTGCTTGATCTCGCCTGCGCGGTTGAGATGGTGCACGCCGCTTCGCTGATCCTGGACGATATGCCCTGCATGGATGATGCGCAGCTGCGGCGCGGACGCCCCACCATCCACTGTCAGTATGGTGAGCATGTCGCCATCCTCGCTGCCGTGGCCCTGCTGAGTAAGGCCTTTGGTCTGGTCGCCGTGGCAGAGGGCTTAACCGCCAGCGCCAGAACGGACGCGGTTGCAGAGCTGTCTCAGGCGGTTGGGATGCAGGGGCTGGTACAGGGGCAGTTCAAGGATCTCTCGGAGGGAGATAAACCCCGCAGCGCCGACGCTATTCTGATGACCAATCACTTCAAAACCAGCACTCTGTTCTGCGCCTCCATGCAGATGGCCTCTATCGTCGCGGAAGCCCCCAAAGAAGCCCGCGAACAGCTGCACCGCTTTTCGCTGAATCTCGGTCAGGCGTTTCAGCTGCTGGACGATCTCACTGACGGTATGAGTGACACCGGTAAAGATGCCCATCAGGATGAGGGAAAATCGACGCTGGTGAATCTTCTCGGCGCAAAAGCGGTGGAATCGCAACTGCGCGACCATCTGCGCTGCGCCGGAGAGCACCTGTTGTCCGCCTGCCGCGACGGTTACGCCACCCATCATTTTGTTCAGGCCTGGTTTGAGAAAAAACTCGCTGCCGTCAGTTAAGGATGCTGCATGAGCCACTTTGCGGTTATTGCACCGCCCTTCTATAGCCATGTGCAGGCGCTTCAGCATCTCAGCCAGGCCCTGATAGCACGCGGACACCGTATCACCTTTATTCAGCAGACGGACGTCAGCGCACTGCTCACCGACCGCCGCATCGGCTTTTTTCCGCTGGGCTTAACCTCGCATCCTGCCGGAAGTCTGGCTCATACCCTGCAGCTGGCTGCACACCCCCTTGGCCCGTCGATGCTGAAACTGATCAGTGAGATGGCGCGCAGCAGCGATATGCTCTGTCGCGAACTGCCGGTGGTGCTGAATACGCTGGCAGTGGATGGCGTGATTGTCGATCAGATGGAGCCGGCCGGCGCGCTGGCCGCTGAAGCACTCGATCTGCCTTATGTTTCGGTGGCCTGTGCCCTGCCGCTTAACCGTGAAGCGGATTTCCCGCTGGCAGTGATGCCGTTTGATTATGGCACCAGCGACCAGGCGCGCGAACGTTATCGTGCCAGTGAAAAAATCTACGACTGGCTGATGCGCCGCCACGACAGGGTAATCGCACGTAACGCCCATGCAATGGGGCTGTCACCGCGGGAAAAGCTGCACCACTGTTTTTCTCCGCTGGCACAAATCAGCCAGCTGATCCCGGCGCTGGATTTTCCCCGTCAGGCGCTGCCCGACCATTTTCATGCTGTTGGTCCGCTGCGCGCCCCGGACGCGCCCCAGGCCACACAGCCGCGCTATTTTCCGCATGGCAACAGGCCGCGCATTTTTGCTTCCCTCGGCACCCTGCAGGGACACCGTTACGGCCTGTTTAAAACGATCGTCCGCGCCTGTCAGGAGATCGACGCGCAGTTACTGCTGGCCCACTGTGGCCGCCTGTCGCCGTTTCAGGCGGAGAAACTGGCGCAGGCCAGCCATGTTCAGGTTGTCGATTTTGCTGACCAGGCCGCCGCGCTGGCCCAGGCCGACCTGGCCATTACCCACGGCGGCATGAACACGGTGCTGGATGCGATTAACCATCTGACGCCTCTGCTGACAATCCCGCTGGCCTTTGATCAGCCGGGCGTGGCAGCCAGGGTGGTCTGGCACGGTATCGGCCGCCGCGCCTCACGTTTTACCACCAGTCACGCCATGGCCCGCCAGCTGCAGACCTTACTGACGGATACGCACTATGCTGAGCAGATGAAGCCCCTGCGCGCCGCGCTTCGTCAGGCGGGTGGCGCCTCGCTGGCAGCGGATATCGTCGAGCAGGCGATGCTGACCCGCCAGCCCGTGCTGAACGGGAGTGCCTATGCCACGGTATGATCTGATCCTGGTGGGCGCGGGTCTGGCCAACGGGCTGATTGCGCTGCGCCTCCGCCAGCAGCGGCCGTCGCTGCGCATACTGCTGATTGACGCGGAGAGTCAGCCTGGCGCTCATCACACCTGGTCCTTTCATGCAGACGACCTGACTGAAGCGCAGCACCGCTGGATCGCCCCGCTGGTGGTGCATCACTGGCCCGGTTATGAGGTGCGCTTTCCGCAACGTCAGCGCCATCTGAACAGTGGCTATTTTTGTGTCACAGCAGAGCGCTTCGCTCAGGTCATGCGCGATCACTTTGCCGCTGACCTGCTGCTGAATACGCGTGTCGCAACGCTCGATTCACACTCGGTCACGCTGGACGATGGCCGGGTAGTGGAAGCGGATGCCGTGATTGATGGCCGGGGCTACCAGCCCGATGGCGCGCTGCGCATGGGCTTTCAGTCGTTTGTCGGACAGGAGTGGCAGCTGAGTGCTCCACACGGGCTGACCGCGCCGATCATTATGGATGCCACGGTTGACCAGCAGGCAGGCTATCGCTTTGTCTACAGCCTGCCCTTTTCGGCCGATACGCTGCTGATTGAAGACACCCATTATATCGACCGCGCCACGCTGGACGGTGAACGCGCCCGCCAGAATATTCGTGACTACGCGGCGCAGCAGGGCTGGCAGCTGGCCCGTTTGCTGCGCGAAGAACAGGGTGCCCTGCCCATCACGCTGACAGGCGACGTTGACGCATTCTGGCAAAAGCGTGACCTACCGTGCAGCGGCTTACGCGCCGGGCTGTTTCATCCCACCACCGGCTACTCACTGCCGCTGGCAGTGGCGCTGGCTGATCGGCTGGCGGAGATGCCCGCAATGACATCGGCCTCACTCAACGCCACTATCAGACAGGTGGCCTCCCAGGCCTGGCAGCAGCAGCGCTTCTTTCGCATGCTGAACCGGATGCTGTTTCTGGCGGGGCCGGCCGGGCAGCGCTGGCAGGTGATGCAACGTTTTTATGGCCTTCCCGAAGGTCTGATCGCCCGTTTTTATGCGGGAAAACTTACTTTGCCTGATCGGCTGCGTATTTTAAGCGGCAAGCCCCCGGTCCCCGTACTGGCGGCGTTACAGGCTATCATGACTCCTCACCGTCAACAGGCGATGCAATGAACAGAACGACAGTAATTGGCGCAGGCTTTGGTGGTCTGGCGCTGGCGATTCGCCTTCAGGCGTCAGGCATTCCCACCCGACTGCTGGAGAAGCGCGATAAGCCAGGCGGCCGGGCGTATGTTTATCAGGATCAGGGCTACACCTTTGATGCCGGCCCGACGGTGATCACCGATCCCAGCGCGATTGAAGAGTTATTTACGCTGGCGGGTAAAAAGCTCGCTGACTATGTTGAGCTGCTGCCGGTCAGGCCCTTTTATCGTCTCTGCTGGGAGTCAGGCAGGGTGTTCAGTTATGACAACGATCAGCCCGAACTGGAAGCGCAGATCGCCGCCTTTAATCCGCGTGATGTCGAAGGCTATCGCCGTTTTCTGGCTTACTCGCGCGCCGTGTTCGCCGAAGGCTATCTGAAACTGGGCACCGTGCCGTTTCTCTCGTTCCGCGACATGCTGCGCGCCGCGCCGCAGCTGGCAAAACTGCAGGCCTGGCGCAGTGTTTACAGCAAGGTGGCAAGCTACATTGAGGATGAACACCTGCGTCAGGCGTTCTCCTTTCACTCGCTGCTGGTCGGCGGCAATCCCTTTGCCACCTCCTCCATCTACACGCTGATTCATGCGCTGGAACGTGAATGGGGAGTCTGGTTCCCGCGCGGCGGCACGGGCGCACTGGTGCAGGGCATGGTGAAACTGTTCGAGGATCTGGGTGGCGAAGTGGAACTGAATGCCAGCGTGGCCCGGCTGGAAACGCAGGAAAACCGGATTACGGCCGTCCATCTCGAAGATGGCCGGGTACTCCCGACCCGCGCCGTCGCCTCCAACGCAGACGTGGTGCACACCTACCATGATCTGCTGCGTCAGCATCCCCCTTCTGTGGCTCAGGGAAAGACACTGCAGAACAAGCGCATGAGCAACTCCCTGTTTGTGCTCTATTTTGGCCTGAATCATCATCATGACCAGCTGGCTCACCACACCGTCTGCTTCGGCCCGCGCTACCGTGAACTGATCGATGAGATCTTCAATCGTGATGGTCTGGCCGAGGACTTCTCGCTCTACCTGCACGCCCCCTGTGTCACCGATCCCTCACTGGCTCCGGAAGGCTGCGGCAGCTACTACGTGCTGGCCCCGGTGCCGCATCTCGGCACGGCTGATATCGACTGGGCGGTTGAAGGTCCGCGCCTGCGCGACCGTATTTTTGACTATCTGGAACAGCACTACATGCCGGGCCTGCGCAGTCAGCTGGTGACGCACCGCATCTTCACGCCGTTCGATTTTCGCGATGAGCTGAACGCCTATCAGGGCTCCGCCTTCTCGGTTGAACCCATCCTGACCCAGAGCGCCTGGTTCCGGCCACATAACCGCGATAAACACCTCAGTAACCTCTACCTGGTCGGCGCAGGCACGCATCCTGGCGCAGGCATTCCTGGCGTGGTGGGCTCGGCGAAAGCCACGGCAGGATTGATGCTGGAGGATCTGGCTTGAACAGTCCGTCACTGCTCGATCATGCTGTAGAAACCATGGAAGTGGGTTCAAAAAGTTTTGCCACGGCATCGAAACTGTTCGATGCCAAAACCCGACGCAGTGTGCTGATGCTCTACGCCTGGTGCCGTCACTGTGATGATGTGATTGACGATCAGGTGCTGGGCTTCAGCAACGATACGCCGTCGCGACTCTCCGCCGAACAGCGTCTGGCGCAGCTGGAGACAAAAACCCGCCAGGCTTATGCCGGGTTGCAGATGCATGAGCCTGCCTTTGCGGCCTTTCAGGAGGTGGCAATGGCGCACGATATTCTGCCTGACTACGCCTTTGCTCATCTGGCCGGTTTTGCGATGGATGTGCGTGAGACGCGCTATCAGACCCTGGACGACACGCTGCGCTACTGTTATCACGTGGCGGGCGTGGTCGGTCTGATGATGGCGCAGATCATGGGGGTGCGCGACAGGGCCACGCTGGATCGCGCCTGCGATCTCGGTCTGGCGTTTCAACTGACCAACATTGCCCGCGACATCGTCGAAGATGCGGCCGCAGACCGCTGTTATCTGCCTGAAGCGTGGCTGGCTGAAGAGGGGCTTACACGGGAAACTCTGGCCGCGCCACAACATCGTCAGGCGCTGAGCCGCGTCGCCCGTCGCCTGGTTGAAACGGCGGAGCCCTACTATCACTCGGCCACAGCAGGTCTGCCAGGCCTGCCGCTGCGATCGGCATGGGCAATCGCAACCGCGAAGCAGGTCTATCGTAAAATCGGCATGAAAGTGATTCAGGCAGGGCCAGCGGCGTGGGATCAGCGCCTGTCCACCAGCACGCCCGAGAAACTGGTCATGCTGATGGCGGCGTCAGGTCAGGCGGTTACTTCCCGGATGGCGCGTCCTGCTCCACGCCCCGCTCACCTCTGGCAGCGCCCCGTTTAACGCCGTGACGTTCACGCAGCGTCGCCTGCAGTTTTGACAGCGGTGGCGCATAGAGGAAGCCAAACGAGACACACCCCTCTTTTCCGCGCACCGCGTGATGCATCCGGTGCGCCATATAGAGCCGACGTAAATAGCCCCGGCGCGGAACATAGCGGAAGGGCCAGCGCTGGTGAACCAGGCCGTCATGAACAATAAAGTAGAGCAGGCCATAAAGCGTCATCCCGGCGCCGATCCACTGCAACGGCCAGACGCCCGTGCTGCCCAGCCAGATCAGTAAAATCGACAGGCCCGCGAACACCACCGCATAAAGATCGTTAACCTCGAACCAGCCCTTGTGCGGCTCATGATGCGACAGATGCCAGCCCCAGCCCCAGCCATGCATAATATATTTGTGCGCCAGCGCAGCCGTTATCTCCATGCCGATCACGGTGACCAGAACAATCAGGGCATTCCAAATCCACAACATAGCTTCTCCCGAACATGCATCCTGCAAAGTGGCGCAGAGGTTCAATTTTAACAGAGAATGGCAGAAACAGCCGGGCGGGTTTGGCGGGTTTTAACAATTACTGCAGATGATAAAGCGGATAACCCAGGTAGCCGGACCCGGAAGGGAAACCGGTCGCCATAACCGGGGAATCCGCGTCAGCGGCAACGGCTCAGTTATACACCAGATTAAAGGTGACGGTCCCGTCCGCTTTGCCCGCCGTCACTTGGCTGTCGGTCTGAATATATTGGGCGTTAAACGACATCGACTTCGCCTGATCGGGTGAGGAAACGGTAGTCAGCACCGGCAGCTGATCGGTCGGCACATTCAGCGGCACGCGCTGGCCTTCTGCAACCTGCAGACCGGGCCCATAGGTCAAGGCAATGCCCACCCCTGACGCGGCGTTACTCTGTGGTGTCAGGCTGATGGCATCCTTGTCGCCAGCGGTCGCCATGCCAAAAAAGCCGACTTTGACTGCGGCGCTGTGTTCGCACATCACCTGAATCCGGAAACTTTTTTCGCTTCCCGCCCGGCTGCCGATGCCGGTGAACTCCGCCTTACTCACTTTTCCCATCTCCACGTTAATCGCAGACTGGGATGTGACAACGGCACAGCTGCCATATTGCACCGTGAAGCTGGAGAGAAAGAGCTGTGGCCTGTCGTTGATCGGCTGGCTGCTGGCCGCACTGTTCCCCACCTTCAGGCTGGCATTACCGATGTTTACCTCACCGACATTCGCGGGTTGGTTGCCTGGATTCAGCGGGGAATGCTGTCCCGGAATTTTGTAAAACACCACATAGGACTGCAGTTTGATGTCGTGTGCCGCGTTGAACTGTGGACTGACCTGCGAGTTACAGATCGAACTGGTTTTGCCTTTGCCGGTGGTATCGAAAAAGCCGCTGTTGCAATATGAAGGCTCTTTAAATCCAATCGCGAATCCGATGCTCTCAACACCCGGTACGCGATAAATTGGCGTCGTGTGCCCTCCCGCAATTGAGGTCTGTAATCCCGACTCTTCAGCATTAATCTGAAACCCCATATCTTTCCAGGCATAGCCCTGCTCACCGCTGTTTTTATTGCAGGTAAACGCATTGGTACTTTGCACGGGCATCTGCGCAGAGATGGGGGTGCCGTCAGCGGCGCCCGGCACATAATTGACGTTATGCACCTGCACGACCACCTGGCTCACCCCCTGACACGACTCCTGGGCCAGAGAGGGCCAGCAGACCAGTGCCGGGATGAGCAGCACGATCCCTTTAATGACACGCTGAACTGATTTCATCTGAAACTCCTGTGAATTACTGGCAAACCGCAGAGACCAGTCTGACCGGATTCGTGCCGCTGGCGTCAAACAGGCGGAACGGCGCGCGACAGCTTTTCTGTTTCCCCTCCTCCTGCCACTTCACTTCAACCGTCCCCTGAGCGGGCACACCGCTCAGATAGAGTTCGCCCTTTTCTGCGACAATGCCGCTTGTGCTGCTCTGATTCCCCCCGGCATGGATGGCAATCTGCCCTGTGGCACCAAAAGGCGGGAAGGTATGCTGCCAGGTAAGCGTGAACAGCACCCGGTTCCCCACATGGGTCGCGTAGTCAGCCAGCACAATCGCCCCGCGGGTCGGGATAGCCGTTTGCCCATCCAGTTCCACGTCTACATTGTCCGGCAGCGTTTCAGTTTCCAGCTCGATGGCATTTTCATGATACGGCGAGAGTGAAGGCACAATTGCATAGCCGCGGCCGTCCGTGAACACATTGCTGCCGCTCTGGATGCCCACATTGGCGGTATCCGGAACCCGGACAATCGCGAAGGTATCCCCCAGCGGCTGGCTTAGCGTCACGCCGTGCACATGGGCCACGATCCCGCCCGAGAGACCATAGCTGTACTGCGTACTGTGACGATCATGACCAACTCCGACACTGACGCTGCCCTGACTGCCGCGATAGTCCAGCGAGCCGCTACTGTTCACATTCTGCCCCTGACTGTCGTGGCCCTGCTGCAGGGTGTAGTGCAGGTTATTGTTCTGCAATGCACTGCCTGACAGGCCGACCTGCTGCGAGACATCCCCGCGATTGCTGGCATTCATGCTGTAACTGACCGAACTGTCCGGCAGTAAGGCACTCAGTGGAACCGAAATATTGAAGGAGATAGCGCGGTCAGCTTTCCGGGCCTGGGTCGAGTCGGTGTAAAACCAGGCCACGCCCCAGGAGATGGCTTTATAATTGCTGTAGAAACCCAGATGCAGGGTGCGGTCGTTTCTGTTTGATCGCCAGTAGCGCTGCATATAGGCAGACGCACTGAGACTGCCAGCGTCACCGATACCCTGGGAGACGGCAATTTCTGAACGACTGCGCTTGTTATCGACATAGCTCGCCGGGCTGGTGAGCGCATTGGCTTCGCTGAAGGCATAAAATCCGCTGGAGGAGTAGCGATAGCTGGCCATGCTGAAAGTGGTATTCGTGGAGGCAAAATTTTTCTGATACTGCGCGCGCACGGACTGACCACTTCGGCTCAGCCCCTGCGGTAACCGGGTGCTGGCGAAGGTCACATCCATTCCCAGCGAGCCGAAATCACCCAGACTCTTGCCCAGCCCCGCCGCCACAGCATGATAGTTTTGCGCGAGCTGTACGCCACCAAAGGCGGTAAAGTCATGCGGCAGTCCGTAAAACAGCGTGGACTGGACAAATTCAGGTGAGCGCAGATTGTGACTGCCTGAATAGTGATAACGACCACCGCTGACGCTATATTTCAGATGTCCCTGACGCAGCATATAAGGCACCGCAGAGTAAGGCTGGGTGAAGGTGCGCACCGAACCATCGCTTTCATGGATAGTGATATCAAGATCGCCGCTCTGAGCGGTGGGATAGAGATCTTTAATCTCGAAAGCACCCGGTGCGACCACGGTTTCATAAATCACATAACCCTGCTGACTCACCGTCACCCGCGCATTACTGTGGGCGATGCCATGGATCACCGGGGCAAAGCCGCGCTGACTTTCGGGAAGCATGGTGTCATCAGACATCATCTGCACCCCCCGAAACTGCACGCTGTCAAACACGTCACCCGAGGTGTAGGTATCACCGACCCGGAACTGGCTTTTCAGCGTCTTAAGATCCCGCTCCAGCCAGGTCGTCTGAGACTGCCAGTGACTGACCAGATCGTAACGCCAGCTGGACGTGTTACGCAGACGCCATGCGCCAAGATTAGCCCCGCTGCGCAGGCTCAGCAGCGTCGAGTTCCAGCGGTCATTCTGATTGCGGCCGCTGCTGCCAGAGAGGTTATAGTCCACGAAAGCCGCTGATACGCCCTCATCCCAGCTGGCGGGATCGACATAGTCACGATCTTTCATCTTCAGGGCAATCTGGGGAATGGAAAGGTTTAACTGCTGGTGCGCAAAATCAAAGTCACTTGAGGCATCGGGAATGTAATCGCCCAGCTCAGCAATCGCCTCATCTTTCTTCAGGTGGCTGAATGCAGAGAAACCCTCAACGTTTACCCCCATCGCGGAGAGATCGGCTACCGTCAGCTGTGGAATCAGCCCGTTTTTGCCCTCAACAAAAGAGACATCACGGCTATCAATCACTTTGTTGTTGAGCAACAGCGAGACATGATAGGTGCCGGGCTGCTGGCCGCCCTCACGGGCGAAATAGTGCAGATCGGCGGCCGTGTGTTGATCGGATGAAAACTCCAGCGCCGCCGGATTAAAGTAGTCGTCGGCGCGGGCAGCCCGCAACGGGCAGAACACCATCAGTATCACTCCCGGTACACCCGCCAGCCATGAAGAGGCATGCTTCGTCTTTGCATATTTTCTCTTCTTTAACTGCGCGTGCTGCGTCACTTTCACGGTTAAGGCCCCGGCATCAGATCAGTAAAACCACAACAAAATCCATCAGCGTGTACGTTCTTCAGTAACGCCGCCATAGTCATTGATGGCAGACCAGCTCACCGGGCCGGCATGGCTGACCGTCCAGTGACGATCTTCACCCGGACCAATCATGCCGGGATCGTTGATCGCCTGATGATTCACGCTCAGCGTATAAAAGGAGACGAAATAGGGCGTCGGGTTATGCGCAATCAGCTGGTTGCCCTGCTGGCGAAACGCGATGTCCTGCCAGGCGTCAGCCGGATTTCCCGCCAGCCCTTTTGGCCGGAAAAAGAGTTTAAATTTCGATTTAATATTGACCTGCAGCTGATTGCTTTTATCGCGCGGTGTGGGTGAGATCGATTTGACATTCAGCCAGAAAACAGACTCCCGATCTTTCGGCAGTGGCATGCCCAGATAATTAATCCTGAGCAGGTTCTCTTTATTGGCATCCAGGCGAAACAGCGGGGGCGTCACAATAAAAGGGACGCGGGTGTGATTATTTTTATCGGCATTCTCGATCCAGGATTCGATCAGATAGGGTGTCGTTTTATCCTGATTTGTTACCGACAGCGTGGCTTCCTTTTTTCCTTCAGCAAAAATAACCCGGGTCCCTCCCATCACCACACCTGCATGCGCCGCGAGATGAAGCAGACACGCCGAAATGAGCGAAATAATTCTTATTACCTTAATCATAGAGCGTTACGCCATTGAATTACGGAGGGAAAGCAGGGTTGCCCCTGCTATGAATCAGTTATAAACCATCACAAAATTTGATACGGCATTGGCCGCGCCCACATTAATAGCGGCACCGTCACTTTTATAATCAGCATAGAATTTTAAATCGGCGTGCCCCCCCGTGCTGGCTGCCACTACATCAACGTTTTTGGAGACGGCGCCGATAGCCACCTGAGTCTGACGGTCAGCTTCATAAAGTTTCACGCCGACACCGGACGCCCCGCCGCTGGCAACTTTAAGCAGGGTACTGTCGCCACTGTCTTTATCGCCATCGAAAAGCACCGCCACTTTTTTGACGGATGTCGGGCAGTCTGTGACTGAAATAGTGAACGGCGTTTCAGTGGTTTCCGTACGGCTTTCGAAATAGGATTTGGCCCATTTGCCTAAATCAATACTCTGCTTACTACTGGCGGTTGTCACGTTGCAGGATACATCGGTAATTTCACCGGTAAATTTAACTTCACCACCGGCTCCCTGCGTTCCCGCTGCCGTTCCCGGATTCGTATTAATAGGGGATGGGCCGTCAGTCGGGGTGGCGAATGCTGATCCGGAAATCATAAGGCCCGCCAGCGCCACTGGCAGAATACGTTTTCTGATATTCATCAACTGTTTCTCTTTTCAGAACATGCAAAGTGGCCGCAACCAACCACCTGATGGATAAATATGCACCAATAAGAATGCGCCAACATAATAACGCGCTGTTTATTATGTTGCGGGTATATTAATTAAACAAAGGTAGACGAAACTTAAACGAGCAGATTTATCCGGGGCTGAGATTTAATATTGAGGAGGTTAATTGAGCAGGATCAATTCCAGCAATCCCGACTTAAATAGTCGGAAAATAAAAGACAGGATGTGATGAATAATATGATCACTTTAATTACCCATTATATTTTCAAAAAATATTTATGAATTCCAGAATGGGGATCTTTAAGCAGTCCATCGTTAAATCAGGTATGAATGGGCGCTCTGCGCTATGACCCGCAGGGATCTCTCTCCGGTTCAGGCGTCGCCCTTTCTGTTATGTTCACGGCTGACGCGCACCTGTCCGCTTCACTCAAGGCAGATCGTTATCCAGCGGCGCACGAAAAGCATGGCGGGCAGCCAGCATTAACTGGCTGGCAGTCACGGTGGCAGGTAAACGCCTCAGTATTTTGCAGGCCTGCCAGTAGCAGAGCACCATCACCTCATCCTCCTCTTTTTCCGCCCGTTCAAGCAGACGGGCGCGCAGTGACAGGACATCCAGGGTCTGCTGCTCATCCAGCATGTCCGCGATCGTCTGGTTAATAATGCGATAGAGTGTTTTCCAGGTGAGATCGGTATACAAATTTAGCCTCTTCTAACACGTATCCGCTTCCCGTGTATCCCCGACAGGGAAGTCACAGAAAGGATCTTCTCATTCAGGCGAATGAACGCTGCTGATTAACTATAGCGACTCGCCAGCGGCCGTCCAGAACCCGCGGCGAAGATTGCCAGAACGGATAATTCTAACGATTCAGAGGCCTGCCTGTCGCCTGTTACCTGCGGCTCCGCTTCTGATTGCCGATTTTTGTAACAATTGAGCCCCATTCTTAACTGGCTGCTGTGCCGCGGATTTGCCAGAGTAAGACGACTTCCCGTTACGTTTAAACTTAAGGAGTGGTTAATGAATCAGCACGCTGATGTTCTGGTCTGGGGTCAGGGTCCTGCGATCTTCGAAGTCTTTCTGGAACCTACCTGTCCGTTTTCCGTTCGCGCTTTCAATAAATTCGACGCCTTACTGGCGCACGCAGGCGAAGAGAACATCACTCTGAAGATCCGTCTGCAGTCCCAGCCGTGGCACCTCTATTCGGGTCTCATTGTGCGCTATATCCTCGCCGCGGCCTGCGAAAGTAAAACGGCCGCCAGACAGGTGATGCAGGCCGTTGCCGATCACCGGGAAGAGTTTGAATTTACCGACCACTGCACCGGTCCGAACCGCGATGCCACCCCGAATCAGATTCTG
The DNA here is from genome assembly GCF_026104315.1 of Pantoea anthophila. Classification (NCBI taxonomy): domain Bacteria; kingdom Pseudomonadati; phylum Pseudomonadota; class Gammaproteobacteria; order Enterobacterales; family Erwiniaceae; genus Pantoea; species Pantoea anthophila. Next base: position 420,092 of record NZ_CP110471.1, read on the forward strand.
GAACGCCTGAAAACCTACAGTGGCGTCGACGCCATGGCGGCATTTGATCGGCCCGATTTGCAGAATGCCATCAAGTGGCACTGCAAATACGCCCGCCAGAATGGCATTCACGTCTCTCCTACCTTTATGGTTAACGGCCTGGTGCAGCCTGAGATTAGCAGCGGTGATGACATTGAGCAGTGGGCGAGCTTCCTGAAACGCTAGTTCGTCTCTCCTGAGTCACTGCTTTGCCTGACAGCGGCGCTTGTGCACGACATCGGCGGGCAAAACGGCTTATCCCGGAGATTCGCCTGTTTTCCTGCCGGAATGCCGGGTAAGCTGTTCGGCGACAGGCAGCCTGCTCCGCAGATAACGCTGTTGCAGAGAGAACGGCTGCACACCTTTTCGGTGCCTCTGCAATGATGCAGGCAGGCACGCACCCACTTTCATAAGGATTTGCTGATGGCGATGACGCTGGAACAACTGCAGGAAAAATATCCGGATGCGATGGTCGATGCATTTGGTGATTCACCCGAGCTGGCGAACGCGTTAAGTACGCTGATTATTGCGGGTAAAAAAGTGGCCACCTGTGGGTCGGCAGCCAACTGGCAGGATCAGGAAAAACTGCCCCAGCCGGGCGGTTACAGCATTGTTCTCAACGGTGAACAGCAGCCCGTCTGCGTGATCCGCACCACCGGGCTGTTCCTGACGCGCTTTGACCGGGTGACGCCGGAGATGGCGATGCTTGAAGGTGAAGGCGATCTCAGCCTCGACTACTGGCGTCAGGAACATCAGCGATACTTTCAGCGGGAAGGCTCTTTTCACCCTGAGATGGAGCTGATTTTCGAAACGTTCCAGCTGGTCGAGGTGATCTGAACCGGCAGTTACAGCGCCTTTGCCGCCATCAGCGCCAGACGCGTGACCCCGCGTGCGGCAAGATTTTCAGCCGCACGCGCGGCCCGCATTCCGCTGGCGCACACCAGGACCACGCGTCGATCGGCAGGCGGCTGCCAGCTGGCGATCTGCTCTGGCAGAATGCGCAACGCCCCTTCCGCCACGCTGACCGGGGCCTCTTCGGCGCTGCGCAACTCCACAATGCAGTCCTCACCGGTGAGCATGGCCTGGTCGATGAACGGCGTGCCCGGCGCCTCCGGTTCCGGGGCATCGTCAAAGCGGAACTGTCGCATATGCCACGAGGCCAGGTCGCAGTGGATCATACAACCCAGCGGTGAAGGCGTCAGTTTCAGCAATACCGTGAGCACCATCTGTGCCTGCATGGCCCCCAGCGTGGCCACCGCAGGCCCCATAACGCCCGCGGTGTTACAGTCAGCCGATGCAGTGGGCAAGTGCGGAAACAGCGCGCGATAGCCGGGCGCACCGCCGCAGAATCCGCCGACATAACCTTTACGCCCCAGCACTGAGGCGCAGATCAGCGGCAGGCCGCGCGGATAACAGGCGTCCGAAAGCTGATAGGTAATGGCAAAGTTATCCGCCGCATCCACCACCACATCAATCTCCGCCAGCGCCTGCGGCAGCAGACTGGCGCTCAGTGACTGCGGATGCGCGTCGACTTCACACTCAGGGTTTCGCTGCGCCAGTGCCCGCTGTGCGCAGAGGGCTTTTGGCTGCCCGACATCGTCCACGCCAAACAGCGTCTGCCGGTGAAGATTGTGCAGTTCAACCCGATCGCCGTCGTAAAGACGAATGAACCCTACCCCGGCACCTGCCAGCAGGGGCAGCAGCGTGGCACTGAGACCGCCCGCGCCCACAACCAGCACCCGCGCCCTGCTCAGTCGCTGCTGCCCCGCCTCACCAATTTCCGGTAACATCGTCTGTCGCTGATAACGATCCATTGTCGCTCCTTAACTGAACTGTGCCAGACCAAACAGGGGCGTGGAGGCCGACGCCATATCGCGCTGCTCCATCAGCCCGGCCTGAAACGCCTCATGTCCGCCATGGATCGCGGCGGCAAAGGCGCCGGCCATCCGGACCGGATCGCGAGCTTTTGCTACGGCCGTGTTGAGCAATACGCCATCAAAACCCATCTCCATCGCCTGAGCCGCCTGGCCCGGCGCGCCGATCCCCGCATCAATAATCAGCGGAATATCCTTAAACCAGGCACGCATGGCGCGCAGCCCCTCGATATTGCGCAGTCCCTGGCCGGAGCCAATCGGCGCCCCCCAGGGCATCAGCACTTCACAGCCGGCTTCCAGCAGTTTTTCACCGACAATCAGATCTTCCGTGGTGTAGGGAAACACCTGAAATCCGTCAGCGCAGAGAATGCGGGCGGCTTCCACCAGGGCAAAGGGGTCGGGTTGCAGCGTGTCGGCATGACCAATTACCTCCAGCTTGATCCAGGGGGTATCAAACAGTTCACGCGCCATCTGCGCCGTGGTAACCGCCTCCTTTACCGAATGGCAGCCGGCCGTATTCGGCAGAATCCGTTTGTTGAGCTGTTGCAGCAGCGTGCGAAAGGCCGCGCCTTCCCGCCCCTCCCGTCGCAGGCTGACGGTAATGATCTCCGCGCCTGACGCGTCGATCGCCTGATGCAGAATCTCCGGCGAGGGGTAACCGGCGGTGCCGAGCAGAAAACGGGATGTCGGTGCAAACTGATAGAACATGATTAACCTCCCTGCATCGGGGACAGAATTTCCAGCTGATTCCCGGCCTCAAGTCGCTGGCTGGCGTAACGGGTGCGCGGCACAAACTCACCGTTCAGGGCGGTGGCGACGGTGCGCGGATCGATCTGCTGCTCCTGCATCAGCTCCGCCAGGGTCGTTGCGCCGGTTTCAATCGCGCGTCCGTTGAGTTCAATTCGCATGGGGTGTCTCCTGAGTCAGTCGCCGCATAAGGTTTTCAGCCATTATCGGGGCCAGTAAAAAGCCGTGTCGGTAGAGGCCGTTGAGCGAGAAGCGGCCATTTTCGTAGCGCACCTCCGGCAGATTCTGCCGGTAAGCAGGACGCAACCCGGTACCGCTCTCGACGATCCGCGCTTCAGCCAGCGCCGGATGCAGGCTGTAAGCGGCGCTCAGCAGCTCCATCATCGCTTTCGCGCTAATCGGGCTGCTATCATGGCTTTCGACCATGGTGGCACCCAGCATGAAGTGCCCATTGGCACGAGGCACCAGATAGCAGGGAAAGCGCGGATGGAGCAGCCGGACGGGACGGGAGAGGCAAATGTCGGGGGTATGGAGGATCACCATTTCGCCGCGCACGGCACGCAACGCGGGCTGCTGATCGGCGGCGTGGATGCCGCGACAGTCGATAATCTTTCCGCCGGGCTGACCGCTGTGAAACGGCACGCCCGCCTCTTTGAGCGTATCCTGCAGCTGCTGCAGCGCCCGACGCGGGTCGAGATGCGCTTCCCGGGCAAAAAAAAGGCCGCGTGCGAAGCGGTTTTCCAGCGCCGGCTCAACGTCGCCGGGGGCCACCCACTGATGCTGCTGCGTCATGCTGGCAAAGCGCGTCAGCTCACGGCTGTCACGCGGCGGTGCAACCACCAGCGTGCCCTGCTGCACCACGCCATCCACACGCTTTGCCCACCAGCCCGCGGCATGCTGGCCCCATTCGATCACCTCTGGCGGTGCACTTTCTGCCTCGCACCAGGGCGCGAGCATGCCGCCCGCCCAGTGCGAGGCTGCCCGGCAGTCAGGCTGAGCAATAATTTCGACAGCTTCTCCCCGTTCCGCCAGCAGGGTGGCGACACAGAGTCCGGCGACGCCGCTGCCCAGCACCGACCAGCGGCCCTGGCTGCCCGCCACAGAAGAAGAGAGATTCAGGATTGAGTGGGTCACATTCGCCTCGTTATCCGTTAACGAAGACCCGTGATACAGAGGGAATAGGCAGAAGCGACGCGAATGCGCTCCTGCGGCAAGTATCTGATGCGATACCCGTCTTCCTACGCCAGTATCAACTGGGTCAGGTTCTAAGGGTCGCTGAGCCGCGCGGGTGCGCTATCAGCCTCTCAGTCTCTCCGGCGAGACTCCCCTGACGGGTTTAGTTGTAAGTGAAGCGAACAGCTTCGTCAAGCAGTGTGCAGGGGCATGACGCAGAAAGAGAGAGATATGGAAAGATGTCGTTACCGAATCAGAGGCGCGCGGCGACGTCTATAGCAGCGCCTGCAGGGAGTGCGTCACTGCGTCGGTGACTTCCCGAATACGCGGCTCGGCGCGGCGATAGTAGGTCCATTTACCCACTTTGCTGGTTTCCACCAGTCCGGCACTCTGCAGGGCTTTCAGGCATAACGAGGTGGCGGGCTGCGATAAGCCCGCCTTGTCCTGGATGAGACTGGCACAGACGCCATACTGGTCGAAGGGATAGAGCTGGACATAGCCCGCAAACGCTTCGTCAGGGTTTTTGAGCCACATCAGTACGGCCATTCTGGTGGGATTGGCCAGTAACTTCAGGGCCTCTTCGGGTGACATGCCGCCTCACAAAACATCAGGATGGATAAACAGGGTAGTCAGTATACCCTTTCTCCGTTCCGCCATACAGGGAGGTGTGGTCCACCGGATTCAGCGGATTGCCTGCTTTAATCCGCGCGGGCAGATCGGGGTTGGCGATAAAGGTGCGGCCAAAACCAAACAGGTCACCCCAGCCTTTATCCAGCATCCGCTGGGCTTTTTCGGCGGTGTAACGGCCTGAGTAGATAATGGGCGAGCGGAAGGTTTCCCGCAGCGCAATCCGGAAACTCTCCGGCAGGTCAGGACTGTTATCCCAGTCCGCCTCGGCGATAGAGAGATAACCAATTTCCAGCTCATTGAGCAGCTGCGCAGCGCGGATATAAGTCGCATGCGGATCACTTTCGACCAGACCCAGATAGACACGATCTTCGTCCGTGCTGCTGAAAAGCGGGGCAAACCGGACGCCGACACGATGACTGCCAAAGACCGAACTTACCGCTTCAACCACTTCACGCAGAAAACGCAGACGATTCTCAGGCGAGCCACCATATTCATCCGTACGGAAGTTGGTGTGCTCAGAAATAAACTGATTAATCAGATAGCCGTTGGCGGAGTGAAGCTCAACGCCATCGAACCCGGCCGCTTTGGCATTTTCCGCCGCCCGCCGGTAAAGCGCCACAATCTCTTTTACTTCCGCGTTCGTCAGCGCCCGCGGCTCGCTGGGCGCGGTTAACATTCCGGCACCCGGTCCGGTTTCAATAAAGACCCGGACGTTATCGGCGGCTATCGCTGACGGCGCAACCGGGGCCTCTTTTCCTGGCTGAAGTTCATTATGGGACACCCGCCCCACGTGCCAGAGCTGGCAGAAAAGAGTGGCACCTTCCTGATGCACTGCTTCGGTGACTTTTTTCCAGCCCGCAATCTGCGCTTCACTGTGTATCCCCGGCGTCCATGCATAGCCCTGCCCGCGAGGCTCAATCTGGGTGCCTTCAGTGATCATCAGTCCGGCACCGGCGCGCTGGCGATAATATTCCACCATCATCGGACCGGGAACATTGCCTGGCTGCTCACTGCGGCAGCGGGTCAGCGGCGGCAGAACGATGCGGTTACGGAGCTGAAGGTCGCCCAGGCTCAGGGGGGTAAAAAGTGATGGCATGACAAAAAAATCCTCTGGTGTTTGAAGAGGCGATATTATATTTACACATTTAAATTTGTAAATGTGTTTGCGGACTTTTTATTTGTCCTGTGCCTGATTTCATCAGGTTATGAGAGACTTATCGCCAGGCGATGAACCCGTGGGGTAAGATTTATGTTCCGGATGCAGACGCAACCCCCCTCAGCGCGCATTTACCGGATTTTAACAGGGAGCTATCTGTGAACAGGCTAATCTCGTCAGACGCGCTGGGACCACGCATCTGTATTCTCGGGCCTTCTAACAGCGGAAAATCCACGCTGGCTGAGGCCCTGTCACGCAAAACAGGTCTGCCTGTGGTGCACCTGGATCAGTTGCATCATATTCCAGGCAGTCAGTGGGTGCCCAGGGAGCCGGACGTGTTCCTTCGTTTACACGCCGAAGCAGTCAGTCAGGAGAGATGGATCATGGAAGGCAACTACACCAAGTGTATTGAAGCACGGCTCGCCCGGGCCACCGGACTGATTCTTCTGGATGTCAGCGTGCCTTTAGCGCTGCTGCGCTATGTCCGGCGATGCTACTCCTCCACGCCGCGGATCGGGGGACTCAGGACTAACAGAGAGCCGGTAAGCCTGGCGATGATAAACTACATTGCCCGCATCGCCCCTCAGAACCGGAAGCGGCACAGGCAGATCTATGACTCGCTCACGCTGCCAAAACTGCTGCTCAGTTCTCCTCGCGCCATGAATATCTGCGCGGAAGAGTGGGGACTTCAGCTAAAACACTCTGGAGCATAACCAGCCAACGGCCAGGAATGCAGACAGAAACCGTCAGAGAAACTATGGCGATTCATCAGCAATTTTCAGATGGGTCAGCAGCGCCGTCAGCGACGGCACCGGTCCGGCATGGGTGGTTGCTGAGCGGGTCGTGTCCCAGGGCATCGCATCATCAGTGCAGAAGTCGCCGACACACTGCATATCCACCGCCTCATTGAGTAAACCCACCGGAACCCAGACATAAGGCCTGCCCCGCAGCGGGTTGGGCACGGTGGAGCCACAGCGGGTGCAGAAATCGTTGCGATAACCGCTGGCTTTTTGCCATGACGCCAGGTGATCTTCTCCGCCAGTCCAGCGGAACTCCCCCGCTTTCACCAGCGTCGCCAGGTTATAACCGGTTCCGCTCTGCTTTCTGCACAGCGAACAGTGACAACGGTAGTAAAGCGTGGGTGGCGCTGCCAGCTCAAAAACCACCGTTTCACACAAGCACGAGCCTTTCATTTCACCGCCTTGTTGATGTAATGAGAGAGGCCACCGCTGCGGATGCCCCCCTGATCGCAGTGACACCCTGGCGAAACCGTTGTTTGCATCAGCACAGGGTGTGCCATTTTCATGCAGAAGTCGCGAACGGCCATCCCCGACTTAGTGGCGACTGAACACCAGTTTCAGCCCCGCCAGCACAAAGCAGCAGGCTAACAGTGCCTCCAGTCCGCGACGGATGCGGCGATAGAACGCGCTCATCACCGCCGTCGAGAAGAGCAGCGCATATCCACCGAACACCAGCAGACAGATCGTTGCACAGCCAGCGATGATCAGCGGTACCGTGGAGGCAGCCATATCGGGCTTCAGGGCAAAAGACATGATCGCCACCCAGGTGAGAATCGCTTTGGGATTGCCGACATGCATGAGTATTCCTGGCGAAACAGTCTGCCCCAGGCGACCCGTTCAGTGCTGGCATCAATGCCTGTCGCTTCCGTGCGGCGCAGGGCCGATTTACCCGCTTTAAATGCCAGCCAGAGCAGATATAACCCGCCGCCAACCTTCAATACAATCAGCAACTTTGCGAAGGTGGCCAGCACCGTCAGCACGCCACAGGCGGCCAGTAGCGCCCAGATCATCGAGCCGCTCACCACACCTGCTGCCAGCGCCAGGGCGGCTCCCCTGCCCTTTTTCATCGCCGTTCCCATTATCGCCATATTGCTGGGACCCGGGCTGGCCGTGGCGACAAAGTAGGTGGTGAAAATCAGGAGTAATTCATGCGAAAGCGCCATAACTGCCTCTGAGATTGATTGTTATCAATCTGTTATATCGGTTGTGGCGAACATTTACCAGTGATGCTGTCGTCCGCCTGATGGGCGGAATCTCATTCAGCGGGGATAAAGATCAGGTCGGATGAGAGTCCGGATGAAATCCGGCAGGTTGAGCGGTTTATATGCGCATTTGTCATCGCGCACGGGCGCAGTGCTGAAGAGTTTAGCGGGAAATGAGACGGGCAAAAGCAGGATTAAGATTCAGTCCGGCCGATCGCATTGTGAAAATGAAATCATTCGCCGGACTGAACGGGCTCAGGAAACGCTTATTTGCCCAGAATTTCTCTGCGGACAATCTCTGCGCCTGCGCTTAATGCGTTGAGCTTGCCATTGGCAACATGACGCGGCAGCGGGATCATGCCGCAGTTGGTCGAAGGGTAGAGATTTTCGGCATCCACAAACTGCAACGCCTTGCGCAGCGTACTGGCGACCTCTTCCGGCGTCTCAATATTATGGGTTGCCACATCAATGGCGCCGACCATCACTTTTTTACCGCGAATCAGCTCGATCAAATCCATCGGCACCCGCGAGTTCTGGCACTCCAGTGAGACGATATCGATCGATGAGCGCTGCAGTTTCGGGAAGACCTCTTCATACTGGCGCCACTCGGTTCCCAGCGTTTTCTTCCAGTCGGTGTTCGCTTTGATGCCATAGCCATAGCAAATATGCACGGCGGTTTCACACTTCAGCCCTTCGACAGCGCGCTCTAGTGCCGCAATACCCCAGTCGTTAACCTCGTCGAAAAAGACGTTAAAAGCCGGCTCATCAAACTGAATAATATCCACGCCTGCGGCTTCCAGCTCTTTCGCTTCCTGGTTGAGGATTTTTGCAAATTCCCACGCCAGTTTTTCGCGACTTTTGTAGTGGTTGTCGTAAAGGGTATCGATCATGGTCATCGGCCCCGGCAGCGCCCATTTAATCGGACGATCGGTCAGCTTACGTAAAACCTTTGCATCTTCGACAAAGACCGGCTTCTGGCGCGAGACTTCACCCACCACGGTCGGGACGCTGGCATCATAACGATTGCGGATACGCACCACTTCGCGCTTTTCAAAATCCACGCCGCTGAGGTGTTCGATAAAGGTCGTGACGAAGTGCTGACGGGTTTGCTCACCATCACTGACGATATCGATCCCCGCCCGCACCTGATCGTCCAGGCAGAGACGCAGCGCATCTAATTTACCCGCCACTAACTCATCATCCTGCAGTTTCCAGGGTGACCAGAGCACCTCTGGCTGTGCGATCCAGGAGGGTTTTGGCAGGCTGCCAGCGGTGGATGTCGGTAATAAGGTTTTCATAGCAGGTGACCTTTTAATTTTAATTAAAGAACGGATTCAGCGGACCATTGCGCCAGCAGGGTCTGGTTAGGCTTAATGAAATGGGCCTCAGTAAATTTCCCCTGCTCAACAGCCAGCCGGCTGCGCTCTTCACGATCGTAAACAATCCGGGTTAAAGAGTAATCCTGATGCTGCAGCGTCGGCTGATAGCAGTGACCGGCAGCGGAATTCGCGTTATAGATTTCAGGGCGATAGATCTTCTGGAACGTTTCCATAGTGCTGATAGTGCCGATCAGCTCAAGGTCGGTGTAATCGCTGAGCAGATCCCCGTGGAAATAGAACGCCAGCGGCGCAACGCTGCCCTGCGGCATAAAGAAACGCACTTTCAGGCCCATTTTCCCGAAGTAGAAATCGGTCAGTGAGGGCGCATCCTGCTGATATTCAATGCCCAGAATGGGATGCTGATTGCCGGTACGCACATAGGTGTTTTTGCTGGACACGCTCAGGCAGATAACCGGTGATTTGCTGAAATTCTCTTTATAGACCGGTGAGTTAACAAAGCTTTTAAAAATGTTGCCGTGCAGCTGGCCAAAATCCGCGGGCGTGCTGAATTCAGTCTGCCCTTTATTAAAATCTGCCAGCACCACGCTGAAATCATAATCGCGCACGTAGGATGAGAAATTATTTCCCACAATGCCTTCGCTGCGCTCACCGGTGTGATGATCCACGATATAGGTTTTTAAAATTTCGATAGCCGGAAACGCTTCGCCGTCAGCGCCACCCTGAAGATTCAGCTCCGCAGAAATGATCTCGAGTTCTACGGAGTAACGGTCAGCCTTTGGATTGTCCCAGTGCGCCAGCGAGTTAAAACGATTATCGATCATCACCAGGGCGTTGCGCAGATTTTCCTGACGCTTTTCGCCACGCGCTAAATTCGCAAAGTTCGTCGTCGCGCGCGTATTTTTTGAAGGGTTATAGTTTTCGTCGAAACGAATACGCTTGATGGTAAAGGCAAAATCGTTGTTCATCGCTATCGGGTATCCTGGTCGCTGATATGAATTGTTGCTGAGAGGGTTATGCAGCTTTGCTATCCCTTAACAAGCATTCATATTTCTCAAAGTTATTAACAATTCTTACTTTATGCCTCAACGGGCGGGTGAAAAAAAGTGATTAAATTTCAACGAACATGAAGGAAATTCATGTTGAGACGGGAAAGCGGGGGATTTTTCACGATCGGGCGGGATATTCATTTACCCGCACCCGTGCGCGGGCCTGTCACCTTCGCACAGAACCCGGCGTCGCGGCAAATCTGCACGGGTGCCAGGCTTATCTCACCAGCGGTAACGTTACCGCTGGTGCGCTGCGCTAGATCTTATAAAAATCATCGCAGAATGCTTTTCGCGCACCCGATTTCAGGGAAAGCCTGTGCGCCGCCTCTTTCATCAGTTTACCCAGACCGCCGTCGCGCTTCGCCTCTGTCAGGCGTGAAGCGGGTCCGGTCAGGGCCAGGGCCGCGAGCATATTGTCGCCCTCACCAAACACCGGAAGTGATAATGAGGCGATATGCGGATCGCGGATACCAGAGGTAAACAACGGAAGTTCCGGCTGAGTCTCAAACAGCGGTTCTCTGCGTCCCCAGCAGCGAAGCACCTTTCCGATGGCTGAATTATCCAGCGGCAGAAACGTTCCGGGCAGACGCGTTTCCCGCAAGCCTTCTGACGGTTCCGCGCGGAACAGACAGAGTCGCTGATCCTTCTCGATGACATACCAGGTGGCGCTTTCACCCGTGGCCGTCGCAAGGGCATGTAGCTCAGGCTGGACGATAGTGGCAAGATGAAAGGATTGTTCATAGAGCTTGCCCAGATAGAGCAGTCTCGGTCCCAGGGTATAAACCCCGTTGTCGCGCCGGATGACGTAATTCATGCGTTCCAGTGAGTTCATCAGGCGATAAACCGTCGTTTTGTGATACCCGGAAAGCTGGGCCAGCGCGGTCAGCGTGAGTGACTCTTCGCCAGGCCTGAAACAATCCAGTAGCGCCAGCGCTTTTTCTACGGCAATTACGCCTTCATTCCCCATTAGCAGGTTCTCCTGTTTGCGACGGCAGGCAGTTTACCCTGTAATTTGTGATTCACATCGTATTTACATCACAAATGAATGCTTAACACTGGTGTGATCCAAATTAACATAGATATAGTAGTTTTATATTGTACAACAAAGTTGTACTTGGTAAAACGAAAGAGGATGATCTATGCCACATGCAGATAATACCTTCATCAATCGCGACATTACCCGTATCGCGCCAGAGCTCGTAAAACAGGCTGCTCAGTTTCAGGCCGCGATACTGGCAGATGTTGCCGGGCGACGCGGAACGCTGCACGGACGCGTAAAACCGCTTTCCCACACCATGAAAGTTGCCGGTCCCGCTATCACCGTTGAAGTCAGACCGGGTGACAACCTCGCTATCCACGCCGCACTGGCTATTGCCCAGCCGGGCGATGTGATTGTGGTTGATGGCAAAGGCGACATCAGCTGCGCATTAATCGGCGAAATTATGTCTACTCAGGCGCAGGCCTCTGGCATTGCCGGGATCATTATCGATGGCGCGGTTCGTGATGCCGATGCACTGAGCACCAATGGCTTCCCGGTATTTGCAGCGGGCCTGAACCCGTGTGGCCCAACCAAATCGGTGGCGGGACGGGTTAACTTCCCTGTTTCAGTAGCAGGCGCAGCGATTCAGCCTGGCGATCTGGTGATTGGCGACATCGATGGCGTGGTTGTGCTGCCTCGTGAAGCCGTTCCGGCCCTGATCGAACTGGCGCAGAAAAAACTGGATTTCGAAACCAGCCGCATCGCCGCCATTCGCGATGGCGATCTCCGCGCGCCCTGGTTAGAGAAAGCGCTGCTTACGGCTGGCATGCTGGTTGACGGGGAGGTGCTGTAATGACGACCTCTTCTCCTGTCATTCTGGTTACCGCCAGCGATCTGGCGCCGCAGGCAGTGAGCCTGCTCGACGATTTCACGATTGTGTATGCAGGCAAACAGCCGGGCGAAGAGACTCTGGTTCAGCTCTGCCAGCAGCACAACCCGGTGGGGATCATCGTCCGCTACGGCAAGATTAACGCCCGCATCATGGACGCCGCCCCCGCTCTGCGCGTTATCTCCAAACACGGCAGTGGCATCGATGTCATCGACCAGAAAGCCGCCGCTGAGCGTCATATCAGTGTTCAGTCGGCCCCGGGTGCCAACGCGGCTGCCGTGTCAGAGCACGCCTGGGCGCTGATCCTGGCCTGCGCTAAATCGGTGATCCCGCTGGATCAACGCATGCGTCAGGGACACTGGGATAAATCGACCCACAAATCCGTGGAGCTGGAGGGCAGAACCCTCGGGCTGGTGGGTCTGGGGGCGATAGGGGGTCGCGTGGCCCGTATCGGCCGCGCTTTTGGTATGAACGTCCTGGCCTATGATCCCTATGCGCGCACTTTCCCGGATGAGTGTGTCTCCTCCTCGCTGAACGATCTGCTGCGGCAGTCAGATGTGATTTCATTGCACTGCCCGCTGACAGAACAGACACAAAAGATGATCAATGCAGAGTCGCTGGCGTTGTGTAAAAAAGGCGCCATTCTGGTGAATACGGCTCGCGGAGGGCTGATCGATGATGAAGCCCTGATCGCGGCACTGAATGACGGCACGATCGCCTCAGCAGCGCTGGATAGCTTTGCCACAGAACCGCTGACCGCCCCGCATATCTGGCAGAATGTCGACAACGTGATTCTGTCGCCACACATTGGTGGCGTCAGTGATAACTCCTACGTGAAGATGGGCACCGTGGCAGCCACAAACGTGCTGAACGTGCTGGCAGAACCGGTGAAAGACGAAAGTCCGGTTTCCTGATCGGCTTTTCCTGACCGGCTAAACAGGCGCCTGGGCCGTTTAGCCGGTTTTTTTATGCGTTCTCTCTTTTGCCTGGCTTTCAGGCTATGCCCTTGCCGCTTTACCGCCCTGTCCTCTGAAACTTTCCCTCTGCCCTCCCTGTGGCCTGCCATGCACTGACGCATTCAGATGCCGCATCGCGGCACTCCAGCTTTAAACACCCGCAGATAGCGTCACCTGTCCCTGCAGGGCCAGACTCACTGTCAGCACCTCCCTTCTGGCTGAACCAGCGCTCCTTACACCACTCTTCCTCCAGCCGAGGGTGAGCCCCTGCATACGGCCCGCTTTCGTCAGATGGCATTCAGAGGGGATGACAGCCCGCTACAGGCTTACAGAAGTGCCAGGCGTGGCTCAGTGAAAAGATGGGCGAGTTAACATGGCTGTTGAGTAAGCGAGGGGGTGTTGCACACAAAGAGATCGATCAGGAAAAAGAGGCGGCAGGAGGATGAGTGAAGGGAGAAGCCCGGAGACGCGGCGAGCAGCGTCTCCGGGCTGACAACGTTATTTACTGACGGGTGAAGCGGTATTCTCAACTTCAATGTTTAATTTTTTGGTGCGTCCCATAACCAGCACGGCGATGCCGCCGACGCTGCAGAGCACAGCCAGTGGCAGCATTGCCAGGGTGTGACTGCCGGTGGCCTGATTGATGATGCCGTAAACGTTAACCATCAATCCTCCACCAATCAGGTTAGCCATTGCCCCGATAGCAGCCAGACCCGCTGCAGCCGTCGTGGATGACATCCAGCCCGAAGCCAGCGCCCAGAAAGGCCCTTTCATTGAGTAAGCACCAATCAGCACCAGCGACAGAATCACGACGCTGCCGGTCAGCGTGTTGGTCAGGAATGCAGAGAGCAGACCGCCTGCAATTAAAAACAGCGTCAGCGCGGTGTGCCAGCGACGTTCGCCGCTGCGGTCAGAGCTTCTGCCCCAGACAATCATCAGAACAGAAGCCAGACCGTAAGGGATCGCATTCACTAAACCGGTCGTGAAGTTGTCCAGACCGAAAGATTTCAGCAACTGCGGAGACCAGACGCTCAGCGTTGAACCTGCCGCCGAGGCACCTGCATAAATCAGCGCCATTACCCAGATATGTTTATGGCGCAGCAGCTTCCACAGGGAGATGTGTCCAATCGCTTTTTTCTTCGCGTTTTCCGCTTCCAGCGTGGTATTCAGCCAGGCTTTCTGCTCCTGATTCAGCCAGCTGGCATCAGAGGGGCGGTTGCTCAGCATGAAGAAAGCGGCCACCCCCAGCACAACGGCCGGAATGCCTTCCAGGATGAACAGCCAGTGCCAGCCGCGCATGCCCAGCCAGCCATCGAGTGACAGAATCAGACCTGAGATAGGCGAGCCGATAAAGTTCGCGGCAGGGATAGCCACCATGAAGGTCGCGATGACGCGTGCACGGTATTTGCCTGGGATCCAGTAGGTCAGATAAAGAATGACGCCCGGGAAGAATCCTGCCTCAGCGGCACCCAGTAAGAAGCGCAGAACATAGAGCGTATTGGCGCTTTCGACGAAGGCCGTACAGACCGAGATGATGCCCCAGGAGACCATGATGCGGGAGATCCAGATCTTTGCACCAATCTTCTGCATCGCAAGGTTGCTGGGGACTTCAAACAGGAAGTAGCCGACGAAAAACAGGCTGCTCGCCAGGCCAAACACCGCTTTCGACAACCCCAGATCTTCGTTCATCTGCAACGAAGCCATGCCTATGTTGCCGCGGTCAATAATGGCAATCAGATAACAGACAATCAGAAATGGCAAAATGCGCCAGACCACCTTTTTTACGGTCTGCTGCTCGATATCGGCAGAGAAAGTCGTGATGTGCTGTTTTTCAGACATGATGATCCTCACATTTTTGTCATCGTTTTGCGCGTGATACGCAAAACGCATTGTTGTACCCTGTAAAACATTAATGTACTCAGTAAAACCATTATCACGATAAAAAAGTGTCTCCGCCGGAAGATGTAATCAGGTTGTGTTATTTGTCACAAAAAAGTATTCAGCACATCTGGTTTATGTGACGGGCAAGTCGTTACCAGGACAAAGAGCGGACAGATTTTTTGCGGGGATAATGCGACGGGAGAGAGTAATGAGAACAAAGGCCGTCATCCAGGGATAATTGTCGAAGATTACCCCGAATCCCTGTCTGACAGAGGTGTGGCGCAGTTCAAAGTGACTAGCGGAGGAGTCTGAGCCCTCTTTGCACGATATCCCGGAACGTTTCACATTGCATATGTTCCTGTTCCTGACAGCGGGCAACATGCTTAAGCCCCTCACTCAGCCGCTTTAACTGACGAAGGGTGCTATCAATTTCTCTGGCTCGAAGAAGAAGAAGCTCCCGGTCGATAGCTATACGGCCTTGCTCATTCAGCATCTTGGCTATTTCATCAAGAGTAAATCCGGCAGCCTTTCCCAGCGCAATCAGCTCCAGTTTAACCAGAACATTGCTGTGGTACTGCCTTCTGAGACCGTTGCGACCCACAGCCCTGATTAGCCCTTTCTTCTCATAAAACCGTAAGGCTGAAGGTGACACACCTGAAAGGTCTGCGACATCCCGTATATCCAGTTCTTCCATCGTTGACTTAAACCTGACTTTAAGTTGCACACTGCCAACCAGCTTATCATTCCAGACAGCAAGGATACCAAATATGGACAGCATGACTTTTTATCAGACCCTAATCAGCGGTGTCGGCGCAACGGTTGTTATGGATCTCTGGTCACTCTTCCAGAAGTACATTATTAAAATTGCCCCTTTAAATTATGCGCTGGCAGGCCGCTGGATTCTGTGGATACCAAAAGGAAAGTTCCGGCATAACACGATCATCTCAACAGCTCCGGTGCAGGGAGAACGTGTCACTGGCTGGTTATTTCATTATCTGACAGGAATACTTTTTGCTTTTATACCGCTTGTTCTGGATGGATCGACCTGGTTTCATGATCCCTCATTCAGGACGGCTCTGCTGACTGGTCTGTTGACGCTATTCGCTCCCTTTATCGTGCTTCAGCCCGCGCTGGGTTTTGGCTTCGCGGCATCGCGGACGCCCCGACCCTGGCGAGCCCGACTGCTTAGCCTTCTTACGCATATAGCGTATGGATGCGGACTCTCAATCACAACCTTGCTTATTTATTAGCGTCGGATGGAGGCTCTGCCTGAAACGCGCTGCATTTGATGTAACTGCATTCTCCTGACCGAAAACGGCAAGTGGCTCTTTAAGATTGCGGAAGAACAGAGCGCCCATTCATTCAACGATTCTCAGGGGAGCGGGTTGCGGATATATAATCGGAAGTTAAAGATTCTTTATTACCATTCCAGACGCAGCCAGAATCATAATGGATGCGGCCAGACGAAAAAGGCGTCGTTGCGCTTTTTCACTGGTGAGCAGATGGCGTATTCTGAGCGCGGCAAGAATAAAAACTGCGCCAACGCTTAAAAGGACCAATACGGTCACGGGCACCAGCATTCCTCCCCACATTTTTAATGACACATTATCCAGAGAAATGACAAGAGGCAGTATCGCCAGATAGAAAGCGATAGTTTTGGGATTCCCAAGCGTTATGGTCAGTCCTGAAAACCAGGCTGTTGCCAGTTCTTTGTTTGTCGTTTTCTGTGCAATATTTATCGCCTCCGGCTGACTGCACCAGAACTGCCATGACAGCAAACATAAATAGAGTGAAGCAGCATAGTTAATCAGGGTGAAGATAGTGTCATTAGTCTGCCCAATAACCCCCAGACCAAATATCGCCAGTGTTAAATAGATCAAATCCCCCAGAATAAGTCCTGCCAGCATAGCAAAAGCGGAAACAGCACCCCCACAGACACTACGTGCAACCAACGCCGTCATTCCGGGGCCGGGGATGGCAGCAGCCAGACCGAGAGCTGCAACATAAGAAATTACCTGAGCGATTCCAGACATCGTCATTCCTGTTTTTAATAGAAGAGAGAGGGACGGCGGATTAAAAGCGCCGCTAATTCATGTAGCAATAATCTTTAATGTTTTGGACACCACCAGAACGCTTCAGAGAAAATTAACGGAGTCAGGGAAATTAAAACTCTGACACCCGCTTTTAAATTGCATAGCGTAAAGCAGACTCTTATGCAGGTCATAATGAGAAGAGTCAGGTTTAAAACCCTCTTTTTTTGCCTTGAGCCAGAAAATAAATTCAGGTGATTGAGAAAGAGAAGAGTATGCATGACCTCTGAACAGGATCTTATCCTGCCTTATCTCTCCTGAACGGTGAATCAATTATGCCGTAAACAAAGAGGAAAGAGTCACCTATCTCATTTACCCGGCGCAGGTTTTCAGGTAGAAATAACCACTTATTAATTACATTAAGAAAGGAATTTCCCTAAATGGCACTCAGCCCGACAGATGTGAAGATTCTGGAAGTTCTGCAGAACGATGCGCGCGTCACCAATCAGGAACTGGCGGAGAAGATCAACGTTTCAGCTTCTCCCTGCTGGCGCAAAGTGCGCAGGCTTGAAGAAGATGAAGTGATCAAGGGTTACCGCGCTGTTCTGGATCGCAAAAAGATTGGTCTGGGCGTGATGGTTTTCATTCGGGTAGTCATTGACAGCCACAGTGAAGCGCAGGCCAGAAAGTTTGAAGAGGAAGTCACGGCGCTTGAGGACGTTGTGGCCTGTTATAGCATCGGTGGGGATGCCGACTTCCTTCTGCAGGTTGTCGCATCGGATCTGGATTCCTATGCCGATTTTGCCATGTCAGTAGTGCGCAGATTGCCGGGAATCAAAGAGATGCAGAGTATGTTTGTCCTTAAAGAGATCAAACCACTCGTTACTTATCCTGTAAATAAAGCGTCTGTGCAAGGATGACTACGATAGCACCTTAGCAAAGCACACCGCCTCTTCCCGGTTTATGTAGGGCCCATAATTTGCGATGCGGTTATATCCGCTGTTCTGATAAAAACGGACAGCCTTATAGTTCACAGCACGGGTTTCTAGCCAGATTTCCGTGTATCCCATTCCCAGCGCCGACTCTTCGAGGAAGGTCAGTAATGCCCTGCCGATCCCGGCGTCACTGCGGTCTGAATACATTCTCTTCAGTTCGGCAACCGTCTCTGTAAGCGGTCGGATAGCGCCGCAGCCGACAGCCACACCCTGATGATTTCTGGCCACCACCCAGAGCGCCCTCTCCTCATCCATAGCAGCCATTGCAAAGTGTCGTCTGCCATCATCGCCGGTTATCGCCGCGAGCTCGGCTGAAAGCGCATTTATCAGCCGTTGCGACTCCGGGGCGCAGGGATCGGCTTTTTCTACCCTAATCATGCCAGCCTCCGTTTTTCTTTTAACCGTCAGAATAAAACGAAATCCGGTCAGCGACATCCCCCCTGGCACTCATGCACCGGATAAATAAGACTGGCCCCGTCTCACAATGCCCGGATGAGGGCTCGTCGCGCATTCACGGCTAAGCCTCTACTTCGCATCTATAATTCAGTGATTCATCACCCTGCGCCCTTTTTAATCGTGGCAGCGAGAGGTCGCGGTTCCGCCTCACGCAGAGACTGGCGGCAAAAAAACAGCTGAGTGCCCCAGCCTCTTACGGCGCGGCTCCCGCTGAGTGACGCACAGAACAGAACGGCCGGTCACAACATAATTTGACTCTTTACTGAATAAGGAAGCCTCATGAATCTATCTCTCAAAAATCAGGTTGCGCTGGTGACCGGTGCCAGTTCAGGCCTCGGCTATGCCTGTGCAGCAGCCCTCGCAAAGGAAGAGGCCGCTGTGGTCATTAACTATCATAGTCAGGCCGAGCCTGCCGAAGAGCTGGCAGAAAAAATCCGGGCCGGTGGCGGTCGTGCCATCGCGGTGAAAGGCGACGTGTCGAAAGAGGCAGATGTCGACAATCTCTTTGCGCAGACTCTTGCTGAGTTTGGCAGACTGGACATTCTGGTGGCTAACTCAGGCCTGCAGAAAGATGCCCCCTCAATCGATATGACACTGGAGGAGTGGAATACCGTTCTGGATGTAAACCTGACCGGGCAGTTTTTATGTGCGCGGGCTGCGCTGCGCCAGTTCCGCGATCAGGGACACAGTCCGGAGATCAGCAGAGCGGCAGGGAAGATCATTCATATGAGTTC
This sequence comes from Pantoea anthophila, assembly GCF_026104315.1. Taxonomy (NCBI): domain Bacteria; kingdom Pseudomonadati; phylum Pseudomonadota; class Gammaproteobacteria; order Enterobacterales; family Erwiniaceae; genus Pantoea; species Pantoea anthophila. The sequence continues at coordinate 438,998 of NZ_CP110471.1, forward strand.
GGTTCATCAGCTCATTCCCTGGGCCGGACACGTTAACTATGCCGCCTCCAAAGGCGGCGTAGACCTGCTGATGAAAACGCTGGCGCAGGAGGTGGGTGAGGCGCGTATCCGCGTTAACTCGGTTGCGCCTGGCGCTATCGCGACCGCCATCAATGAGGAGACCACCCAGGGTGAGGCGGGCAAAGCATTGTTAAAACTGATCCCCTATGGCCGCATCGGTGCGGCTGAAGATGTGGCGAATGCGGTAGTCTGGCTTGCCAGCGATCTTTCCGATTACGTTCATGGCACAACGCTCTTTATAGATGGCGGCATGAGTCTTTATCCCGGATTCCGCGACAACGGCTGATTCATCTGCCTCGCGCAGAGGATCAGGGCGGCAGGTTTTATCCGCCCCCCTGGCAGTGACCGGCGCCCGAAGCAGTGCATTCTCCGGGCGTTTTGTCTCTGCGGTGGCTGCCGCTCAGCAGGTGATCCGCCCGCCGCGCCATGCGACAATCGCGCCTTACACGGTTTAGTTCTGAGGTTTCCGACATGACGTCCTTTTATCAATTCACGGCCCCGCTTCTGAACGGTCAGATGGCCTCCATGGCAGACTACGCAGGCAGGACGGTGCTGGTGGTCAACACCGCCAGCCGCTGTGGGTTCACACCGCAGTATGCTGGCCTGGAAACCCTTTATCGCAGATATGCCGATCAGGGACTGGTGATACTGGGTTTCCCCTGCAATCAGTTCGGCAGGCAGGAACCCGGCAGTGCTGACGATATCGCACAGACCTGCCACATCAATTACGGCGTAAGTTTCCCGATGTTCGGCAAAGTGGAGGTCAACGGGGCCGCGGCACACCCGCTGTTTCGTTACCTGAAAGAGGCGCTACCCGGCATTCCAGGTGGCCGAATCAAGTGGAACTTCACGAAATTCCTGATTGGACCCGACGGCACACCGCTAAAACGATTTGCCCCCATCACCGCCCCGGAGAAGATGGAGTCGGCCATTGTCGCTGCGCTGCCAGCGCGATGAGCGCGCCTTCTGAAAATTGAAGCCTGCCGACAGGCTTCTGCCCTGTTCAGAAGCGCCGCGATATCAGGCGCTACTGTCTGATAATGGTCTGAATAATCCACTCACGGAATATTTGCATCGACGGCGTCATTTTCCTGGCTCTTTGCCAGGTCAGCCAGTATCCGTCATTGCCGGAATAAATATCAAAAGGCCTGACGAGCAGCCCGCGCTTTATTTCGGGTTCAAACATAATTTCCGGTGCCAGCGCAACGCCCCCGGTAATCAATACGGCATCAATAATCAGACGCGATGAATCCAGAACAGGCCCGTTAATTCTGAAGGGGGGAATACCCGCCGCAGCAAACCAGTTTTCCCACTCTTCATGACGATAAGAGCGCAATAAATTTTCGCCCGTAATATCCTCAGGCCGGTTAAGTTTTTTCGCCGTATCTGGCCGGCATAATAGCGTCAGCGGAGCGTCAAACAGCAGTTGATTATGTGATGCCGACCAGTTGCCAGAACCATATCTTATAGCAAAATCGACACCTTCTCCGGCGATGCTCACCACATTGTTATTGGTCTGAATACTCAGTTCGATAGCGGGATGGCGTTGCCGGAAATCGTCAATTTTCGGCAGAAGCCAGCCCAGCGCAAAGGTGCCGACACAGGAGAGCGTGAGCGCCTCCCTGACTTCTCCCCCTTCAAACTGACGATAGGCTTTCTCAATCCGATGAAAGGCATCAGAAATCTCAGAAAACAGCAGTCGCGCCTCATCGGTCATTTCAAGACCACGCGAAAGCCTTCTGAATAATGTGGTTTCTAACCGCTCTTCAAGCAATCTGACCTGCTGGCTGACCGCCGCCTGCGAAACGAACAGTTCCATGCCTGCCCGGGTAAAGTTGAGATGGCGGGCAGAGGCTTCAAATGCGCGCAAAGCGTTAAGCGGAATATCCCCTTTCACTATAGCCCCCAGAAAAAGTTATGACTGGCATCAATTTATACCGTTTTGACTCGCCGGAAAACTGATTTATTTTGGAGCCCGTAATTAAGGGAAACGATATTCAGTCACGGCCTTGTGACAATTCAGATTTAATTAATTTTTGTATAGGGAACGTTTAATAATGAATAAATTTAAAAACTGCCTGGCCGGAATAGTGTTATTCGCCGCAGCGGGATGTTCAGCGTCAGCACATGCGGCTTTCGATCAGCAATCCCTGAACAATCAGTTTGAGAAACTTGAACGTCAATCCGGAGGCCGGCTCGGCCTGGCCGTCATTGATACGTCTGATAGTGTGCAATATTCCTGGCGCGGCAACGAAAGATTTCCACTGTGCAGTACCAGTAAGGTGATGGCCGTTGCTGCGATATTAAAAAAGAGCGAAGGGTTAAAAAAAAATAAAAATGCTGATACTTTACTTAATAAGAAAATTCATATAAGTCAGCACGATATGGTGAATTACAATCCTGTCACCATGAAGCATATCGGTTCGGCAATGAGCCTCGCGGAGCTGAGCGCGGCGGCCCTGCAATACAGCGATAACGCGGCGATGAACAAGCTGCTGGCGTATCTGGGCGGCCCGCAGCATGCCACGCAGTTTGCGCGAACCCTTGGTGATACGACGTTCCGGCTGGACAGAAACGAGCCAGGCCTCAACACCGCGATTCCGGGTGATCCTCGCGATACCACTACCCCTTCAGCGATGGCAGCGAGTCTTAACAAACTTGTTTTAGGTTCTGCGCTTAAAGACGATCAGAAAGCCACACTGACAGCCTGGATGAAGGGCAATACCACGGGGGCAGCCAGTATTAAAGCGGGCCTTCCGGCAGACTGGATAGTGGCCGATAAAACCGGCAGTGGCGACTACGGCACCACCAATGACATCGCCGTTATCTGGCCGAAAAATTACGCCCCCCTCGTCCTGACCACCTACTTTACGCAGCACGATAAAAGCGCCGCCGCGCGTAAAGATGTGCTCGCCAGCGCAGCCAGAGTGATTGCGGACGCTATCCAGCAATAAAAACGGACAGGTTCAGACCTGTCCTGTGAGCGAAACCGGCCCCCGGCAGGCCGGTTTACCGGTTTCAGCACAGGGCCGTCAGGCCGTCATGCCACCATCAATCACCAGTTCGCTGCCGCAGATGTAACGGCTTTCGTCCGAGACCAGGAACAGGGCCGCCGCAGCCACTTCATCCGGATCGCCCAGCCGCCCTGCCGGTATTCGCGCGCTCAGTGCCTGCCTTACCTCATCGCTGGCCTGGTCAAACATCGGCGTATCCGTAGGGCCCGGACTGAGTGTGTTGACCCTGATACCGCGCGGTGCCAGTTCGCTGTTCCAGGTACGGGCATAAGCGCGAACAGCGGCCTTACTGGCAGAATAGGTTCCATAACCCGGATTGGCGATTCCCCCCGCGATGGAACCGATCAGCAGAATGGCCCCTCCCTCCTCCATGAGCCTGACAGCATGCTGTACCGTCAGCACCATGGCACGAACGTTCAGACCAAAAATAAGGTCAATATGCTCTGCTGAGGTCTCATCCAGGTTTGCCGGTACAGCCACACCTGAAGCATTAACCAGGATATCGAGGCGACCGGCTCTGGCCTGAATCGTCCCGAACAAACGTACGAGATCGCTGGCATCCGTCAGGTCACCCGCTATCGCTTCAGCCTGACCGCCGGTTAGCGTAACCGCCTCTGCCAGCTGAGCTTCGCGTCGGGCGGTAATAAAAACCCGTGCGCCTTCCTGTACAAAACGGCGAGTGATGGCAAGACCAATACCGCTGCTGCCACCGGTCACCAGAACCACTTTTCCACTCAGTTTCATCATTGCCACTCCGTAAAGAGGTTGAACGATGGATGATACATTTCGTATATTTAGTGTCAATTACGCACCTGATGTACACCAGATATCCTTGAGGAAACCGTATGGCCACCGATATCACCGCTCTGCTGGCAGAGATCAACAGTACCCGCCCGATCCTGGAACAGGTTGCCAATAAATGGTCGGTGTTAATCCTGACCGTGTTGTGCTCACAGCCGTCGCGATTTAATGCCATTAAGCGCAGGCTCGATCCCATTACTCACAAATCACTGACTGAGGCATTACGCCGTCTGGAGCGAAACGGACTGATAAGCCGGCACGTGATCGCCTCCTCACCTGTCGCGGTGGAGTATGCGATCACGCCTCTGGGCAGAACCTTGCAGGACCCGTTTGTCGCGCTGGTCAACTGGGCGAAGCAACATGGCGAAACCATGCAGCAGGCTCAGGAGGGGTATGATGAGCGTGAGCCGGGACAGCAGACGTGATCTTCAAGTGCGGGAGACAGGAGTGAGATGGCGCTAAGCGCAGCGGCTGACAGAATTCGTACAGCCAGTGATCACAGGGCTGCCTGCTCAAAAAACTGATAGGAGCCATCGCGGCGGGCTTTAGCCTGATACATCGCTTTGTCGGCGCGCTCGAACAGCATTTTCGCCGTTGCCGTTCCGAAGCGGGCCAGGCTGATGCCAATCGCTGCACCGATGCGCACGTCCATGTTATCGATGACGAAGGGGGCCTCCAGGCTGTCAATAATGCGCAGGGCGATGGCCGATGCCACCCCGCGATGACTGCACTTTGCGGCCACAATAAACTCATCGCCACCCATCCGGGCCACCGAGTCGCCCGGGCGCATGCAGCGCTGCAGCCGTTCACCGACCTGCTGCAGTAAGGCATCCCCTGTCGCATGGCCCATAAGATCATTCACTGCCTTGAATCCATTGAGATCGATAAACATCACGGTGGTGAAAGCCGGGTCCTCTGTCTCCGCCAGCATTCGGCCAATCTGCTCGTTAATCCAGGCGCGATTAGGCAGCCCGGTCAGCGGGTCGCGCGTCGCCAGCTCTTCGAGATTGCGCATCCTTTCCTTGTCACGCGTGATGTCACGCGAAACCAGCACGGCACCGATATTTTTGCCTGAAGAGGGATTGCTGACGCCACAGGCTTTAGTGCCCAGCGTGAGGTAGTGGCCGTCACGATGCCGTTTACGTACTTCAACCACATCCGGCAGCATTCCGCCGCTGAAGATATGTGCCAGCGCTGCCGAGGCAGATTCGCGATCGTCAGGATGCAGGAAATCGACCACCAACTGACCGACCACCTCTTCAGGTCTCCAGCCTATCATTTCGCTGTAGGAGGGCGAGATCGAGACGTATCTGCCATTCGCGTCACAATGGGCAATCAGATCGGTACTGTTCTCGATCAGCAGGCGATATTCCGCCGCCGTGCGGACCGCATCCTCCAGCGCTTTACGCTGCGCAGTCACATCCAGTATGAAGCCGTTGTACTTCTGGTGGGAGGTGCCAGGCAGACTGTCCGGCAGGCCGGAAACCACGACGCGGCGTGTTTCGCCGTCCAGACAGTGGATAGGCACTTCAAAGTAGAAAGGGGTCAGATATTCCAGCGCCGCGGTCAGCTGCAGCGCGATCTTTGCATCATCGTCAGCCTGCGCCAGTTCCAGCCAGGAACTCAGCGTCACCCCCTTCAGGGCAGGCATCAGGCCAGCCGGTGTTTCCTGACTGGCAACGCAGATACCCTGCGCGTCTGTAGACCAGACGGCTGTGAAAGAGGGTTTAATCATTAAGTTCATGGCGGCCGACTCCGATGTTGCTGACGATACTAAACAAGCTCAATACTCGTCGCTACAGACCTGATTATAACCGTAAATGTCCGTCTGACGCGGCAGGAGGCGACAGTCACTGGGTGAGCCTGAGGCGAAACCGGCCATCGCGCATGGCGGGCGCCCGGACCTGGCTGGCCGTTGTTTCTGAGGCCGCGATCCTTACAGGGATGTGCGCAGAACGTTTATGACAGGGTGCAGTCTCTGAGGTATCAGCTCCTGTTTATCGGCTCATCAGGCCGGGATCTTTAGCCCTGTCGCGTTAACTGCCCCACTTTCCGGTGCTTCATCTTTCCTTAAGAATACTCTTATAACATCCCTGCTCTGTTAGCTCATATTGGGCTTTTTCCGGAGCGTGACCCTATGCAAAATAACAACACAGCATCGCTTTCACTGAGTAAAGTGCCTGCCGTAACCGCGGCATTCTGGTTAACCAAAATCGCGGCGACAACCCTGGGTGAAACCGGCGGCGATGCGGTAACCATGTCAATGAATCTGGGATATCTGACCGGAACGCTGATTTTCGCCATTATCTTTCTGGTCGCGGTGGTGGTGCAGATTAACCGTCCCGGTTTCAATAAATGGATTTACTGGTTCACCGTGGTGGCAACCACCACGGTGGGCACCACGCTGGCAGATTTTGCCGACCGCTCCCTGAATATTGGCTATCCGGGTGGCACTCTGCTGCTGATCACGCTGCTGACCCTCTCTCTGTTTCTCTGGAAAATAACCTGCGGCACGGTGGCGGTCAGTTCGGTGAACAATGGCGTCACTGAGACCTTCTACTGGGTGACCATCATGTTTTCCCAGACGCTGGGCACGGCATTAGGTGACTGGGCGGCAGACAGTGAAGGACTGGGTTACGATGGCGGTATTCTGCTGTTTGCGGGTGCGCTGGCGCTTATCTGGGCGGCGAGTCGCTTTACCTCGCTTTCGCGCACGGCGCTGTTCTGGGCGGCCTTTATCCTCACGCGGCCTCTGGGTGCAGTGGTGGGCGATTTTCTGGACAAACCGCTTGCCTCGGGCGGGCTCGCGCTGAGTCGCTACGGTGCCTCGCTGACGCTGGGCCTGATCATCATCGCGTTGCTGGTGCTGCTGCCACAGCGCCCGGCTGCGAAAGCCGCCACCGCGCATTAACCGCGCGAACGGGAAAACGGACGCACGCCCACCTCAGTCCCTGTCAGAGCCGCCTGCACCGGCAGCTTTTCAGGATTTGCCGTTAACAGGTGTACCTGCTCTGGCTACAGAATATGCCGGCTGGCTACTCAAGCCGGCTGGCGATGAGGCGCAGTTGTTCTGCTATCTGCTTTAAATCCCGCTGCTGCTGTCCGGCCATACCGGTTGAACTGCGCACCACCAGTTTAGCCGGCAGAATCGAGGAAGAACGCTGCTCATCCTGTTCGCTGGCCAGCAACAGCCTTGCAACCGCCTCTTTGCCCTGCAAATCGAGGTCCAGCGACACCGTAGTCAGCGCCGGATGAAAAAACGCACTTTCATAGGTGTCGTCATAACCAATCACAGAGATCTGGCCCGGCACCGCCACGCCGCGCTGATGCAGCGCGCTCAGCACACCCAGCGCCATCTGATCGTTGCCCACCAGCAGTGCGCTGAATCCGGGCGCTTCCCGCAGCAGCTGCAGTACACCGTTGTAACCACTCTGTGCGTCCCAGTTACCGTGGCTGATGCTGACGGGCTTCAGACGGTAACTCTCCAGCGTATCCAGCCAGCTTTTCAGACGCAGATTTGCTGAAACCGACTGCTCGGGTCCGGCCAGCAGGGCGAACTCGCGATGGCCCTGCTCATAGAGATATTTAACACTGGCACGGGTGCCGTCAGCCGGGTTAAACGAAACGTTAAACACCGCGCTGTAAGGATCGACATCCAGAAACAGACAAAGGATATCGTCATTCTCCTGCACGATTTGCTCAGCATCGTGGCTCTCCAGCGGGACGTTGATGATCACCTTGTCCACCCGCTGAGACTTCAGCTCATTGATGCAATCCTGGAGGCTTTGATTGACGTTCTCATCAATCATGGCAATCAGCACCTGGTAGTCAGCAGCATTAGCATAACGTTTAACCGCAGCGGCCACCTGCGAGGGGGCATGCAACGCCAGCGAGGTGGTCACCAGACCCAGCGTGGTGCTCTGCTTACCCACCAGTTGCTGTGCCAGCCTGTTAGGTACATAGCGCAGGGTTTCAATAGCGTGTTCCACCTTGCGCCGCGTTGATTCCGAAACGTTTGCCGACTTATTCAAAACCCGCGAAACCGTCTGATACGAGACGCCAGCGTGGCGGGCGACATCCTCTAAGGTGGCATTTTTTGATTTCATAATTCGCATCCCTGATGACCAATGGCGGAATGGTATCACAGCCGTGGTGTCAGCCAGCCCACCGCTGTCACATTGCATGAATAAAAAGTAAAAGTAATACCTTCACATATTGAGATTTGGTGATCTGATTCACTAATCGTTACAAATAGCGCCGCTTTATTTGCAGTACCTCACACATTATCGCGATTTTATTTGTCACCCATCTGACAAAAAGCGTTTACTGCCGCTGTCATGTGAACGTATTACAAATAAAACTGAGGATAACATGGAAACAAGGTTACGTACTGCTGCCGTGGCGCTTGCTGCGGCCCTGACTTCCCCGACGCTCTATGCCGCTATCGACAACATTGATTTCCATGGCTATCTCCGTGGTGGGGTGGGCGTATCGCAGGATGGCGGTATTGAAGAGTATCAAAAGAACAAAGTCGGCCGTCTCGGCAACGAAGCGGATACTTACGGCGAGGTCGAACTGGGCAGTGAGGTTTACAAGAAGGATGATGTCAGTTTTTATGTCGACACCATGGTCAGTATGTTCTCCGACGGCTCAAATGATAACGAAACCACCTTCGGTGACGATGCTCAGTTTGGCCTGCGCCAGCTTAATCTGCAGATCAAAGGACTGGTGCCGGGTGACAAAGATGCCGTGATCTGGGGCGGTAAACGCTACTATCAGCGTCATGACCTGCACATTATTGATACAAAGTACTGGAATATCTCTGGTTCGGGTGCCGGTATCGAAAACTACACGCTGGGTCCGGGTGCTGTCTCTTTTGCCTGGATTCGCGGCGATGCCAATGATGTGGATTACCGCGTCGATGGCGACAACGACGTCAACATTAACTACCTGGATCTGCGCTATGCCGGCTGGAAACCCTGGAGTGGAGCCTGGACCGAGTTTGGTATTGATTACGCCATGCCAAACACCACCAACAAACAGAAGGAATATGGTGGTCTTTATGACGCGGATAATGGCGTCATGCTCACCAGTGAAATCAGCCAGGACATGTGGGGCGGCTACCAGAAACTGGTGTTCCAGTACGCCAATAAAGGTCTGGCGCAGAACATGATTTCGCAGGGCGGCGGCTGGTATGACATGTATAACGATACCCGCAACGCCAGCGGCTACCGCGTGATCAATACCGGTCTGCTGCCGGTCACCGACAAATTTTCTCTGAACCAGGTCTTTACCTGGGGATCAGCAGACGATATCACCGCCCAGACGAGTAAAAGTACCCTGCTGTCGCTGGTGGGTCGCGGTCAGTATCAGTTTACGCAATATGTCCGCGGCATCGGCGAAGTGGGTAGCTTCTGGCAGAAAGATGAAAACAAAGTGGGCAGCGACTACAAAGCAGCAGGACAGAAATATACGCTGGCACTGGGTCTGGCAGCCGGTCCCGAATTTATGTCTCGTCCGGAACTGCGCCTGTTTGCCTCTTATCTGAATGACTCAGAAGATGGACACAGCTTTAAAGACAACACCAGTAATAACACCTGGAACTTCGGCGTACAGGTCGAAGCCTGGTGGTAACTGCGCCATCGCCTCCTTGGGGTCATTGTTAAGCTCTTATGCAGGGGCTTTATGGATAACCGGCGACGGTTATCCATTTTTTTGTCCCGGATTCAGAACAGTGCCTCATTCCGGCTGAAAGAAACGTTCTTCCAGCAACTGACGCAACGGGTCGGACTGCCTGCCAAAAATCGCATGGACTTCCTGTCCCAGAATGACCACACCAATTGCCCCTGCCTTCTGTAATCCGGCCGTATCCACCGCCTTCAGTGAGGTCACCTTCACCCGCAGCCGGGTTATACAGGCGTCCACCTGCTGAATATTGTCACGCCCGCCAAAGCACTCGACAAGCCGCTCCAGTAGCGCGTTGTCTATTTCAACCTCCTGTGCCGTAATCGGCTGCCGGCTGAAATATTGCTTAAACGATTTCAGACTTACCATGTTGTTCTCCTTCAGAGGATAAAAAGGCGGGCTGCTGCCCGCCACTCACGACTGATACACGAAAACGAGCGGGCCATGCCGTGACTGCCCGCAGAAGATAGCCTTTTTCTGTCCTCGGCCTCTAAAAAACCAGCCCTGCATCAACAGCAAAAACCCCGCTCTTCCTGCAGAGAATGCCATCTCTTAAAGTGATGGGGGGCATAGGCCCCCTGAGCCTGTGCTCTCCCTATTCCAGCGGTCGGCTCAACACACGGCATCCCCACGCTGCCAGCATCAGCGATCCTGTCATGGGTGTGCCATCAATCAAATCGCTCAGCCCGGCAGGCAATAACACCTGCTGCGTCTGGCCAGTAAAGTTCTGCACAAACAGAAACGCCTGTTCACCATCGGTACGCCGCTGAACGACCACACCAGGTGGCAGCTCAATCGGTAGTGCGCGCGGTAATTCCAGCTGCTTAATCAGTGCACCGTAAAAATCCCGATGGAACGACAGATCATTACGCGACGCGATATACCACGCTTTACCCTGACCTACCCGATTTACGGTCACCGCTGGCGTTCCGGCATAAAAATCACTCTCGTAACTGGCCAGCGCCGTCGCCCCTTCCAGATGAATATGCTCGCAAAGCTCACGCGCCTGATAAGGTCCGCTCAGCCCCAGCTCATTGCCGCGTATCCCGCGCACGCCGTTGAACTCCTCATCCGTCAGACTATCGATCTCTTCTGACCAGATGCCGAGTAATGGCCGCAGCGGACCCGGGAATCCTCCGAGGTAACAGAGATCGCTCTCATTCACGATGCCGCTCCAGTAACTGGCGACAAAATGGCCGCCGCGCTCCACATGCTGCCTGGCCCGTGCTGCAAAACCATCACGCACCATATAGAGCATCGGCGCAATTACCAGATCGTAGCCGCTGAGCTCGCTATCACCATTAATCACATCCACCGCCACTCCCTGCTCCCAGAAGGCACGATAGTGTTCGTTCACCGTGCGCTCATAATGCAGGCCCAGATTGCGTGGTCCCTGCGCGTTATCCATCGCCCAGCGACTCTCCCAGTCAAAAATGATCGCGACGCGCGCCTCAACCCGACTGCCCATGACCGGCGTCATCGCTGCCAGCATACGGCCCAGCTCTCTGACTTCACGCCCGGTGCGGGTATCAAGATGACCGACATGATCGACCACCGCACCATGAAATTTCTCAACTGAACCCCGACTCTTGCGCCACTGGAAATACTGCACCGCGTCCGCACCATGCGCCACTGCCTGCAGGGAAGAGAGAATATGCATCCCCGGCTTCTTCAGCTTACTGGTCGGCTGCCAGTTCGTTGCGCCTGGCGTCGACTCCATTAATACAAAGGGCTTGCCCTGTTTCAGGGTGCGCATCAAGTCGTGGTACATCGCGGTATAACAGGCAAGCGTGGTCTCATCCCTGACGTTGTGCCACATCGGATAGCTATCCCAGGAGATAAAATCGAGGGCTGATGCCAGCTTCCAGTAATCGTAGTCGTAGAAATACTCCATGAAATTGGTGGTCGCGGGCAGGTCAGGATTCGCCTGTCTGAGCGGTTTAATCTCCTCACGACAGAAGTCCGTCACCTGATCGGTCATAAACCGACGCCAGTCCAGATTCAGACCGTGGATCGACATTTCACCCTGCGGCGCTGGCGACACAATCTGTGACCAGTCACTGTAGGTATGACTCCAGAAATCACTCCACCAGGCGAGATTCAGATTATCCAGCGTCTCATAGCGGCGCTGCAGCCAGCCGCGAAAGGCCTGCTGACAGCGGTCGCAGTGACACTCCCCGCCATACTCGTTAGAGACATGCCAGCCGATCACCGCAGGATGATGCGCATAGCGCGCCGCCAGTCTGCTGTTTATCGCCTGCACCTTCTGACGATACACCGGTGAGGTCATACAGTGGTTATGACGGCCGCCATGCAGGGCGGGTATGCGATCGCGCCCCACACGCAGTACCTCCGGATAAGCCTGCGACATCCAGGCCGGGCGCGCTCCGCTGGGCGTGGCAAGAAACACAGATATTCCCTCCAGCCAGAGCGAATCGATCACTTCATCCAGCCAGCCAAATTCATAGCGTCCCTCTTCCGGCTCCAGCTTAGCCCAGCTGAAGATACCCACCGACATGACGTTACAGTTCGCCTGCTTCATCATCGCGACATCGTCATCAATAATGCCCGGCTGGTGCATCCACTGCTCCGGATTGTAGTCAGCACCATGCAGTAGCCGGTTAACCCGGGCGCTGAGCGGGGGAAATTTATTCATACCTGTTCCTCAGAGGAAGAGATCAGCGTCAACGCTGATAGTTAATTGAAAACCTGTAGCGAAGGCAGGGCCTTGCCGTGACAGTCAAACAGCGCCTGGTTCTCGCGGGCGTTACCCTGTTTCCATTCGTCGTGGATATATTTCATGCCTGCGGGCGTGGCCCAGGTATTACCCGGCGCGGGGATCCACGCCGGTTCCCAGTACACCACGCCCTTACCGCGATGATCCGGCACCGCCAGTACCGCTGTGATCAGGTCATGCAGATAAGCCGCCTGCCCTGCGACCGTGCCCGGATAACCGCCTGCCTGCGCCTCTCTGGCCTGGAAACTGTTCTCAGCGCTATCGCAGTTTTCCAGCGTGTAGCCATAGGCGGCTTCCACCACCATCACGTCTTTGTCGTAGCGCCGGGAGATGTCATCCATGTTTGCTTTCAGTGCACTGATGGGGCCGTTCCAGTAGGTGTACATCGACAGTCCGATCACATCGAACGGCACATCGCGCTTAACAATTTCGTCGAACCACCAGCGGAACATATCGTTTTTGGTGCCCTCAGCCAGATGCAGCATGATCTTCACCTGATGCGGATCGCTGAGGTTTTCACGCAGCCCGCTGATGCCTGCCTTGAGCAGGCCCGCCAGCCGATCAAACTCACCGCCGTTCTGGCCCCAGCTTTTGCCTTCCGGCCAGAGCATGCCGCCATTAAGCTCATTGCCAATCTGCACAATATCCGGCATCACACCTTCTGCTTTGAAGCGGGCGAGGGTGTCGCGCGTGTAGTCATGCACCTTTACTTCCAGCTGGGGAAAGGTCAGCGACTGCCAGGCTTTAGGCTTGAACTGCTTGCCGGGGTCGGTCCAGAAGTCGCTGTAATGTATGTCGAGTAACAGCTTCAGACCTGCCGCTTTGACACGCTTCGCCAGCGCCAGCGTGGTCGGCAGATCGTTACCGCCACCGCCATAGGTGTGACCGTTGTCGTCGTTAGGATCGACCCACAACCGCAGCCGGATAGTGTTGATACCGCTGGCTTTCAGAATGGCGATAGCATCCTGCTGTTGATTCGCAGCGTTATAGAATTTCGCGCCCTGCTTCTCCAGTTCTGCCAGCGAAGAGATGTCCGCCCCTCTGATAAAATCGGCAGGCCACGGTCCGGCAGAGGCGATGTCTGGCTGTCCGGCGGCGAGCAGCGGCGTCGCCCAGGCCAGCGCCAGGGCGAGAAATAATCGTTTTGGTGACATGATTTATCCTTTTGTACTGCCTGAGGCGAGGCCGGAGACAAAGTATTTCTGCAGGGCCAGATAGAGCACCGCGACCGGCAAGGCGATCAGTACGGCACCGGCCGCATAGGTGGTGTAGCTGGCACCCATTTTTTGCGACACCAGGTTGTAGAGGCCAATCGGCAGCGTGTACTGCTCCGGCGTGCGCAGAATGGTACTGGAGAGGATGAAATCGCCCAGCGGTCCGGTAAAGGAGAACAGCGCGACCACCGCCAGAATCGGCTTCGACAGCGGCATGATGATCTCTGCAAAGATGCGGAGATTGCCTGCACCGTCCATACGTGCCGACTCATCCAGATCTTTGGGAATCGAGTCGAGATAGCCCTTCATCAGCCAGGTGTTCATCGGGATCATCCCGCCGACATAGATCAGCACCAGCGCCAGATGGCTGTTGATTAATCCCAGCAGCTGCGACAGGACGAAAATCGCGATAAGCGCCGAAAACTGCGGGATCATCTGCAGCAGCAGAAACAGCATCAGGCCATTCTGCCGCCCTTTAAAACGAAAGCGGGAAAAGGCGTAGGCGGTACAGCTGACGCTGATTAACGTCAGTACCATGGTCAGGAAGCTGATTTTCATCGAGTTCCAGTACCAGGTCAGATAAGGGACCGTGCCGTTGAACAGGTCGCGGTAGTGCTGCAGCGACGCATTCTCCGGAATGATCGCGCTGCTGAGCAGACTGTTGCCCGCATTCAGTGATGCGCCTACCGTCCAGACCAGCGGATAGATAATGATGGTCGAGACGGCCAGCACCACCAGCCAGGTCAGCGACAGGCGTATCCACCTTTCGCGTTTAATACTGCCGGACTTCGCCATAACTGCTCCCTTACACCATCTCATCTTGTTTAAACGACCGGGTCGCGCGGAACTGCCAGAGCGCCAGACCTACCACGAAAATCGACAGCAGAATGGTGATCGTGGCGGCGATGGCATATTGCGACGACGACATGGTGAGCTTGTAGATCCAAGACACCAGGATATCGGTGCCGCCGGCATTCGATCCCGCCACCGCCGGACCACCATTGTTAAACAGGTAGATGATGTTGAAATTATTAAAGTTGAAGGTGTATTGCGTGATGATGATCGGCGCAATGGCGTAGAGCACCAGCGGCAGCGTGATGGTTTTCAGTCGTGTCCAGGCGCTGGCCCCATCCATGATTGCCGCCTCATAGAGATCTTCAGGGATCGCCTGCAGCACTCCGGTCGTCATCGCAAACACAAACGGGAAGCCGAGCCAGGTCTGCATCATGATCAGCGCGGTTTTAGTCCAGAACGGGTCGGTCATCCAGGCTTTAGGTGCGATGCCAAAGAAGTCGAGAATCGCATTGTTGATTACGCCAAAGCTGTCATTAAACATCCCGGCAAATACCAGAATGGTGACAAAGCCCGGCACCGCCCAGGGCAGGATAAAGAGAGTGCGGATCAGCGGCTTAAAGCGCAGGTCCTTCTGATTGACCAGAATCGCCAGCATCACGCCGACGGTGCACTGCAGCGTGGTCGCCAGCAGCGTCCAGACCACGGTCCATTGCAGCACATCGAAGAAGGTGGAGCGCCAGATTGACAGCGTAAAAATGTTGATGAAGTTTTTGAAACCCACCCAGTCCACCAGCTTCGCCGGTGGCGTGTGATAGAGGTTGTAGTTGGTGAAGGCGATGGCGAATCCAAACAGAATGGGAAACACCACCACAAACACCAGCAGAATAAAGCCCGGCGAGATCATCAGGTAGGGGAAGCCGTCACGCAGCAGCAGCTGATACTGCTGACGCACACTGTTAAGTGGCTCTCCCCTGTCGCGCTTAACGCCATTGATCCAGGCGTCGCGCACCGACAACCCCCAGATCGCCACGCCGAAAGCGGCTATCAGCACACTGATAATTCCCTCCGCCAGCAGGAAAATGGAGTTATCACGCGGCACCGCTTCACCCAGCGTGTAGAGACCCCAGAATCCTTCTCGCAGAAAATCATGGAAGATGCCGGCAAAGCTGCTGAGCAGAATCAGAAAGCAGACGCCTTTCGCCCACTGGCGGTGGTAAAACTGGCCGAAGCCAGGCA
>NZ_CP110474.1:0-157117 GCF_026104315.1 Pantoea anthophila
CAGATCGCTGACAACGCTGTCCGCTGAAAGCTCCATCGATGAGAGCATCGCCTGCCAGTACCTTTATCAGGAACATGCCGATGTGGTAATCAACGTCGTGGATGCCTCCCGTCTTGAAAGCAATCTGTTCCTGACGCTTCAGCTGCTGGAACTCGGGCTACCCTGCATTATTGCCCTCAACATGCAGGATATCGCGGCCAGCCAGAATATCACTATCGATACCGGGGCGCTGTCGGCCCGCCTGGGCTGTCCGGTCGTTTCACTGACCTCAACCCGGGGTGACGGCATTGCACAGCTTAAAGCGTTAATCGATGAACCGCAGGTTTATCGCGCACCGGAGCAGATATGCTACCCGGCAGCGATTGAATCGGCCATCGGGCAGCTAAGTCAGCAGATGTCCGCCACAACAGCGCCACAGAAACGCCGCTGGCTGGCCTTACAGTTGCTGGAGGGGGATATCAACAGCCTGAAGCTTTGTCCGGAACTGGAAGCCCACTTACCAGAAATCAGGCAGCAGGCGGGTGAAGAGGCGGGCGTACAGATTGCCGACTATCGTTATCGCGCCATTAATGCAATCTGTGCGGCCGTCAGTCATAGCGATCAGGCCGCGCCCGCGAATCTGACCAGCCGGATTGATCAGGTTGTGCTGAACCGCTGGCTGGGCATTCCGATTTTTCTGGCGGTGATGTATGTGATGTTCGTGCTCTCTATCAATATCGGCGCCGCCCTGCAGCCGCTATTCGACAGCAGTTCGGTGGCGATATTCATTCATGGTGCACAATGGCTGGGTGCGGTCTGTCACTTCCCGGCCTGGCTGACGGTGTTTCTGGCGCAGGGGATCGGGGCTGGCATCAACACCGTGCTGCCGATTATTCCGCAGATTGGCCTGATGTTCCTGTTCCTCGCTTTTCTGGAAGACTCGGGCTACATGGCTCGCGCCGCCTTTGTGATGGATCGGTTGATGCAGTCACTGGGCCTGCCGGGCAAATCATTTGTGCCGCTGATTGTTGGCTTTGGCTGTAACGTGCCGTCAGTGATGGGGACACGCACGCTGGACACGCCGCGTGAGCGTCTGCTGACCGTGCTGATTGCACCCTTTATGTCATGCGGTGCGCGGCTGGCGATCTTTGCGGTTTTCGCTGCGGCATTTTTTCATGCGCACAGCTCCAGTCTGGTTTTTACCCTCTATCTGCTGGGTATTGTCGTCGCGGTCGTAACCGGGCTGGTACTCAAGCATACCCTGCTGGGAGGTGAAGCCTCACCGTTCATCATGGAGCTGCCGGTCTATCACCGGCCCCATCTCAAAAGTCTGCTGCTGCAGACGTGGCAACGGCTGAAAATGTTTGTGGTGCGGGCCGGGCAGGTCATCATCCTGGTGAGCATGCTGATTGGCGTACTGAGCAGTTTTGCATTCAATGGTCAGCTGGTGAATGACATTAACCACTCCGCACTGGCTGCGACCAGTAAAGCGATTACGCCGGCGCTCCTGCCGATGGGTGTCACACAGGATAACTGGCAGGCCACCGTCGGACTGGTGAGCGGTATTATGGCGAAAGAGGTGGTAGTGGGAACACTCAACAGTCTTTACACCACCGAGGCGATTCAGAGCAGCCCGTTCGATCCGCAGGCTTTTGACCTAAGAGGAGAGTTAAGAGAGGCGCTGACTGACACCTGGGCTGGTTTAACGGCTGCGTTCAGGATTGATGCACTGGCGCATCCCATTGAAGCCAGTAAAGGTGATGGCGAGATGGCCTCCGGCCCGATGAATGTGATGTCGGATAAATTTGGCAGCGGCTTTGCCGCCTATAGCTATTTGATCTTTGTGCTGCTTTACGTCCCCTGTGTTTCCGTCATGGGGGCGATTGCACGCGAAGCAGGCAAAAAATGGATGATGTTCTCCTTTTTCTGGGGACTGAACATCGCCTACACCACGGCGACGCTCTTTTATCAGGCGGTCACGTTTGCCCGTCATCCCGCATTCAGCGCGATCTGCATCTTATGTGTCGTGGTGCTGAATGTCATCATTCTGCTGGCACTGCGCAAAGCAGGGAACCGTGTGCAGAACATCCCCATCATGTTCAGGGAGGAGAAAGGACGCTGTCAGGGCTGCCACGGCAATTGTGATAAGCAGGGCGGATATGCCTGACCCGATCAACCGGAGATAGCGTCAGTTAATGACCAGGGGCAAGGCCGGAGATCTGAATACAATGGCGGCGACGCGTCAGGAAACGGCGAAACCGCCTGTTAATCAGTGAGATGGTTCAGGAATAAAGCCCGAAAAGTGCTGTCCCGTACCGGTTTACTCACAGGCTGTCCACTTTTTCTGTGGATAACTTCATCCGCCGAAGACGCTGAGCGCGCTTTTATGTCAGCGTTAATCAAACAATGCGCCGTCAGCATGCTGTTCCATAAACTCCACCATGGCCCCTTTATGGGCTTCGACATGACGAATATAGCGCATCAGCGTCTCCGGCTTTTTCCAGGTGCCTTCCTGCATGATTCTGGCTATGGGGTAGCCTTTGTCTGCCATATCCTGAGCTGCGCCAACCCTTGCGCTGTGGCCACTCCAGCCGGTATAGCGATTTTTATTGGCTTTCACGCCTCCGGTTTTTCCCGCACAGCGCCAGGCGCGTTCGAAAATCTGCTCCAGAGCCCGGGTGCTCATAGGTTTTTCGGCTGGGAGGGAGCGTCCCGAGCGGTGGACAGCGGTAAACAGATAGGCATCGGGCTGGCCGGAAAGCCCGGACGCGTCCAGCCACTCCTCCAGCCGCTGGGTGGAACGCGTACTGAGGGCTTTAATTAACCCACCGGTCTGTACAACGGTTTTAGTCCAGGCCACATCCAGAATGATACGTCCATCACCGGCACGCATCACATCGCGCACCCGTAACCGCGACAGTTCACTGATACGCAGCAGCGTTGCGTATGCGACGTGCAGAAAGGCCAGATCGCGGCGCGCCTGGAGGCTGTCAGCACCTGACCACTGCCTGTCCAGCGCCAGCAGATCGCTCAGCCTGAAGGGCACAGCCTGTCCCGCCCGCTCGCCACTCATCACCGCCACCCGGTTGATCTTCTTCATCGCACGAAAAACCTGCGGCGAGGTGTTGGGCACGGGCAGACCTGCGTTACGGTGTAACATCGAAATCAGAGCCGCATGTGATGTAACGGTGGAGGAAGCCCGCCCGCTTTCAGCCAGGAAAGTAAGATAGTCGCGCAAATCATCGGCGCTCATCGGCAGGAAGCTGCGCTGATTTTCTTCCGACCACTGATTGCAGATCCGCATCACGCTCAGAAGCTGTCGCCACGTGTTAGGCGAAAAGGCCTCTTTGTCCTGCACAAATTGTCTGAGGCGTTCAACGATATCCCCGCTCCGGTTCATCTGCAGTTCAGTTAACGGCACTAGCTCTGTCATTTTTGCTCACTGATTAACCGAAAACGGCGTTGATCGCGCTACGTGAATTCTGAGAAAAAAGCAGGGGGTTAACCGGCCAGAATTTACGTAGCGCTGCCATTTTATAAAGTGGTTTTGACTGTCTGTCATCATAACCCGGCGCATCCATACTGTCATGACTTCGTATAAGAATAATTATACGAAGTTAGTAAGAAGATCCACTTTTCATCAGGAGGCAACGACGGCCGCAAGGAATCTACTGACATTCGCGAGGATATCGACACCGTATGGAAAGTGACAGGAAAGAGGCTCAGGAATGAAATTCAGAAATCGCGCCAGAGGTTTATCCGAATTTAAGCGGGAAGGCAGCGAAGCTGATGGTTTATGTTTAACTGAGAGCCGTCAATATACAGTCGTGAAGTAATTAGCCATCTGGCGTTGATTAAAAAACTGCAACGCTATATTTCCCTCCGCTTTGAATATCACCCGAAACGCTGCGGACACGTTATCTGCGCCCCCTGCTTTACTCCTGAAAAATGCGCCTTAACGCCGTTAAAAATCCGATGAGGAGAACATGAAATCAGCATATAAATCTAAATAATCGCATATCAGAGATTTAAGTTTCATGCAGAGCAGGGCGTAAGGTAACGTTACGCCACAATAGCAGAGCACGTATAGCCAGCATTAACAAAAGAATAACTAAACCCGGCTGCTTTTTATTCATTACGGCATCAGAAAATAATTACATCCTTTACATTTCAGATTCACGATTCCTTATTTTAACCCGTATTTACCGGTGTTCTCTCAGAGATCAGAGAGAGCGCCACCCTAAGCCAGGATGAGTTAATGGAGACTATTTCATGAAAAAAACATTATTATCATTATCCCTGACAGGTCTGCTTTGTGCGCCCGCCATTACGCTGGCACAGCAGCCGGAAACCTGCATTAAAGCCTCTGAACAGGATGTCGCCAGCCTGTTCGACAAGTGGAATGACACGCTGGCAACCGGCGATGCGACGAAGGTTTCGCAACTCTATGTCAGTGATGCAGTATTACTGCCCACCATCTCCAATCAGGTCAGACTCACCGATCAGGAACGGATTGATTATTTCAAAGACTTTCTGAAAAAAGGGCCGCGCGGTAAAATTGACTCCCGCACCATCAGAACCGGCTGTAATAAAGCGATTGATGCCGGCGTCTATACCTTTACATTTAAAGATAACACGCAGGTAACCGCGCGCTATACTTTTACCTACGTCTGGGATGGAAAAGGCTGGAAAATTTCGACCCATCACTCCTCGGCCATGCCGGAGTCGGCAAGCAAATAATCCCTGCGCATCATCACCCTGAAATTAAAACCAGCCTCTGAAGCTGGTTTTAATTTTATATAAACCGACAGTTTCACTTCTGCAGAACCAGCCATATATGCATTTAAAATGCAAAGCTGTAATATGAATTAGCTTTGCGTATATTGTAATAACCGTGCTATTTACTTCGTTCTGACCAGCTGCCTATTATCGCTTTCAACGTTTATTAATGTGATGCACTCAATATCAGCCTGCCTGATTTGAAGTCTCGCTCTTTTACCGGAAGCGCCATGAATCTTATTTCCGATCCACCCGAAACCTTTCAGGCGGCTGTCATAACCTGTCGAAAACAGGCCATTCAGGCCGCACATGCGCTGGCTGAACAGGCGAAACCGGGTGCTGTTGCCCGGGATCAGCAGCGGCTCTATCCCCGTGAACTGCTCAGTCAGTTTACCCGGCTCGGACTGGGCAGCATCAGCGTGCCACGCCGCTTTGGCGGTGGCGGGCTGGATTTCGGGACCGTGGCGGAGATATTTCGCATCATCTCGGCCAGCGATCCCTCCCTGGGCCAGATCCCGCAGAATCACTTTGGCCTGATCCAGTTCATTCTTGGCGAAGGCGAACCGTCACAGCAGGAAAAATGGCTGCAGGCGGTGGTCAGTGGCAAGCGACTGGGCAATGGTGGCCCTGAAAAGAACACCCGCCATACGCGCGACATCCAGGCCCGACTGGTGCGTGAGGGTCAGACATCGCGTCTGAGCGGGGAGAAGTTCTACTCAACCGGCGCATTGTTCGCGGATATCCTGGTCACGACCGCACTGCAGGAGGACGACAAGCCGGCCATGGCTTTTATCCCGCTGCCTGCCGAAGGGGTGGAGATCGTGGATGACTGGTCAGGGATGGGTCAGCGTACCACCGCCAGCGGAACGGTAAGGCTTGATCGGGTCATCGTCGGGCCTGACGCAATCATTCCCCTGCCATCGTCAGACAAACCGACCCTGCGAGGTGCGGTGTCACAGCTGATTCAGGCAGCGATTGATGCCGGTATCGCGCAGGGCGCGCTGGACGATGCGCTGGAGTTTGTCCGCCATCACTCACGTCCCTGGGTGGATGCAGGCGTCGCTCGCAACGCTGATGACCCCTATATCCTGGCTGACATCGGGCGCATCAGTACCGAACTGAGTGCCGCGAATGCCCTGCTGCGACGGGCGGCCCGGGTCCTTGATTCGCTGGCCTCGCAGCCTCTGACGGCGGAAAACAGCGCCGCCGCCTCAATTGCCGTGGCGGAAGCCAAGGTGCTGACCACCGATATCGCGCTGCGTGCCAGCGAAAAGCTGCTGGAATGGGGTGGAAGCCGCGCGACGCTGCTGCAGCATGGACTCGACCGCCACTGGCGCAATGCCCGCACCCACACGCTGCATGACCCGGTGCGCTGGAAAACCCACGCCATTGGCAATTACTACCTCAATGCGATCTACCCTGCGCGCCATGCGTGGATTTAAGGAGAAAGAATGAGTCAGGTTCAGCCGAAACAGCCCGCCGACCGCCTCCGCAGTGAGCAACAGGCGCTGGACGTGGCCGCGCAACTGGCGCAGGCGTTCCGTGCGGGTGCCGCCGAGCGGGATCGCGAACGTGAACTGCCCTATGCCCCCTTGCAGAGACTGTTTCAGTCAGGCCTGGGGGCGATCACCGTACCAAAGGCGTATGGCGGCATTGCAGTTTCAACCGCCACGCTCGCCTCTGTTATCACCCTGCTCAGTGAGGCCGATGCGGCGATAGGGCAGGTTCCGCAGAATCACTTCTATGCACTGGAAGTCCTGCGCCTCAACGGCAGTGAATCACAAAAGCAACGCTTTTATGGCGAGGTACTGGCTGGCGTCCATCTGGGAAATGCACTGGCGGAATTTGCCTCCCGCGCGGCACATCAGCGCACCACACAGATCCGCGATAATGTCCTTAACGGCACTAAATTTTACGCCACCGGTGCGCTGTTTGCCGATCGCATTCCCACGGCGGCGCGCGACGAAGACGAGAAAGAGCAGCTGGTATTTGTGCCCCGACATCAGGCAGGCGTGACGGTTATTGATGACTGGAGTGGCTTCGGCCAGCGCACCACCGGTAGCGGCAGCGTCCTGTTTGAGAACGTCAGGGTAGAGGCAGACGATGTGGTGCCGTTTCAGACCGCCTTTGAGCGGCCGACCTCGCTGGGCCCTTTTGCACAGATCCTGCATGCCGCGATCGATCAGGGCATCGCTCAGGCGGCGTTTTATGACATGCTCGACTTTCTGCGTCAGCGTGCCCGGCCGTGGCCAGACAGCGGCGTGACCCGCGCCTGTGAGGACCCCTTAACGCTCGATCGCACCGGGCGTCTGGCGGCACGGTTGCGGGCCGGCGAGGCGCTCATCGCGGAGGCGGGTGCAGCCATCGACGTTGCGCAACAACAGCCTGATGCTGATACGGTGGCGCAGGCTTCGATTGCGGTGGCGAAGGCGCGCGCCTGGACCACGGAGGTGGCACTGGAGGCGGCTAACCTGCTGTTTGAACTCGGCGGCACACGGGCCAGCCTGCGTGAATATCATCTCGACCGCCACTGGCGCAATGCGCGGACTCACACCCTGCACGATCCGGTGCGCTGGAAATATCCCGCTATAGGCAACTTCCTGCTCAATGGCGTACTGCCACCGCGCCGGGGTACGCTATGAGTCAGAAACAGGTTCTGCTCAACGCCTTCAACA
This sequence comes from Pantoea anthophila, assembly GCF_026104315.1. Classification (NCBI taxonomy): domain Bacteria; kingdom Pseudomonadati; phylum Pseudomonadota; class Gammaproteobacteria; order Enterobacterales; family Erwiniaceae; genus Pantoea; species Pantoea anthophila. The sequence goes on from NZ_CP110474.1 coordinate 7,434, forward strand.
TGAATTGTGTCGGGCACATTCATCACGGCATGTGGACACATCCTCAGGATCACTCCACCGAATTCAATAGCCTGAGTTACTGGACCGATCTGGCACGCCTGCTGGAGCGCGGGCTGTTCGACGGACTGTTTATCGCGGATATCCTGGGCGTCTATGACGTTTATCAGCAGGGTATCGGGCTGACGGCGAGCGAGTCGATTCAGCTGCCGGTCAACGATCCGCTGATGCTGGTTTCAGCCATGGCGGGCGTCACACAGCATCTCGGTTTTGCAGTGACCGCTAACCTCAGCTATGAAGCACCGTTTCCCTTTGCCCGTCGTCTCTCAACGCTCGACCATCTTACGCAGGGGCGGATTGGCTGGAACATCGTCACCGGCTACCTGGACAGTGCTGCACGAGCGATGGGTAACAAACAGCTGCTGGCGCATGACCAGCGTTACGCTCAGGCGGATGAGTTTCTCGACGTCAGCTATCAGCTCTGGGAAGGCAGCTGGCAGGATGATGCCCTCGTCGTCGACCGCCAGCGTCGTCTTTATGCCGATGCCAGCAAAATTCATCCCATCAGGCATCAGGGGGAATTTTATCAGGTTGAGGGGTATCACCTCAGCAGTCCGTCACCTCAGCGCACGCCGCTGCTGTTCCAGGCCGGTACCTCTGCCCGGGGTATTCAGTTTGCGGCGCGTCATGCCGAGTGCACCTTCGTTAATGCTGCGACACCCGCGGCAATGCGTCAGCAGACGCAGCGACTGCGTGAAGCGGCGACCGCAGCGGGCCGCCGTGCAGATGACCTGCGTATTTTCATGGGAGTCGGTGTGATTGTGGCACCGACCGAGCGGGAAGCACAGGAGAAGCACCGCAGCTATCTCGAATATGCCAGCCCGGAAGCGGGTATCGCCCATTTTTCCAGCTCGATTGGCCTCGATCTGGCAGCTTTCGGTCCCGATGAGCCCATCATCAGCGGTGAAACTCGCGCAATAGAGTCGGTCAGTCAGGCGTACAGCGGCTGGACCCGCCGTCGCCTGCTGGAGCAGCACGCCATGGGCAGTCGTTATCCCCTGATTATCGGCAATCCCGCGCAGGTTGCGGAGGCGCTGCTGCAGTGGATGGATGAGGGAGATATCGACGGCTTCAACCTGACCCGCATTCTTAACCCGCAAAGTTACCGTGATTTTATCGAGTTAGTCGTGCCGGAATTACAACAGCGCGGTCGCTACAAAACGGCTTATCAGCCCGGCTCACTGCGCAACAAACTCTTTCAGCAGGATCGCCTGCCCGATCGCCACCCGGCGGCGCAGTGGCGTCATGCCACCGACCGTCGCTGATCCGCTTAACCTCAAGGAATCATCATGACACGTACAAACAGATTACGCGCTACGCTGGGCGGCTTGCTGCTGACACTCTCTGCCGTCGCCGCTGCGGACTATTCCGGTCCGCTCAAAGTGGGCACGACCGCGGCCTTTGCCCCGCCGCTGGAGACGGCGGTGGCGGAAGCGAAAAAGCAGGGGCTGGCGGTTGAACTGGTTGAATTTACCGACTGGACTGCGCCCAACGTCAGCGTGGAGAATGGCGATATCGACGTTAACCTGTTCCAGCATAAGCCTTTTCTGGAGAACGCTAATCAGTCAGGAGGGTTCCATCTGGTCGCTTATGCGCCTGCTATCATCAACAATATCGGGCTTTACTCTAAAAAGCACAGCGCCATTGACCAGGTGCCGGAAGGGGGCACCGTCGCCATCGCCAACGATCCAATCAACGGCGCGCGTGGCTTACTCCTGCTGCAGAAGGCGGGGCTGATTACCCTTAAACCGGGCGCCGGACTGAAATCCACGGTCGATGATATCGTCAGCAATCCTAAGAAGCTGAAAATCATTGAGGTCGAAGCGGTACAGCTCTCACGGTCGCTGGAAGAGGTCGACCTTGCGCAGGGGTATCCGCACTATCTGCGTCTGGCGAAAACGATCGATCCGAATCACGCGCTGCTGTTCGACGGGCTGGAACATCCGGAATATGTGATTCAGTTTGTGATTCGGGAGGGGCACCAGGATGATCCGCGCCTGGCAAAATTTGTCGATATCTATCAGCATTCGCCAGTGGTACGCGCCAGCCTCGACAGCTTCTACGGCAAACTCTATCAGCCCGGCTGGAGTCAGTAACGATGGTCAGCCTGGTCATTCCTGACGCGACGGCGTTGCCCCATGCCGCCGCCGCAATCCGCACCCACGCTGCTGCTCACGTCAGGCTGGAAGCGGTCAGTAAACGCTATCCCGGTCAGACGGCCGATGCGCTGCATCACATCAATCTGGAGATCCAGCGCGGTGAGATTTTCGGCATCATCGGCCGCAGCGGCGCAGGTAAATCCACGCTTATCCGCTGCCTGAATCGCCTGGAAGATCCCACCGGTGGACGCATCGTCATCGACGGCACCGACATCAGCGCGCTGGGCGCGCGGCAGCTGGTCGAATGGCGGCGCAGCACGGGCATGATCTTTCAGCACTTCAATCTGCTCTCCGCCAAAACCGTCAGACAGAACATTGAGCTGCCGCTCAGGGTTGCCGGCGTGCCGCCAGCCGCGCGGGCGCGAAAGGTGGATGAACTGCTGGCACTGGTCGGGCTGGAAGCGCGGCAACACGCCTGGCCTGCGCAGCTCTCCGGGGGGCAGAAGCAGCGCGTCGGTATTGCCCGTGCGCTGGTGCACGATCCGGAACTGCTGCTGTGCGATGAGGCGACCTCAGCACTCGATCCCGAGACCACGCGTGCGATTCTGGCGCTGCTGAAAAAGATTAATCAGCAGCGTCATATCACCATTGTGCTGATCACCCACGAGATGGATGTGGTGCATGACCTTTGCCACAACGTGGCGGTCATCGATCAGGGGGAAATCATCGAACGCGGCCCGGTCTGGCAGGTCTACAGCGACCCGCAGCAGGAAACCACGCGTCAGCTGCTCAATCCCGGTTATCAGACGCTGCCCGAATCCGTTGCCGCCCGCCTGAGTGATCACCGGCTGCATCAGGATGCGCGGCTGTTACTGCGTTTGCGCTACACCGGGCAGGGTGCCCGGCCTGATATCGGCGCGCTGGGCGCGCGGGTGCCGGGGGAAATCACGCTGATCCACAGCGCGATTGAGTGGGTGGAACAGAAACCGGTGGGGCAGCTGCTGGTGCTGCTGGATGCACAGCATGAGGCGCAATCCGTCACCGCTCAACTGGCGCACATTGCCGATCGACTGGAGGTAGTGGGTTATGTCACAGGCTATTGATCGTTTGTGGAGCGCGTTACTAGACACCCTGCTGATGGTTGGCGTCTCCTCTGCGCTGGCGCTGGCGCTGGGGTTGCCGATGGCGGTGATTCTGGTGGTCAGCGGACGGGGCGATCTCTTTCCCAGTCCGGCACTCAATCGGGTGCTGGGCTGGATAGTGAATCTCTTCCGCTCCATACCCTTTCTGATTCTGATGGTGGCGTTAATCCCCTTTACCCGCTGGATCGTCGGGACGACCTACGGCGTCTGGGCGGCCGTCGTGCCGCTGACCCTGGCGGCAACCCCGTTCTTTGCCCGCATTGCGGAGGTCAGCCTGCGGGAAGTGGATAAAGGGCTGACCGAAGCGGCGCAGGCGATGGGTTTTCATCGCTGGCACATTATCTGGCATGTGCTGCTGCCGGAGGCGCGCCCTGGCATCGTCAGCGGTTTCACCATTACGCTGGTCACCATGATCAACGCCTCAGCCATGGCGGGTGCCATCGGTGCCGGGGGATTAGGGGATCTGGCCTATCGTTATGGTTACCAGCGCTTTGACATGCAGGTCATGGTAACGGTCATCGTGGTGCTGGTCGCACTGGTCACGCTGCTTCAGTTATGCGGTGACCGGCTGTCGCGTCGTCTGAATCATCGCTGAGCGGGTAAGGCCGGGAACCCCCGGCCTTACGATCTCACGCGCCTTCGCCATTGCCTATCTGCCAGATGAACGTCGGATCGCTGCCGTTCACTTCCCAGTCACCCACATTGCGGATTTTGTAGATCACCGGATTGTGTGATGAGACCGTGCGGGCGTTACGCCAGTGGCGGTCCAGCGCCTTGCTGACGCGGGTGTCCGACGCGCCAAGCGCATTAAACAGCTCCGTGGCGGCCCGCGTCACCAGCTCCGTGGCTACGGTCTGCGCTTTAGCCGATTCCACTTCTGCCAGCACGTTAACCGCGTGAAGCGCTGCATCATCCGCGCCGCTGAGCTGTAATTCAAACGCTCGCTGCAGTGAGTGGGTCGCGCGCTCAACGGCGGCTTCAGCGGCCCAGGCCCAGCTGCTGATCTGTCCGACCACCTGCAGCACCTGTACATCCTGCCTCACCTGAGGGGCATTGCCGTGGCTGTAAATCCGCTTACGCTGCGCTACCCCCTGTGCCGCATCGCGCACCACCGCCCGGCCAATTCCCGCCAGCGTTGCGAGCAGGACATGCTGGTAAAAAGCGGTCTGATAGCGGAAGCGCTCGCTGAAATCATAAACGTGGGGCTGCTCAACCCCGGCCTGATGAAAGCGGGTGGTGCCACTGCCGGTCAGCCGCTGCCCGAAACCATCCCAGTCGTCATCGCGCTCCACCCCGTTCTGGTGCGTGTTCACCAGCGCAATCACATCACGGCCGTTGTCCGTCCGCTTTGCATAGACATCGATCCAGTCGGCATAGAGGGTTCCGGTGCTGTAAAACTTTTCACCGCTGATCACCCATCCCGCCGGCGCGGGGGAAACCTGGGTGATCACCTCACCCAGCTTCACCGCGCCGACCTCGCTCCAGCCGCTGCCCACCAGCTCACCGTCGACGAAACGCCGGAACCAGCGACGGCGTGCGTCGCTGTCAGGCTGGTTCAGGCGATCCTCGATAAAGGCAAAGTGCGCGCGCAGCGCCTGTGGCAGGTTCGAATCTGCCTCGGCCAGGTCAGTCAGTAACGAAAAGAGCTGGGGCAGCGAAACACCAAAGCCGCCGTCCTCTTTCGGGATTCGCAGTGTGCCGAACCGGGCCTCTTTCAGCCAGCGGATCGGCTCATGCAGCAGCGTGCGTCCGGTTTCCCGTGCCGCCGCCTCGCTGGCAATACGGGCAAAAAGCGGTCTGAAATGGTCACGCAGCGCGGCAAATTCAGTCGGGTTGAGTTCAGACATGATCGTCTCCTGTGGCGGGTTGTTCATCAATGTCCTGTCGGGTCGGTTCAAACCGGACGATCAACAGGAAAATAATCGGAATAAGGGCGGCGAGAGAGACAATCCAGAACATATTGGTGCCGTAGCGCGCCTGCAGAATGGGCAGAATAAACAGCGCCAGCGCACTGCCAATGCCGGAAAGCGAGCGGCTGAAGCCGACGCCGGTGGCCCGGATATGCGTCGGGTAGGAGAGTGCCGGATAGATCATCAACTGCGCACCCGGCCCGAAACCTTCAGCAAACAGCCAGAGACCGAGCATCAGCACCGCCACCACCACGCCCGTCGTCGCCTGCGGATGACCAATCAGTGCCAGTGAAATCAGCGCGATGAACTGCAGCGCAAAGCCGGCGATCGCCACGTGGCGGGAGGGAAATTTCCACGCCAGCCGCATGCCCAGCAGGCCGCCGGTAAAGGCAAACAGCGCATTCAGCCCCAGCGAGGCAGAGATGGTTTCGAAGACGCCCGCTCCCAGAAACTGCGCAAGGATCGACGGCAGGAAGAAGGCGATGGCGGTGTATTCAAAGGCGATACAGACGTTCATCACCCCACTGACCAGCGTGCGCTCGAGATAAGGCTTCTGAAACAGCACCCGGAAACTCACTTTCGGCGCCGCCTTCACGGTAACGTCTCTTTCGGGCTGCACTTCATGCGCCTCGATGCCGTAAGAGTCGCGCAGGATACGCACCGCACCGCGCAGATCGCCCTGATTAGCCGCCCAGAGAGGAGACTCGTTCATGAATCTGCTGCGCACCGCAATAATCAGCAGGGCCGGTACGGCACCAAACAGCAGCGATGCGCGCCATAACCAGTCGATGTGTTCAGCAGGCAGCAGAAAATAGAGCGCAAAAATAATGAAGAAACAGGCGGATGAGGCGGCATACCACATCGGGCACCAGGCCGCGAGGCGCGACGCTTTATTGCCTTTGCCGGAGAATTTAGAAAACTCCGCCAGATAAGCCATAGCCACCGGCAGATCGATCCCCACGCCGATCCCCATCAGAAAGCGCGCACCAATCAGCACCCAGACGTTGGGTGCCAGACCCGCAGCGATGGCGGAGACGACAAAGAAGAGCATATCCGCCATAAATACGGAGTAGCGGCCATATTTATCAGTCAGCCAGCCGCCGATCAGATTGCCCACGATAGTGCCGATCATGATGGAGGAGGTCACCAGCCCGGTGAGCACCGGCGTCAGGCTGAACTCCCTGACGACATCATCAATGCCGTAAGAGAGCGTCGTCAGGTCGTAGGCATCAAGAAACACCCCGCCCAGCGCCAGAAACACGATCCAGCGGGCGTAGCTGTTTTTCTCACTTTTACTGTTGATAAGCCGGGCCACGTCGCTCACCGAACGCACCGGCGTGGAGTGGGGCGGCGGGATGGTCAGGGTGTCGTCAATATTCAGTGTACTCATCGTATCCTCGTTATTGTATTCAGCAGGTAACGAGGCTTTTATAGGTATTCCCGGCGCAGTAAACAACCAACAAATATGGATAACGATTATAATAAATTCAATAAGTTAATGCGATTTTACTGGCATGCGAAAGGCCGGATGAAGGGGTTATTTCATCCGGCAGCGTTCAGGTAAATCCGGTGTCAGGCGGCTGTGCGTACAGCCTGATGCTAAACCGCCAGGTTGAGCGTCCGCTGCGCTGAATCGGAACGCTGGCGATAGCCAGCCCCCGGATGCGGCAACGCCAGCCGTGGCCCCTGTCCGAACAGCTTTTCACGCAGCGTTCCCGGCTGATAATCCTGTTTATAGACACCCCGTTTTTGCAGCTCCGGCACCAGCAGCTCCACCACGTCGGTAAAGGTTTCATGCGTTACGGCATAGGCGAGGTTAAAACCATCCACATCGGTTTCCTCCACCCAGCTCTGCAGCTCATCCGCCACGGTTTCAGCACTGCCCACCAGCAGTGGCCCGAATCCCCCTATCCCGACCCAGTCTGCCAGGCCCTGGACCGTCCACTGGCGGTTCGGATCGGCGGTGGAGAAGGTCTCTACCGCCGACTGAATCGCATTGGTGTGCAGATGCTTCAGCACCTGATCCGGCTGATACTGGCCGAAATCGATACCGGTCCAGCCGGAGATCAGCGCCAGCGCGCCTTCGTAACTGACATAGCGTTTGTACTCCTGCCATCTGGCCTGCGCTGCCAGGTCAGTTTCACCCACAATCACCGTCTGCAGATTGAAGATCAGTATGTCGCGTGGATCGCGTCCCGCTGCGGCGGCTCGCTGGCGAATATCCGCCACGGTTTTTTTCAGCAGCACTTTCGAGGGCGCCGCCACGAACACGCACTCGGCATGTTCCGCCGCAAACGCCTTGCCGCGGCTGGACGCTCCCGCCTGGTAAAGTACCGGCGTGCGCTGCGGTGACGGTTCGCAGAGATGAATGCCCGGCACCTGAAAGAAGGTGCCCTGATGGTTAATCGGATGAATTTTATCGGGGTCGCTGAAAATATGGCGTTCGCGATCGCGCACGACCGCGTCATCTTCCCAGCTACCCTCAAGCAGTTTGTAGATCACCTGAAGATATTCATCGGCATAGTCATAGCGCGCGTCATGATCGGTCTGCGTCTGCTGGCCGATATTGCGCGCGCCGCTCTCCAGATAGGAGGTCACAATGTTCCAGCCAATGCGGCCTTTGGTCAGGTGATCGAGCGTGGAAATGCGCCGTGCAAACGGGTAGGGGTGTTCAAACGAGAGCGAGGCGGTGAGGCCAAACCCCAGATGCTCCGTCACCAGCGCCATCGGCGTGATTAATGCCAGCGGATCGTTGACCGGCACCTGGGTGGCCTGGCGAATGGCCGCCTGGTTATTGCCGTTGAGCACATCATAGACGCCCAGCACGTCCGCAATAAACAGCCCGTCAAAATTACCGCGCTCCAGCAGGCGCGCCAGGTCGGTCCAGTATTCCAGATCTTTATACTGCCAGGAGCGGTCGCGGGGATGCGCCCACAGGCCGGGAGATTGATGACCGACACAGTTCATATCGAAAGCATTAAGGCGAATTTCACGTTGCGATGACATAGCGACTCCTGAGCGGATGCGGCAATCGCTTGCCGCCCGCGTATAGATTGAGGTTTTTTCAGGGCTGAATCAGTGCGTCAGGGAGCCGGGACATCGCTCACTGAGGGAGGAGGGCGTAATGCTCAGCAGCCTGTGCGCCACCGATTCCGCATGCTCTGCCACCTGTGGCAGTCCCATCAGCTCACCAAAACGTCCGCGCGCGGCAGGCCCGGCGACATAGAGATGCGGGTTGGGTTCGCCCCGGGCATCGAGCGTCTGCGACAGTGCATTGACGCTGATGCCCAGCCACAGTGCGTCGGGCTGAATCATGCCGTCGCGGTGTAGCTGGCGCAGCAGGGCATTGCTGTTGAGCAGCGCGTTATGCGCCGGGCCGGTCGTCACAATCACCCGATCCACTACCCGGCTCTCCTGATGCGCGCCCCGCAGCCGCAGCGTCAGCCGGAGCGCGTCTCCCGCCGGTTCGGCGGCGATCAGACGCGCCGCCTGCAGCGAAAGCTGCCCGCTGGCCTGCAGCTGAGTCAGCACCTGGCTGACCTGCGGGGCGATGCGGTAGCGGTGAACGTCCCACCAGGGACGAAGATGCTGCAGAAAGCGTTGCTGTTCATGCAGCGGCAGGCTCTGCCAGATACGCTGCCCGTTGCGGCGAATATCATCCAGCACGAGCTGCCAGGGGAGATTCAGCGCCGCGGCCTGTTTAACCTCCTGACGCACCCGATGTAACCAGCCTCGCGCGCTGGCGGGCTGCGGCAGGCGGTAATCCAGCCTGTACTCATCTTCGCTGCCGCTCAGGTTGGCGCGCGGCACCAGCCCGCGACGCGAGAAAACGGTTATCCCGCCGCGATGCCGCTGGCGGTGCAGCGAGGCGACGACATCAGACATGGTCAGTCCTGAGCCGATGATCGCCACCCGCTCGTCTGGCGCAATCCGGGCCAGCGCATCACCCTGCCAGGGATTAGCGATGACAGCGGGATGCGCCTGCAGCGGCTTCAGCAGCGCGGGCAGTTCTGGCGGCGGATGACTGATCGCCAGCACCACCTGATCGGCCCGGATGCGCTGACCTGAAGCCGTAGTGACGAAGCCATCCTGCAGGGAAACCGCGCTGTCCCGTAAATGGCGCAGCGTCACGGGCGAGTGCTGCTGCTGATAAATAAACTGCGCGTTGACCCAGCGGCCAAACTCACCGCGCTGCGGGTAAACATTGCCGTCATGCCACAGCGCGTCCGGATCGTCGCGGAAGTGTGGCGAGGCGCGGTAGTCACGGTCAAACGCGCCGGCTTCATCCCCGGCCAGCTGCATTCTGGCAGCCGGCACATTGATACGATGCGCCGGATCGGGCGTGCCATACGCCACGCCCTGCGCCAGCTGCGCCCGCGGTTCGATCACCGTCACGCTCAACCCCGCCTCGCCCAGCCGGGCGAGATGGATCGCCAGTGCGGTGCCGGTGAATCCACCGCCAATGATGACAATCTGCTGTTGTGACATAAACGAGCCTTTTCTTCTGTTAACTGGCACTGGAGTGCTTTTCCGGGCGACGGTCGCCGCCAATGGTTTCGCCAAAGGGCCCGGTATTCACGCTGCGCTGTTTCTTTTCAGCATTTGCCGCCAGCGGTAGCAGCGGCATCACCAGATCGGCAAAGCGGTGCGCCTCTTCAAGGTGCGGATAGCCGGAGAAGATAAAGTTCTCAATGCCCAGCGCCTGATATTCACGAATACGATCGGCAACCTGCTGCGGATTGCCCACCAGCGCGGTGCCTGCGCCGCCGCGCACCAGTCCCACGCCCGCCCAGAGATTAGGCCCGATGCGCAGACTCTCGCGCGACCCCTGATGCAGCGCACTCATCCGCGCCTGACCGGCTGAATCCATCCGGGCGAAAATCTTCTGCGCTGCGGCGATCGTCTCGTCATCCAGATGCGAGATCAGCCGATCGGCGGCGGCCCAGGCCTCCTCTTCCGTTTCCCGGACAATGACATGTAACCGGATGCCATAGGAGAGGGTGCGGCCCTGTTCCTGCGCCCGCTGACGCACCACCGCCAGCTTCTCTGCCACCTGTTCGACCGGTTCTCCCCAGGTCAGATAGGTATCGATCTGGCTGGCGGCAACGTCGATAGCCGCCTCCGAGGAACCGCCAAAATAGAGCGGCGGGCCGTTCTTCTGCACCGGAGGAAAGAGGATCTCCGCGCCTTCTACGCGAATATGCTCTCCTGCGAAGTCGACCTTCTCGCCTTTCAGCAGGCGGGAGTAGACGTCGAGAAACTCCCTGGTCACCTGATAGCGCTCGGCGTGACTGAGGAAGATGCCATCACCCTTGTTCTCCACCGGGTCGCCGCCGGTGACCACATTAATCAGCAGACGCCCGCCCGAGAGGCGATCCAGCGTCGCTGCCATCCGTGCCGCCAGGTTCGGCGGTTGCAGGCCGGGGCGTACGGCCACCAGATAGCGCAGTTTTTTGGTGATCGGGGCCAGCGCCGAGGCGACCAGCCATGAATCTTCGCAGCTCTTGCCGGTCGGGATTAACACACCGTAGTAGCCCAGATTGTCTGCCGCCAGCGCCACCTGCTGTAAATAGGGTAAATCGACCGCCCGGCCTCCTTCGGTTGTCCCCAGATAGCGCCCGTCACCGTGGGTGGGCAGAAACCAGAAGAGATTCAGGTTTTCCTGTGTCGCGTGACTCATTAGCAGATTCCTTTATAACGATATTTGAATTTAATACATAGGGATAATCCCTTTTGTTATATAGCCATTAGCAGATAGCGTGCCAGAGTAAGTAACTATTTTTATCCCGTTAATTCAGTGAGATAGGCATCTACGATTTCGACTGGCGCTGCTGCATTTGCAACAGCCAGGGTGGCAGGCTGTCGCGTCGGCAACAATCCGGCACCTCCGGCCTCTCGTTTATGCGGCGGACGCGCGGTATGGTCATCACTCTTCTGGTAACCCGGTAAAACGAGATGCAGATTTCCAGCCCTGAGTTGATTGACCCCGCATCACGCGCGTTTAAAAGCGTGCTGGATCAGCTCGCCCCCACCGATGCGACCGTACTGATTATTGGCGAAACCGGCACCGGTAAAGAGGTGATGGCGCGCTATCTGCATCATCACAGCGCGCGCAGCCGGCAGCCCTTCCTGGCGGTTAACTGCGGCGCGCTGACCGAAAGTCTGGCGGAGTCAGAACTGTTCGGGCATGAGAAAGGGGCGTTTACCGGCGCACAGGAGCGGCATCGCGGCTGGTTTGAAGCGGCAGAAGGCGGCACGCTGCTGCTGGATGAAGTCGGCGAACTGAGTCTGTCGCTACAGATAAAGCTGCTGCGCGTGCTGCAGGAGCGTGAGATCACCCGCGTCGGATCGTCACGGGCGGTAAAGGTCAATGTGCGGGTGATTGCGGCGACGAACCGTGATCTGGCCGCAGCGATTCGTGAACGGCGATTCCGGGAAGATCTTTACTACCGGCTGAATGTGGCCAGCGTGACGCTGCCTCCGCTGCGCCAGCGCAGCGAGGATATCCCGGTGCTGGCCACGCACTTTCTGCAGCTCTATGCGCGTCGCCTGGGCCGTCCTCAGCTCCGACTCAGCGAGGATGCGCTGGCGACGCTGATGGCCTACAGCTGGCCGGGCAACATCCGCGAACTGGAGAACACGCTGCACAACGCCGTGCTGCTCAGCAAAAGCTCCGTGGTGACGCCGCAGCAGCTGCGGCTGAGTCCGCTGGCGGAAAACGATCTGCCGCCTGGCGAAGAGGCGCTGGATCAGTTCCTGCGTCAGCAGATGCAGCAGAGCGAAACGCCACTCTATCCCCGCGTGATTGCCGCGCTGGTAAAAAATGCGCTGGAACTGACCCAGGGCAATCAGCTTCAGGCTGCCGCTCTGCTCGGCATCAGCCGTCATACGCTGCGAACCCAGCTGGGACACCTCGGCGTGATTAAACCGCGCCGCACCGCCCTGCGTCAGCGCCAGACCCCTTCCTGCCAGGCTCCGGAGCGTGAGCGGGAACTGCGCATCGGTTATCAGAAGTTCGGCAACCTCGGCATTCTGAAAGCGCGTCAGTCGCTGGAACAGCAGCTGGCGGATCGTGGCGTCAGCGTATTGTGGAGCGAGTTTCCGGCGGGTCCGCAGCTTCTGCATGCGCTGAGCAATAAGGAGATCGATTTCGGCACCACCGGCGAAGTGCCGCCGCTGTTTGCCCAGGCCAGCAACAGCCCGATGATTTATGTCGCCTGGGAGCCAGCGGCGCCGCAGAGTGTCGCGCTGCTGGTGCCGGACAGCAGCCCGATTCAGCAGATAGGCGATCTCAGAGGGAAGCGTATCGCCGTCAACCGCGGCTCCAACGTTCACTATCTGCTGCTGCAGATTCTGGATGAGGCGGGGTTAGCCCTGGATGATGTGCGTATCGTCTACGCGCCGCCCCGATATCCCTTAACGCCCAGCGATCTCAATGCGGTGGATGCCTGGATGATGTGGGATCCCCTGCTCAGCGATGCCGAGAACAGCGGGCAGTTCAGGGTGATTGCTGACGGCACCGGGCGGGTCAACAACCATCAGTTCTATCTCGCCGAACGCGGATTTGCCGCCCATTCGGGCGATCTGCTGCAGGTTCTGCTTGGCGCGCTGGAGCAGACGGGACGTTACATTGATGCGCACCGCGCGGAAGCGGCCGGACTGCTCTCTACCGAACTCGGCATCTCTACTTCCTCTCTGATGCATGCCCTGGCCCGGCGCAGTCATCAGACCCAGCGCATGAATTTAGCCATCATCCGCGAACAGCAGACCATCGCAGACCGCTTCTATGCGCTGGGGCTGTTTAATCGCGCTATCCGGGTTCGCGAGTCCGTCTGGCATCCATAGCGTTTTTTCAGCTAAGCATCGAACTTTTCCTCGCTAAGCGCGGCAACCCGCGTTTGATATGTTGCGCTGACTACAACAGACTCAGGAATGAGAAATGAAAAAAGTATTACTCAGCGCACTCATTATTGCCGCTCAGGCGGGCTTAGCGTTCAGCACTCAGGCAGCAGAGAAGCCCGAAACGATCAATATCGGTTTCCAGAAGGCCAATATCTTCGCGCTGCTGAAATATCGCGGCACGCTGGATCAGGAATTTAAAAAGCAGGGGATCGCGGTTCACTGGATTGAGTTTCCGGCCGGGCCGCAGATGCTTGAAGGGCTCAACATCGGCAGCATCGACCTCGCGGCGACCGGCGACGCGCCGCCCACCTTTGCGCAGGCCGCCCAGGCCGATCTGGTCTATCTGGCACACTCGCCCGCCAACCCGAAAACCGAGGCGATTGTGGTTCCGGCCAACTCGCCGATCAAAAGCGTTGCGGATCTGAAGGGGAAGCGCGTCGCGCTGAACAAAGGCTCTGACGTGAACTATCTGCTGGTCACCGCGCTGGAGCAGGCGGGGCTGAGCTACAAAGACATTACGCCGGTTTATCTGCCTCCTGCCGATGCGCGTGCCGCTTTCCAGCGCGGCGCAGTGGACGCCTGGGTCATCTGGGATCCTTACTATGCATAAGTGGAAACCAATGCTCACGCGCGGCTGATCAAAAATGCAGAAGGACTGGTGCCCCATTACACCTTCTACCTCGCCAGCCGTAAGTTTGCGGAAGGGTACCCGCAGATCGCCAGCAAGGTCGTGGATGAACTCGGCACGCTCAGCAGCTGGGCCAATCAGCATCAGGAAGAGGCAGCCAGAATCATGTCCACCTCAACCGGGCTGCCCCAGCCTGTCTGGCAGCGCGCGCTGGCGAGAATGCCGTTTGGCGCAGAGCGGATGACGCCAGAGGTCTTCACCCAGCAGCAGGCGCTGGCGGATACCTTTACCCGGATTGGTCTGCTGCCGGTGAAGGTCGATATCCGCAGCGCCACCTGGTCGCAGGATAAAAAGTAGGTGAGAGCCGGGCGGAGGTTCGGGGGGCTTCCGCCTGACGCCAGAGGGGACACCGGCACGGCCTCTCCATCCGTCCGGAGCCTGTTTATGACGGTCAGGATATTATCCGCCACCGGCTTCAGAGCAAAAATCAACCTGCCGTAAGGCAAACGGCAGCAGGATGCAAAGCCGTTGATAAGGTGAGAAACAGGAGGGCTTTAGCGAAGCGGTGCTTACATTTCATAGGGTTACATAATATTAATATCCTCAGACTGCGTCATGCGCTGTTCTACACTTACACATTCAATCACGTCATTTGATTGAAAAATCAGCATCACGAAGAGGGTGGCGACCGTAAACATTCACGCAGCCGCAGCCTTCATAACTGATCATGCACGTGAGGAGAACACCATGAAAGCAGTTGTCTATAACGGACCTTTTGACGTTTCAGTCAAAGAGGTGCCGGATCCCAGAATCGTTCGTCCTACCGATGTCATTGTCCGTATTACCACCACCAATATCTGCGGTTCAGATCTGCATATGTACGAAGGGCGCACCAGCTTCGAACAGGGTCGCATCTTTGGCCATGAAAACCTGGGCCAGGTCATTGAAATCGGCGGCGCGGTTGAGCGGGTCAAAGTCGGCGATTATGTCTGCCTGCCCTTTAACGTTGGCTGCGGATTCTGTGAAAATTGCGAGAAAGGGTTAACCGGCTACTGTCTCACGGCAAACCCGGGTACGGCCGGTGCCGCCTATGGCTTTGCTGAAATGGGCGAATGGGATGGCGGACAGGCGGAGTTACTGCGCGTTCCCTATGCTGACTTTAACTGCCTGGTGCTGCCGCCTGATGCGGTAGAAAAAGAGGAAGACTACGTTCTACTGTCCGACATCTTCCCCACCGGCTGGCATGCCACTGAACTGGCAGGATTACGCCCCGGAGAGAGTGTTGCCATTTACGGTGCCGGACCGGTCGGCCTGATGGCTGCACACTCGGCCCTGATCAAGGGCGCCTCGCAGGTGTTTGTGGTGGATACCCATCCGGACAGACTGGCGCTGGCCGAGCAGATGGGCGCAGTGGCCATCAACGGCGTGGGTGATGAGGCCGTCAATAAAATCCTCGAATTAACCGATGGGCGCGGCACGGATTGCGGTTGCGAGTGCGTGGGCTATCAGTGCTGCAATAAACATGGCCACGAGGATAACTCTGCCACGCTGAACAGCCTGGTCGCCTCAACCAAGGCCACAGGCGGCATCGGTGCGGTAGGCGTTTTTGTTCCGCAGGACCCCGGCGGCGCGACCGATCTGGCCAAAGAGGGTAAAGTGCCTTTCGATTTTGGTAATTTCTGGTTCAAGGGCCAGTCGATCAAGACCGGCCAGTGTAATGTCAAAGCGTACAACCGCCAGCTCGCCAGGCTTATCCATCAGGGCAGAGCCAATCCGGCGCAGATCATTTCGCACCGACTCGCGCTGGCAGACGCAGCCGAAGGCTATAAGCATTTTGATGATCGTGATAATGGCTGGACGAAAGTCATTCTGAAACCCTGACAGGTCGTTCAGAAGAGATAAGACACATTCAGGCGGTGGGAAGAGGGAGAACGCAAACTGCCTGTCTGTGGCTGGGGATGATGAAATTCGACTTGCTGAATATATGATTTGCACCAAGAACAGACGCGAATTGAGGCTGGTTATGATAACGTTAAGGATAAAAATAATGGGATAACTTTAAGGCCTATGAAAATCAAAAATGTAAACAGCTTCCGAAAACGACTCTATATAATCGCTGCTTTGATTATGACTTCCTTAATCTCCAGTACAGGCGATGCAATTTTAGAAGGTTATCGTAATTTTATTTCCCAAAATATTAGTCCCGTTATGAACTTTTTAGGGTTTAAAATCGATGGCTTCTTACACCCCCTTCAAGAACATAATGATTATCACTTTTCTGTCACGTTTTATATTCCTCGTTCAGAAAGCAATACGAGAAATAGAGAGATGACAGGCGTGTCGATTCCAGGTGAAGAGTGCACAAAGCCAGGAGGAACGACATCCAGTGCACCCTCTAGCCTCATTGACGATGAATGGAAAAACAACGTTATTACAGAGGCTTATTGCTCAAGCGGTAGAGTGACTGTAGCACTCATCTCATTGACTGGAGGGGAAAAACAGATTATCTATGACGGTCTTTTCCAAGAGGGAAAAAAAATCTCTTTTTCGGGCGTTCCTGGATTATATAACGCAGGAGTCTTACAACTTATCTCTACAGACAGATCAGAACCTACTGGTGAATGGGTACCAATAAATGAATGTCAGAAAGACGGACGATGCTGATTATGTGAAGACAGTTTTTTCCTGAAAGGAATTTTGTACTGATCCTATATATCTCAAATTTTTTATATCGGCTTACGCTTGAAATGTTATCAATGATCAATCCATTTAATCTTTTGTCCGGAAGTTTTCCGATCAGGGTTCATGAGTACATGAAGAGGAGGTATCAGCTCTAAAAGCAGAACACTTAATTTAACATAATTAGTGTTGTGCGCATTTTTAAACAACATCCTGTTTCACAGCCTGAATTACAACGACACGCAGCCCCCGTTCTTGAGCAATCCTTCCCGGTGTCCTACCTTCAATCAGCGCCCTTAACGCCTCTCATCAAGCCAACCGGAGTCAAGATGACTAACAATCTCAACCCCCATTCCTGCAGTGACACCCTCTTTTTCGATGTCAATGAGACCCTGCTGGACACCACCGAACTGAATCAGGTGGTCGCACAGCGACTCGGTGACCGGCCGGAACGTGCCGAAGCCTGGTTTACCTCGGTGCTGCACCACTCTCTGGTCGAATCCGTGACCGGCAGCTGGCATAGCTTTGGTGATATCGCCGAAGCGGTGCTGAAGATGACCGCTTCGCGTTACGGTGTAACCCTGCCTGAAGAAGCAACGCCCCTGGCTGACATTATCGCCGCAATGCCGCCGCATCCTGATGTCGCCGCAGGGCTGACTGCCCTGCAGCAGCAGGGTTTTACGCTGGTTGCGCTGACCAACTCCTCAGCGGCGCTGGCTGAACAACAACTCAGTTCAGCCGGGCTGGCACCGCTATTCGCCCGCATTCTCAGCGTGGAGCAGGTTAAGGTTTATAAGCCCGATCTGAGAGTTTATCAGTGGGCAATGAAAGAGATGGGCAAGCCTGCCGCAGAGTGCATGATGGTGGCGGCGCATGGCTGGGATGTCGGTGGCGCAAAACGGGCAGGGATGAAGACCGCATTTATCACCCGCAAAGGCCAGTCACCTTATCCACTGGCGCCTGCGCCGGATTTGATCGTCAGCGATACAGGTGCGCTGGCCGCACAGCTTAAACGGCTCAGCTTAACGCAATGAACGGCAGATCAAATCCAGGCATTCAGCCTGCCTGTGTCTCAAATGCCGATCTGACCGCTTCCACGATGCGTCCGGACAGCGTCGCGTCTTCCAGCATCGGGAACGTTTTTTTAAGCTTGCCTGAGATCTGCCAGCCATTTTCCTTCAGCGAACGGATAATCCGGCTTGCATCCTGATCGGGCATTTCCACAACCTCTTTCAGACGCTGCTGCGCACGCTGAAATATGACTAACACGCGCGCTTCATCTGCCATTTCTGTTCGAACGGTGTGCTCTATCACTCTGCACGTATAGAGCACATGCTCGGTTAGGTCGGGATAACGCCAGGCGAAGCGGGCATCCTCATAGTCGCTGAAAATGAAGTTACTTTGCGTGCCATCTTCATAGGTTTTAAGTTCACCAAACCGATAGCAGCCTGCATAACGCCGCATAAGCCGTTTAGAAAACACGTCCAGCGTGCGATCGTAACCGACGCGAAAGTCCATCGAACTGGTGATGGTGGCCGAGACGGGCAGAATGACCCCATCCGGTATCGCTCCGTCACGAATCAGCGTGTCATTAATTAAAAAGCGATGGATACGACCATTGCCATCGCGCATGGGATGGATATAGACAAATCCAAACGCAACAACAGCAGCACGGGCCAGCGGCGCGGCTCCGTGCGTCGCCTGTTCAAAGGCTTTCAGCCCCTGCATGAAGCGAGGAACATCATCATAGTGCGGCGCAATATAGTGGACGATATCTTCACGCATTGTCGACTGCCCGACAAATACCGGCGAGCGGCGCAGACCCAGTCCCAGGGCATCCTGTCCCAGAATGCCCTGCTGTATCGTGTGCAGGCTGACATCGCTGAGCGGATCGTCCAGCTGACCGCAATACTGCGCAATAACGTGGGCAAACCGCTGAATGCGATCGCCCTGGTCCGACTCCTTCTCGATCAGAAAACTGGCACGGGACTCTTTAAATGTCAGCCAGCTGGCGGTGCGCATCAGAATATCTGCGCCAAAGGCCTTATCCAGATCTGAAAAGGCAGCATTGAGATCGAACGCCAGCGCCTGTTCAACGGCAGCTGTTCTGCGCACCAGGGGGCAGAAATCGATCGATCCCGGCAGGTTATCGTTAATGCGCCAGCGTCTGCTGCGTTTCACGGTGGTTCGGGTCAGATACGCTTTCGATGAAATCGCGTCAATATAGCCACCATTAGTGACATCGGGCACCTGCAGCAGGTTACCGGTCAGCCACTCATAGAAAAACCCTGCCCGACGCGCATATTGTCCGAACGGCTCCTGACGACACCACGCCTCCAGAGGTTCCGGCCCGATTACCGTAAACAGGCGGGCAAAAAACTCCAGGTGGATCTCCTCATATTTGAGACCAAAGGCAAAATGCCCGGCAAAATCATCTTCCGGCTGATAGCCAGGAGGATAGTAATTTTCCACCTGCCCCTGACTGTCATGATGAGAGCGTACCGTTCCAATCGCTGATTTCACACGCAGTGGCTGCGCCAGTCTGATTGCATAACGTTCGCGCAATGCGCTAAAGCCGACCAGCATACTGAATCCTTTATTTTTCACGCTAAAACGCTAACAGAAAGGATTTCTATCACGAAAACGATAACTTCGCTACGCCGACCCGGCTAATCTTTGCCCGAAAACGTGAATAAAAAAGAGAGTTGATGCGAAAACAGTAATGCAGACCCTATTCAGGGCTTAACTACGATGCACAAAAGCCCGATGACAATCATCACCACGCCCGCCAGACTATGCCAGCTGAACGCCTCATGAAATACCGGCAGAGAAACTGCAGCCAGCCAGACCAGCACGTAACTCAGGCTGAGCAGCGGATAGACCCGGTTCAGGGGGAAATGTCCCAGCGCCCGGATCCAGCAGAGCATGGAGAGGCCATAGGCGCCCAGCCCCGCCACCAGCAGCAGGGCGGGCAGTAGGCCGATAGCGGGCAGTGACGTCAGGCTGCTGACATCGGGCAACTGCGGCATCGCCCAGCGCATCATCAGCTGCGCCGCCGAGACCAGCAGTACGCTGCAGGCAACCCATCCATACCCTTTCATATCTGACTCGCCATCAGCGCCACGCCAGTGACCACCAGCAGCGTGCCGGTTATCTGGCGCGGCGTTAACCGTTCACGCCACAGGAGACGTCCGGCCAGCGCCACAAAAATAAAGTTAAGGCTCAGCATCGGGTAGGCCTGGCTGACCGGCACCCGCTGCAGCACCAATAGCCAGAGGAGCATCGCAACGCCCAGCAGCAGCACGCTCACGCCAATCCAGCTCAGGCGCGTCCGGCGGGATGCCGCCCTCGTCGCCTGCTTCTGGCAAAGCTGTGCGCTGCAGCTGAGCAGACTGACCAGAATAATCAGCAGCAGCATTACTTCGTCTGGCTGTAGTAGAGGCAGACCAGCCTGCCCTGACGATAGACGGCGTCCGGCACCGGCACATCCTCATCGATATCACTGTGAACCGAGTCCATCAGCAACAGCAGCGACACGCTCCCCTCGCGACGATGCGTGGCAAGCCAACTGGCGAAATCTGCCCGTGAAACAAAACGGGACTGTGCATCCGGGTAGCCGAGCCCATATTCCAGTTCCCCCTTGCTGTCATAGAAACCGATATCGCTGCGCTGCAGGTGCCAGGCGGCCGCAGAGGCGATGCCGGGGTTGTCAGCCAGGATAAAGCGACTGGCAGCCAGTTGCTTACTGATAACCGCAACAAAACGCTGCGGCTGTTTGGCATCGCGGATCTTATCGGGGATGGCCGCACCGATAACCAGCGCAAGGCCCAGCGGGCAGAGTGCCGCCGCCAGCCAGCGACGCGAGGAAGAACGGCAGCTGTACGCCCCCACCAGCCCCCAGCAGAGGAATGCCACTGCCGCCAGCACCAGCTTCAGCATCTCATGCGTGGCGAACAGCGGATGATGCGTCAGACTCCAGGGGGCCAGCACCAGCAGTACTGCGGTCAGCGTCAGGATACCGAATATCAGGTTCAGCCAGCCATTCAGCGTCAGGGCGCGCCCTGCCCGCTGCGCAGCGTTCAGGCCATAATGGGCCATCAGCAGTGACAGCGGAACAAAACAGGGCAGGATATAGGTCGGGAGTTTGCCCTTCGCCAGACTGAAAAACAGCAGCGGCATCACCGTCCAGCTCAGCAGATAGAGCGCACCGGGATGCTGATGACGCTCACGCCAGCCCGTAAACAGTGCCCCCGGCAACAGTGCCAGCCACGGCAGCGTGCCCAGCAACAGAATCGGCAGGTAGTACCAGAACGGGGCTTTGTGCTGCGCATTCGCTTCTGCGAAGCGCTGGATATGCTCGACCCAGAAGAAGTAGTGCCAGAAATCGGGAGCCTGATGATAAATGGCCAGCACCCAGGGCGCGCTGATTGCCGCAGCAGAGAGCAGCGCCAGTGGCCCGAAGCAGAGCAGCTCCGGCACTCTCTTGCGCCAGATCGCCCACGGCAGGATCGTCAGTACCGGCAGCGCCAGTGCCAGAAAGCCTTTGGTCATGAATCCCATGCCGCAGGCCAGCCCCAGCAGCAGATAGCCGCCCACGCGCCCGGCGCGTCCACTGGCCTCTGTCGCCAGCCAGAAGCTGCACATGGCGGCCGCCAGCCAGAGCATCAGCATCGGATCGAGCACCGCATAGGTGCCGACCCCATAGACCAGCAGCGAGCTGAGGAAAATGATCGCGCCGGTGATCGCGGTTCGCGAGGAAGCAAACATCCGCCTGCCGAGCCAGAAAATCAGGGCGGCGGTCAGGGCAGTGGAGAATATCGAGCCGGCCCGCACGCCAAAATTGTTGTGACCAAACAGCCACTGACCCAGCGAGTTAATCCAGTAACCCGCAATCGGTTTTTCAAAATAGCGCAGGCCGAAAAAGTGTGGCGTGATCCAGTTGCCGGATGCCAGCATCTCCCGGCTGATCTCCGCATAGCGGGTTTCATCCGGCTGCCAGAGATCGCGGAACACTGGCGGGACAAGGTAATAAAGGATAAAAAAGCTGAAAAACAGCAGCCATATTGTCTGGTTACGTATCCGCACTAGTTCGCCTCTTCCATCCGTTTCTGGCAGCCCAGCCACCCTTCCCGTCCGGCAATTTCGCCTCTGACCACCCGGCCTAATGGCAGCGTCGTCAGATCGGCGGGCAGCAGTTCACTGAGCGGACAGAACTGAATGCCGTTATCGGCGGCCAGGGTCAGGAGGCGATCGAAGTCCGGGTAGCCGATGATCCCCTCCACTTCGGCATGAACGGTGTAAACAGCCCCCTCTTCCGCAGCGAGCATTCGGGTCAGAATGAAGTCGTTGTACCCCTCTGCGCTGACCTCGCGCCCCACCACCTCATCCCAGGTCGGCAGCGTTACCGGGATCTGCACCGTCCCAATCTGCCCGTCTGGCAGCACCGGCCGGAACGGGCCGCTGCCGCGACAGTCGCTGTTGTAAGTGAATCCGAACGGCTGTTTAGCAGCGACCACCCGGCCATCCGCGCGCCATCCGGCGACGGCCGAGCAGCTGACCGGATGGCCGAGTACCTCACTCAGCAGGTCGGTGCCGCGCGCTATCTGCTCTGCCAGCTTTTCCTGCGGCCAGACGCCGGCCCAGGTCTGCCACGCAAAGTGGTCCCAGGCGTGCAGTCCCACCTCATGCTGACGGGTGGCGTCCTGAATAATGTGCCGCAGACGGCGCCCCATCTGCTTGCCTGGCCACGCCGTTCCGGCCAGCAGGATATCCCAGCCATAGAGCGACGCGGCCCGGGAACGCACCATTTTCAGGAGAAAGGCCGGTTTCACCAGCCGCCAGAGATGGCGGCCCATGTTGTCCGGCCCCACACTGAAGAAAAAGCTGGCCCGCACAGCATGACGCCGGAACAGCGTAAGCAGCGCCGGCACGCCCTGCTGCGTGCCGCGCCAGGTATCTACGTCAATCCGCAGACCGATCTTCTTCATCACTTATCAGCCTGTTGCTCAATGGTGCGCAGGAAGAAGTCGAGCGTGTTGTCGATGGTGACATCCATCGTCACGGTTGGGGTCCAGCCGAGTAAGCGGCGCGCATTGCGGATAGCAGGTTTGCGGTGCTCCACATCCTGATACCCTTTTCCGTAGTAGCTGCTGCTCTCCACTTCGCGGAAACCGGCAAACGGCGGGAACTGGCTGCGCAGCGGGTGACGCTCAAAGCTCTCCAGCAGCTGCTCGGCCAGCTCTTTGATACTGGCTTCGTTGTCCGGATTACCGATATTGATGATCTGCCCATCACAATTCTGCTGTTTGTTCTCGATGATGCGGAACAGCGCCTCCACACCATCTTTGATGTCGGTAAAGCAGCGCTTCTGTTTGCCGCCGTCAATCAGCTTGATGGGCGAACCTTCCACCAGATTGAGGATCAGCTGGGTAATGGCGCGGGAGCTGCCGATACGCGCGGCATTGAGGTTGTCCAGACGCGGCCCCATCCAGTTGAATGGCCGGAACAGGGTAAAGCGCAGCCCCTCTTTTTCGCCATAGGCCCAGATCACCCGATCCAGCAGCTGTTTGGAGACCGAATAGATCCAGCGCTGTTTGTTGATCGGCCCGACCACCAGGTTGGAACAATCTTCATCGAAGCTGTCATCGGTACACATGCCGTACACCTCAGAGGTGGACGGGAAAATGATGCGCTTCTGATACTTCACACAGTCGCGAATGATTTTCAGGTTTTCTTCAAAATCGAGCTCAAACACGCGCAGCGGATTGCGGGTGTACTCAATCGGCGTGGCGATCGCCACCAGCGGCAGGATGACGTCACATTTCTTGATGTGATACTCAATCCATTCGGAGTGGATAGCGATGTCCCCTTCGACGAAATGGAAACGCGGATGGTCGAGGAAGCGGCTGATGGCATCGGAACTGATATCCAGGCCATACACCTCGAAATGCGCATCCTCCAGCAGCCGTTCGGTAAGATGGTTACCGATAAAGCCGTTAACGCCGAGGATCAGCACCCGGGTGCGGCGCTGGAGCGCCGACTGCGGCTGCGAATAGAGCAGCGCGCCAGGCACCATGCCCAGACTCTGCGCCAGCTGACTGCCGTTCATATAGACGCCATGCTCGGACTGCCCGGTCTGGATTTCAAGCGCTCCCTCACCACAGGCAATCAGGAACGGCTGCTTAGAGATTACCGTGCCCGGTCTGGCCTGATGCGGCTCGTGATGAACCCGGCTCTTCCAGACAATGAAGCGGACCGATCCGGCGAAGGCAAAGGCGCCAGGCCAGGGATCGGTGACCGCTCTGACCAGATTGTGAATCGTCTGAGCAGGCTGGTTCCAGTCAATCCGTCCATCTTCGGCGGTGCGACGGCCCACACGGGTCGCCTGACTCTCATCCTGGGGCCACTCACTGACCTCACCCTGACGCAGACGAGGTAAAACGTCGCCCAGAAGCTGCTCTGCGACACTGATGAGTTTACGGTGCAGGGTCAGCGCATTGTCGTGGTCGTCGATAGCCACCGCCTGCTGCGCCAGAATATGACCGGCATCGGCACGCTTTACCATGCGATGCAGGGTGACACCCGTTTCGCGTTCACCGTTCACCAGCGCCCAGTTTAGGGGTGCCCGCCCCCGGTATTTTGGCAGCAGCGAGCCATGCAGGTTAAAGGCCCCTTTTTGCGCGCATTGCAGGATCTCATCGCTGAGCAGATGGCGATAATAGAAGGAGAAAATCATCTCTGGCGCCATGCTGCGGATACGATCCAGCCAGATCGGGTGATTCGCCTCGTCGGGCGCATAGACCGGGATGCCATGCTCTGCCGCCAGACGCGCAACCGAGCCGAAAAAAGGATTTTCGGTCGCCACGTCGTTGTGGGTGAAAATGGCGGTGATCTCATAGCCTGCCTTCAGCAGCGCATTGATGCCGACACAGCCCATGTCGTGATAGGCGAAAACGAGGGTCTTCATGATTGAGTATCCTGTACTGATGGCTCTTCTGGAGCCTGAACAATGCGTTGAACGAAATAGCGCGGACGCGCCCGAACGTCGTTATAAATGCGCCCGATGTACTCCCCGAGCAGTCCCATGCCCACAAACTGGGCACCCGTAAACATGAACAGCACGGCAAACAGAACAAAAACGCCATCCCCCGCCCAGGCCGCACCAAAGAAGAGGCGCAGAACAATCAGCACCAGCGAGAAAGCGAAGCCAGCGAGTGCAATCAGGCTGCCGATAACGCTGAGCAGTCGCAGGGGGGTGGTGGTCAGGCAGGTCACCAGGTCGTACATCAGGTTGATCAGGCGCATAAAGCTGTATTTCGAGTCGCCAAATGCCCGCTCTGCGTGGATCACCGGCAGTTCGATGGTGTGACGGGCAAAGGTATTCGCCAGAATCGGAATAAAGGTGCTGCGCTCGTGGCAGTTGAGCATCGCCTCAACGATGTGGCGACGATAGGCGCGCAGCATACAGCCGTAATCCCCCATCGCTTTGCCGGTAACACGCTGGATCAGCCGGTTGAGCGTGCGTGAGGCTTTACGCCGGAACCAGGTGTCCTGGCGCTGCTGCCGGACCGTGCCGACCACGTCATAGCCCTGACGCGCCGCCTCAACCAGCCGCGGGATCTCCTCCGGCGGGTTCTGCAGATCGGCATCGAGCGTGATAATCAGATCGCCACGCACCTGACTGAACCCAGCCATGATGGCGGAGTGCTGGCCGTAATTGCGGTTGAGCAACACACCGATGACCCGGCTGCCGGGTGCGGAAGCTGCCTGCTCAATCAGCCCGGCGGATCGGTCACTGCTGCCGTCATCGACCAGCAGAATTTCATAGTCCATCTGCAGTGTGTCGCAGGCGGCAGCGGTGCGCTGAAGCAGCTCCGGCAGGCTCTCCTGCTCGTTGTAGACCGGGATAACCACGGAGAGTCTGTTGATCGGTTTATTCTCGCCCATATCAGACTCCGGCAATGTCATGCAGCGCCTGAATGACGCGCTCGACATCCTGGTCCGTCATTGAGGGAAACAGGGGGATCGAACACATCTGCTGGCTGTTGCGTTCACTGGCGGGCAGACGTAAATCGGGATAGCGCTCGCGATAATATCTGTGGGTGTGGGCGGCCCGGAAATGCAGACCGCTGCCGATATTGCGCGCCTTCAGCGCCTGCATAAACGCATCACGCGAAAAACCACACCGGCGTTCATCAATACGGATAATAAACAGATGCCACGCATGCTGATGAGGCCAGGCGGGCAGTGACAGCGGCGTGAACGGCAGTGCGCGCAGCGCGGCAAGATAACGTTCGGCAATCTCGCGGCGGCGTGCAATGAAACCGGGCAGTTTCTGTAACTGCACCAGCGCAATGGCTGCGCTGATGTCGGGCAGGTTGTATTTAAAGCCGGGCATCATCACTTCTGCCTGCGGCAGTCGGCCCTGCGTCTGGCGATCAAAAGCATCAACGGCCAGACCATGAAACTTCAGGCTGCGTATGCGATCGGCCAGCGCGGCGTCATCGGTCACCACCAGGCCACCTTCCGCACAGGTGATATTTTTAATGGCGTGAAACGAAAAAATTGCCGTGCCGCGGTGCCCGATCGGCTTTCCGTGATAGGTCGTGCCTGCCGCATGTGCCGCATCTTCGATAATGGCAATGTTATGCTGCTCAGCCAGCTGGTAGATCGGGTTAAGATCGACCGGTGCGCCAGCGTAATGGACCGGAATAATGGCGCGGGTCCGGGGCGTAATCGCCTGCGCAATCTGTTCCGGCGTCACCATCAGGGTATCAGGGTCCACATCGATCATGACCGGCGTGGCGCCCAGCAGTGTGATCAGATTCAGCGTGGAAACCCAGGTCATGGAGGGCGTGATAACCTCATCACCTGGCCCAATTCCCATTGCCATCAGCGTGACGTGCATTCCGGCGGTGGCAGAGCTGACGGCAATCGCGTGCAGGTTGCCGGTCAGCCGGACAAAGGCCTGCTCCAGTCCGGCGCACTGAGCGCCGGTTGTGATCCAGCCCGAGTCAAAGACCGCTTTCACGGCTGACAGCTCTTCATCACCCAATGAGGGACGGGAAAAAGGCAAAAAATCCATGCTAAAACTCCTGCAGATCAAACCCATAAGCGATCGCGCGAAATTAATCAGGCACAACGCCGGAAACAGAACTTAAATAGCGATTTATCATCCGCCGGCAGGGATGTTATTTACCCCAGGCGTCCATTTCTGGAATAGGGGTTGCCGGACGGGTAATACAAACTAGCGCACGAAAGTTAACTGAACATTAAATGAAGGGAATGAATAACAATAAATTAATGCAGGGTTCATTTGGTCATTTCTGAAAAAGTTCACTGATATGCATTAATATCGCCTCCGGGCAGACTTCTTTTTGATTGATTGATGATTTGTTTATAAAACAACGGAATCTGCCGCTGAATGATCGGCTTTCCATTATGTCCGGTCAGGGAGCCTCTCAGATAAAAATAGCTTACTGAAGAACGCAGATGATTAATCACCGCCCTCTTACAATCCCGGCAAACGTCAGATCCAATATTCCCGCCTTAATGTATTCTTAATATTTCCCGTTATTTTTGCGCTGAGACGGCGGCCACCGTTAACGTTTCGTGAATCTCAGATGACAGCACGTTAATATTTGTCACATACGTCACGACAGAAAGGTAAAACAGTGTTACAAAGTCAATAAAATCGCGGTTTCAGGCGTCAGCGTTTGAGCCCGCTCAGAATGAGAAAATAGTGATGAACCGTGTCGCCTGCTTATACGCTCTGCTCGCCTTGTTCAGCCCGGCGCTTTACGCCGCCCCCGTCACCTATACCATCGCGCCTGAGAAAACGTCGATCGGCCTTTCATGGCGTGCCTTTGGTCATGACTTTTCTCAAGCCACACTGCAGGGCGTGACCGGCACGGTGACGCTTAATCGCGATGAAGAGCGTGATGACCATATCGACGTCACCATTCCGGTCGCGACGCTGGTGGCCTCAAACAGGCTGTTAACCTGGCAACTGAAAAGCGATCTGTTTTTCGATGCAGAGCATTATCCGCAGATTCACTTCGTCAGCAGCCGCGTAGCCTCGATGGGGGGCGCTGATTACCGGATTTTCGGGTTGTTAACGGTCAAAGATGTCAGCCGGCCAGTGGTGATGCTGGCCACGCTCGACAGCGGACAGGCCTTTGACCCCGCCTCAGATTCGCTGGCCCTGCATGCCTCGACCGCGATTTCCCGCACGGCATTCCGGGTGGATCGGCTGGTCGGCGTGGTGGATGATCGCGTCAACATTGCACTGACCATTGCGGCGGAAGTGAAGCGGCCGCTGTCCTCACCGTTAACCTCGTCCCGATAAGGGTTGTCCCTTAACCTGACTCGCAATATAAACGCTCAGGTCAGGCTAAAAAACTATAGCCAACCTGAATACCAAAATAAAAAACTATATATGCGGTTTTCGCAGCTTTAATCTTTTATGAATTCGGGGTGGCGTTAATATTGCTTCTGGTGCGGCTTAACGTTTATGAACTGCGTGTTCAGAGAGAACCGGACAGCCTGCATCAGTCAATTAACAGGCAGGCAGAAAGATCGCAACGGGGCGGGCCCGACGGATATTACGGCACGCCAGGGCAGATCTGCGTACTGACGACATTATGAGAATCTGGTTTGGAACACGCTTTATCCCCGATGCGCACGACAACAGAAAGGGTGCTGCATGCCATCGTCTTTGAGGTGGTCGCCAATTGTCTGGTGTTCATCATTCTGATGATCTGCGCCTCCGCGGCGCCTGCGCAGTCGGCACTGTTGACGGTAGCTTCATCAGCACTGGCGATGGGATGGAACTATCTGTTTAACCTGTTGTTTGACCAGTTCCTGTTGCGAAAAGGCATAAAAAAAAGCTGGCGGATAAGATGCCTTCACGCCCTGTTATTTGAAGCGGGGTTGTTAGTGGTATTAATCCCCTTTGCCGCATGGTGGCTGGATATCTCGCTGCTTTCAGCGTTGAAGCTTGAATGCGGTCTGGTGCTGTTCTTTCTGGTTTATACCTGTCTGTTCAATCTGCTATGGGATTATGGAAGAGAATTGCAAACACATTATGAATAAAGTCTATTATCTGGAAAAGTTAAGAAACTGCCCCTCCAGGGATATCCTGGATATCGTGACAAGCTATATGCGTAAAAAACTGCCTTATGACGATCTCTCTTCCTTTGAAGGTGCCTACGATCATCGCAAAGCCGAGCTGATAATGAATGAGACCTTCACTGAAGTACCTGCAGATGTCTGGCGACTGGTCTGCTGATCCGGTCAGATAATCAGCAGACAGGGCATCACGTCATCCGGTAATGACGTGATGCCCGGCGAGCAGGAAACCGTGCGCGATCAGAAATGATATGACAACCCGATCAGCCCGCTGTAATCCGTATTAAAGACGCCCCCAAAACTGCTATCGACTTTTGCATTCACAGAAAGGTCAGGGAGAATTTCGCCCTCCAGCCCGATACTGCTGCGGTAGCGGTCATCAGACCAGGCGCTGTAGCGCCGGTCAGACTGGCGATCGGAGAGCATGGTCGTGGATCCTCTCCTGCCCGGTGAAGCGTGATAAGAGAGGCTGGCATTAAGATTAACCTTTGGCAGTAAAGTCCCCAGGCCGCGTTTCTGCACCATCACCCCACTGGTGGTGAAGCAGGGCGTGGCTGAACTTAATGAGACTGTCGCATCTTCCCCCTTAAGGCTATAGCCGGACAGGATGCCGGCGCTGACGCCGACAAAAGGCGCAACAGAGATCGTGTCGTCGGCCAGACGAAACTGATAGCCGGTGCGCAGACTCCCCGCCACTATGTGACTCTCCTTTTTCACCCCCGGGATGCGTAATGCAGGATCGAGGCTTATTTCCTGAGTCAGAAACATATAGCGGCTGGCGGCATCCGTAAACCACCCGCTATCAGAGTGCCATGAATGATAGACCCCCACGGTGGCCAGACGGTGTTTCTCCTGTCCCCCTCCTTTCACCTCACCCAGGGTGTAGCTGGCACTGACGCCTGCCGTGTGCGCACCGCCGCGCCTGTCCCAGCCGACATTCAGCGTCTGCTGGTCACTCGTCAGGCCCAGAAAATGCCCTTGTGATTGCTCAATTGCGGCCCAGCTGCCGCTGCGATCCGGGAAGGCGCGCAGACTCCCTGTCCGGTTGTGCAGCTGGCTGACAGCCTCACTGACAATATATTGCCGCGCGGCCATCAAAGCGCGGGTTTGCTGAATCAGTGGCTGGTTGTCATAAACCGTGAACCACTCATCCGGATTGAACGCGGTTTTTTGGGTGTCCTTTTCGGCTTCTGCTGTAGCCTGCGCCTCTGCTTGCGCTTCAGGCTTTGCTTTCTCTTTTTCAGCAGCGGCTGGCTGCTCTGCTGGAGCCTCGGGGTCAGAGGTCACATCCGTTACCGGGGTGGGCTCTGGCGTTACGTCTGCAACAGGGATGACGTCTGATACAGGTGCGGGTTCCGGAACCGGGGTAACATCCGGCAGAGGCGTCGGCTCTGGTGCCGGCGTGACATCTGTCACCGGCGCGGGCTCTGGCGCGATATCCGGTACAGGGAGCGGCTCCGGCGTGGCATCGGGTTCTGGTTCTGGTTCTGGTTCTGCCGTTTTACGGCTTTCAAGCACCCATAGCACGCGATTGTTATTGTCTTTCACCTCATAATTCGGCGTGTAAACACTGAATCCGCTGTAACTGTCAGCAAAGGAGAAGTAGCTGTGTGACGTGCCAGCAGGGGCATCCACCATCACCAGATCCTGAGATAAGGTGGCCTGCCCTTCGTTGCCCAGTAACAGGCTCACGTCCAGCAGATTATCGCCTCCGCTGACAGCGTTTTTAACCATCAGCCGATCGTTTTCACTTGTTGAGGGTTTAGCGCCCAGCAGCAGCTTCAGCCCGGTTGCGTCCAGGGTATCAACGCTTAGCGTTTTGGGAAGCCAGCTACCCGCTGGCACCATCGAAAGCGAAGCGCCACGCTGTGCCCGGAGCGATGTGACGTTACTGTGGCTGGTCATACTCCAGTTTGCGTCTGACGCCAGGGTCATCTGGCTGCTGCCGGATGATGTCACCGCACCCTGATAATCTACTTTACCCAGATAGAGCGACGCATGGTCTGCCAGCCGGACATCACCTTCAACCTCACTGGCAGGCAGCCGCGCCAGCGTCTCTGCGCTTCGTACAGGCTGACTGCAGCGAGTCTCATCGGCGTAAATGGGAGCATAACAACGCCAGCTCTTCTCCCCTGTCAGCGGGCTGTCATTGTAGCCAAATGAGAGCGTGGCTGACTCAGCAGCAACAAAATTCGCTTTGACGCCAGCGTACTCTCCCGCCTGGAAAAAAGCCCCGGCACCCACATTAATCTGCCTGGCGCTGAAAAGTGAGGTGCGCCAGTCGTCATCAATCACCACTCCTCCAGCATGCGCCACGGGCTGTCCCGACAGAATCAGCGTGCCATTATCCACATTCAGATCGCCATTCAGATTCATTCCACCGGTCAGGGCAGTAATGGCCGTCGCGTTGCGCGGCTGGATGTTAACGTTCATCGCGCCATTCAGGATATTTTCCCGTGTCTCACCAAGAAAACCGCGAAAAGCCTGAACGTTAAGTTGCGTCAGACGGTGATTGATAGCTTCATTTGCGTCGGTACCAAGATAAGTCCAGGTTTTCGTCGACGATTTATCGGTAGGGAAGTACCAGTATGAGGCAGTATTTAACTGAAAATATTCGGTCTCCTTCGTATAGGGATTGTTATAAACATAAATGTTACCTGGCGTTCCTTCAGGAGTCCTGCTGCTGAAGGTGTAGAAAGGGACGTCGGCGGCGGTACTGCCCGTAATGTTGAGCGTCGCCGTGGTACCACTGTGGTTGACCAGTTTAGCCCCACCATCCGTATGATTAATTTTTTTGAAGGTCAACGCATTGCCATTTAAATCTAAACGACCACCGCGATAGCCAAAGAAAATCTGGTCAGTCGCGACCTGATACTCATCGTTTAACACGACAGTTGGCCGGCCACTGACTAACGTCACGGCGGAAAAGGCCTGTTTGTTACCTGAAGTATCAGCCTGCTGATCCAATATAACGCTGCCGTCGCCCACATTCAGTGAGCCCGCATTCACGCCTTCAGCCTTCACGTGGAGCGTGCCCGCGCCAATTTTATGCAGCGCATCGCTGGCTAACCCGTTAACCTGCCAGACAACTTTTTTGCCGGCGTCTATCTCAACCCCGCCCCCTGCCCAGGTTGCGTTCACGCCGCTGGCTGAAGTCAGGGTGTAATCACTGGAAAACTGGAGTTTTCCCGCGCCCATGTTGATCGGTGTGCTTAATGTGATCAGCCCACCATCTCCGTTAAAACGAAGATCTTTCGTGGCATCCAGTTCAGATGTGGAGGCTTTAGCAGGGGCGACGGACGCATAGGCTGAGGTCAGCCCCGACCAGGACCATGAAACGCCATCCTGTTTTATTGCATCGTCGTTCCATAAAACCGTGCCATTTCCGGCGCGATCAACAACGTCCGGCGAGGTATTGGCTGCCTCTACTGAAGCGACAAAATCACCGGGGATGTAACCTGCGACGGCGCGCTTGCGGTAGAGACCGCTGTCAGCGTCATAGCCGACGTGCACCGCAACCAGTTTCCATTGCTGCCCGATGTCGTCCCAGGCAAAAACCGGACTGCCGCTGTCTCCGGCATTAGCTCCGATTGACAGGGGTGTGGTATCTGCATCGTCAGGCCCAAGATTGTAGTAGCGCAGATAGCTATTATTGGAAAGGTCGCGCACATTCGCCGCACTGATAGTGCCACCCGATTTCCAGTTGTAAGCACCCGTCAGGCGTACCCGCGTCGTCTGCTCATCATTAATTTGCTCCTGTGTTCCTGTTCCTGCCCGCGTATACCAGGCATAACGTGATTTATAGTCAGACAGAAAGTCCGCTTTGGAGACATAAGAATAGGGGGCGGCTTCAGTGACGACCTTATCAAGGCGTGGCGCATGGAAATCCTGCGTGCTGAGATCATTGCGATTGATAAGACGGTAAGCGGTGGCGTATCCGGCCCCGTTGCCAAACTCCACCGTTTTATAACCGGTATTGTGCTTAACACTCAGCACATAGGAAGGCGAGACGAGCGTCGCATAACCTGACGAAGAGACTCCGCCAAAATCGGGAACAGGAAAACGAAGATAGTCAGAAAGTGATCCCTCTTTTTTATAAACCGGAACATTCATTGCACCGGCATTATAGTTACCCAGGTTTTCGGCAAAGTCCCGATAGGTCTGCACGTCGATATCATTAAGCATAATACCAGCATACGAAGCAGTGCAGTTAAAAAAGGTGCAGCATAGCGCCGCGCGCCCGAAATATATCAATAGAATATCCTCATGCGGCCATTATTATTTTCGAGAAGATTTTAATCTGACAAATAGTATCACCTGGCAAATCCCTCTCTGAATCCACAACAGGTACTGATATTGACCAGCATCAAAAAAAACAGGCTATACACCAGCAGGACATCGATAAGCTATTGAACAGAATGACAATAAAATAAAGACCAGAATGGAATGGTTATTAATTTAATATTAAATCAACATAGACCTGAAAGGCTTTAGATTGAATAGCTGACTAAAAATAAAAGCAAACAGACACATATGGATAAGAAAAAACCATATGCTGTCTGAAGACAGATCTGTTTTATGTAAGGTAAAAAGAAAAACCCTTTCGTGACAGTGGGGGTAAACATAAAATATTAGCTCGGGAAGCC
This sequence comes from Pantoea anthophila, assembly GCF_026104315.1. Lineage (NCBI taxonomy): Bacteria > Pseudomonadati > Pseudomonadota > Gammaproteobacteria > Enterobacterales > Erwiniaceae > Pantoea > Pantoea anthophila. Next base: position 40,626 of record NZ_CP110474.1, read on the forward strand.
TTCGCCTGAATCGAAAAGGTAACTCTATTCAGGCGAGGTCTGAAATTACTGCGGGTGGTCGCGGTGATACAGTGCCCATTGCTCAATATGCTCGCCAGACGGCAGCAGACAGTAAAGGGTACTGTCTGCCGGAGATATTCCCTTTACTTCCTGGCCGCCACGCTGAAGGCACCAGACGCTGGCAGGATTACGCATTGTCATACGCTGCGGTTGCTGAGCGTGTGGAGCACAGGCTGTAAGTTGCAAAGCCAGCAGCATCACTGAAATGCCGGACATCTGTTTTATACGCATAATGAAAGCCTCGGGAATAACGTATTCAAAATAGAGAATGAAAGGGTGGCACTCTGATTGACAGCTGCCCTGTCGTCAGTCATTTACTGTGACCCTGCGGCAGCAGAGAATCGTCTGCCCTGCTACCCGTCAAACGACCCGGAACAATTAAACCTCAACAGAGTTTATGACTCCTCTGTAAAGCTCCAGAAGAGAGAGATCGTTAATAAATGCGTTAAATTCCATATCACCCCGCAAGGCGAATTTTCGCATCACGTTATATTTGTGCGCATAGATGGTTTTTTCTGACAGATCCAGACGTTTCGCCGTCTGTCTGACGCTGTAACCTTTTTTTAAAAGGCTGAGCACCTGTAACTGCACCACTGTTATGCGAGCGAACTCACAATGCAGACAATCCGCTGGCAAAAAAGCGTGCACCCTGTCCTGAAAGGCCAGCCAGGAACAGATGACTTTCTGAGATATCGTACGAACAGAATCAAGTCGTGAAATAACAACCAGAGAGCGATAACAGACCGGAAGCTGCTCTGTCATAATATCGTCAGTCTGATTAACAAAAACCATGATAATGCTACCGGGCTTCCGATCCCGGTACGCAGGTTGACACATATATAAACGCCATTGCGAAACATTGATCAGGATAAAATCAGCCTGCCTGAGATTGTGGCTGTCAAAACCCGACAAAAACTCCACATTAGCTTCAGTTAACAATGCGCCCTCAATCACTTTTGAGATGCCTATCCTGAAGAAATAATTCTCTTCTGTACAAATGACTTTAAGATCCATTTTTCTCCTCAGGCATCTCAAAAACCTCCATAAATTCAGGTAAACTTCCCGTTAACCAGCACAAGCTCGCCTTTCTCTTTAAGCTCTTTAAGTACTCTGCAAATTGAACTTTTGGAAAGGTGCGAACTATTTTCAATCAGATACAGGGCAGAGAAACGTTTCTTCAGATGAGCCGGTAGTTTTTCCCAGCGTCCGATTAAAGAAATAACCTCATCGTAAGAGTTGCTCTTAGGCAGCTGGATGTAGTCCATCAGATCTGAATACTGTCCTGAAAGAACGGACATGGCATCGTTGAAAAGATCTTTCTCAAAAATCAGCCGCCAGAACACATCATAATCAATGAAACTGACTTTGCCGTAATCTATTCTCTCCAGATAAACCGGTGGCTCATCCAGTGCCGGTGTGACACCAACAACAAAAGGAGCAGAGACAATGTTAAGCACTTTATTTTCACTTTTGAGCTTGAGCAAAAAATCGCCATCAAGAATAAACATAACCCGACGCACATTATCTTTCGTCAGGTGGTAACGGCGTTTTCCGCGCGAGATCTCATCCGGATTAGCCACCTGCGTATATCCTGCTAGTGCATCAATGATTCGTTCATGATTTTCAGTCACTCTATACATAATAATCAACTCAATCTAACTAACACAGGTTAGTGATTAGTAGCAAAATTAGTAAAGCTGGTTTTTATAATCTTCTTTTTCGCCTGGTGTACGACAATCTTCCAGTTCACACTTCTGATATCGGATAAAATACGTAATTGGCTTGACTATAGTAAAACAGGAACTGTGAAACTCAACACCATAAACATGCGAAAAGGGAGAGTACATCGCCAAACAGTGGCGCAGCAACCATACATTACACCGCTTTAAAGTCACTCAATTAGCATATTAACCCATCATGCCGTGACTTACTGAAACTGTTATAACTTTTTTCTATAAAAGAGAACCCAACATATTCATTTGAAGTTTCATGTTATGAAACAGATACAGTATTAACATGAATGTATGCACTTCAATAAAGAAAGCCGATAAATGAAAAGGTCAGAATCACATTGGCATCATTGTTAATTCTCCTGGAAAATTAAAAATACTCAACATCACTCCCTGGAAATGATTAAACCATAACGATGTCAATTAGGAGATTTAAATTAAAAAACGCCATGCATTTAGATTTATGTTCTGACTTATATTTGATTTTCAGTTTTAAAATCCAATGCACTCAGAACCTCTTTTCGGTGCGTTTCACTTCTCAGCACAAATGATAATGTTATGGCTGATTCCAGTAGCCTGATTCCAGCAGCGATCTCAGAAGCCAGCACCTTTAAAGCAGAGCTGGCGCCGCTAGTCTCATTGCCCTGAACCGGATATTAACAGGCGTCCCTACAGGGAGAGAAAGTGAATCCCTGACACAATAGGCTGCCTATCGGCATCACTGTTTCGCGTTAAAAGTTAATCTCTTGTGACTTCTGAGCAGTGCTCTTATGAGATGACGTTTAACATTACTCGCCTTAATTTTCTCACTTCACATCTGATACCACCGCTTTATTATACGAAAAGGCGATGAGCAGATTGATTCAGCATGCAGTACGCAATGTGCTGCCGAATAATGAAGATTCTCCATTAACTGGCCTCTGCAACGAATTCAGAAGGACCGAGAAGGTGACTGATAGTTAACTCTGTAAAAAATAAAACCTACAGCGTGACAGATTAAAAAATAGTGTGGAAAGGCGTTAAAGCACCCCATCGGGTTGAAAGTCCCGATGCGCTAACGTACCTGAGAGGGTAAATGTTGTTACAGAGGATTTTTTATCGCACCCTGGTCACAGAAAACATGGCTTAATAGGCCGTCTCTGTATAAATGTATACAAATTAACATTATCTTCACCTATTAACAAAAGGCAAAAATATTAACCCTGAATGTCAGCACCCTTCTCATTTGGGAATGATACAGCCACGCTGAAGTTAAATTAAGCTTTATTAAGATTACTTCAGAAGCAACAGATTGCCTCCGGGCTTAACCTTTAAGTGGTCGGACAAGATTATTTGTCCTGTCTGTAGCACGTCAACGCAGTCCAACTTTCAATAGGGAATTTGAACATGAAAAAAATCGCCTTTTTAACCGCATCTGTAGTATCTGCACTGTTAGCTTCTCAGGCATTTGCGGTCTCCAACAATACAATTACGTTCCAGGGATTGGTCACAGGAGAAACCTGTACCGTGACAGTCAATGGTAACACCGCTAAACCTCTGGTGCTCCTGCCAACTATCAGCACCTCTGCGTTATCAAATGGTAATGTCGCGGGTAAGACAACTTTTGAAATTGGTGTTACTGGCTGTACAGGAAGTGATACTGATGCCACAACAATCTCTACCCAGCTTAGCGGTAATAATGTCACTAAGGCGGGTAATCTGGGTAACCTGGCAACCGAAGGTGCTGCGGAAAATGTAGAAATTCAGATTGTGAGTAATAAAGAAGATAATAAAGTTATTACTTTTGGTGAAGGTACTTCTTATATCGGCCAGGGTCATCTGACTCTTGCTGCCGGAGTAAAAAATGCCTCTGCAACCTATACTGCGCAATATGTCGCCGTTGAAAAGGACGCAGTTGCCGGTGCGGTGGAAGCCACAATGCAATACGCCATCATCTACAAATAAAAAATCAGCATGGATGCGAAATATTTTTAATCTATAAGTGGATTTAATCAGGCCATGGATGGCCTGACTTACTTTATCCAGGGTCTGGTAGTAAAATTTCAACGGATGGTTATTATGCCTCGATTGCTTATCATTCACTCATCATTGCGTACCATTCTATTACTCCTTCTGTCTCTTGTTATTTACCCGCCAGCATTCGCCAGCGTTGTTATGACGGGATCTCGCATTATTTATCCCTCTGACGAAAAATCGGTCGATGTAAAACTGAAAAATAATGATGCTTTCCCGTACGTAATCCAGGCATGGTTGGACAATGGTGACGAAGAATCTACGCCAGCCACCGGCAAAGCGCCGTTCATCGTCACCCCACCGACATTCAGAATTGCCGCTAAAGATGGTCAGGTTTTGCGCATTTTCTTCACGGGTGCAAATTCATTACCCCAGGATCGTGAATCCGTTTTTTATTTTAATTTTCTTCAGGTCCCACCAGGCAATGTTTCTGGTGACAAAGGCAATCAGATGATGTTGTTATTAAAGAACAGGCTGAAACTGTTTTACCGCCCAAAAGGCCTTAAAATCAGCACCCATCACATTTCTGAATATTTAACATTCAGTAACGTATCGTCGCCCAGCGTACGCATCACCAATAGTTCACCCTATTATGTTTCACTAACCAAAGTCGTTGTCAGAAACAGAGTCGCAAAAGAGACTGCACCGATGATCGCGCCGTTTTCATCTGTTGATGTGCCATTAACAGAACAGAAATTAACAAAAAGCGCCCAGGGAATAGAAATAGGCTTAGTGAATGATTATGGGGCAACGGTGACATATGAGTTTCCAATTCAAAAATAAAAAAACAGATCCTCGTCTGGCTATACTCAGTTGCGTTGTAAAAGCGGCTTTATTGACACAGACTGCTCATGCCGAAGAATACCATTTTGATAGTCGTTTGCTGGCAGGATCCGGTTTTGAGGAAGGCGTAGATCTTAAGCAATTTAACGAAAAACAGATCACTATTCCTGAAGGTCAACAGCTTCTGGATATCAGCCTGAATGGCATAATAATAAAAAGTCAGGTGGCGGTGAATTTTCGCAGGAAAGATGTCGCCGATAAAAGTGCGCAACCCTGTATTGATGCCGACATGGTCAAACTGTTGCAGCTGAAGACCGGCCTGAAAGAAGCGGCTGAATCGCAGTGTCTGTTTCTGTCAGAGATCAGCAGTCAGGGTAACTGGAATATCCGCCAGTCCACGCTGACACTTGATTTTCTGATCCCGCAGATTCTGCTGAACCGCCAGCCACGCGATTACATCCCGACCTCTGAATGGAATGCGGGAGCTCCATTGCTTTTTTTACGTCATAGCTCCAGCTTTAGCCGCAATATTTTGCGCGACACGCACTCCAGCTATCTCTGGAGCATGATCAACGCAGGGGGTAACCTGGGCATGTGGCATTTACGTCATCAGGCCAACCTCCGCTATATGAACAGCAGCGTCAGCACCGATCAGTACAAATGGAATGCTGTACGCACCTGGGTACAGCGTCCCCTGCCCTCTCTTTCCAGCGAACTGGTGGTCGGTGATGCCTACACTGACAGCACGATGTTTGGTTCAATGTCCTTCAACGGTGTGAAGATCGCGACCGACCAGCGTATGTGGCCTCAGGCACGTCGCGGATATGCGCCGGAAGTCCGGGGCGTCGCTACCAGCAACGCCCGTGTACTGATAAGCCAGGCCGGTAACGTAATCTATGAAACTCAGGTCCCGCCAGGCCCATTTATTATTGACGACTTATATAACACCAAGAGTCAGGGCGACCTGAAAGTACAGATCGTCGAGGCTGACGGCAAATCATCCTTTTTCACTGTGCCTTATGCTGCGGTGCCGAGCTCAATGCGGCCGGGTAATCTGAGTTATCAGTTTGCCGCCGGGAAGGTGAGGAACTTTTACTCCGTCCAGAACACCTTTACTGAGGCCGTTTTACAGTATGGTCTCAGTAACAGTCTTACCACCAATACCGGGGCGCGCTTCGCAAATGGATATCAGGCTTTACTGGCTGGTGGCGTCTACGCCTCTCCAGTTGGCGCGCTGTCACTCAACACCACCTGGTCACATGCGAGGGTAGAAAACGACATTACCAGAAGCGGCTGGCGTGCAGAGGCATCGTACAGCAAGAGTTTCCCCACCAGAACGAACCTGGTGCTGGCAGCCTATCGTTACTCGACTTCCGGTTATCGCGATCTGGAAGATGTACTGGGCGTTCGTCGTCAGCAGAATGGTGGGGCGGACTACTACTCCGATACGCTCAGACAGCGGAATCGCTTCTCTGCGACGGTAAGTCAATACATGGGTGACTACGGTACCCTGTCTTTGAGCGGCAGCAGCACTGACTACTATCACAATCGCTCACGTATCTCAGAGATGCAGCTTTCATACAACAATATGTGGAAGAAAGTAAGTTACAACCTTAACCTCAGCCGGCAACGCTCCAGCTGGAACAGCAAAGACGTCTATAGCGTTTACGACAGCGATTACGATGCTAACCGCTATCAGAAATACACAGAAAACGTCATCTCATTGGGTTTTTCCCTTCCGCTGGACTGGCGTGATAGCCGTTCCACCGTCTCTCTGGATATGACCAGAGATAAAACGACTTCATCGGCAATGACCACCCTGTCGGGTTCCGCGGGCCAGGAGAGCGATTTTACTTACGCCCTCTATTCCAGTTACGACAAATACCGTGATGTATCTCAGGGAAAAAGCCATGCGATGCGCTGGGGAACGAACGTACAGGAACGGACGCGCCTGGGTGCCATTCGCGCCTCTTATGCCCGCAGTGATGATTATCACCAGCTTGGGCTGGGCACATCGGGCACGCTGGCCATCCACGGGGGCGGTATCACCTATGGTCCTTACGCCAGCGACACCTTTGCACTGATTGAAGCAAAAGGTGCCAGCGGCGCGCGCATCAACAACGGTCAGGGTGCCAGGATCGATACCTTTGGCTACGCCATCATGCCATCGCTGGCTCCCTACCGTTATAACACCATCAGCCTCGACGGCAGCTCAATCTCTCAGGATGTTGAACTCGAAGGCGGTAACGTGCGCGTGGTGCCGGTGCATGGTGGCGTACCCAAAATAGCTTTTAAGACCCTGACGGGTACGCCGGCACTGATTCTCGCCTCGCAGGCTGACGGCACACCTGTTCCGATGGGTGCAGAAGTTAAAGACAGCCAGGGCAACAGCCTTGGGATGGCAGGCCAGAACGGGCAGATTTACGCCCGTCTTCCCAACGCCTCTGGCACGTTGTTTGTCAGTTGGGGGAGCAGTAACACCTGCCGGATCAACTATCAGCTGCCCTCTAAAAAAATTGATGATGCCAGTTTTGTTCATTTAAACGGCACCTGTATTCAGTGAGGAAGAAGATGAAAACAGCACATAGCCGCCTCAAAATCTGGCTGCTCGCATCCGCTTTCATAGTGTGTACGCCCGCGGCACAGGCGATTTGTCACAAGATAACTAAGGCGGGTGATCGGTTTAACGAACTGCCGCAGGAAGTGGTGAATCGGGGCTATATTGCAAAGTCATGGGGTACGGGCACAGGGGATGCCATAAGTGCGAAGCTTGACTTTGGGGCAATCAGTATCGGAACTGGCGCGGATTCACTTGCGCCAGCCGGAACCGTGCTGGCCTCTGCTGACATGCCATTTCTGACGAAAGGATTGAATGTCGCCTATCAAGCCAATCAGATTGTCTATAAATGTGCACTGTCCGACGCGGACAGCTTGTATGAAATTTATGCCCTGGCTGCCTCATATGGGGCAGAGTATGGTGGTAAAGCCGTGAGTGATGTTGAGGGGGGATACCGGACACCGGCACAGCATATCGCCTATCGCATAACTAACCTGAAAACCGGACTCTATTACAAGAGTGAATGGCAGGAGCGAAAACTGACCGCTGATGATTACATTACTGTAGGTTCACATATTTATATCCCGGCATCATCGTTCAGTAGCGCGACTTTCGAACTGATCAAAAGTGACGACGATTTCGGCCTCCCTACGCGAAATGCTTTCGGGCAAATAACCGTTCCGCAGGGATATATAGCGATCAGAACACCCTTTATAAACAATATCAATAAAACAGGTGAAGTTGCCTATCCACCCAGCTCTGGGTATGCCTCAGCAGTCTGGAGTATGCGCGGCGGTAACACCACTGTCATACAGGGAAAGAATTGTCTCGTTGGGGATTTTGACCAGGTTGTAACCCTGCCGACCATCAGCGCCAATGACTTGAGTAATGGCATGACCAGTAGCAATACCTTCAGCGTGGAGATTAATTGCGAAAAAGGGGCCGTTTCAGGTACTGAATCCAGCGATTCAAAACCGCCAGTCGCGATGGGTTTTCTGGTGACACAACCAACGGCACTGGCTCAGGCTGATGCCCTCGGGCTGAAAACGAGTGCCGGGGGCATCAGCCATTTACTCGACAATAACTACGGCACACAAGGCGTTGCAAAGGGTGTTGGCATCCGCATCTATGCTGGAAGCAGGGCGTTAAACCTGTTGTCCAGTAATGCAATAACGGGCACAGGTTCAGAAGCGGGCTGGTACGGATTTACGGAACTGCTGAGTAAAACCGGGTTATCGCTTAAAGGCGATAAATCCTATGCCGGTGTTTTTACGGCGTCCCTTGAGCAACTTCCGGGACAAACCGCACAGGGAGGATCGGTCAATGCGCAGGCACAGATTCTTGTCAGTCTGCAGTAGCCTGCTATTAGCCAGCGCGCTGACTCTTAGTGCTGGCCCGGCCGGCGCGGTAGTTAACAGCACCCAGAGTCGGCTGGTGTTCAATGAAAAGAGCGTGGCGGAGTCTCTTACCGTGGTGAATTCTGTCAGATCCCCGGCACTGGTACAGGTCTGGAGCGATGATGACGATCCTCTCAGTCCGCCCGATCGCATCAGTACACCCCTTGTCGTCGTGCCGCCACTATTTAAACTGGCCCCCGGTGAATCGCGCAACCTGCGTGTCATGCTCATTTCCCGCAAAGGGATGCCTGCAGACCGCGAGCGTCTGTACTGGCTGAACATTTATCAGATTCCACCAAATACTGCCCAGAAGTCGGTGCTGGAGAAGAAAGTAATTTTGCCGCTACGCATCCGTTTAAAAGTATTTATCCGCCCGACCGGTTTAAAGGAGCCGGAAGAAGATGTCGGTGAAAAATTACGGTTTATCCTCGGCCAGACACAAACTAAACATGCACAACTGACCGTGAAAAATCCAACACCCTATTACATGACATTAGGGAGTATCACGCTTGGGAGAACACCACTGAAAGCAGAGATGATTGCACCCTTTTCGTCTCTCACCCTTGCGGTAAAAGAGATAAGTGCCGATCACACCCTGAACTGGACAGTAATCGATGATTACGGCAAGCATATACCTTATAAAAGAGAGTTGAGCAGCCAGTGAAAGACACTACACACAAAACAATAAATATGATCTATTTTCATAAGTATCATATGTCATACGATTTAATTACCTCGTTCCTCCGGCAGGAAATGAATAACACGCAATTTAATCTGCACCATTTTCCTGATGTAAAAAGTTTACTGAAGGCCGCAGAAGAAAATCGCATCGACGTGATTATTATCAATTCCGCCTGTCTGTTTGATGGATCGTTCCGGGAGACAGAAATCAAAAAGGTGCTCAGCGTACTGTGTGGCAATGAAAACATCATTACTGTTTGTTTTACTCAGAACATGCGGTCTGTGCTGCTGAAAAAGATGCTTGATGCGGGTGTAAACATCATGCTCAGTCTGCAGGATACCCCGCAGGAGCTGGTTAACGCACTCAGAAGCATGATGCCTGCATCGTCTGCAGAAACCTATATTTCCCGCTCTGTGCATGAACATTTTCAGGAGGAGTGCACGGATTTAACACCCAAGGAGTGGGAGGTCATCAATCTGATTCAGGAGGGTTATTCGCTGTCAGAAATAGCGTCTAAAAAATGTCGCGCAATGAGTACTATTTCAACACAAAAAAGAAACGCCATGAATAAGCTACATCTGAGAAATGAAACAGAGCTATTGCGCTTTCTGCACCAGAACGCATTTTTTTAATTCGTATTAATTTCGGAATCTCATGCTGAAAAAATTTTTATTCCCGCTGGCGGGAGGATTATTGCTGTCCGGTCAGGCCGGTGCGCTGTCACTTCAGGAGTCGCTGATGGCTGCAAACAGTTATAATGCAGAAATGAACGCTGCCCGCAGTGAACATGATGCCGACGGGCAGAAAAAATATCAGGGCTTTGCGGGATTACTGCCGGCAATCTCCATTGACGGTACCTGGGTTAAAACGGATCAGCCGGATGCGGCCTATTCTGCCGGTGTCACCCGCCACAATTATAGCGTCAATCTGAGACAGCCCGTTTTTGATATGGCAAAGTATGCCACCTGGCGCAGAAGCGTGGTGATTAGCAATCTGGCCGATGTCAATCTGCTTATTGCACAGCAGAAAATGATCGCCAGTGTCACCACGGCTTATTACGACGTGCTTTATCAACGCAGCGTGCTGGAAACCAGTCATCGCATTCTTGCTGCCTTCAGTGCGCGGCTTAAACAGACACAAAAAGCGCTGGAAATAGGCGACGGCACCCGGCTCGATTTAGCTGAAGCACAGGCCAACTATGATAAAGCCGTGGCAGACGAACTGGTGGCAGAAAACGATCTGAACGATGCCAGTCTTGCTTTCCGTCAGCTTACTGGCAGGGATCCCCGGAGCATCCCAGACAGCAGCATGCGCTGTGTGCGCTTTCCCGACAGGCTCGCTCCTGAACAACTGAAACGCGAGGCCGCTGCTAACAACCTCGACGTACTTGCCGCTATTCAGACGCACAAAGCCAGTGAGACAGACATTCTGTCCGCCACCTCCAGTCATATGCCGGTCGTCACCCTGCAGGCTGGGTACGGCAAGAACTGGAGTCGGGCAGAAAACGGCAACTATCTTGACACGCTTTTTGGCACCACCTCTAAAACTGATAACACCCAGATTAGCGTTAATGTTTCGATCCCCCTGTTTGGCGGGGGTGGCCCTGTCTCACAAAGTCTGGAAGCGGCGCACCGCTTCGAACAGAGCAAAGAGCTGATCACCGATGCCAGACGCAAAGCGGAACAGCAGGCCATTCAGGCGGCGTCCGGTGTGCATAACAGCCAGTCCCGGATTAAAGCCTGTCAACGCGCAATCGCCTCAGCAGACAAACGCCTGAGTGCCACCCGTTATGGCCGGGAAATCGGTCAGCGCACCCTGATCGATGAATTCAATGCAGAAAAGGATTATTTCCAGGCCGTGCAGGATCTGGCACAGGCGCAGAACGCGCTCATCCAGTCAATCGTCAAACTAAAAACGGCCACTGGCTCGCTCGACTACGCCGCGATGAAAAGTTTCAGCTGTGGCGCGGCATAACGGGAATCGAATAGATGAATAACGACTTATTTCGCCAGGAAGCGCTGGATGCCAGGAAAACTAAAGTCCTGGGCTCTGTTGCGTTGTATTGCCCCCCTTTCCGCTGGGTTGTCATCACGCTGATCGGACTGCTGGTTGCCGTCATGATCGCCTTTTGCATCTTTGGCACTTACACCAAACGTGAAAGTGCGCAGGGTGTACTGGTACCGGAAAACGGCATGATGACGATTACAGCGATGAGCACCGGCACGGTTATCGCTCTGCCCGCCCGTGAAGGTGAGAGCCTGCAAAAGGGCAGCCTGATCGCCACCGTCTCATCGGAAATTTCAACACGCTATGGCCAGACACGCGAGGCGATTGCGGCCCAGCTGGAGTTTCAGCAAGCAGGGCTGAAAAATCAGCTGACCAATCTTGAGCAACTGCACACCGAAACGCTGAGATCTCTTGAGGAAAAGGTCAGTTTACTCGGCCAGCAATCGGCTGAACTGGAGACTATTTTTCGCCAGCGCACCCAGCAGATTCAGCTGTCCAGAACACAACTCAATAAAATGAGCGCCATGCGCAAAGAGGGCTACGCCTCCAATACGCAGGTAGAACAGCAGCAGAATGAGTTGCTTGATGCCAGCGTGCGTTTACAGGATGTCGCACGTCAGCGTATTGATATCCGCCAGCAACTGGCTCAGGCGCGGCAACAGCTGCGTGAGCAACCCCTCTCTTATAACCAGCAGAAAAACGAGTTGCAGCAAAAGCTTTCCGGGATCACGCAGTCGATCATGGAAAACGAATCCCGTCGTTCGATTGAGCTGCATGCGCCGGAAAACGGCACCGTCAGTGCCGTGCTGGTCAAACCGGGACAGATCGTCACGTCGGGTCAGACCGTGGCGATGATGCTGCCGGATAACGCGCGTTTGCAGGCAAGGATTATGCTCAGCAGCCGCGCCATCGGCTTTATCCGGCCAGGTCAGCGTGTCGTGCTGCGCTATCAACCTTTCCCATGGCAGAAGTTCGGCCAGCAATACGGCACCGTGCTGGAAATTTCAAAGTCGGCCCTGTCACCGCAGGAAGTCGCCAGCCTGACCGGCGATGGTCAGGTGAAAGAGTCGATGTATCAGGTGAAAGTGGCGCTGGATAAGCAGACGGTGCAGGCCTACGGCAGGCAGAGCAGCCTGCACGCGGGCAGTGCGCTGGAGGCAGACTTTATCGTCGATAAACGACGCCTCTACGAGTGGGTTCTGGAGCCATTAAACGCATTGGGCAAAATGACGTCCTTATAATTTCATTATCTTATCAGGTTACCTATGGATTTATTTCACAAACTGAATTTGTCATTTCGCCAGAAACTGCCCGTTTTACGTCAGACCCAGGCGGCTGAATGTGGCCTGACCTGTATCGGCATGATTGCCGGCTACTATGGTCATCACACCGATATGGTCTCGCTGCGCCAGCGCTTCCCGACCTCCCTTAAAGGCAGCACGCTGGCGAATGTGATGTCATTCGCACAGAGCATGGGCATGGGCTGTCGTGCGGTTCGCCTCGAACTGGATGAACTGGACAAACTGAATCTGCCCTGCATTCTGCACTGGGAGATGAACCACTTTGTCGTGCTGAAAGGCATCGCTAAAAACAGGCTCATTATTCATGACCCGGCGCGTGGCATACGCAAAGTGCCGATGGATGAAGTCTCCGCCTCATTCACTGGCGTCGCGCTGGAGCTTTATCCCGGCGCCACCTTTGAGAAGAAAAACGAGAAAAAATCGATTTCCATGCTGAGCCTGATCCGTAACGTGTCCGGAATTGGCTCTGCGTTCGTGCAGGTGGCCTTACTGTCATTGGCACTGGAATTTTTTGGCATCATCACGCCATTTTACATGCAGTGGGTGATGGATCAGGTGCTGGTCTCTGCGGACCGTGATTTGCTGACGCTGCTCGGTGTCGCCTTTATCTGCATCACCCTGTTTCAGAACCTGATTTCAGCACTGCGAAGCTGGGTTACGACCTGGTTCTCCAGCATGCTGAGCGTACAGTGGTCATCTAATCTGTGCGCCCATCTGCTGGGATTACCGCTCAGTTACTTTGAAGAACGTCATGTTGGCGACATTCTTTCTCGCTTCGGGTCCATCGGCAATATTCAGAGCACGCTTACCGGCCGCTTTATCTCGTCTGTTTTTGACGGGGTAATGGCGCTGGTCACCCTCGGCGTAATTTTCACCTATAACGCCACCCTGACCTGTGTGGTCGTTGGCCTGTTCCTGCTTTATGCACTGATTCGCTGGATCTCATTCGAGCCCTTTCGCCAGGCGAATGAGAATCAGCTGATGGCCTCCGCCGTAGTGCAGTCACAGCTGCTTGAATCGATCCGTGGCGTGCAGGCGATCAAGCTCAACAATAAGCAGGATCTGCGCGTTTCGACCTATACCAATGAAACCGTGGAGTCGACAAACAAAGGGATTACGACGCAGAAACTCTCGATTGGATTCAACACGCTGCAGGGGACAATTTCCGGCGTTGGCAAAATTGTTCTGATCTGGCTGGCTGCGGCGCAGGTACTGGACGGTAACTTTACCAGCGGGATGCTGGTGGCGTTCATCTCGTTCTCCGATCAGTTTATCTCTCGCTCTGCGGGCCTGATCAACGCGCTGATCGAATTCAAAATGCTCCGCTTACACGGTGAACGTCTCTCCGATATTGTCCTGACGGAGAAAGAGCAGAATATGGAAAGCCACATCGCGCTGGCGGAAGAAACAGGGCCGGTGCGTCTGGATATCAGCGACATGACCTTCCGTTATTCAGCCACTGACGAAGAGATCTTCTCTGACTTCAGCCTGAGCATTGCGGCCGGTGAATCTGTCGCCATCATCGGCCCCTCCGGCCAGGGTAAAACGACGCTGGCAAAATTGCTGCTCGGACTGCTCAAACCGAACGCCGGTATGATCAGCATTAACGGTATCGACCATACAAAACTGGGAATGACGCATTACCGCGATCTAATCGGAAGCGTGATGCAAAACGATATGATGTTTGCCGGCTCCATCATGGATAACATCAGTTTCTTTGATGCCAGCCTGGATAAAGCCAGGGTCGAGTGGGCAGCACGTATCGCCCAGATACATGGCGACATTATGGCAATGCCTATGGGCTACAACAGCATGGTGGGCGATATGGGTTCGTCTCTCTCCGGAGGGCAGGTGCAGCGGGTTATCCTCGCCCGCGCGCTTTACCGCCAGCCGCGCCTGCTTATCCTTGATGAGGCCACCAGTCATCTGGATGTGGCCAGAGAGAGTGCCATCAATGATGCGATAAAGCACATGAGCATCACCCGCGTCATCATCGCACACCGGCCGGAAACGATCATGAGCGCAGACCGCATTATCCAAATCAACCGCCATGGCGTGACCGAAATCACCAAAGCAGAGTTTGCAGCTTTAGTGAACGCCTCACAGGTGACGCTGGAAATAAATTAACAGATGGCACTGTTAAGTGCTGCCCAGCCCTGAAACCAAGGAGTGAATATGAAAAACAGTCTAATCTGCCTGGAAGGCACGCTTAAATTTGACGAAGAAGTCAGAACTCAGACAATTAATGTTGTGGCATTCAGAACCGGCCAGCAGATCACCATCAACCGCGACCGGCTTGCTGAAGGACAAACCCTTGGCGAGAATATTGCCTTACAGGTCAGTAATGCCGAAAAAATATTTAATCAGTTCAACCTGGTAAAAATGGAAGAGGTCAATGATGGCCATGCATTTACGAAAACTTTCCAGGTGATTTACAGCTTTATAACCGGCCAGGGCGGTAGTCAGCGAGTCTGGCAGGTAACCTATGCCTGTCTGATGGCTGATAATGTTACGATCAACTTCACGTCAATTTACCCTGATGAAGTATCCATGAAGAACGAGATGCACAGGCTGGAACATTGCGTAAAGTCATTTGCGCTTAACAACACCTGAGGTATTAACACGGATCTTAAAATGGCCATACCAGATACAAAAACAAAAGCTGAAAGAAATTAAAAATAGAAGTAATTCTATTTAAGAGGCTTCAGGTTAAATGCATAATTAACGCCGAAAATTAACATTAATAACACCACCTGCCATCAGTGACAGGGTCAGGAAGTGACCGTGCGTGATTTCAGTATCACGGAAGCTGACGTTTGCACCGCTGAATATTCAGGAGGAATGCTTCAACCGCGTTCTGCTGATATCTGCAAGGGATGTTGCGGTCGTCGTCATCATCGGGAATCACTCAACGGGCGTAAAGTCGCTGACGAACCCGTGCCAGCTCATTTCCTGACTGAAGCATAACGGCATAACGCCGCAGCAAAATTAATCGGATAAGAGATAAAAAGAGAAGCGCTAAGCCATTCACTTAATCGTCAGAATATTGAATGTGTAATCCTGATAGGTTATCCATGTAGCACAGGATAATAATTCAGAAAGGCATGCTGTAATAAAAAATGCCTGCTTTACCTGTTTTGAAACAAGACAGCATGTCACTGCCGTCATTTTAAAACAGCCTATGAAAAGTCATATTTTAATTTCTCAAATGAGAAGATAAGACATGGCTTAACTTTAAAATTAATCTGAGGAAATAATAATGCGCGATTTAAGCATGATGGAAATTGATGCCGTATCGGGTGCGGGGTTATGGGAATCACTCACCAGCAGCGTTCTGCTGGCAGCGGCAGGCTACGCTGCGGGTGCCACCATCGGCGGCATGCACGGTGGCGACGGTGGCGGTATCCTCGGCATTGGTGCCATTGGCCAGCTGGTGGGTATGTTGGGTGCAGGCATGATCGGTGCCGCGGCGGGTGCTGTCGCCGGTGCAATTATGGGCTGGAATGATTCAGAGTCAGTATATGCACTGGTCAATCAGTTTATCACTAACGCTTTCAACGGCACCTTCCAGGATAATGCGGCAAGCCGCTTGATCTGATGCTTATATGACTGGCGTTGACAAGGTGCAGAACATTCTGCACCTTTTTTTATGTCCGGTAAAAGCGGGCTGCGTTGTGACGCTGACTCTATAAAATTCCCAAATGAAAATGGAATCTTAAAATGTCGCACAGATTGGAGGTAACAATAAGGGGGTAAAAAAGCTAGACTCAGATTTTTCTGCTGAGTTTAGCCTGATGCATAATCACTACATCATTAATGGATTTATTGAGTTTCATCCTGCGGCCAGTACATTGCGTAATCTGAACGATCCAGAAAAATGTGTAGTCCTCAATTCTCCGGCAGGCCGCTGCCTCTTATTATTAATCACACGAAATGACACGATTATTACGCAGCAGGAGTTTATGGAGATTGTCTGGGAGAAAAATGGGATGCTGGTTTCTCCCAATACCTTTTATCAGAATATTTCTATTCTGCGGAAGGGTTTAAAAAAGGTCGGGCTAGCGGAAGATCCTGTCGTAACAATCCCACGTGTCGGTCTGACACTGGCCAGTGGAACAGATATAAAGAAACGCAGTAGTGAAACGCACGTTGATGGCAGTCAGGAAAACACGCACTCCAGAGATGAAGATACTTTTGCGAAAGAACCTTATGATGAGATGAGCCTGCCACCCTCAGCGGATACTGAACCGGGCGAGCCGTTGGTGGCGCACGCTGCCCGGCAGGAATCGGGAGCACCGCTGAAATCTTTCCTGCCAGCGGTTTTACTCTGGACCATGAGCCTGGTCGCACTGATTCTGCTGATGGTAATTCTGAAAACTAACAGCGCATCAGATGCGCCCCGCGTCCATTTTGATGAGTACCCTTTTCTGGCAGATATCAATGGATGCCGGGTTTATATTGCCGACAAAGATGCCCGTTCAGAGGAGAAAAAGAAAACGCTTTCTCTGGTTGAAAAATTGAAAAGCAGCTGCAGCCATTATCCCTGGGTCTATGTGACGCATTATGCGCTCCTGCCCAGAACCTCAGTCATTCGCTGCAATAAACCGATGAGCCAGAAAAATCAGTGCATTTCAGAATATCATTTCAGAGGATTGAATCCGGGTGATTAAAAAAACGCTTATCGTACTAACGGGTATCGTAATTTTAATGGAGGCGTCTTTTCTGGCCTACCCCTATCTGCAGCGCCGTCCCACAGAAAGTTTTAACTGTGTTGCAAACTTAGTAGAACATTACAGTGACGACATTTATCATCTGTCACTCAACTATATGATTCGCGATAACTTTGCGTTAGCCCATATCACCGGCTATTCAGAAATGAATCCTGGAAAGGTGTTTAATCGTAAAGTCTCCTTCAGCCTGCAACGCAATGGTGATATCTATTATATGTCCGCTGAAAAAAACATCAGGCTACCGGATGACAATCTCAGTGATGACGAGATCAGCCAGTATCTCTCGCGGTTTTTCATCGCCTCTGAGAAGGAAGTTTATATGCGAATCATCAGGCAGAAGAACAAAAACTTTCTTTTTATGGTCAATTTTATCCCGACCTATATCTGCAATTCGATATCAGGATAACAGCCTCTTTGTCCGATGCAGGGAAGAGCGGATACACACAAAATGGCATAAGCCTAACGTCCGCTTTCAACGCTTAACAGGCCCCTGCAGAGGCCTGCCTTCATTCAGTAACGCTTGCAGGTAAACAGATAGGAGAGCGGCCCGCTAATCAGGTAGGCCTGCTGATCCACCTGGCGCACATCCAGTTGCAGGTAGGTCGGATCCAGCGTGATCTCCGCCAGCAACAGATTGAATACCGCATCCGGGGTGGTATCGTTGGTTGAGGTGATAATCGATTTAATTTTATAGCGATAAGTATCGCTCTCTATTTTTCCCCCCTCGCTCAGTGCAATACGGCGATTGAGCGTGGTGACCTTATCTCCCAGCGTGACCTGCCCGTTGAGTAACAGATAACCGGAGTGCGCATCAATAAAACGCAAATCCTGCGACACCGCAAACTCGACTTTCTTCCCTTCCTGACGACTGAGATCGTAGCGGCTGAACGCCGAGCATCGGAACGGCAAATCAGTTTCCTGATGACGATAAAAATTGATGGCTGCAAAGGTAACCAGTAGCAATATGGCCAGCGTTGCCGTCAGCGTAAGAGTGGCGCTGCGTTTCAATTCATTCTCCAGTCGAGATAATAAACGTTGTCACAGGAAATGATGTGCCCACGCTCATCAAGATTACAGGCTGACAGCATCGTTCTGCCGTAGTTCGTGGTGGTGAACGCCGTGTTTTTATCGAAATAGATCCGTCGTCCGGCGCTGCAGGATTGATTATTCTCCCGGAGCATCTGCAGAATCTGTTGATCAATAGACTCGCGCTCTACCACATCCAGGCCTTTCAGCAGTACCGCTTCACAGCCGCCCGCCAGTGACACAGTGGTCAGCCCGCTATTCTTCTGCGCAGGATGGATGAAGATGTAAAAGCTGAAGGCAACGATGAATATCGCCAGAAGAATCAGAGCCACACTCAGTAGTCGGGTCCTGCGCATCGGCTTTGCGACCGGAGCCAGAGAGGGTTCCGGCGCGGTGACGTTATCCGGCGGCGCATCGGTGTCTGTGCCCGCTACCGGCTCCGGCGCGATATCAGACACCGCCACCGGCTGAGCCGTTTGCCGGACAATCCTGATCTCCGGATTAAGTCGGATGCCAATCTTCGGCAGGGTCATTATCAGATTCTGGCAACCATAGGCCGCAAGCGCCCTGCGCAGAATACTCAGATACTGATTCAGATTACTGTTAGATCCGCGCAGGCCATACCGGTCCCACACCTCTGTCAGTAAGGTGTCACGCGACAGGATTTCTCCGCCAGAATTCAGCAGCTGCTCAAACAACCGGCCGGAAGAGATACTCAGGCTCAGCGACTCCTGAGTAGGTATATGGCTCAGCGTACAGTCATCTGAATTATACGTAATCTGGTCATCGATAATGTAAATCATTAAGAAATCACTGAATTTGCGCTCATTGCTGACAGTATAATTCAGCTGGATTGAAGAAGCACCAGGCAGGGTTAATCCGGTAAATTAATACCGAAAACATTCGCTTAACAGAAACATCGCCGCCGGAATGTTCACTATTCTCCGCACCGCTTACTTAATAGCAGCACCTTCCGTTATTAACGCTTCGCTCATGGCGCCCTGTTCCGGCAGCTTTATAAATCTGTACCTTTCCTGACAAAATTGCGGCTGCCCGGCCGCCTGCGATTTTATTTCAACACTACAATTAATCGCACCAACATCATTTCAGAGAACGTTGATGAATATTGCAGCTTTTGATATTGGCGGTACCTCTTTAAAAATGGGCGTGGTGGACGATCGGGGAAACATTCTGACGCAGGAAAGCGCCGACATTTCCCACAACGCGCGGGACAAAATTCTGGAAGAAATAGTGGGCTGGCTGGAGAAGAATCCCGGCTGTGAAGGTATCGCCGTGAGTACGCCAGGCTATATCGACCCCGATAAAGGCTTTATTGAGATGGGCGGTACCATCCGTGATTTTGACCAGTTTCATCTGAGCCAGTGGCTGACGGAGAAAACATCCCTGCCTGCCACGGTGGAAAACGACGCGCACTGTGCCCTGCTGGCGGAATACTGGCTGGGCAAAGCGAAAAAACTGAACGACTTCCTGATGCTGACCATCGGAACCGGGCTGGGCGGAGCCGCTTTCTGCAACGGTGCGCTGATTCGCGGTGGCCGGAACCGGGCCGGTGAGTTTGGCTGTCTGCTGACCTCACGTCCCACCAGCAGCGACATTGAACGCCACACCATGAGCCAGAGCTGTACCATGACCGCCCTGCGGGAGAATTACAGTCAGCTCACCGATCGGCCTGTCGACGACGTCAGTGGCAAAGATGTGTTTGACGCCTGCGACCGCCAGGAAAAAATGGCGCAGCAGGTGGTGGAAAAATTCTACCAGGATCTCGCGGCCTGTTTATATAACCTCTTCAGCGTCTTTGATCCGCAGATGATATTTATCGGCGGCGGCATTACGGCGCGGGAACCTTTCCTTGAAGAACTCGCTGAGCAGCTGGAAAAGTATCAGATTGATATTCGCATTGATGCGGCCACCTACGGCAACGACTCCGGCATGCTGGGTGCAACATGGAATTTCCTCCAGCGCCAGCCACAGAAAAATTAGCTGACCGGTCACAGACAGCGTCAGGATAAAGGAGACGCCCAACCCTCTCTGTCGCCTCCCTGTCGCGCCGGCCCGGCTCCGGCGCATCAAACAGGCTCAGTGCAGCACCGGTCAGGGTAAAGACCAGCAGATATAACAGAATGAGCGCGACAAGCAGAGCACGGTGACTGCGCATCCCGCTTATTCCCATGTGGCTCAGAAGGTGTAGCTGAGGGCCAGCGTGACCCCGGCACCGTCGTGCCGTGCGACAAGGGGACTGTCGGAGGCAGATTTATCGAGCCAGCTGTAGTCACCCGTGACGCTGGCTGCCCAGGCAGGGGTCAGCTGATGACTCCAGGTCAGGCTGGCGTCCGTTCCGTAGAATCCCCCTGAAGCGTTATACCGTGCAAACCCGCTGCGCGCACTCTGCTGGCTGTTCACGCCGTACCAGGTGTTCATGTAGCGTCCATCACCGAACAGACCGGCCACCTGCAGCGCCACGGTATCGTCCGCGGTCTGCCAGGGGATCAGGGTGACCGACGTCCGGTACTGCACGCCCTGACTGTCACTCAATGGCAGCGTCGCTTTCCCCTCCAGCACCAGCCACGGCGTCACAGACCAGCCCAGCGCCAGCGCGGTATTGACCGTCGCGTCGATATTTCCCATTCCCCGCAGCCGGTCATCCCCGTCACGCCAGGAGGAGTTCCGGTCTGAGCGGCCCAGCCCGTAGCCCAGCGTATGCTCAAGGTAAAGTCCGTTATCCGCCTGCAGGTCATAGCCGATACCTTTTTGCGAATCGAGAAAAAACGCCCCGTCGCGCGCCTGAATCACCGGCATCACCTGCCAGTGATTCCTCTTTGCGCCGCTGTAGCGCGGTGCGTTAATGCCAGCAATGCCCAGCGTCATGCTGGGAGGCGGCGTGGGACTCTCTTCGGCCATCGCGGCGGCGGCACTGAAACCCAGCGACAAACAGACCATGTGAAGCGTTATTTTTCCGGTTATCATCACGTTTCCTCATTATCACATCCGGTGCGGAGCTGGGGAGTCAGTACCGCGTCACCGGAGGTGAGTATGCGAGGCGCGTATCAATGAACGGCCAGGGATTTATGAAGAAACAGTCAAGGTGGTCCGGAAATGCAGGAAAAACGTGTACTGATTATTGAAGATGACGCGGATGCAGCGGGCGTCCTTGAGGCTTATCTGAAACGTGAAAACTATGCGGTTACGATAGCCGGTGACGGACCGGGCGGGCTGGAGGCGGCCAGACGCTGGCAGCCCGATCTGATCCTGCTCGATATCATGCTGCCCGGCATGAACGGCACCGAGGTGCTGGCGGCGCTCCGGCGGCGTGACGATACCCCGGTGATCATGGTCACGGCGATGGGTGACGCGCCCGATCGCATCGGTGCGCTGCGCTACGGGGCCGATGACTATGTGGTAAAACCCTATCATCCCGGTGAAGTGGTGGCGCGCGTGCAGGCCGTTCTGCGCCGCAGCCAGCCGCCCGCGGCCGCGGCCGGGGTCCTGCGCTGGGCTGGTTTAACAGTCGATCCCGAGGCGCTCACCGCGGTCGTGGAGGGTGACAGCGCTGCCCCACACCGGCTCGATCTGACGCCCACCGAATTTTCTCTGCTGGTCACGCTGATGCGCGCCCCGACGCGTCCCTTTACCCGCCTGTTTCTGCTGGAGCACTGCCTGCCGGAAAGTGATGCGCTGGAGCGGGTAGTCGATACCCATGTCTACAACCTGCGCCGCAAACTGGAAGCCGCCGGCATCTCTGATGTACTGCCGGCGGTGCGCAGCGTCGGCTACCGGTTCAGACAGCCATGAAGAACGCAACCCACACCTCACTGTGGCGCTGGATCTGCATCCGGGTCCTGTTGCTGGCGATAGGCAGCGTAGTGCTGATCGCCCTCTGTATGTGGCTGCGATTTGCGGTGCAGGCGGTCTGGGTCTACCACCGGATGCCCCCCGCGCTGGTGGAGGAGTTCACCCGGCTGCGCCAGCATCCCGCCAGCGATCCGGCGCGCTTCCATCAGATAGTCGATCAATACTGGGGCATCAATTTTTCCGATCCGTCGCTGGCCTCCTCTGACTGGCTGACCGTCATCCTTCTGGTCGTGGTCACCATTCCCCTAATGGTGCTGATCGCGCTGCGCTTTGCGCGTCCGCTCTCCGCACAGTTCAGCCAGCTGGCAACGGCGGCGCGTGCGGTGGCGCAGGGGGAGTTTGGCCGCCCGGCGGCGGTTGTTGACGCGGCTCCGCAGGAGCTGGTGCGCTTTACCGAAGACTTTAATCAGATGACACAGCAGCTGGCGCGTTACGAGCGCGAGCTGCGCGCCTCTCACGTCGCGATGGCGCACGAACTGCGCTCTCCGCTGACGGCGGCGATGGGCCGTCTGCAGGGCATTCTGGATGGCGTTTTTCCGGCCGACCCCCAGCAGCTGGCGATGATCATGAAGCAGCTGACACAACTGAGCCGGCTGACTGACGAACTGCATCTGCTGTCACTGGCGGATGCGGGGCAGCTTACGCTGAACCCGGAGTGCTTTAACCCCGCCGAGCTGCTGCGTGAGCGCACCGGCTGGCTGCTGCCGCAGGCAGAGCAGGCAGGCCTGACCCTCCGCGTGAAAGCCCCTGACAACCTGCTGCTCTGCGCCGATGCGTTCCGGCTGGGGCAGGTGGTGACCATCCTCTGCGAAAATGCGCTGCGCTACGCGGCGGACGGCGGTGAGCTGCTCATCTCCGCCAGCCGGGACGCCCAAGCCACGATACTGACCTTCCGCGATTACGGTCAGGGCGTGGATCCGGACTTCCTGCCACAGCTGTTTGACCGCTTTACCCGCGCCGACTCCTCACGCGCCCGCCACTCCGGCGGCAGCGGACTGGGATTGTCCATTGCCAAAGCCATTGTCGACGCGCACGGCGGGACGATCATCGCCTCGCTACCCGCCGACGGCGGCCTGCTGATTCGGATAACACTCCCGGATCGATAAATTGTTCTGACTTGACCATTTCTTGATGGTTCATGGAACGTTTCTGGACATGGGCCGGGTTCAATGAGCACAACTCATTACAGGAACCCGGCTATGACAGACTTCTTATCTGATGCTGCCCGCCAGATGTGGCGTCACCTCTTCTCTGTTCACCTCGTGGTGCCGTTCGTCTTTGTGCTGTCCGGGGTGCTGATCATGACCGGCTGCCGCGATAACAGTGCGGCCCCGCCGCCAGCTCCGCCCCGCCCGGTAAAAACCGTGACCGCGCCGCCGCCCGGCGGTGCGGCCTCTCTGCGGCTGACCGGTGAAATCCGGGCGCATGACGAAGTTACCCTGGCCTTCCGGCTTGACGGGCGGGTCGTCAGCCGCACGGCTGAACTGGGCGATCGGGTCAGTGCCGGGCAACCGCTGGCGGCGCTGGAAAACGATCAGACGCGTAACCAGCTGAGCAGCGCCCGGGCCGATCTCGACAGCGCCCGGGCTGCGGAGCGGGTCGCCGCGCTGAATCTGCATCGGATGCGGTTGCTGATGCCCGGCGGTGCTATCGCCCGCAGCCAGCTGGACAGTGCCCAGGCGGACTGGCAGAGCGCGCAGTCCCGCCGCCTCAGTAGCGAAGCGGCGCTGAAAAATGCTCAGGATAGCCTCAGCTGGACCCAACTGACGGCTCCTGCTGCGGGCCTGATCACCGCTATCACGGTTCAGCCGGGTCAGGTGGTCAGCGCCGGACAAAGCGTAATGACGCTGGCCGCAGGGGATGCTCGCGATGCGGTGTTTGATCTGACCACGACCGAGCGGCTGCAGATCGCTGATCGCACACCGCTGAAGGTGACGCTGCTTGCCGACCCCGGCATCGAGGCCAGCGGCACGGTCCGTGACATCAGTCCGCAGGCTGACCCGCAGACCCGCACCTGGCGGCTGCGTGTCACGCTGAATCAGCCGCCCGAGGCGATGGCGCCCGGTGCCACCGTTATGGTTACCCTGCCCGACTCGCAACCGCCGGTCATCGCCCTGCCCGCCAGCGCCCTGACGCGCTTAGCCGACCAGCCGGCGCTGCTGGTTGTGGATGCGGCTTCCCGTCTGCAGCTTCGCCCGGTGGTGCTGGCCCGCTTTGACGCTCAGCAGATCTTCGTCGCATCCGGTATTCAGTCGGGCGAGCGCATCGTTACCGCCGGTGTCGCCACCCTGCAGCCTGGCGAAAAAGTGTTGCCTGCGCAGGAGGAACCATGAAAAAACCGGCTGGCTTTAACCTCTCTGGCTGGGCGCTGGCGCATCAGCAGCTGGTGGTCTTTTTCATGCTGCTGGTGATGGCCGCGGGCGTGATGAGCTATGAACATCTGTCACGTAATGAAGATCCGGCGTTTACCATCAAAACCGCGGTGGTCTCTGCCCAATGGCCGGGCGCCGACGTTAATACCATGGTGCAGCTGGTGACGGACGTGCTGGAGCAGAAGGTGCAGGAACTCCCCTCTCTCGATACGGTGGAGAGTGAGACCCGCGCCGGGCAGACGGTCATCTATGTCAATCTGCGTGACGATACGCCGCCGTCCCAGGTCGCGGGCATCTGGTATCAGCTGCGCAAAAAGATGAAGGATGTGAGCACCTCTCTGCCGCAGGGCGTGCAGGGTCCGGCGGTGAACGACGAGTTTGATGACACCTTCGGCACGATTTATGGCTTCACGGCGGAGGGCTTTAGCGCCCGTGAGCTGCGCGACCGCGTCGATAACCTGCGGCGCGCTCTGGCGACCCTGCCCGACATTGGCAAAACCCGGCTGCTGGGTGTGCAGGAGCAACAGGTGGTTATCGCCTTTTCTCCGCAAAAGCTCAATGGCATGGGTCTCGATTTGCAGCAGGTCAGCGACGCCATCAACGCGCAGAACGAGGTCGTCCCGGCGGGCAGCCTGCGCACCGACCGCGAGAGTATTGCGCTGCGGGTCAGCGGCACCCTGACCTCCGTCGACAGCCTGCAGGCGATGACGCTGCATATCGGCGATCGCTTTATCCCGCTGACCGATCTCGCGACGATCAGCCTGCAACCCGCCGAACCGCCCGCCCCGACGTTCCGGGTCAATGGCGTGCCCGCTATCGGGCTGGCCGTCTCCATGGCCGCCAGCGGCAACCTGCTCGACTTTGGTCAGCAGCTGAATCAGCGCATGCAGACGCTGGCTGGTCAGTTACCGCACGGCATCACCATGACCCGCGTTGCCGATCAGTCTGCGGTGGTAAAAACGGCGGTCAGCGGTTTTGTGCGAATTCTGGGCGAAGCCGTGGTGATAGTGTTAGCCGTGTCGTTTATCTCGCTGGGGCTGCGCGCCGGACTGGTGGTGGCGGCGGCGATCCCGCTGGTGCTGGCGATGACCTTTACCGGCATGTTGCTGGCCGGTATCGGACTGCAGCGCATCTCGCTGGGTGCGCTGATTATCGCACTGGGGCTGCTGGTGGATGACGCCATGATCACCGTCGAGGCGATGGTGGCCCGGCTGGAAGCGGGTGACAGTAAGTGGCAGGCCGCCACCTGGGCGTTTAAAACCACCGCCTTTCCAATGCTGACCGGCACGCTGGTCATGATCGCCGGGTTCATTCCGGTCGGGTTCGCCGCCTCCAGCGCCGGCGAGTACTGCTACTCGCTGTTTGTGGTGATCGCGCTGGCGCTGCTCTGCTCGTGGGTCGTCGCGGTGATCTTCTCTCCGCTTACCGGCTGCTGGCTGCTGTCGGCAAAACTGAATCATGCCGACCCGCGACCGGGCGTGCTGATGCGCGGCTATCACTGGCTGCTGGAAGTCATTCTGCGTCATCGGGGCGTGACGGTGAGCGCGGCGCTGGCGGTGCTGCTGGTCAGCCTGTACGCCACCACGTTTATGCAGGGTGAATTTTTCCCGGCGTCCGACCGCCCCGAACTGCTGGTCAGCCTCACGCTTCCCGCCAGTGCGACGCAGGCTGAAACCACGCGCCGGACCGCACAGCTGGAAGAGGTGCTGCGCCATGACCGCGATGTCGCCAGCTTCAGCAGCTACGCAGGGTCGGGTGCCATCCGTTTCTATCTGCCAATGGATGTGCTGCTGGAGAATGAAAACATCGCGCAGCTGGTGGTGGTCGCCAGAAACCTGACGGTGCGCGACCGGCTGCAGCGCAGGCTGGAGAGCAGGCTCGCTGAGAACTTCAGTGATATCACCACACGGGTCTCGCCGCTGGAGCTGGGACCGCCGGTTGGCTGGCCACTGAAATACCGCCTTACCGGATCGGATTATGGTCATGTCCGGCTGGCGGCGTCCCGGCTGGCGGCGCTGATTGCCCGCTCACCGCTGACCCGCGAGGTCAATCTGACCGCCGGAGAACCGGAGCGCGTCATGACGCTGGCCGTCAATCAGACCGAAGCCCGCGCGGCCGGACTCTCCTCCGGGACGATAGCCCGTGCCCTGAATACGCTGATGTCCGGCAGCGTGGTGACGACACTGCGCGACCGCAACCGGCTGATTGATGTGGTGTTACGCGGCAATAACGCGGAGCGGCAGGATACGGCGACGCTGGCGGGTTTGATGATCACCAATGCCAGCGGTCAGAAGATCCCGCTGCGCCAGGTGGCGACCCTGAAGTGGGGCGTGGATGATCCGGTGATCTGGCGGCGTCAGCGGCTGCCCTACATCACGGTGCAGACGGATATCGCCCCCGGCCAGCGGGCGGAAGCGGTCTCTCAACAGCTGGCACCGGCTATCGCCGCCCTGCGTGCTTCCCTGCCTGCCGGGTACACGATTGAGGAAGCGGGCACGGTAGCGGAGTCGGACAAGGGCAACAGTTCGGTCTTTGCCCTGCTGCCGATGACGCTCTGCGCCATGCTGGTCCTGCTGATGATTCAGCTGCAACGCTTTTCCGGCATGCTGCTTGCGCTGAGCATGGCCCCCTTCGGCCTGCCCGGCATCGTTTCCGCCATGCTGCCGACCGGCACCCCGCTGGGCTTTGTGGCGCTGCTGGGGATTATTGCACTGGCAGGTATCATCATCCGCAATGCGGTGATCATGATCAGTGAAGTGGATGCCAATGCCCGCGTCGGGCTGGCCGCCGGTGAGGCCATCCGCCAGGCAGCGCATCACCGCGCGCGGCCTATTCTGCTGACCGCCTGCGCCGCGATCCTCGGTATGATCCCCATCGCCCATCAGGTTTTCTGGGGACCGATGGCGCTGGCGATTATCGGGGGGCTGGTCAGCGGAACGCTGGTGACGCTCACCGTGCTGCCCGCCGCGTTAAGCCTGTTAATGCAGCGCCGGTCGCGCTGAAACGGTGTCAGGCGATCGCGCGGGATCGCCTGACATGCTCAGTTCATCACCTCCACCAGAATCAGCGGGCACTTTCTGACTTTACAGGCCTGGGTATAGGCCAGCGAACAGACCGAACAGAGGTCGCGCACGTCAGACTGGTACTCATACTCCATGAAATAGCGGAACTGGCCACCCGCCGAATCTGTTCTCCAGAATCGCTGCGGCTCCAGAATTTCATCCAGTTGCCTGAATGTCAGGGCTGACGGGTTGTGAAACCCGACTCTTACGCGGTATGTAGTCATGCCCCGATTATTAATATCCCGCCCACCGCTCGCCAGCTGGTTATTGTTTTCAGTTCAATAGCTGGCGCTTATCAACCCGCTTCGCCTGAAGCCGACTGTTCCGCCAGCAGCGACAGCAGGTGCAGCACCGCTTTCGAGGGGTGATGCCGCCGCCAGGCAAACGCCACGTCGGTGAACAGCGTGTTGTTTTCGATATCGCTGAAGCTGACGTCCGGGTTATCAACGCAGCGCATCGACTCCGGCACCAGCGCAATCCCGCACCCTGCCGCCACCATACCGAGTGACGTGGTGATCTGCGGCGCCTGCTGGAAGGTGTGGCGCGAAAACCCCGCCCGCAGACAGGCGGTGACAATCAGCTCATACAGGCTGGGCGAAACATCGCGCGGGAAAATCACCAGGGTTTCACTGGCCAGGGCCGATAAGGGCAGAACGGGTGTGCCGCTGAGAGGGTGGCAGCGCGGCAGCGCAATCAGCATCTTTTCGGTGGAGATGACGCGCAGATTAAACGCCTTGCTGCTTTCGCACGGCAGCCGGATAAAGGCGGCGTCCAGCAATCCCTCCTGCAAATCCTGCATCAGCAGGGACATGTTCTCTTCGCGCGTCAGCAACTCCATCGCCGGATAACGCCCGGTAAAGCGGCGGATCAGGGTAAAGATATGAGGATTAAAGGCAACCGAGCTGGCAAATCCCAGTGACAGCTGGCCGCTGATCCCACGGGCGATCCCGCGCGCATTCTCCAGCGCCTGGTCGGCAAGTTGCACAATCTGCACGGCATCCGCCAGAAAAGCCTCGCCGGC
Organism: Pantoea anthophila; assembly: GCF_026104315.1. NCBI lineage: Bacteria > Pseudomonadati > Pseudomonadota > Gammaproteobacteria > Enterobacterales > Erwiniaceae > Pantoea > Pantoea anthophila. The sequence goes on from NZ_CP110474.1 coordinate 69,237, forward strand.
CTCGGTGAGTTCCACCCCGCGCGTCAGCCGCTTCAGCAGGGGTGTGCCAATCTCCTGCTCCAGCCGCAATATCTGCTGACTCAGCGGCGGCTGCGATATCCCCAGCATTTCGGCGGCGCGGGTGAAGTGAAGCGTCTCGGCAACGGCAACAAAATAACGCAGGTGGCGCAGTTCCATATCAAAAACGTCTCAAAGTTAACAGGTTTCGCTATTGGATCTTACGACTGAATCGGTTCACCCTTAGGTTAACACGGCTTAACGGTTAACTTACGAGGCATCAAATGAGCAATTGTGTAACTGATTGTTCCTGTGAGGATCAGCTAAAACGAACTGTCTTAACGCTTTCCCAGGATGCACCAGAAAGTGTTATCTATCAGACCTCTTTAATGAGTGCGCTACTGAGCGGCGTTTACGACGGGAACACGCGGATTGCCGATCTTCTGCGCAAAGGCGATTTTGGCCTGGGCACCTTTAACCGGCTGGATGGCGAGCTGATCGCCTTTGACAGTCAGGTTTACCAGCTGCACGCCGATGGCAGCGCCCATCCGGCCGATCCGGCGCAGAAAACCCCGTTTGCTGTCATGACCTTTTTCAAACCGCAATATCTGTTTGAGTTTGACCGGCCGATGTCGCGTGAGGCCATCCATCAGGTGATCGACAGCGAAATCACCTCCGACAACCAGTTCTGCGCGCTGCGGATCAGTGGCCGTTTCAGCCGGGTCGAGACCCGCACCGTGCCGTGCCAGTGTCGCCCCTATCGCTCCATGCCGGAAGTGCTGGGCGATCAGCCGACCTTTGCGTTCCGCCAGCGTGCGGGGGAACTGATCGGCTTCCGCACACCCCAGTACATGCAGGGGATTAACGTCGCGGGCTATCACGAACATTTTATTACCGACGATCGCGAAGGCGGTGGACACATTCTGGATTATGCGCTGGAACAGGGAACCCTGACCTTCGGTGCCATCAGCAAACTGGTCGTGGACTTGCCGCAGGACAGTGACTTTCTCAATGCCGACCTGAACCCCGCCAATCTTGACGCTGCCATCCGTGCGGTCGAAAGCTAATCAGAGGAATGACGATGAAAACTCCAACCGATACCACGCTCTGGACCTGTGGCGCTGACCTGGTGGTCGCGCAGCTTGAGGCGCAGGGCGTCCGCCACGTCTTTGGTATTCCCGGCGCCAAGATTGATAAGGTTTTTGACTCCCTGCTGGACTCCTCCATCCAGACGATTCCGGTTCGCCACGAGGCGAACGCGGCGTTCATGGCAGCAGCCGTAGGCCGCCTTACCGGCAATGCGGGAGTGGCGCTGGTCACCTCCGGACCGGGCTGTTCTAACCTGATCACCGGCATGGCTACCGCCACCAGCGAAGGGGACCCGGTGGTCGCCCTCGGCGGCCAGGTAAAACGCTCCGACAGCGCCAAACAGGTGCACCAGAGCATGGATACCGTCTCGATGTTTCGCCCGATCACCAAATATGCAGTTGAGGTCACCGATCCCTCCGCGCTCTCCGAGTGCCTGTCGAATGCGTTTCGTCACGCCGAACATGGCCGGGGCGGCGGCGCGTTTGTCAGTCTGCCGCAGGATATTGTCGACCAGCCTGTTACCGGCAAAGCACTGAGCAGCAAAGCGCGTCCCGTCCTGGGCGCAGCACCGGACGCGATGATCGATGCCGTGAGCCAGGCTATCGCCGGGGCTAAAAATCCGGTCATCCTGCTGGGACTGATGGCGAGCCAGCACGAGAACAGCGAGGCGATCCACGATCTGCTGAGCCGCAGTCACATCCCGGTCACCAGTACCTATCAGGCCGCCGGTGCCATCCGCCAGGAGCACTTTTCACGCTTTGCCGGACGCGTCGGATTATTTAACAACCAGGCGGGCGATCGGCTGCTGCAACAGGCTGATCTGATCATCACCATCGGTTACAGCCCTGTGGAGTATGAACCGGCCATGTGGAACAGCGGCAACGCTACCCTGATCCACATCGACGTGATCCCCGCAGAGACCGACAACCGCTACCTGCCGGACGCCGAGCTGGTGGGCGATATCGCCGCCACGCTGCGTAAGCTGGCGGCGCGCATCACCGCGCCGCTGCAGCTGACGCCGGAAGCCGCCACCATCCTCGATGACCGTCAGCAGCAGCGGAAACTGCTGGCGATGCAGGGAGCCAGCCTCAATCAGTTTGCCCTGCATCCGCTGCGCATCGTGCGTGCCATGCAGGACATCATTAACAGCGACGTCAGCCTTACGGTGGACATGGGCAGCTTCCACATCTGGATCGCCCGCTATCTCTACAGCTTCCGCGCCCGCCAGATCATGATCTCCAACGGTCAGCAGACCATGGGCGTCGCCCTGCCGTGGGCAATCGGGGCCTGGCTGGTCGACCCGCAGCGCAAAGTCGTTTCGGTCTCGGGCGATGGTGGCTTCCTGCAGTCCAGCATGGAGCTGGAGACCGCCGTCCGGCTGAAAGCCAACATTCTGCACATCGTCTGGGTCGACAACGCCTACAACATGGTGGCGATGCAGGAAGAGAAAAAATATCACCGCGTCTCGGGCGTTAACTTTGGCCCGGTCGATTTTAAAGCCTATGCCGAAGCGTTTGGCGCAGCAGGCTTTGCGGTGACCAGCGCGGCAGAACTGGAGCCGACGCTGCGTAAAGCGATGGATGTTCAGGGACCTGCGGTGGTGGCTGTCCCGGTGGATTACGCCGATAACCCGCTGCTGATGGGCCAGCTGCATCTGAGCCAGCTTCTTTAATTTCATGCAAAAAGGAAATCACGATGAAAAACAGAGTGGCATTTGTAACCGGCGCAGGCCAGGGCATTGGTGAAGCGATTGCCCTGCGTCTGGCGAAAGATGGACTGGCGGTCGCGGTGGCGGACTTTAATCAGGACACCGCCCGTCAGGTGGCGGAGAAGATTACTCAGCAGGGCGGTAAAGCGATCGCGCTGAAAGTGGATGTGTCGCAGCGCGATCAGGTGATGGCGGCAGTTGAGGAGGCGCGTCGTGCGCTGGGGGGCTTCGACGTCATCGTCAACAACGCCGGTATTGCCCCCTCGACGCCGATTGCGGAGATTACCGAAGAGGTGGTCGACAAGGTTTACAACGTCAACGTCAAAGGCGTGATCTGGGGTATGCAGGCGGCGATAAAGGCCTTTGCGGCTGAAGGGCACGGCGGCAAAATTATCAACGCCTGCTCTCAGGCCGGACACGTCGGCAACCCGGAGCTGGCCGTCTACAGCTCCAGTAAATTTGCCGTGCGGGGCCTGACACAAACCGCCGCGCGCGACCTGGCCGCGGCCGGCATCACGGTCAACGCCTTCTGTCCCGGCATCGTCAGGACGCCAATGTGGGAAGCGATCGATCGGCAGATCTCGGAAGCGGCCGGAAAACCGGCCGGTTACGGCACGGAAGCGTTCGCCAGACGCATTACGCTGGGACGTCTCTCTGAGCCGGAAGATGTGGCGGCCTGTGTGGCCTATCTCGCCAGCACTGACTCCGACTACATGACCGGCCAGTCCCTGCTGATCGACGGCGGCATGGTCTTTAACTGATCCCCCTGCCTGCTGCGCCAGCGCGCAGCAGCTGTTTTTCCTGCCCGGCTTCACCCTTAAATTTTTTTTATCTGAAAAGCGGTTAACCATCAGCAGGTTGCCCGCCTGGCCGCGCCCCTGCTGGTTTTTTGTCACTGCAGAGGTTAAAGCTGCTTATCACCCTGCCGATAAATCAGAGACTCCTCTCCCTGTTCGAAGCGACCATGTTAACAATCAACCATAACGAAACCGCCGCGATAGCGAACAAAACGCGGTACGGCACTGACTCTGTTCTGGGACGAACGGTTGAACGACTTTCATCAGGGATGCGGATTAACAGTGCTAAAGATGACGCGGCGGGTCAGGCCATCGCCAACCGCATGACGGCCAATGTGAATGCCGATGCGGTTGTTGCGCGCGGCCTTAATGACGCGATCAGCTACTCCCAGACGGCAGGCGGCGGCCTGGGCACCATCGCCAATCTGCTGATTCAGGCCCGCACGCTCTCCGTGCAGGCGGCGAACGGCACGCTCTCTGATGCAGATCGGCAGAGCGTTAACGCCCAGTATCAGCAGATTCTGGCCGGGATTGATGAAGTGGCCGATCACACCGAGATTTTTGGCCGTTACCCACTGGCGACCGATAAACCCGATCTTCCGCCCGCGAAGCTGGGCAACGTTGATCCCATCAACACCAAATTTCCGGTTTCGGGCAGGAATTACTCCTTCAGCTCCGGGGTGATCCCGCTGGCCTATATTCCGGCAGGCGCGACGTCGATTACCATCACCATCGACTCGCTGGGTCAGGATGATGACCTTCAGCTGTTTACCCGCGACGGTAAGCATCTGGTCGGCACGCCGCTGGAAGGCAGCGCGCCCGACTACACCTGGACCAGCAAGGGGATAACCGATGCGGCGACCGCAAAATCGCGCCTGCTGACCAGCAGTAACGGCTTTGACAGCAACGCGGCCTATGACAGCTCCTCCCTGCTGGAAGGGGGATCGAGCTGGGCGCTGGCGGGCAGTAACAGTGGCAGCTACAACGGCATGAACATCACCTACAGCGGTGACGGCGATCGCTATGAAGATGCCACCAGCGGCGATTTCAACAACGGCACCATTACCGGCAACCGGCTGGAGCGCATCACGCTGGATACCGTCAGCGAAGATCTGATTGTAGTGGTGGTCGGCAACGGTTCTTTCACCAGCAATCTGACCTGGGGGATCCTGCCTGAGCCGAAAGGGATGCCCGCCATACCGCCGCATAAGAGTCAGCCGATGGAGGTGATTACCAGTGCGGATTATGGTCAGCCGGTGCAGTCGGACTCGATTCCGGCCACGCCCTCGGACACCAAAACGCTGAAGCTGAATAACACCACGCTGCTGACCAGCGGTGACATCTCCGTCACCATGAAGGCGCTGGATTCAGCCCTGGAGAAGATCAGCAGTTATCAGTCGCTCTATGGCGCGAAGATTAACCGCTACGAGTCGAACCGGAATGTGCTGTCGCAGCAGGGTGTGGATACCGCCACCGCCCGCAGCCGTATTCAGGATGCTGACTACGCGGAAGAAGCGAGCCAGCTGGCACGCAGCCAGATTATTCAGCAGGGGCAGACCGCCGTCAGCAAAATGGCCAACAAAACGCCTGAGACGATTATCCAGTTGCTGAATAATTAAAGCCCATCAGGCTGAGCGCTCGCGCTCAGCCGCTTCCCCTTGACGGATTTTCGCCGCTGCATCAGCCCCCGTCTGGCCCGCAATTCCCTCTTACGCCCCCGTATCGTTTGATCTCAGTCACACAATCTCGTTTAACATTCGTTTAAAGATGATCCCGATCACCCTTCCCTGTTAAAGAAATGCTAAAACCTGATAACAATTTAATATCATCTTTCCGCTCAGGGTTAATTAAAACAACAGGTTAATCGTTACCACGCTAAGCAATTTCCTGAATTTTCCTGACTGAACGCCACCTTTTCATTACTTTTACGCCATTGTGAGGGCTGTTATTTTGCTGACGATACTGGGTTTTTCCATGGTTGTTTGCTTCATGTATCTCATCATGACCAAACGCATGTCAGCCTTAATTGCGCTGATCCTGATACCAACCATTTTTGCGCTGATTGGCGGTTTTTATGCGGGACTGGGCGAAATGATGCTGGATGGCGTCAAAAAGCTGGCCCCCACCGGTGTCATGCTGACCTTCTCGATTCTCTATTTTGGTCTGATGATCGACGCCGGCCTGTTTGACCCGCTGGTCCGTTTTATTCTCCGGCTGGTGCGCGGCGATCCGCTTAAAGTGCTGGTCGGCACCGCCGTGCTGACGCTGCTGGTTTCACTGGATGGTGACAGCTCCACCACCTACATGATCGCTATCGCGGCTTTCCTGCCCCTCTATCACCGGCTGGGGATGAACGTGCTGATGATGACCTGTCTGGTCAACCTCGCCAGCGGCATCATGAACCTCTCGCCCTGGGGTGGCCCGACCGCCCGCGCCGCCGCCGCCCTGCGCATTGACGCCCTCGACATCTTTATCCCGATGCTGCCCGCCATGCTGCTGGCCTGCGTCAGCCTGGTCGCGATGGCTATGCTGTTTGGCCTGCGTGAGCGCAAGCGTTTAGGCGTCATGACGCTGAAAGATCACCATCTCGACAACATTGAGCTGGGACTGGGCGATGCCGATGAGTGCGCCGCCAACCGCCGTCCGAAGATGTTCTGGCCCAACTTCATCCTGACCACCGTGCTGCTGGTGCTGCTGGTGGTCGGGTTAATGCCGATTCAGATCCTGTTTATGCTGGCGTTTGCGATTGCCGTGATGCTCAACTATCCAAGCCTGGAGGAGCAGAAAGCGCGCATCAGCTCTCATGCCGGTAACGTGCTGGCTGTGACCGCGCTGATTTTTGCCGCCGGTATCTTCACCGGTATTCTCTCCGGCACCGGCATGGTGGATGCCATGGCGAAGAGCCTGCTGGCGGTGATCCCGCACAGCTTCGGACCTTATCTGGCCGTCTTCACCGCACTGGTCAGTCTGCCGTTCACCTTCTTTATGTCGAATGATGCCTTTTACTTCGGCATCCTGCCGGTTATCGCGCAGACGGCGGCCAGCTACGGCATTACCGCAGAGGAGATCGCCCGCGCCTCTATCGTCGGTCAGCCTTTCCATCTGCTGAGTCCGCTGGTGCCGTCAGTCTATCTGCTGGTGGGGCTGGCGAAAGTCGATATCGGCGACCATCAGCGCTTTGCGATTAAATGGGGGATTCTGGTCAGTCTGGTGCTGATGGCGGGCGGTCTGCTCACCGGCGCTTTCCCGTTCTTCCATCGTTAACTCTGCTTTCTGGCGGATAACCGGCAAATTTGCCCGGTTATCCGCTTCACCGCTCCGCCTACTGTTACAACCCTCTCTACACTCTAAAGCCAGGCTGATCTGCTGCGTGCCGGAAACGAGCCGAAGCACCTCAGCCATTCTGCCGATGATTGCGAGGGAGGCCCGATGAAAATTCACCACCTGAACTGTGGCTGCATGTGCCCGCTGGGCGGGGCATTTTATGATGGATTCAGCAAAGGCATCAAAGCGCATCTGGTCTGTCACTGCCTGCTGATTGAGACGGACCGCGACGGGCTGGTGCTGGTCGACACCGGCTTTGGCCGCCAGGATATCCACGCGCCGGGCAGCCGCCTGTCCGGCTTTTTCCGCGCGCTGAACAATATTCAGCGTCGCGATGAACTGACCGCCCTGTCACAGGTCAGGGCGCTGGGCTTCCGGGCTGAGGATGTACGGCATATTATTCTGACCCACCTCGATTTTGATCATGCGGGCGGACTGACCGATTTTCCGCAGGCGCGCATCCATCTGCTACAGCAGGAGGTGGACACGGCCCATCAGCGTCATAGCTGGCTGTCGCGGGAGCGTTACCGTCCCGGACAATGGGGTGGGATCAGCCACTGGGAGACCTATCAGCCGCAGGGCGAAACGTGGTTTGGTTTTGAGGCGGTAAATCGCCTGCGGGATTTACCGCCGGAGATTCTGCTGGTGCCGCTGGCGGGCCACACGCCGGGTCACGCGGGCATCGCCATTCAGCAGCCTGACGGCTGGCTGCTGCACGGGGGCGATGCGTGGTTCTATCGGGGCGAAATGCGCCAGCAGACGCGCCACTGCACGCCTGGACTGCGTTTTTACCAGTGGATGATGGCGATGGATAACGGTGCCAGACGACACAACCAGCAACGCCTGCGGGAGCTCTCCTGTCAGCGCGGCAGCGAGATCACCTTTTTCTGCAGTCACGACGCACGTGAGCTGGAGGCCCTGCAGGTTAATGCGCCGCGGTTCAGCCAGAGTGCCCGGCCCGATTAATCCGGATCGCCCGCTCGCTTTTGCAGCTGGGCTGACAGCCACGGAGCGGTCAGACTCTCTGATGACTGACTGACCGTCTCCGGTGAGCCGGATGAAACAATCCGGCCCCCCTTATAGCCCGAACCCGGTCCCAGATCGATCACCCAGTCCGACTCCGCCACAATTCGCATATTATGTTCTGCCATGATGACCGTATGGCCGCGCTTAACCAGCTCGTCCAGCACCCGCAGCAGCTTATCCATATCCGCCGGATGCAATCCGGTCGAAGGTTCATCGAGCAGATAGAGCGTGGCGGTGCGCTGGACCCGCTGCAGTTCCCAGGCGAGCTTGATACGCTGACACTCTCCGCCGGAAAGTTCTGTGGCGGGCTGCCCCAGCCGGAGGTATCCCAGCCCCAGCGCCGTCAGTGCCGACAGCGAACGCTGAATCCCTTCGTTGCCGCTAAAGACCGCCGTTGCCTCGTCTACCGTGAGATCGAGCACATCCGCAATCGTCAGGTTGTTCCACCTTACCTCCAGCGTCCCGGGGTTGTAGCGGCTGCCCGCACAGACGGAGCAGGTGGCCGTGGCGCTGGGCATGAACAGCAGCTCAATGGAGATCTGCCCCTGCCCCTCACACGCAGGACAGCGCCCGGCAGGCAGATTGAATGAGAACCGCCCGGCGTCGAAGCCTTTTGCCTTCGCTTCGGGGGTATCGGCAAACAATCGGCGAATGATGTCGAAAAAGCCGGTATAGGTGGCCAGGTTGGAGCGTGGCGTCCGTCCGATAGGACGCTGATCGATTCTGATGAGCCGGCCGAAGGCGTCGCTTCCGCTGACCACGCGTCCCTTCACATCGGGCACCAGATCCTCGTCCTCCCCCTCCTCGCTGTCGGACTCTTTATCCGCATGACCGAGCATTTCAGGCAGCACGCGATTCAGCAGCGTCGATTTCCCTGAGCCTGACACCCCGGTGATGGCCGTCATTCTCGCCAGCGGAAGGGCGATATCCATCCCGACAATATTGTTGCAGTCGATCGCTTCCAGCCTGAGCCAGTCTTCCGGCGACTGGCGCTGGCGCAGTCCGGTGTAGCGTCGGGAGAAGAGATAGCCTGAGGTGGGCGATTCAACCTCTTTGATCCCCGCCGGGACGCCGTTGTACACGATCGCCCCGCCGTAACCGCCCGGACCGGGTCCGATCTCTACCAGCCAGTCCGCTTCCGCGATGAGGTCAGTGTTATGTTCCACGACTATCAGCGAGTTGCCTGCGCGAACCAGCCTTTTCAGGGAGGCAAGCAGCGCTTTCACATCTTCCGGATGCAGCCCGGCGGACGGCTCATCCAGCACGTACAGCACGCCAAACAGGCGTGAAATCATCTGGGTTGCCAGACGGACGCGCTGCAGCTCGCCGGAGGAGAGTAGCGTGGTGCGACGCCCCGGCGCGAGATGTCCCAGCCCCAGCGCGACAAGCTGCTCAAGCCGCATACAGATGTCTGCCGCCATCCGGATGACCGCCTCACGCAGCGCCGGCTCTTCTGGCAGATCGGGAGATTCGCCACGGGCATGGGGACGAAAGCGTTCCGCCAGCGCGGAAACTGTCAGCTCGCTCAGACTGGCGATGTCATACCCGGCAAACGTCACGGAGAGCGCATCGCGGTTGAGTCGTTTACCGTGGCACTCAGAACAGGGCGTGACCGTCACAAAGCGCGCCAGCCGTTTTCTGACCGATTCGCTGCCGCCCGAATAGCTCTGCAACACGATTTTTGCGGCGCTGGTGTAAGTGCCGGTGTACCCCGGTTCCTCGCCTGCCGCTATCGCCTTTTCGCGCTGCTTAGCGTTGAGACCTTCGTAGATGGGCACCGACGGCTGCTCCTCAGTCAGCAGTATCCACTGCCGGTCACGCTCAGACAGAGTGTGCCACGGCGCATCGATATCGTAGCCGAGCGTGTCAAGGATGCTTCGCAGATTCTTGTTGTGCCAGCCTCTGGGCCAGGCGGCGATAGCCCCCTGCCGGATGCTCAGTGAGCTATCGGGCACCAGCGCCTCAGTTCTGACAGTTTGAACCTTTCCCAGCCCCTGACAGTGGGGACAGGCACCCTTTGGGTTGTTCGGTGAAAAATAGTCGGCCGTCATAAAAGGAACACCGTCCGGTCTGGCGCCCGCACGGGAATAGAGCAGACGCAGCGTGACGGCGATTCGGGTGAGGCTGCCGACCGTCGATCGCTCCTGCGCGCCCGCCCGGCTCTGCTGCAGGGCCACCGCAGGCGGAAGTCCGTCAATGTTATCGACATCCGGCGCCGCGGCCTGATCAATCAGACGGCGGGCGTGAGGTGAAACCGACTCGATAAACCGGCGCTGCGCTTCCGCATAGATCGTATCAAAGGCGAGGGACGATTTACCGGAGCCGGAAACCCCGGTGAACACCACCATAGCGTTACGGGGAAAACGCAGCGACACCTCTTTAAGGTTATGGGTGCGCGCGCCCTGCACGGAGATACAGGGATCGATCTCCCCCTCTTCAGCGCGGTATGTCTCGGTAAAGCGGTGTTCTGTCATGATGTCCCTGCCTGGTGAAATGCGGCCGACTGATGATCGCCTGCGATGAATGGCCGAAAACTGCAGCGGCTAATCTGGCGGACGCACTGGCCCGCTTCTGAAAAACATCAGCAAGGGTAGTCAGGGAACCGGGATTTAACAATTTATGGGGTGGAGTAACGCCTTGAATCGGCAAGGGGGCACACGTTCAGAGGGGGGGCCGGAGGAACATGGCCTTCTGTAGTCAGCCGGGAAAGGGGCAGAGACGCCCCCCTTCCGGCCCTCACAGCATCACGGTTTTTTAAACTTGTCTTCGACTTTCTCTTTCGCTTCCGCGATTTTGTCCCCGGCCTTGTCCATCAGCCCCTCTTTGTGATCGGGATGGTCTGGCGTCAGCGAGCGGTGATCCTGCTCTGCGCGGGCCTGTCGCGTGCCTTCCAGCAGGGGATCGGTCGCTGTGCCCTGGCCGCTGACCGGTGCGGCGCGGGTGTGATCGGCCCTGGCATGGTCGATGTCGACTTCCTGACGGCGCACCGAGTCATTGATGGTCTCCACCCGGTCGCTCTCCTCTTTACGTAGCACCACCTCTTCGATGATTTGCGCGGTCTTATTAACCACCGGCTGCTCGTGCGACTCCTCCACTTCCACCGTTTTTTCTGACCAGTCGACATTATCGGGCGAACCCGCTTCGTTCACCGGGCGGCGGAAGATTTCGGCGTGCTGCTCATGCAGCGAGACATTTTCAGACACCCGATCGGTGACCGTATAGCGACGGACGCGGGTCGAGCCTTCGCTGACCAGTCGCTTACCCACTTCCAGTCGCTCTTCAGCCAGACGCAGCACATCCTCATCACTCTCATCACCGGTCAGCGCGGTGCGGGTAGTGCCGCGCTCACTGTTCAGCGGATTGACCGTCTCGTTACCCGGTAACGTTCCGCTGGCTGGCGGCGTCAGGCTACTGTTAACCGTAGCGTCACCGGGAACGGCGGCGGTACGCTCCGTCAGCTCTTCATGGGCATCAAGAATGCCCAGCGCGCGCGGCAGCTCATCTTCATCAGCGCGCAGCGACAGCACCACCCCGCCGGTACGCATCGCATCTTCATACACTTCAGCCTGATCTTCCTCCAGCGTGTTGCCGAACAGGCGTTGCCAGAAGCCAGGATGGCGGGCCTCATGGCCTTCTGTCCGCAGTCGTTCGCCGGAGATGATATCGATATCATCATCCAGGAAGCCTGCTTTGATCAGGTTACGTTTTGCCCCCTCTGCCAGTGAGATATTGCTGAACATTGTTACGATTGTTTCACGCGCCATATTGTGTTCCTCGCTGATGGATTCGGATGACTCTGGATGAGGGGATCGGGTCAGGTGAGCGTGCTGTCTGCGCAGGGTCACGACCTGTTCTGTCGCCGCCTCGCTGACGACCGTGCGGATGTGCCACTCCTCTTTCAGCACCAGATGACGAACGATCTCGACTTCCTCTTCCACAATCGGGATGATCAGAACGCCATTTTCCTCCCGGATCGTCGGCATCGCCGCCAGCCTTTCCGATTTGGGAATGCGCTCTATCGCCGCCGTCTGCTGCCGGAGCATCAGCGCCATCGTCTGCTGATGCTCAGTGACCTGCCGGGTTACCCTGACAACGCCGTCACTGATCCGCTGTGTTGACACCTCTGCCGTTTCTTCAGCAAGGCTTATCACCTGCTCGTTATCCGCTGACCCTGATTTTTCAGGAGGCTGATTGTTCATGGTTAACCTGCCTGTCATACAGAGCGATCATTTGTACTTCCCCTGGCCTTGAGCATAAGTCACTGCTTTTCGGTTAGTTAAAGCCTGGCACAAAGATGGGCAAAAGAAAGGAAAATGCAGATAAACGCAGCCATATGAGGATAACGTGGCGCTAAAATCGCATAACCGAGGCGGCAGATAAAAAAAGGCTCTTACTGTGTCAGACAGTCAGATTGCTGTTTAGCCTGCTCAAAAAAAGGGCCAGTCCTTTTTCAGGCTGGCCCGCGAAACAGAGACGTCTGCGTTCAGGGATTGAGCCACTGACACGCCTTCAGTTCGCCGTCGGGCGCATAGCGAAACAGGGCGCGCTGATTGTCGTTACGCTGTAACTGGTAGCCCTCCAGTGTGGTCACCTGCAGGATCACCACGCCGAAGTGCGGCTCGCCAGACTCTGCGGCGTGCACAGCGGGCAACTTATTCGCCGGTATCGGTATCTCGCCCGGCGGCCCGCCCTGATAGGTCTGCCGGGTGTACTGAGGTAATGCCTGCCAGGCCTGCCGGGCGATATCACTCCCCGCCGCATAACAGCTGACCCGGCCCGCCAGTCGAAGCTGCAGGCGGCGCTGCAGACAATATCCGAGTACGGTGACCGCCGGATTGGCCGCCATCTCCTGCCACTTCGGGCTGCGGACATCAGTGTGAAAAGTCAGCATCCGACGGTGACTGCGACTCTGGCGCAGGACCAGCGTGCGCGCCTGGGGGCGCTGCTCAGCGTCAACGGTACAGAGTGCCAGATAACGAAATGCGTCCTGTGGATCGGCGGCGGCCGCCTCCAGCGCTGCCCAGGCGGTTGCTTCAAACTGTGTCAAATCCATCGGGGTTTCTCTCGTCAGGGTCAGGGGTTAAGCCAGACGGCTCTGCTCAAGCGTAGCAACGAAGTGACCAGATGGCCTGCCATCGCGGGAGGTAAACCGCGGGATCGGGCTCCTTTCGCCGACCCGGCCGTCACTGAACGGGTCAGGAAGGGGGAAAATGCGTGCCGCATGTTCTGTTTCTGCGTCTCTGTGTTATTTTTGCGCTATCCCTGAGATCGCGAAAAGCGTTACGCCATGGAGGCGGCTATGTTGTCTGAAATGCGTTCGCCACGTCTGACCTACCGGCTGCTCAACCCTGAGGACTGGCCCTTCTATCTGGCAGTCAGTCAGGACAGATCGGTGATGAAATATATCTGTGACCCGCGCAGCGCCGAAGAGATAAAAACCCGCTCTTTTGATGTTCGCCTGCCTGAATGGGAAAAAGGCTGCCAGCACTGGCTCTGTCTGGTGATGGAGGAAAAAGCCAGCGGGCTGCCCGCAGGTTTCTGCGGGTTTATCGATCGCGGAGACGGCATTGCTGAGTTCGGTTTTATTGTTGCCGCGCATGCGCAGGGAAAAGGCTACGGCCGTGAGTCACTGCATGCCACCATCAGGCTCTGCTTTGAGCAGCTGGATTACCGCCGTCTGGTCGCCACGGTGACGGCGGGTAATGCAGCCTCACGCCGCACCCTGCTCTCGGCGGGTTTCGTTCAGGAGGGAACACTGCGGCAGAATTTCTTTCTGGACGGCGCGTGGCAGGATGACTGGATCTTCGGCCTGCTGAAACAGGAGTACCGGCCCTGAGGCCGGGAGAGGCCGTAGATGACTCTCCCCCGCCTCAGAGACGCGCGATCAGCGCAGAGCGGCCCCTGAACCGGCCGCGATGGCCGCGGCAGGCAGAGACGGCGTTTCTGCACAAAGCATCGCTTCAAAATCGGCCGGACTCAGCGGCTGGCACAGCCCGTTCCCCTGCATAATGTCGCACCCTGCCGCCGTCACAAACGCGATCTGCTCTTTTTCCTCGACCCCTTCGGCAGCGACCCGGATACCCAGACTTTTACCCAGCCCGGCGATAGCCCGGAACATCATACGCACCCGCATACTCGAGCCCAGCTCGCGCGTCAGGGACTTATCGATTTTAAAGCCCGACACAAAGCTGTAGCGCAGCAGGTTGATCGCGCCCAGCGTCCGTCCGAAATGGTCGATAATGAATGAAGCACCGGTCTGGCGGATAGCTTCAACCTGCACCGGCATATCCTGCACCAGCACCGTCAGCAGGGGCTCATCCACTTCCAGCTCGACAAAACCGGCATCGCCACCGGCACTCTCCCGGAGCACCTTCTCCAGGCTGTTGCCCACCAGCTGGCGCGGAAACAGATTGATGCTGACGCGAAGATGAGGCGAGCGCACCTGCCACTGCCGGACCTGATCCAGCGCCGTCCGGATAATCCACTCCCCCAGCGTGACGGAAAGCGGGCTCTTCACCAGCATGGCGATGAAATCAGCCGGCAACAGCAGGCCGCGCGTCGGATGCTGCCAGCGCACCAGCGTCTCACAGCCGGTGAGTTTGCCGCTTTCGACGTCGTAGCGGGGCTGATAGTAGAGCGTGAACTGCTGCTGCCGCACCGCGGACTCCAGTTCACGTTCAAAACGACGGCGCTGCTGCTCCGCTTCACGAAAGGCGGGCCTGAACAGGATGCTGCAGCCTTTGCCCGACGCTTTGGCACGATAGAGCGCCAGGTCGGCGGCGGACATGACTGCAGAGGGATCCCGGCCGTGCTCCGGGTAGGAGGCGATACCGGTGCTGGCGCCGACCACAACCGGTGAGTCGTGATAGCTGAACGGCGTCTGAACGGCGGCAATCAGCTTCTCTGCCGTCAGCGCCGCTTCCGCGCAGCCCCCCGTCAGCAGGATGACAAATTCATCACCGCCCAGGCGCGCCGCCGTCACCGCACCGGTGCACACGGCACGAATCTGTTCGGCAACGTGACACAGCAGCGCATCCCCGGCCGCGTGGCCTAGGGTATCGTTTACTTCCTTAAAGCCATCGAGATCGGTCATCAGTAACGTATAGGGGATCTCCGCTTTAGTGAGCTGAGCGACCTGATCCATAAACGCGCTGCGGCTGGCGAGGCGCGTCAGCATATCGAGAGAGGCCAGCTCACAAAGCCGTGCCTCACTTTCATAACGGGCCGTGACGTCGCGGATAATCATGCCCACCAGCCGCTCTCCCCCTTCACGCCAGCCGGAGAAAGAGACCTCAGCCGGAAATTCGCGTCCGTTACGCGTCAGTCCCCAGATCTGCAGAGAGCGCGGACGCGAGATCGCCGATTCATCGGAGGTAATCCGGGCCAGCTCATTACGGTAGTCGGTCTGGCAGCGCGCCGGGATCAGCTCACTGACGAACTGACCGCGCATCTCCTCTGCGCTGTAGCCGAACAGTGCGGTGGCGGCAGGGTTCCAGAAAGTGATGCCGCGCTGCAGATCCGTGCAGATAATGGCGTCAGGCGAGGTAGAGGAGATCGCCTCCAGCCGCTGCTGACTGGTATAGCGCAGTAATTTAAGCCGGTGCATCTCCATGCGATCCATCACCAGCGCGGCAATATCGCTGAGATGCTGCCGATCTTCTGGGGTCAGCGGCGCGCGGGGACGGGTATCGGTCAGGCAGACCGTGCCGATGTGATGACCATCCGGCGTGGAGAGCGGAATACCGGCATAAAAGCGGATGTAGGGATAGCCATGCACCAGCGGGCTGTCGCAGAAGCGCGGATCCTGCAGGGTATCCGGGACACAGAGTATCCGTCCCTGCGTTAAGGTGTGATGGCAGAACGCGACGTTGCGTGACGTACCCGTAATGTTCAGTCCGTAACGGGAAGCAAAGAACTGCCGCTTTTCGTCAATGAGGGAAACAAACGCGACGGGCACCTTAAACAGTCGGGCGGCAAGCGTAGTCAGACGATCCAGCGCATCGTTTGGCGGTGAATCCATCATCTCGTACTGCCTGAGTGCATCGAGGCGCGCCGCCTCGGCATCATGATAAACGGGACGTTTCAGGATAACTTCCTCTGCGGATCGGTACTGTGGACGGCATGACACAGCATAAAGAGGACACGTTCAATCAGACAGGCCAGGCAGTATATGCTGCTGACCCGCTGCCGTAAGAAAGGCCCGTCGGTAAAATCTGGCGCAGCCGATGGCTGCGCTTCGCTTAATCTGTTTATCGGCCTGCCATATTCTAACTTCAGAGAAAACAGCGGCTGAAAACCCTATTTTTTCTGTTTTGCGACCAGCTCAAAGTGCGGATGCTCCCCGGCCAGCAGCATCAGCAATTCATATTCCCCCTGACTGAGCCGCGCAGGATTTTTCGACGCCTCTTTGGTCTGCCAGACACGCTGGCTGAGGTCGAAACGCTCTGCGGCGATCTCCTGAGAAAACCCGGCGGCAAGGCGGAGTTCACGTACGTTGCACTGCACGGCGACAGGCCGCTGTAAAATCTGATTTCCCATATGAAACTCCCGGCTTAGGGTGGCCGTATAGAGGGCAGGACGCCATCACACGCCTGACCAAAGCATAAATTCTGGTTATGTTTTAATCGCCCGGCACAGCAGGCCGTCCTGTGAAATCAGTGAATGCAGCGTGCGATGATTAAATAAGGCAAATTATCTTTCTGACGATGCCTGAATAATAAGCACATCGATAAAAGAATAACCGATAGGATGAGTTGCAGACTCATCCTGCGATTATTGCCGCACGCTCTGCCCTTAAAAAATAAGGTGTCAGAGCGCGATTTAATAATCATTCGCGAACGTGCACGCGTTTTTCATACAGGCCCATTCCTCGTCGGGCGACTGATGTCAGGCCTGACTAAAGGCAGCCCATCCGCCAGGCTGTTCCGTGGCTTCGCGTCTGTTCGCCACGGCAACCGCCTGATGCGGGAGGGTAAAGCGGGTGATGACGCTGCCCAGCGTTTGCGTCTGACCGCTGAGACTGCCCGCGGTGGCTGACACCTGCTGCACCAGCGTCGCATTCTGCTGCGTCACGCGGTCGAGCTCAGCAACGGCGACGGTGACCTGAGCGATGCCTTTACTCTGTTCATCTGACGCCAGCGCAATCTGCCCGATAAGCTCATTCACGCCGCCAACGCCGCGCAGGACGGCTTCCATCGTGGTGCCGGCGCTCTCCGCTGCACGGCGGCCATCGTCAACCCGCGCCACGGTATCTGAAATCAGCTCTTCAATCTCTTTGGACGCCGCCGCACTGCGCTGCGCCAGCGAGCGCACTTCGCTGGCCACGACGGCAAAGCCGCGGCCCTGCTCACCGGCACGCGCTGCCTCTACGGCCGCATTCAGCGCCAGAATATTGGTCTGAAACGCGATGCCGTTAATGGTAGCGGTAAACTGACGAATTTTTTCTGACCCTTCCGCGATGCTGGTAATGGCCGCAGTCACCGTCTGAACCAGCTTCGCGCCCTGCTGCGTGGTATCGGTTGTACTGACGGCCAGCTCCCGCGCTTCACGGGCGTTCTGCGCGTTGTGGCGCACGGTGACGGTAATCTCTTCCATGCTGGCGGCGGTCTGCTCCAGGGCTGCAGCCTGGGTGGAGGTCCGATCGGAGAGGTCTGCGTTGCCTGCAGCAATATCCGCGGCTTCACGATGAAGAATGGCGGCGTTATCGCGGATAGCGCTGACCATATGCAACAGGCTGTGCTGCATCTCTTTCACCAGAGGAACCAGCTGTCCGACACAGTTACGGCCCAGATCTTCCGGCTCCTGCGTCAGATCGCCATCCGCAATGATTTTCAGGTGACCACGAATTTTTGCCACCGGACGCACCAGATGCACGACCAGATAGCGATCGCAGAACAGCAGTAACGCGAACGCCGCCAGCAGCGCCGCCAGCAGTACACCCTGCAGCTGATGCCGGTCAGCCCTGAGCGGCGCCTGATGCTGCGCCAGCTGCTGCGTGATGCTGTTCAGTTGCGCCCGTGCCGCAGAGGCATAGTCTGCAGGTGTGGTGGTGAGTGCCGTACGCAGACGCTCCCAGTCAGCGCCTTCCGGCATGGCAGCCATCACCGCACTTTTGTCGGCGGCGCTTCCGCTCTGCATGGCAATAGCGCTTTGCGTCAGAAAGCTGAGCTGCTGAGTGAGAACGGCGGTGCGATCGGTTTGACGATAGATGTCGCGCAGCACATGGCTACTGTAGCCGCCTGCCAGTGCAACCACGCCCAGTGAAATGATCATCATCCACAGCACGACGCGCCGGATGGTGAAATGCCGGAGTGAGTTCATAAGGTTTCCCTGATGTTGTTATTGGTGTGTGTAAAAGTCGGGCAATAATAAGTTCTGTCATCTGCTTTAGCGCGTTATTATATAGTGCGCTATTTTTGTTCTTTCTATCCTGGCAGGATATTTCAGAAATACAAATTTTTTGACGACAAAATAAAAGAATCGCCGTTCTGAAAATATTTTATTGAAGAAAGCCGATCCGGTAACCGTTTGCTGCTCTCTGCATTCCGTTACGTAATAAATTTGTCAGGACACTTTATTTTTACGGAAATTGCCTGTACTCATTACACACTACTCTGCAATTTTTCTGCTTAATTTCGCTCCGTAACCAGCCGGGGCGGAGGAATTCATGTTCATAAGTCTCAGCGGCGGCGATGATGGTCGCACGCGAACCCTGCGCGCGTTGCGCAATCCCGACGAAAGTCGTGATGAAGTACTGCGTCAGTTTGTCCGACTGGCCAGTCAGGCGCTCAGCATTCCTGGCAGTTTTATCTCCGTGCTGGATGATGAGCAGCAGCATGTGATGGCCGCGCATAATTTTACCCTTACCCGGTCCAGCCGCGAAGATTCGCTCTGCCGGTATGCGGTCGACAGCGACAGCACCGTGGTGATCCCGGATACCCTGCTGGATGAACGGTTTGCGACGCACCCCTTGATCATCGGCGCACCCTTTATCCGCTTCTATGCCGGTACGCCGCTGAAAAACAGCACGGGCATGATTCTGGGCACGCTGTGTGTCACCGACACCACGCCCCACCCTTTCAGTCCGGCTCAGGTCACCATGCTCACGATGCTGGCCACCCTGGTCATGTCATTTCTGGAAGCCTGGTATTCGGCAGGTTTTGCCGATCCCGTCACCGGATTGCCCAACCGTCAGCGGCTTATCCGCGACCTCCAGTTTCTGGCCGCCTCGGGTGATCGGACGCCACGGCGACTGGTCCTGATTGACTGCATTGATATGCCGCGCGCCTACGAGCTGGCGCGTTCGATGGGGATGGGGCCGGTTGAAAGCCTGCTGAAAGATGTCGCCACGCTGCTGCCTCTGCGCCTGCGCCCGGCGCCGGGCGAGATACTCTATACCGTGGCCACCGGGCGTTTTGCCCTGTTAACCCGCCAGGAGAGCCGGCTGAGTGCCGGATGGGTGGCGAAGCAGCTGACGGGCATCAGCGCGGATCTGGGCGACGGGCTGTCTGTCGCGCTGATGACGCATACCGGTGAGGCCAGTTTCATCACTGGTGAGATGCCCGCACAGGAGATCCTGCGCCGCGCCGTCAGCGCCCTTCATGAAGCGATCGCCCGGGATGTCGCGTCGATGTGTTTCAGTGAAGCCACCGACACACGGCATACTCAGGATTTCACGCTGATGCACGATCTGGCCCTGGCGATACGGGAAAACAAAGGATTGTGGCTCGCGTATCAGCCGAAAATCTGTCTGCATAGCGGAAAGCCGATTGGGCTGGAAGCGCTGATCCGCTGGCGGCATCCGCAGCGCGGCGAGCTTTCTCCGGCAGAGTTTCTGCCTTTTGCCGGACAGACTGAACTGCTCAGCGAGCTGACCCGCTGGGTGACTGAGCAGGCCATCACCCGCCTTTCCCGGCTGCGTGACAGCTATATTCAGCTGCCCGTCACCATCAACGTCAGCAGCAGCGATTTCTCCCGCAGCGGCTTTGCCGACGAGCTTGAAGAGCAGATGATCAAGGCAAAGCTGCCGGTTTCACTGCTGGGCATCGAGTGCCTGGAGACAGAGCGGATTCTGGAGAGCCCGTCAGCGATGCAGGGGCTTGAGATGCTGAAACTGCGCGGATTTGGGATCTCTCTGGATGACTTTGGTACCGGCTACAGCAACATCAGCTACCTGCGACGTATGCCACTGGACGTGATCAAGCTGGACCGCTCGCTGATTAGCGAAATCGCCAGTGATACCGGCTCGCGGGTTATTGCCCGCAGTATTATTGCGATGCTGAAAGATCTCGATTATACGGTGCTGGCCGAAGGCGTGGAGAATGCGGAAACGGTCAACACGCTGACCGAATTTGGCTGCGATCAGGCGCAGGGATTTTTCTACTCCCGGCCGCTGGCGGAAGCGGCGCTGGATGAGTGGCTCGGCTGGCGACTCCGCAGCAAATGCTGAGCCGGTTGCGCCAGCCTCAGCCCTCTACCGGGCCGGATCAAACACGCTGAATCCCGCCGATCCGGCAATCACGACGGTATTGCGTCCGGCGCCTTTTGCCTCATAGAGCGCTTCATCTGCACGCCGCAACAGCGCTTCGCGTTCGCTGTTGTGATCCCGCGACGCGACGCCTGCGGATATCGTCATCGTCCCGACAAACGGAAACAGGGTAGCGCTGACGCTCTCACGGATACGTTCCGCCGTGCGGGCGGCGTCCGGTAGCGACGTGTCCGGCAGCAGCAGAATAAACTCTTCTCCCCCAAACCGGCTGACAATATCCCCCGTGCGGCTGGCCTGACGCAGTAGCGCCGCCAGACTCACCAGCACCGCATCGCCCGCATCGTGTCCGTACCAGTCATTGATCTTTTTGAAATGGTCGATATCGATGGCGATCACGCACTGTTCATGGTCGTTGTCACTCTGCGCCGCCAGCGCCGAGAATCCGCGCCGGTTGCAGAGTCCGGTCAGGGGGTCAGTCATCGCTTCATCGTTCAGCGCCGCCAGATGTCCGGCGACGGCGTGACGATGCTCCTGCACCGCTTCCCGGAGCCGGTCGGCTTCGTAATACCAGGTTTTGACCGAGGAAAGAGATTCCGCCTGCGCTTCGCTGCCGCCGTTGCGGACTCTGTCCGCCAGCTTCTCAAGCGGAGAGGCGATGCGTCCCGCCAGAAAAGCAATAATCGCCGCAGTCAGCACGATAATGCCCAGCGTGAACCAGATAGCGTTTTCCGCCGTGCGCATCAGCAGGTGCCTGACCGTTTCTGAGGTGCCGGTAATAAACACGTTCCAGCCGGTTTTGTGCAGTGTGCCATAGCCGATCAGATAGTGACGACCGTCGTTTTCCAGCGTGAAATGCCCGCTCTCCGTATCCTCAAGCCGCTTCTGCAGCGCCTGGCTCAGCTGCATTTTCGTGCCGACCTGTGCCGGGTCGTGACTGAAGATGATCAGACCTTCATTGCTGACCACGCTCACCGTAGAGCCTTTGGTATAAAAATGCTGGCTCAGGATGTCGCTCAGCATGCTCTGTTTTTTGAGATAGATCGTGCCGCCTATGTAGCCCAGGTAGCGGCCATCGGCGCTGAACAGCGGCTGGGATAAAAACAGCACATAGTTACCGGCGGCAGAGGTGAACGGCGCGGAGATAAAGGGCTTTTTGGTGGAAATCGCCTGCAGGCTGGCCGCCGAGTGGAGTTTTACGCCAACCAGTTTCAGACTTTCCGGTGAAGTTGCGGCAATAACAGCGTCATGATTCACCACCACGACCGAGTTGAAAAAGCCCGACTGCATCCGCAGGCGATCGGTTTCGCTTTTCAGCTGCGTCAGATCGCCGAGATCCCTGATCTGCGACGCACTCCACGCCAGTTCGCGCTGCGCTGTCCCCAGATAACGATCGGTGGTATCTGCCAGTTTGCGGGCATAGGCAATGTTCCCCTCAAGCAGGCTGTCTTCAATATTGGCCTTCTGAAACAGCAGCAGCGCCCCCAGCAGCAGACCGGAGGTCAGGATGACGCCGCCAATGGAAAGCAGCGTCAGCAGGGAGCGAAGACGTATTTTTTCGTGGGGCATTGCAGTCGGAATCCGGAGTAAGTATCCCTATAGTGTAACTGTTGATGGCACGGCTGAAGGGGAGAAAAGAAGAAGATTTCCCTCTCCTTCCGGATGATTAACGTTCCGGCGCTGCCCGACAGCGCGCACGCCGGTCAGTCAGAGTTCAGTCCGTATCGCTTCATCTTTCGCCACAGGGTGGTGGGACTGATGCCCAGCATCACGGCGGCCCGGGCGCGATCGCCACCGGTTCTGTTGATCACCGACGCAATCAGTTTCCTCTCCTGCTTCTCCAGTAAATTCACCTCGTCACTGAGCGTGCAGGGAGGCGCCTCACGCTCAACGGCTGCTGAAGAAAGGTGGCAGAGTGACTGCAATGCATCGGCATCGACTGTGCTGCTCTTATGCAGCACCACCAGCCGCAGGATAGCGGCTTTCAGCTCACGGATATTGCCCGGCCACGCCGCATTATTGAGCAGGGCAACCGCTTCGTCGCTAAACGTCAGCGTCCGGTTCTGGCTGGCCAGCAGCGCGTCGACAATCAGCATAATGTCGCCCCGGCGCGCTCTCAGCGCCGGCAGCCGCAGCTCCAGAATATTGATGCGGTAAAAGAGATCCTGGCGGAACTGACCTGCGGCCACCATCTGACCCAGGTCTTTGTTACTGGCGGTGATCAGGCGGAAACTGGCGGTGATGAGCCCCTCGCCCCCTACCCGGCTGAACCGTTTTTCCTGCAGAATACGCAGCAATTTGATCTGCACGGCGGGCGGGGCTTCGCTGATTTCGTCGATAAACACCGTGCCGTTCATCGCCATTTCGAAAATACCGGGTTTGCCGCCCCGCCGGGCACTGGTAAACGCCCCTTCAGCGTAGCCGAACAGTTCACTTTCCAGCAGGGACTCCGGGATTGCCGCGCAGTTAAGCGCAATAAAAGGCCCTGCGCTGCGCGCACTGGCGTGATGAATACTCTGGGCAAACAGCTCTTTGCCCGTGCCCGTCTCCCCGAGAATATTCACCGGCAGATCGTGAGCCGCATAAAGTCTGGCCTGCTCAATCACAGACACCATCTCAGGCGAGCGGCCCACGATGTCCGAAAAGGTGTAAACCGTGGTGAAGCTGCTGCCTGCAGGCTTTCTCGCCGGAACCGGAGCGCATCCCTCGTGCTGTCCCGCTCTGACGGCGGTGATGAGGGTATAAAAATTTTGCTGACCGGGGATATGTTTCACCGTCAGCCGGAGGGCGTCGCCCTTGATCTCATGTACCTCGTCGGTGATATCCCGCTCATTGATGATGCAGCTGAACAGCGTTTTAAACGCGTCGTTTTTTAAAATCTTATCCCCGATCCGGCAGGGAAAAAGCGACAAGCCCCGGGCGTTGATATTGATGACTTCCCCGGACTGATCCAGCCACAGGATCCCTTCCCGCGACTGATTGAGGGCTGACCAGGCCATCGCCAGCTTCGTGCTCTCCCTGTTGATATATTTCAGCGTGCTCGCCGCGACATCGAGAGCCTGCTCGATAGCGATATTATCGGTGTCCCCCATGATGACCTTCAGATCGTACTTTCTGGCCATTTCCGCGACGGTCAGGCCGCCAATCACCAGATCATAATCATTATCTGCCAGATTTTTGACGACGTTATCAATGTCATAGTGGTTGTAGACCTGACAGATTTTGAACTCTTCATGCGTCATGTTCTGGTAATGGCGAAGAACATGGCAGAACTGCGGAAACCCGACTGCGGCGATTTTTTGTGACTTCTTGCGCGCTTCCATCAGGATACGAAATATGCCGTGCAGGTCGTGGGCGATTTCAATGACCGGAACCGCCACGTTATTCCGAAGCAGTGCCGCGGTGCCACCCCGGCTGATGAGGATGCGGGTTCCTCCCTGAATCAGCTGCTGCGCTTTTTCAACCACGTCAAAATAGCGATATTCGTAAACCGGAATATCGATTTTTTTCTCAAGCAGGACATTCGAGATGCGTTGCGTGATGGTTTGTGACACCGAGAGGATCGCAATTTCGTTGTTTTTCATAGGCCATTCTGCGCCATCGTTTTACCGGAAAAGCGGCAACTTTCGTCACGCTGACAGCAACCGATGCCGCGTGACGAAACGAACAACGCCTGCGCAGGGCAATACGCAGGCAGATTTTTATGGGCGGGATTCTCAATCAGAAACGCTGGCGACGATAGACAATCTGTCCATTGCTGATGGTCGCACAGTTGTCGAGATAGTGATCGCCCGTTAAGCGTTCACCCCGGGTGTCTTCAAACACCACCTTCTCCTGCCGCAGTTTCACGATAGCGATATCGGCAAAGGCGCCGGAAGCCAGCGTGCCTGCCTCGCCCTGCATTTTCATCAGGCGTGCAGGCGTGGTGGTGACGGCGCGAACCACATCGAACAGTGACATTCCCATGTTCAGGTACTTGGACATAATAAAGGGCAGACTGAAGACCTTAACGGTGCGCAGGCTATTTCGCAGGGTGAGATCGGTGCTGATGATGTCCGGATTAAACCCCTGCTCCATCGCCTTGCGCGCCACGGCAAAGTCGAAGTGCGCCACACCATTCGAACAGTCGAAAATGACGCCGCGATCCCTGGCCGCTTTGATGTCCGGAAAGAGGTCGCCGTTGTCCTGCAGGATGGCATGGCCGGTGCCGTGGAAACAGTGCGCGAAGATATCATCAGCCTGGAAATGCGTAATCAGTTCATCGGCGGGCAGACGCGAATCTGTCACATGCACGCACAGCCCGGTGTTCAGCTGACGGGCCAGTTCCACGGTGGCGAAGAAGGGATCGCCACTGAAGTGACGTCCCCTGGCGATATCCTGGCTGTAACGCAGCTTCAGACCGAGAATATTGTCGCGATGTTCATTTACCGTCCGGGCAATCTTTTCCACGTTGAAGTTGGCCGGGTTAGTATTTTCCAGATACCCGGTCGGCCCACCGCCCAGCGTGGAGAGGCCGACATTGACGACGTTCAGATAGCTTTTTATCCGCGTCTGCGCCGTGTTGATGACGCTGTTACGGAACAGCCCGTAGTTCACCCAGCCGCTGCTGCCCGCATCCACCACCCCGGTCACGCCATTGGGCAGGCCGATCACATCGGGGTTAACGCTGATAGCCGTGCCCCCATGAAAAACGTGGGCATGAAAGTCAATCAGGCCCGGCAGCACCAGGCAGCCCGCCGCGTCGATAACGGTTTCCGCCTCCGGGTTGTCAACCGACTGCAGATCGACGATACGGTTGCCTGCCACCCCAACGCTCTGGTCAAGGAAGATGGCGCGTTCCGGGTCCACTACCCGGCCATTTTTAATCAGAATATCCAGTTTCATTTTGCTTTTTCCTTTATCCAATACCGATCATTTTCCAGTAGGGGATCCCTATCAGGAAAAAGACCAGCACGTTGACCAGCACCATGGCGCTACCCAGTAACCAGAAGGTCTTTTGCGGGACATATCCACTTGAGAAGGTGAAGACACCCGCGCCGTTGCCGTAATGGGTCAGGAGTGCGCCATACCCGGCAGAGAAGGCCAGTGACAGTGCGATGTACATCGGGTGGGCCTGCGTGGTCATGCCCAGCGTGAATAACACCGGATAGAAAGAGACCACAAAGGCACTGTTAGAAACGAAGAAGTAACGCACCGCGAGGCTGATAAAAACCAGTACGCCAAGGGCACTGATTTCGCTGAGTTGCGACAGGTCCAGATAGTTTTTGATCACGTCGACCAGAAAGACATAGAAACCGCCTTTAGAGAGCGCGACCGCACAACCGTAAAACGCACCGTACCAGACAAAGGTCTGCCAGGCCGATTTTTCACTGGCTACATCGTTCCAGTTCAGTACGCCGGACAGCAGCAGACAGGCCAGGAATGCCAGCCCCACCGGAATGAAGGGGATCCCTGTTAAAGAGCCGGTCATCCAGCCGAGAATACCCAGCACAAAGAAGACCATCAGCAGTTTCTCTTCACGCTTAACCGGGCCCAGCTCGTGCAATCCCTGAACGGCAATGTCATTGACGTTATCGATGCTCTTCAGCTCAGGCGCATAGAGTTTATAGAGGATCCAGGGGGCCGCCAGCAGCACCAGGCCCGCCGGCAGGATGGCAGCCTTAAACCAGACCATCCAGCTGAGATTCACATTCATGATCTCATTCGCCAGCGAGACGGTAATCGAGTTGGTCGCCATCCCGGTCAGGAACAGGCTGGAGGTTCCCATCGAGACGACATACATCAGAATCGTGAGATAAGCGCCAATCCTGCGACTGCCCTTATCGGGCGTTGATCCCAGTGCTTCGGCGATGTTGCGGAAAATGGGGTAGGTGATGCCGCCGGAACGCGACATGTTTGAGCCTGTGGCCGGTGCCAGCACCGTGTCGGTCACCATCATCAGGTAACCCAGTGTCAGCGTGTTTTTGCCATAGCGCTGAAGCAGCAGGTAAGCGATACGTTTACCTAAGCCGGTGATCACGAAGGCTTTGCATATGATAAAGGCACTGATGATAAACCAGACCATCGGGCTGCCAAATCCCGCAAACAGCGGGCCTGGCGCAATGAACAGTGACGCGAAGCCCAGAATAATCAGCATAATCACGGCGTCGGTGAACGGACGCAGAACCAGACCGCACAGCATCGCCAGATAGATACCGACTAAGTGCCAGGTCTGGGCGGAGAGGCTTTCCGGGGGCGGGATCATCCAGAACAGAACGGGGAAAAAAAGGATGGGTAAGAGCTTCAGATAAAGCATGATGATATTACCTCTGCTTAGCAGCCGCGCGCCGGAACGCCGGGACGCGGCTTTTCATTATTTTAAGAATTAGCGGTAAACGTCGTCGATGAACTCAACGCCTTTTTCATCTAATGATTTTCTGACCCATGCCCGGTTTGCGGTGCCACGCTTCGCTGCGGCAACTTTACCGGCGTCAAAACTGGCGTATTCCGTCGCTTTTTCGAGCAGCGCCGCGGCATCGTTCAGCGGGACGACAATCACCCCGTCCGCATCGCCCACGATCAAATCCCCCGGACACACCGCGACACCGCCGACGGCGATGGGGGTATTGACCTCTCCCGGTCCCTCTTTAAACGGACCGGCGGGATTTGAACCGGTGGCGAAGATGGGGAAATCGAGCACCGAGAGGGCATCAATATCCCGGACAGGCCCATCCAGCACGATGCCGGCAATTTTGCGATCGTAGTGAGCGTAAGCGATCATGATCTCCCCCATCAGCGCACGGGACCGATCGCCTTCGTTAGAGACCACGATGACATCGTTTTCTGTTGCCATATCCAGCGCCGCATGCAGCATCAGATTGTCACCGGCGCGCGCCTTCACGGTAATGGCATAGCCCGCCATGACAGGTCTGGCCGGTGAAGAGATGCGCCTGATGCCGTTACCGAGTACAGCAATCCGGTTCATGGTGTCAGCAATGTTGGCCACAGGCAGCTGCTGATAGGCTTCAAGTAACGCCACGTCAAAAGCGGGACGCTGTGTGAAAATACGGTTACCAATAGACATACGCTTCTCCTTAAAAGCCCGGCACCGGCCAGGATGGTTTTTTGCCCGATAACACTTCATCAATGCCGATGGCGGAATGCAGCGAGGCACGGTCCGTGGCCTCTTTCGTGGCGGCACCAATATGGGGGGCAATTACGACGTTACTCAGTGCAAAAATGGGATCGGCGGGATCGAACGGCTCTTTCTTCAGGACATCCAGCCCGGCTCCGGCAATCTGAGAGGTCGACAGCGCGTGATACAGCGCTTTTTCATCGACCAGCTTGCCGCGTGCGGTATTGATGAAGTAAGCCTCTGGCTTCATCAGTGAAAACTGCTTTTCACCGACAAAGTCAAAGGTCTCTTCTGTCGCCGGGCAGTGCAGCGAAACAAAATCACTCTCCCGGAAAATCCGGTCAAAATCTTCTGTTAACTCAACACCGTCCGGCACCTGAGCAGCTGTTTTGTAGGGGTCAAAAGCAATGACTTTCATGTTGAAGCCATGCAATGCCTTCATGGCTACGCGTGAACCGATATTGCCGACGCCGATAAGGCCGAGGATTTTCCCGTCCAGCTCTACTTTTGGCGTGCGCAGTTTTGCCCAATAATAATCTTCCAGCATTTTCTCTTCGACGAGACGGAAGTTACGTGAGCAGTGCAGCATGAAGAAAAGCGCCAGTTCAGCCACGGACATACTGTTGGCGACAGGCGCATTAAGAACCGTGACGCCGTGGCGTTTTGCCGCCTCTAAGTCAACGGTGTCATAGCCTGCGCCATGGCGTGCAACCACTTTTAATTTTTTTGCTGCGGCAAATACGCGCTCAGACATTTTTGAAAGTCGAACAATAATTCCGTCACAGTCAGGGATATCGCGAATGATATCCTCCTCTTCCATGCCGGAACCGGTAATGAGTTCGTAGCCACGACTCTCCAGATAGTCCCGCCCTTCCTTCATGATCTCCTGCGGAAGCAGAATTTTATAGCTCATTTAAGGTACTCCCTTGTGGTTTCTTTCCCCGGCTGTTGCAGAGGTCATGCCAGAATGAAAAAGACAGACAAACGAAAATAATTAAGATTATGAAAAATAATATTTTTTTATTTTAATGTTAGCTGACACGCCGCTTTAAAAGAGTGACAAAACTCTCACCCTGCACAATGGAAAAATAAGCACATTTCAGAGTGAAAAGAAAAAATTTCAATATGAAATAACCACTACGTTAATAGCTGGTTAATTAAACTTTCTTGTTTTTTCTGACTGGTTAAAGGGAGGTAGATCAGATTAATGAAGGGATAAAATATAACGCTGTTAATGTTATTTCCAGACCACCGACAACAGGAAAGAAATAAAGCGCTCTTTTTCCTTGAATAATGAAAAAGGAAAGGTTTTTCGTTCAGGGCTGCGCTCAGAGGTGACAGATAAAAATTTTCACTCCGTTCAACTTTTTTGAGCGCTGATGACAGGCGCTTCATTGAAAAATTGGATGGGGCTATTTCTGCCCCACCCATCATTTTTCCAGATACAGATGAACGGTACTGGCTGGCGAGAGCGTGATAACGTCATCAATCAGGTTACGTTATCGCCAGAATGACTTAATATAAGAACGGCTGCTAAGTCTTTTAATAAAATGGTAGGGACAGGTAAAACGCTGCCCGTCCCACTCAAGATTAAACCACTGAAACTCATCATCTTTTATTTTATCTACCAGGCTCATCGCCTGCATGGGCGTCTGAAAAGCATAAGCTTTCATCACGCCCTCTTTGGTGCATAAATCAATATGAACCATGGAACCCCCTGCTGTGTAAAAAAGGCACGCTTTATAATTATGGAATAGCCTTTAAAGCATAATGCAGGATCCGCCCGCCGATTATCTGAATCTGTAATATTTACGTAAAAGATAAAACAAAGTATTTTTTTGTGCAAACCAGCCTTATTGCATCAATTAATTTGACGATGCAGACATAACAGGGCCGGATGTGAATAGACGCCCCTTGTCGCGATTGACGACAGCACAGATAACACGCTCATCCGCGCATTTTTTTGGCCTGCCGTTCCGGCTTCAGATGCGCGCCCGCTCGGGCAGAGCGTCACCGATGCTGTCGGGATGGTCAAAAACAGAGCATATCGTTACACTCTCAGCAGCCTTCTCCGCGAACCGGCACGGCTCAGACGTTCCCTTACGGCAGGCAATAAGGACTCTTATGCTGGATTATATGGTGTCGCTCTACCGTACTGTTCCTGTCTCGTCGGACTGTCTCAGCGCCTGGCTTGCCCGCTGGCTGGCCCGGGAGCAGAGTCGCTGCCACGATCATCACTTTTCCGCCGCGTTTCCCTGGCGTGAAACCGGCCTGCCCCAGCACACCTTTTTGCAGCGGGAACTGACGATAAACGGCCAGCGCTATCTCACCGGGCCGCGCTATCTGGGAGGAGACCTGGCTCAGCCCTTCATTGATGTCATCGCACGTGATGGCGCGCTGGATTATGCGGCGGCTGACGCCATCATGCGGGCGTGGCAGGTGCTGAATCCGCTCAGGCTGCGGGTCCTGTTGCCTGTGACTCACGCTGAAATCGGCTTTACTGACCAGCTGCTTTTCCTCAGCGATCCCGCTTCGCTGCCGGAACCTGTCACAGGCGAACTGTCTCTGGTCACCGCCAGCCGGCGCGATTTTCCCGCCTGTCTCGCGGCGATCCATCACGCCTATCGCGTCAGCAGGCAGACCCTGCCGCATCTCCGCGATCAGTTACAGGCTACCAGCAGGCAGGAGTTACGGGAGGATATCGCTGACGGGCACGTCCGTCTGATTGTCTGGCAGGAGAGGATGGCTGGACTGATTATTTGTGTGCCACGGCAAACGGCGTTTATTGAAGGCTTCCAGATTATGGATGAAGTTATTATCCCTGCCTGTCAGGGCCGGGGGCTTGCCGCGAGCGCGCAGCGGCTTTTGCTGCGGCAGCTTCATCTGCACCATGACGAGCGCGCGCTGCTGACCGGCACGATTCTGCCAGGCAACCTTCCTTCTTTACGAACGGCCTGCAATGCCGGACGACGCTGCGTGCTGAAGTATCAGTTTTTTACCCCCGCCGATTTACGTACAGGCGGTCTGATCTGCTGAGGTCACCACAAGGCGAGCGCAATCAGCTTATCCTGCAGCCGGTAAACCCGCTGCTTCAGACTCAGGCTCTCTTCAGCACCGATCAGGTTAGCCTCATAAGCCGCATTGATTTTTTCCAGCGCGCTTTTGGTGCTATTTTTCAGTCCTTCATGCCAGTTCGCTTCTGAGCGGCTGGCTGCCTGCTTCTCCAGCTTTCTCCCATATTCCGCGACGTTTTTGTTCGCGGAAAACAGGTTACTCACGGCCCTATCTCTCTCTTTTTGCTGCTGTAAATGTCCCTCCCGGCGGCGCCAGGTCTCTGTTCCGGCATGCCAGAGTGCGTCTCTGCACTGGCTATCCGGCAGGCATCCTGACCTCTTTCTGAGATTGCAGCTTTGATCTGACTGACGCGGCTTCGCTCGCATAATCCCCCGCACTGTCCTTAACTCAAATCCTGTAATCCCGTTCCACTGAGAACTCCCGGAGGACGTTTTGACAACCACATCTGAGACAACGACCAGTGACAATACCCTCACGCTCCGGCGCTGGATAACGATCGGCCTGCCGGCAACCGAGCTTTTTGCCCTGTGGCTTGAGCCGGATACCCTGCCCCGGATTATGAGCCACTTCGCCAGCGTGACACCGGTGAATAAAAGTGATGCGCACTGGCAGGTTGAAGGGCCTCTCGGCAGGCATTACCGCTGGGAAAGCCGGATTGTTGAAGCGCAGCCGGGCGAAGTCATCGCCTGGCGTTCGCTGGACGGCGCGGACATTCCTAACGAAGGTGAACTGCGTTTTCGCCCCGCGCCGGGTGAATGGGGGACCGAACTCGCCCTGACGCTGCAGTTCACCCCGCCGGGCGGGGCACTGGGGAAAAAGGTGACCACGTTATTCGATCTGCTGCCGAAAGAGGTGGCCAGCAAAGCGTTACATCGCTTCAAGAGCCTGGCTGAAACCGGTGAAATTCCCACGCTGGAGGGACAGCCTGCGGGCCGCCATGCCAGCCGTAAGGATAAGGAGAAATAGATGCGCGCACTCTGCTGGAATGGGGTCAACGATCTCAGTGTTGAAACGGTGGCCGATCCCGGTCTGATTAACCCTCACGATGCCATCATACGGGTCAGGCTTACCACAACCTGCGGCTCCGATCTCCACGTCATTGACGGTCTGATCCCGACGATGCGCGAGGGGGATATCCTGGGCCATGAATTTATGGGCGAGGTCGTCGAGGTCGGCAGCGCGGTGAAAAATATCCGCCGCGGTGACCGGGTGGTCGTGCCCTCCTTCATCTCCTGCGGCTCCTGCTGGTATTGCCAGCAACAGCTCCCCTCCTGCTGTGACAACACACATCCGCAGTGGGAAAAAGGGGAAACGGCGCTGGGCCATCCGACCGGCGGGATTTATGCTTACAGCCATGCCTTTGGCGGCTATGCGGGCTCGCATGCGGAGTATGTCCGCGTCCCCTTTGCCGACAATGACTGCTTTGTCGTTCCCGACGGTGTCACCGATGAGCAGGCGCTGTTCCTCTCCGATGCGACACCAACCGGCTACATGGGTGCCGATTTCTGCAATATCCATCCGGGTGACACGGTGGTGGTCTGGGGCTGTGGCGGCGTCGGCCTGATGGCTCAGCAGAGTGCCTGGCTGATGGGTGCACATCAGGTCATCGGTATCGATCGCTATCCTGAGCGGCTGGCGATGGCGCGGGACTTTGCAGGCAGCATCGCGCTGGATTACACCTCGGTCGATATCCACGAAGCCCTGCTGGAACTGACCGGCGGCCGCGGCCCGGACAGCTGTATCGATGCGGTCGGCATGGAGGCCAGGGGGGAAGGCTTAAGTCAGGTCTACGACAAGACGAAACAGATGCTCCATCTTGAAACGGATGTGGGGGCCGCCCTGCGTCAGGCACTCTACAGCTGCCGCAAAGGCGGCAACATCGCCATCCTGGGCGTGTATGGTGTGATGGATAAGTTTCCGCTGGGGCTGATGATCAACAAGAGTCTGACCATCCGCACCGCCCAGCAGCACGGGCAACGCTATATGCACAGGCTGCTGGAACATGTCGCGCAGAATGAACTCAACCCGGCGTTTATGGCGACGCATCGCTTTCCACTGGAAGAAGCGCCGCGCGGCTATGAGATGTTTAAGCATAAAGAAGATGGCTGTGTTCGTGCCGTCTTTGTTCCCTGAGAACAGGATGCCCCTGACCGATCCGGGCGGCTGAGCCGCCCTTTTCTCTTTGTCCCCCGCGCTTACCTCAACGTCAGATTATCCTTTTATGGCAGCCCGTTCCCCCTGAGCAGAGCACAAGCCGACCGATCAGGATGGCAGGATCATATGAATTTTTTATGAACCTGAAAGCCAAAAAACGATGTTAAATGAATAACCTGCCTGAATGTTGCCGGTACCGCCATCATTCACATTTTGTAAAAAAATTAATCACACTACGTTATCGTTTCATGCATAAATTAGTGCCACCTTTCACTCATGGAGCAGGCAAATGACGCAGTTTGTAGCGATTTTTTTCTCTTCACTCTTTATGTGCAGCAACGTTTTCGCCGGGTCGGTCTCTTCCGTCTCACTCGGGGCCATTTCAACCGCTCTGAATGAACGTATGCAGGTCATGAAAGCCGTGGCAGGTTATAAAGCGCAGCATCATTTACCCGTGGAGGATCTGCCCCGGGAGCAGGTGGTACTGGAGAACATGCTGCACAATGCGCAGCAGGAAGGACTTGAGCCGGAATCGGTGGAACCTTTTATTCACGCCCTGATGAATGCCAGTAAAGCCATTCAGTATCGCTATCGGGCTGACTGGCTTTCCACGCCGGATAGCCTGCAGGCTGTTCCGGATCTGGCAGAGACCCGGCAGCAGATACAACGGCTGGATACACAGTTACTGACGGCGATCAGTCAGCGGCTGATGGCAGGCACCCTGGCAGACGCCGACAAGGGCTGGCTGCTCTCGCAGCTCGCGGCCCCCAACCTCAGTGAGGCGGACAAAAACAGCCTCGTGACCTCCCTTTCCCGCATTCAGCGCAGGCATTAGGCGGAGGGCGTCACGCAGACCCTGCAGAACGTTCTGCCATCAAAAGGGGGAATCTGAGGGTGCGTCACCGGTCATAAGTGAGAACGTTACAGGCAACAGCCCTGTTGTGACTTTTCACTCTGAAGAATAGCTGCAAATGCTGAAAGGATGCGTTTACATCAATGCAGGCATAAGAGCCTGTTGTCCGACAGGCTCTTATGCAGAGTGTTAGCAATGCCAGGATCGATGATCAGTGCAGGAGTGAATTAATAATCAAACATCCCGGCGGGAATTTTATGACTCTCTTTTGTATCAGCGTAAGTCCGCGCAGTCTGGTAATCAATCACTGGAATGGGCCAGGTGGGGGCCTTACCTTCATACATCTCGGCAACCCCCATAGCAGCCATGTAAGAAGCCCGGATGGCGGCTTCAGCCGTATTGCCTCCCACGTGCGGGGTGATGAGCACATTATCCAGTGCCGCCAGAGGGTTATCCGGGTGCATCGGCTCATGAGCAATGACATCCAGTCCTGCGCCAGCGATGATGCCATTTTTACAGGCTTCAACCAGATCGTCTTCATTGACCAACCCACCGCGCGCGGTATTGATCAGAAAAGCACCCGGTTTCATCATGGCTAACTTTTCTTTGTTAATCATATTGTGCGTCACTGACGTATCGGGGGCGTGCAGTGAGACGTAATCACTCTCCGTAAAAATTCTCTCCAGGTCTCTTACGACCTCAACCCCATCAGGAAAATCTTTAGCAGGCTTGTAAGGGTCGTAACAAAGCACGTTCATTTCCATCGCCAGACAACGTTTAGCGGTCCGGCTGCCTATGTTTCCGCACCCGATGATCCCCACGGTTTTGCCGTTTAAGGTTGTCATCGGCGTTTTTAATTTTGCCGCATAGTAGTCGACCGGCAGCATGGCACGAAGACGGCTGACATTGCGGCTCATATAAAGCATGAGTAACAACGCCGTCTCCGCAACGGATGTACTGTTCGCAACAGGCGCATAGAGGCATTTGACACCAAAGTCATCAGCAGCCTTCAAATCAACCGCATCAAACCCGGCACCATGCCGGACGAGGACTTTTAAATTCGGTGCTGCCGCCTCAAACACTTTGCAAGACATTTTGGTCACACGAACAATGATGGCATCCGGCTGGTGTAACTGCATGTCTGCAATCACGTCGTCGGTTTCAAAGCCACGCCCGTCAATTAACGTATGCCCCTGCCGTTCAAGCAGAAGTCGTCCATCCTGTTTCAATTCCTGTGGCAAAAGCACTTTCCAGCCCATAATAAAACCTCGTTATTTATAGATTACAGTATGCCTATCAATTTCCAGTAGGGAAGACCGACAGTAAAGAGCACTAAAGAAATAAGGATGAGTATTATCGTGCCTTTTGTATACCAGTCCTTTTGGCTGACATAGCCGTTCCCGTATAAATAAATACTTGCCCCGTTTCCGTAATTACAAAGCAGAGCACCGTATGCGCCAAAGAAGACCAGCATCAACGACAGGGCCATCATATTGACCTGGGTCGCTTTGGCTAAGGTCAGCACCACTGGATATATGGAAACGATATAAGCGGAGTTCGAAACAAAAAAATACTTCACGACCAGACTGAGTAATACCAGAATCACCAGAACCAGAGAGCCGCTAATCGCGTTAAGATTCAGATACAGCTGAAGCTGTGACGCAATCCAGGTATAGAATCCGCCATCATTTAACGCCACGGTCAGACTGTAAAAAGCACCAAACCAGGTAAACATGTTCCAGGCGCCTTTTTCAGCCATCAGGTCATCCCAGTTTAACAATCCAAACACCAGCTCCAGCGCTAACCAGATAAAGGCAACAATATAGAGTCCCATGCCAATCTTATAGCCAATACTCCATCCCAGAATGGCACAGATAAAAAGCACAAACATGATCTTTTCATCCCGCTTCATGGGGCCCATTTCCGCAATCTTTTGCAGAACGATGGGTTTTATATTTCCCAGGTCACGCATTTCGGGTGGGAATAACTTGTAGACAACAATGGGGCTGAGAAAAAGGATCAGTAAACCGGGGACCAGAGCGGCTTTGAACCACAGCGCCCACGTCAATTCAATCCCAACGACATTGTTTATCGTCGATGCAATCACGGCATTGGATGCCATTCCGGTTAAAAACAGCGCCGCTGTTGACATGGTAACGACGTGCTGTAAGAGCTCAAGATATGCGCCCAGTTTTCGGGGATTTTTGTCGGGATGGGAATCCAGCGCTTCCGATAAACCCCTGAATATCGGGAAGACAATCGCAGACCGTGATGTGTTAGATCCCGTTGCCGGGCTCAATATCAGATCGCATATCAGCATGACATAACCCAGGCCAAGCGACGAACGGCCAAAGGAGGTGTTGCCGAATTTAGAAAGTAAAATGTATGCCATGCGTTTACCCAGCCCATTTTTCCTGAATGCGCTGCAAGCCAGTAACACGGCCAGGATAAACCAGACGTTCTGTTGTCCCCATCCGTAAAAAAGCGCGTTGGGATCTTTCACGAAAAAAGCCCCAAGCCCTACGATAATCAGGCTGATAATGGGCTCGGAAAACGGCTTCAGAATGAGTCCACACATCAGCGCAAGGCATAAGCCCGCCATATGCCATGTATTAATATCCAGTCCGTCAGGACAGGGTAGCGTCCAGAATAACGCAGGGAAAATAACGACCGGAATAAGCTTTGTTATCTTGCTTTTCATTTTTCGTTCTTCCTGGTTTTATTTTATTACTCATAGTGATTATCAATAATGTCTACATTCTTTCTTTCCATTAAATCGTCTACCCATTGACGATCAACCGTACCGGCTGCGGAATTGACGGCTTTTTCTTTATCTTTCTCAGATAATATTTTTGATTTTTCCAGAACAGAGTAAGCATCGTCTTTCGGAATGACGATGACGCCATCCCTGTCACCCAGAATGATATCGCCAGGATTGACCATGATACCGCCACAGGAAATCGGGACATTAACTTCTCCGGGGCCCTCTTTGTAAGGTCCCGAGGGGGTGGTTCCGGTTGCATAGAGAGGTAATGTTCCCTGAGAGAGAATATCAATGTCTCTGACCGGGCCATCGATAACAATCCCCTCTATTTTTTTGAAGCCCTGTAAATAATTAAACATGATTTCACCCATGATAGCCCGGCTCCGTTCCCCCTCATTGGAAACAACAATGACATCGCCAGGTTGTGAAATATTCATCGCTTTATGGAGCATCATGTTGTCACCCGCTCGGGCTTTGACCGTCAATGCAACCCCGCACATAATTCTGCCGGAGGGGTTCGACATCAGTCTGATTTGCGGGTTCATTCCGCATAATCTCCCCATGCAATCCGCCACATTTGCGGCTGCAATTTTACTGAAAGCTTTAACCAGTTCAGGATCTGGCAATTTTCTCCTGGTGAAAACGCGATTACCCACTGACATGAGCGACTCCTTATTAATATGATCTTTTTCTGACGTTTTATTTTTCAGTAAGACAAATATCTGTTCCGGCATGAACAAAATGGACATCAGCATCCATCATGTCTGCATAGAATAAAATCATCCCCTCAATGCCCTGAGGGATAACTTTGGATTGTCCTGAATGCGCGACGACCAATGCCGTAATTGCTTCCGGAAGTCGGTATTTATGGGTGTAATACCCACTTAAAAAGCCATGCTGATAAAGCTTACCCGTTTGACTTTTTTTACTGGTGCCCGGCCCACCCGCCCCCATCTCCATCTCTTCCAGCTTGCATACGTCATGCAGTACAGCGGAAACAATCAGAATATCGGTGTCAACTTCATACCCGAATTTTTTCTGGATATTCCGGGCAATAAGCAGGACATTGTCCGTGACATTCTCGGTATGCTTAACCAAAGAAACATCCGGTGCTCTGATCGCAAACTGTGCATCTTCAATGTTCTCCCATGCACTGTTCCGAAATGCCTCAACCCAGATTTCACATGCAGCATCCGCAAGCCTTCTGTTTTTGACTACTGCTAACTGAGGGAAAAACTCTTTTATCTTTTCAATGGTGATTTCGCACATTTCCTGCCTCACAAAGTCCTGTCAGATAATAAAGAAAACCCTTCACCCTATCGGAAACCGGGTGAATATTATGATCTTGCGGGCATTCTATTTTTTAATACGCACCAACAGAAACAATATTTTATTTATTTCCGACAAAGAAATGTTGTTTATGCATTATTTAAAATTAATTTAACTATTCTGCAAAAAGGCCTTCGTTAATCACGCTCAAGCCGTCAATATAAAACGATGAGATTTGCAATTAACCTCACAGAAATTCCGGAGTCTGGTTCATAATAAAACCGTCAACTCTGTTACAGGAAGGCTTGTCACCACGCGGGTTGCGTCAGCGATGCCGTGAAAAAGGTCCGGGCGTACCAAATAGCGCCGTTGTCCGGGAGATGAAGTCACGCGCATAGCGTGATAGATAGCGGTTTTTGTGGTAAATAATGCTCAGCGGACTGAAAACATAGTCATTCTGAAGAAGAACGGGCAGAAACACACCTTCCGGATAGCGTTCCTGTAAGGAGGGTATTCTTATTTCAGTCAGAAAAAAGACACCAAATTCAAACAGGGCAAGCATAACATCGATGGAGTCAACCTCAAATATTCTCCGCGGTTCAAATCCCGCCTCCTCAAAGCATGCGTTAACAATTTTGTGCAGCCGGTAATCCGATTTAAAACAGATAAAGGGAAAGTCTTTGAATTTATCAAGCGTCGTGCCCTGCTGGCATCCTGCGATAAAATTATCCGTGTCACTGCCAAAATGCTCAATCAGCAGATTTTTATTTACGGCAAGATAGAGCCTGTCGTTCATCAATGGGATGGTTTTTAACAGGGGGTCATCCCCTTGTTTTATCCCGACAAAAAAATCCAGCTCTCCGGACATCAGCATCTGTTCCATCCTGGCTGATTTTTCGTTTGTCAGGTTTATCGTAATGTTGGGCCATTTTTTTATATAATCCGGCAGAACCATAGGAAGCCAGTAACTTCCTCTGTAGGGCGTCGCCCCGATATATAACGTGCCAATATGATGATGCTTAATATCGCTTAATCGCGATGAGATATTATCGCTCTCCATCAGTATCTTTATCGCAGAATCATACAGCGCGCTGCCAGCCTGAGTGAGTTTAATCTGCGGTTTTCTGTGGAAGAGAATCGTATCATAATAATCCTCTAATTTTTTAATGTGTACACTGAGATTTTGCTGAGAGGTTGAAAGATTTTGTGCAGCCCTGGTGAAATTTAAATTTTCAGCCAGCTCAACAAAGTATCGCATGCTGATTAAGTTCATTATGACCTCCCTGTAAGCCTGTAACCAGCGCGTTTTACTCATCTGATTTACGGCAATCTGCGTGTATTGAAATGCTGAAGATAATGATTAAAAATTCAAAGTTGATAAAAGAGATGATGATTTTATATTTGCAGGTAAATGAGGTTAAACATCGTTAACTTTTTTGCATCATCTTCTTTGAATTATCGATTGCCATTATATTTTTTCTCGCGCGCTGTGTCCCCCGACAACCTGAGCTGAAGCGATGGTTTTTTAATACGTGTGAGCGATGGCTCGTTATGCATGTCCCGATACCGGCTGTACCCTTATCCGGTGCCGCAGTCTCAGGGTGAATGCACAGTACATTACGCACCTTAAGAGGTCGCCGTATCGTTATAACGATACGGCGAAAATGATCAGGCGGGGGTAAATGACGTTGTATGCCTCAGTGATACAGAGAACAGCGAACTCAGGCGCTGGATCTGACCCGCATCCGTTAACCGCGCAGCCGCAGTGTGGCCGGCAAGACCAGCTGGCTCTCGGTGGGATCGTCTCCCCGGATCAGGGTGGTCAGCATGGAGAAACAGGCCTGCGCCAGTGCCGGAACATTCTGCTCTACCGTATCGATCGGAATGGAGAGCGAATCATACAGATAGTGATCGTCAAAACTGGCGATGCGGATATCGCGGGTCAGCAGGTGATGCTCGCTCATGTAGCGCAGCACCCCTTCCAGCAGACCACAGGCGGCGGTGAACATCGCTTTAGGAGGACGTCCCAGCCGGTCACACAAGGCCGAAAACATCTCATAGCCGCTGCCGGGATGGTAGTTACCCTGAATAATCCACTCCGGCTGCAGGATCACCCCCGCGCGCGCCAGCCCCTGCCGGAATCCCGACAGACGATCCTGGGTGGGCGACAGCGCAGACTGTCCGCCAAGGAAGTAGATCTCTTCCGGACAGGCGCGCGCCAGTTTTTCAACGAGATCGGCGGTAGGGGTGACCGAGTCGGTGATCACCCAGGGAAGCGCGGTGTTGTTCATGTGGCGATCAAATAGCAGTACCGGTAACTGTTCGCTGAGGCTGACATAGTCACTGTCATCCAGCATGCTGGAGGCGACAATCAGCCCATCGACCTGACGGGCAACCAGGTTATTCACGACCACCCTCTCCTGAGCACCATTTTCATCGGTACAGGAGATCAGTAGCTGGAGACCGGCTGCCCGGCAGAGATTTTCCAGCGCATGCGAAAAGGCTGCGAAACCATGGTTAGTGATCTCCGGCACCACCAGCCCCAGCGTGTGGCTGCGGGCATCATGCAGCATCCGGGCATGGATGCTGGGCTGATAATGGTGTTCACGGGCCAGCGTCAGAACCCGCTCACGCGTCTCCTTTGCCACCCGTAACTCTTCGCCACGGCCGTTAAGCACCAGGCTGGCAGTGGCTTTTGAAACGCCAGCCAGCCCGGCAATGTCACTGATGGTAACGCGTTTGGTTTTTCTCACGGCAGGACACGGTTGATGGAACAGGCCGTTATTCTACCATGCAGCGACGCAACGACCAGTAGCGGGCCGTCAGTTCTGCGCCTCCGCGCAGGGTGAGCTTCACCGGCGTGTCCGGAAAATAGCGGCTGCTCATCACGCCCTCCCCCTCATTGATGAAAATCTCCACGCTGGAGTGGTCGCAGAGGATCTGCAACCGGCAGGCTGCCCCCGTCCAGTAGCGGAAGATCCACTCGCCCGAAACCAGACTGCGACGGGCAAGCCGCAGTTCATCCTGCTGCCACGACAGGATCAGCGTATCGGCAAAATTGAGTTCGATATCTCCCTGACTCTCCAGCATCAGCTCCAGTCGCGCGGCGGCGATCGGTGGCATGTCATCAGCGCGACCCTGATAGTGCTGCTCCGCTTCGCGCAGCGCCTGCAGTTCAGCAACCGGCTGCTGACAGAGCCGCCCGTTGCGTGAGCTCAGTTCACGCAGGCAGGTCATCTGGTGGATCCAGCGATGCGCGACCGTCGGCTGGGCCATCTCTTCGCCATCCGGCGTACCCATCCAGCCCACCAGCAGACGCCGTCCGTCCGCAGTAAGCGTGGTCTGCGGCGCATAGAATTCAAACCCGGCATCCATTTCATTCAGCGGGCCGTGGGTGTATTCAGCCCGCTCATAATCCAGAGAGCCGCTCAGCCAGGCGCAGGCGTGGCTGTTCAGGTAGCGTTTTTCTTCCGGCGCCACGCCCTGCGGACAGCAGATCAGATAGGTGCTGTCACCCAGCGTGAACATATCCGGGCATTCCCACATATAGCCTGCAGCACCCAGTCCCCCCCGCTCGCTGCCCGCTATTTCGCCGAGAGAGTGCCACGCGCGCAGATCGTCAGAACGCAGTAACAGCACCCTGCCCTGCCGCTGCGTGGTCTGCGCCGCCAGAACCATGTACCAGTGGTTTTCGTGCCGCCACACTTTCGGATCGCGGACGTGGCCGGTGTAGCCCTCCGGCACGGCAATGACCGGGCCGAGTTTGTCGAATCCCCCTGCGCTGTTCTGCTGCGCCAGGCATTGCCACGCGGTGCGCGAGCCATCCTCAAATTTGACGTTACCGGTGTAGATCAGCGTCAGCACGCCGTTCTCCTCCACTGCGCTGCCGGAGTAACAACCGCTGCGGTCATACTCCTCATCAGGCATCAGGGCAATGGGCTGATGCTGCCAGTGCAGCAGATCCGCTGAGCGCCAGTGACCCCAGCACTTATGCTGATGCGCACACCCCAGCGGATTCCACTGGTAAAAGAGATGATAGTGTCCGTCAAAATGGATAAAGCCGTTAGGATCGTTGAGCAGCCCGGTCACCGGTGCCAGATGCCAGCCGGGATAGTGGCGGTCGCTGAGCGCCGCGGGCATACCCTGCATGACCGCCTGCAGGATAGCGGCCAGACGTGTTGATGCGCTCATTATTCCGCGTCCGTTTTATATTTGAGCAGGTAAGAGATCACAAACGCCGAAATGAAGGCGATGGCGATACCGATAATATAGTTCAGCAGCGATCCGGCCTGCACGATGGCCATGCCCGGCAGACCGGTCAGGCCGACGGCGGTCATGTAGACGTGCACCGAAACCACCCAGGCTCCCCCCAGCGCGCCCCCGACCAGGCCGGCAATGAAAGGTTTCATAAACCGCAGGTTAATACCAAAGATCGCGGCTTCCGTGATCCCCAGCAGCGCAGAGAACGCGGAGGGCAGCGAAATCGCTTTGATTTTTGCATCGCGGGTTTTAAACCACACCGCCAGGCAGGCACCGCCCTGAGCGACATTCGCCATCGCCCAGACAGGCAGCAGGAAGTTTACCCCGATGGAGGGGTTACCCAGCAGCCCCGCCTCGATAGCGTGAAAGCTGTGATGCACACCGGTAATGACGATCACGGAATAGAGTCCGCCGAACACCAGGCCTGCCAGCCAGCCTGCGTGTGCGATCAGGGTGCTGAGCACAAAGGAGATGCCATCACCCAGCATACGGCCGGCCGGACCGATGATCAGCAGCGCAATGAAGCCGGACAGAATCACCGTCAGAAACGGGGTCAGGATCAGATCGAGGGCATCCGGAATAACCCGACGCAGCTGCTTTTCCAGCATACTCATAAACCACACGGCCAGCAGCACCGGGAATACCGTCCCCTGATAGCCGATCATCGCCACTTCAAAACCAAAGAAGTTCATGGTGTGGAAACCCGACGCGACCCCCCAGGCGTTAGTCAGGGCCGGATGCGTCAGGATGCCGCCGAGGGTCGCGCCGAGAAAGGGGTTACCGCCAAACTCGCGCGCCGCCGTAAAGCCAATCAGGATCGGCAGGATAATAAAGGCCGCCGAGCTGCACATATCGAGCATGATATAGAGCGCATTCTCCGGGTTAACCCAGCCGTAGGTTTTGACCATCCCCAGCAGGCCCATCAGCAGCCCCGACGCCACAATGGCCGGAATGATCGGCACAAAGATGTTCGACAACAGACGGGCGATTCGCTGGAAAGGGTTGAGCTTACGGGCCGCAATATCCGCCGCCTCCGACTTGCTCGATTCGCTGATGCCCGCCTCGGCGATGAACGCCGCATACACCTTGTTCACCACGCCTGTGCCAAAGATCACCTGAAGCTGTCCCGCATTGCGGAAGCACCCCTTTACCCCCTCAATCCGGCCAATGGCAGCGGTGTCCGCCAGCGCATCATCGGCCAGCACCAGCCTCAGCCGGGTAGCGCAGTGTGCGGCACTGGCGATATTCGCTTTGCCACCCAGCAGGGGCAGGAGTGCCCGGGAAATCTTCACATAGTCCATACATACCTCTGTCTTGTTATGTTTTTATCCGCGTGACTATCCGGCCCCGGATGCGGGGCCAGCCGGTCAGAACCAGGTTTCCATCTGAACGCCGAAGTTCCATTCGCCACCGGCATCAAACCCTTTACTGCCGAAGGCATCGTCACTGGCATAGTTATCCAGCCGGTGATCCCAGTCCATCCAGGTAGCAAAGAGCCGGATTTCCGGGCGCTTGAGGAAGTCACCGACATCACCGGCTTTCAGCGTGGGCGCCACGGTGAGCT
The DNA here is from genome assembly GCF_026104315.1 of Pantoea anthophila. Classification (NCBI taxonomy): domain Bacteria; kingdom Pseudomonadati; phylum Pseudomonadota; class Gammaproteobacteria; order Enterobacterales; family Erwiniaceae; genus Pantoea; species Pantoea anthophila. The sequence goes on from NZ_CP110474.1 coordinate 112,715, forward strand.
TGGTGAAGCTGCCGCTGACCGCGTTGCGATTGTTATACCCCTGCGGACGCAGATCCATGTACTGATAGGAGCCCTCATACTGCATCTCAAAGTTCTGCGTGATTTCCTGGATCAGCCGCAGGTTGACCGTCGCCCAGTCGTAGCTGTCCCCTTTGACGTAACGGTCGTCACTGCGCTGCGCCAGTAAAGCAGGCGCAATGTGCCAGCCTCCGCCCAGCGGCGTGATGCCGTAACTTGCCAGACGCCAGGTGCTGGCCTCCGGCAGCAGTGCGCCGTCAGAGCCAATGGATTTCACCTCCGCCCCCAGTCCGTGACCGTAAAGCAGTGCAGTTTTCGACGAACCGTCTGTCAGCCCATAGAAGCTGTCGTTGTGCAGGCCCAGCAGCGCGTGGACGCCGGTATTGGCTGCATCGCTTTTGACTTTGTTACCGTCAATATCCCGGCGGTCATCGTTATCCTTTGCCCGCAGGCCGCTGACCATCATCTGCACCGGACCGACAAAGTTATTCAGTGACAGGATGTAGTTCTGCGCGGTGTTTTCGTTGTTTTCAATGTCGCCGAAAGTACGGCCATAGAGAGAGAGGTTGCTGCGCGCCTGATCGCGCCATTTCATGTCGTAGATACCGGCACCGGTTCCGGCAAGGAACACCACATCGGAGTCGATCCAGTGGATATCAAAGTTATCACGGTCAAAACGCTTACCGGCCCAGACGGTGGCGTTGTCGAAGGCGCCGGTAAAAGTAGGCAGCTGGCCCAGTTCGACAAACGCCTGACGCAGATTGAGGTCGCTGCTGGCTGCCGTCCAGTCGTTATAGGTTCGCTGCCCGTCGGCCAGCATCGCTTTAAAACGGGTTGTGGCCCCGCTGGCCAGCGTCTGCTTATGCTCCAGATTCAGCTCAACGTAGGTGTCCGGTTCATTACCCAAACGACCAACGTGACCGCCGGTCTCCCCGGCGGGGGTTACGGTCGGACCGCCCTGGGTTTTCGCGGCTGAACTGTTCATCAGCAGGCCGGATCGGGCATAGCCGTGAAATTCAAAGCCGCCTTCATCGGCCGAATGCTGCTCCAGCTTCGCGGTGCGCTGTTCGACCTGAGCGGCAGAGGCCTGATTCTGCTGCTGAACCGCCGCCAGCTGCTGAGCCTGCTTCTCAGCAGCCCGCGCGCGGGTTTCGGCGGCATCCGCCCGCTGCTCGGCCGCCTGAAGCCGCTGCTCCATGGCTGCCAGACGGGCTTCGATACTGCTCATGCTGGAATCGGCCCAGACGGGAGAGGAAAGCAACAGGGTAGAAAGGGTCACTGCAATGGTGCTTTTTTTCATTTTTTTATGTCCCTGAGAGGAGGCTATCATCACCGGCTTTTTGCTAAACCGGTTTAGGCCAAATCATAGCCACGGGTAATTTCCCTTCGCAACGAAAATAGCTAAACCGGTTTAGTGATTGTGAGATAGTTCGCAAAACAGGGGTAAAAAAGCAGGGATTACTCCGTCAGTTCCTGAAGCTGGTGGAGCCAGGGGAGTGCAGTCATGGCACCTTTAGCCGTGGTGGCGAGTGCACCGCAGCGCTGAGCACTCGCCAGCGCGCGGGCCAGCTGCGATTCATTTGCGGGCAGACCCGACTTTGCGAGTTCCCACAATAACCCCGCCACGAAGGCATCGCCTGCGCCTGTCGTATCGACACTGACCACAGGGGAGGTGCTGTAGTGCGCAACCCGGCCCTGATAACAGGCCAGCACCCCTTCCCTGCCCCGCGTCACCAGCAACAAATTGATCTGATAACGCGACGCCAGTTGCAGCATGCGCCCGGCCGCTTCACCCTCCGGACAGAGAAAATCGAGTTCTTCATCTGACAGTTTAACGACGTCGGCGTGACTGAGCGCCTTGCTCACCACCGCCTGCAGCAGTGCGGGATCGGGCCAGAGGTCGTGGCGCAGATTCAAATCAAAACTGACATGCCCGCCTGCGGCCCGGATCTGTTCCATCGCCTTCAGCGTGGTAGTACGCGAAGGCTCTGCCGCTAAGGCGATGGAACAGCAGTGCAGCCACTCCCCGCGGCCGAACGCAGGCAGGTCGCCCGGTTCAAGAAACAGGTCGGCGCTTGGCCGCACCATAAAGGTAAAGGAGCGTTCGCCCTGTTCATCCAGCCCGACCACCACCGTTGAGGTGCGGTGCCGGGGATCGTTTATCATGGCCCTGGTGTCGACCTGCTCTTCCTGCAGCGTCTGCCGCATGAATTCACCAAAGGGATCCGCGCCAACCCGACCGATAAACGCGCTGTTTCCCCCCAGACGCGCGACGCCTACTGCGACATTGGCGGGCGCCCCGCCCGGACACTGCATTAACCGACCCGGCATTTCGGGAAGTAAATCCACCACGGCATCGCCGAGGCACCACACGCGAACTGACATACATACTCCTTTGATCAGACCTGAACGCTAAACCGTTTTAGCTATAGCGGGAAACGATGCCAACTTCAAGTGTTCTTCTGCTGGAGTGATACCTCGCTGACAGCTGCGAGCAGGTCATTGAGGTAGTGAAGCGATATAAAAAAACCGGCCTGAGCCGGTTTCGTTTACGCTGAAGCGAGGCAGGTTACTTCATGGTGGCGAGAATCTGCCGGATCGATGCATCTATCTGCTCAGCGATCTCTTTCGGCAGACGACTGAATTCATACTGTACGGTGCGTTTCTCGTCATTGGTTTTACGGCGCGCGTAGGTGTTTGCTGTGGTAAAGGTGGCCAGTTTTTCCGTCACCGTTTTGCTGACCGGCGCGGGCTTTTTTAACTGGCGACGGGCGCTTTTAAAGGCATTGAGAATGGCACTTTTTTTCTCATCTGCATTTGCGCTCAGCAGTGAACCCTCAGCCTCCAGCTGCTGCTCAATCCTGCTGACCAGTTCCGTGATGTCTGCGGCTTCCGCCTTTGCTTCCTCCCAGACGTCGAGCAGTAACTGGTAGTCCTGCAATGTCAGTTCCGATACCACCGGGAAGAGGCCGATAAATTCGGCGGGTACGGCAGCCGCCTGGAACGCGCGGGAGACTTTGGCGTTAGAGATGCCTTCGGCTTTAGCAATCTCTGATTTGCTCATGCCGTTCTCGTTCATCAGCATAAAGCGCAGTCCCAGCTCGCGCAGGTTATGCTCTTTTGCTGTCTGAATATCCGCGGCCAGCTGACGCGCATCCGCGAGGCTCAGCGCATCGGCGGTTACCAGGACTTCCAGACTGGCTCCCGACAGAATGCAGGCGGCGCGGCGGCGGGAACCGTCCATGATCTCAATTTTGTCACCGTTCACGCGACCAATGGCCGGGAAAAACTGCTGCAGGGTAATGGTCCGGGTGATCTCCTGCAGCGACTCCGGTGTCAGGCTGCTCTGGTCCCGTCCGTTAATGGCCGGGTCTACGCTGGTCCGGGTTTCGATATCGTCATGCGGGATCAGCTGACGCACAAAGGTCGCCTTCGCGCCCGATTTCAGCGTAAAAGTCCGCGACTGGCTGCTGCTGTCGATCATGCTTGCTATCGCGGAGTCGCCAAATTTGCGGCCAATGCGCTGTATAGGTTTGCTCACAGGGTGCTCCTGATATATTCGATGCGATCAAATACCGCCCTTGAGAACTGCTCAGCTTCATATTTCGCTTTACGCAGGGCATCGGCACTGCCCGGATACGAGGAGGGGTTGGCGCTGATCACTGTGTCAAAAGATTCACCGCAGCGTTCAAATCCATCCAGGCGCGGTAAGCTGCAGTCCAGCATCGATTTCGTAAAGACTTCCCGCGCATAGCTTTGTGAAGTCAGGTGATCGTGTTTAGAGGTCATTTTTGACATGAAGCCGATATTTGCCTTCAGTCGCGGTTCAACGCCTTCAGATTCTATACGCTCCAGCATTTCCGGCAGGCGGGTCAGATACTTCATCGTGGAGTGGAAGTCGACCTGGGCCGGTGGCGTAGGCGTCAGCAGCACATCACTGGCTGCGATCGCGTTTAGCATAAAGGAATCCAGATGCGGGCCGGTGTCGAGAAAGATAAAATCGTAATCACCTGCCAGACGATCGATGACGTTACGGCGTAAAACTTCGGATGGCGCGACCCCCGGCAGGTGTTCGGCAACCAGCTCTTCCCAGTCGCTGGCCACAAAGCCATCGTCAATTGACGCCGGGATAACATCCACGCCAGGCATGACGGTAGGTTTGATGAACTGTTCGCGAAGCTGGTCTGCATCGAGATCGTTGAGCATCGCCTGAGCGGCCGTTTCCAGAACGGAACCCACGCTGTTGGTATGACTCAGGAACATGGTGCTTGATGCCTGCGGGTCCAGGTCGATAACCAGGATGCGCAGATCGTTATGCAGCATGGAGGGGTGCGCGCGCATACCGTGGGCGAGCGTAACGGTGCTGACCGTTTTAGAGACCCCGCCCTTAAGGCTGACAACAAAGACGACAAAGGGGCCGTCGTGGCGGTCGCGATATTTCGGCACTTTACGGTGCTGATAAATGTCGACGACGTTCTGAATGGTCAGTGCATACTGCGAGGTACTGCCCGTCTGTTTTTTGCCAAACTGGTAGCCTGCAGCTTCCATATCCCCGATAGCCGCGACGACCGCGTGCTTGCTCAGCAAAGGCATATTGGCAACGGCATTACGTGAGAAGGTCTGGTAAAAACCGGTCTGGTTAAACTCCTGACGCTGCTGCTCAATATGGTTACTCAGTCCATGTAACATGGAATTGGCGCGCGTGGCCATTTCCAGCACGCCACCATAATCACGCTTCATAAGCCCCTCTGATTTAATGTTTTTTGGCATACTACACAAAAAGCGCATATCTGCCAATTTTTTAGAAAAATGCCAAAAACCTGGATTTTTCAGTGCAGACGATAAGAAATCGTCGGGAAATCAGGCAGGGTATAGAAGGGAGCGGAGTGATGGCGCGGGCATTTTCTGTAGGATACAGCCAGCTCTGAGCGTCTTTATGATGTGGCGTTCCGATGCAGGCAACGCCGTGAGAAGGGTGTTTTCATCATGAAAATCGTAAAATAGTTATTATTTATCAATAAGTAAACTGTGAAATCGCCTGGTGAAAATTGCAGTTGTGCATGGTCAGACAGGGTGCTTTTCCATTTTGCTGTTCAGACCGGCAATGAATTCTGAACCACGCTTACTGAAAGGCGAACCTCACAATTTTATTCAGCGGCGTAATCGTTTACAAAAATCCTTTTCTTAGTTAAACCTGCCTGACAGCGCAGCAAGAAGGCGGGGGAGTAAAACGTTGTTTTGTAGGCCGTTGTGTCCGGCGTCAACCAGATCACTACCAGAGGCGAAGAAGCTGTAAGCACAGTGCGTGCGATGTGATAAGGCGTCTGGTTTCGGGGATGATCATCAGTTTTAACCTTTCTCTTTCTTATGGCATAAACCAGCCCGTCTTATATCTGCTACAGATGAATTCAACGAAGCATTTTACCTTCGGGCTTTGCAACCGGCGTGGACGTCTTTAAAAAAAGATCTGCTTGATATCGATTCTCTGCGTAGAGCCTTCGCTGGTGTAGACACGCTTTTTCTTCTGAATGCTGTCACCGGGGATGAATTCACTGAGGCCCTGATCACGCTAAATGTAGCCCGGGAAGCCGGAATTGACCGGGTCGTTTACCTGTCGGGGTTTGATGCTGATAAGGCCGTAAACGTGCCTCACTTTGCTGTAAAGTTCGGCGCAGAGCGTATGCCTGAAACTCTGGGCTTCAGCGCCACCATCCTGCGGTCTGTTTATCCGACGCCCATCGGTTCCAAATGGGTGGCTATGGTTGATGCCCGTGATATTGCTGAAATAGCTGCCATTGAACTGATTCGTCGCGATCGGGCGTCGGGGAAACTGCCTGTTAAGACAATCAATATAGTCGGGCCTGACATCCTCACCGGCGCTGATGTGGCTGCGATCTGGACTGAGGTGCTGGGCCGCCCCATTGCTTATGGAGGCGATGATCCGGGCGGCTTTGAGGCCAGTATGGCGAACTTCATGCCTGTGTGTATGGCATATGAAATGCGCATTATGGCCGAACGCTACGTCAGCGACGGCATGATCCCTCAGGAGGGCGACCGCGAGCGTCTGGTTAAAATGCCAGGCCGTAATCTGCATTCTTACCGCGAAACGGCTCTGGCCGGATGAAAAAGGGGGGAGTTTAACCGGAAGGCGGGATAAGGATCAGGGCGGTTAAAACCGTCCTCTCTGAGATCCCGCACTTCATTTTCTTAGCTGAATGTATTCAATAGCAAATGATATGCAGATAAATTCCCGCCTTTTTATCCAGACCCGAATTGACTACTGCGCTGTTGATCGGATTCTTTTCTGGTAAGCCTGAACTTCTCTTCTTCTGGCAATCACTCTGCTCTCGCATTCTGACTTTTACTTTACTGCTGTGTAATTTCCCTTTACCGGCAAAAGTTTTTCATTGCATGTCAGTTGAATATCGCAATGATTCACGGTGTTTTCATCATGAAAAATTAAAATAAAATCATATAAATCAATACCTTAATTGAATTTTTTCAGGGTGAGTTTACGTTTTTTCTCTTCAGAAAAAGTTGATGGCTGATCGACAACTTAAGCGCAGTACTCACCCGGGAAACCCGCTGATGTTAATTTTTGTTTTTCAGTGAGCCTGTTTAAACCCTCCTGTGTCAGGCTTTGGAAACCCCGCTGACGATAATTTTTGTTTTTCGGTGAGTTTGTTTAAACCCTCCTGTGTCAGGCTTTGGGTCTGGTCATGTTTGCTGAAACGGCTTAACGCTGAATCACGGCAGAAAAGCAGTTTCATTTGAGACGGGAATAGCGTCTGGTTTGGGTCTTTTTATCCCCGTTATCCACAGGCCAGATCCAATTGGTCGATCCTCAATAGATCAAATTGAGATCCTAAACAGATCCCCGCAGCTGCCTGAGCCTTGTGACACAAGGCCTGAGAGGGGATCAATAACCACTATAGCGAGAAAAACAACCACTGCGGAGAGCATAACAACCACTATGGCGAGAGAAGTAACCGCGCTGGTGAGTAGTGAACAACCACTGTAGCGAGTAGACGGCCCTGGTAGCGGTGGATAAACAGCAGTGCTATCAGCTACAGCCTGTTTTCAGGCTGGCTCTGAATATATGAGGCTGGTGGCTGATCTGATTTTCTGAAAATGAACGTTTAACAGCCCGTTTTTACACGTTTATCCACCGATTCGATCCAGTAAGCGATCCTCATAAGATCATTAATAGTTCCTGAAAGATCCCTGTAGCAGGCCAGGCCCTGACAGCGCTGGCTTAAGGCCCTGTCAGCAACCACTGTAGCGAGTAAGATAACCACTGTGGTGAGAGAAATAACCACTGCGGTAAGTAGATTAACCGCTATAGTGAGTGATAGTATCCACTGTATCGAGTAACAGCGGCTGTTGCCTGTTCATAACACGGATCTGCCTGATGCCAAGAAAAGAACCCGATATCCTGAACATAGCGGATGCATTTAGCGAAACAGACAAACGCACTGGCGAGGTTGTTACTCTCACGCCTAACAGCAATAACACCGTTCAGCCGGTCGCGCTGATGCGACTTGGCTTGTTTGTTCCGACGCTGAAATCCACGGCGCGCAGTCAGAAAAACCAGATGAATGCCATGGATGTGACACAGGATCTTAAACAGTTATCCCTGGTCCGCTCGGAAGGGTATGACAACATCAAGATTCTGGGTGCCCGCCTGGATATGGATAACGATTTCAAAACCTGGGTGGGGATCATCCGTGCCTTCGCCACGCATGAGTGTCTGGGAGACACGGTAACGCTCTCTTTCGTTGAATTCGCCAAACTGTGTGGCATACCCTCTGTGCGTCTCTCCTCGAAGCTCAGAAGCCGTCTGGATGCTTCCCTGACCCGTATTGCCTCCAATACGCTGACATTTACCAGCAAGGGTGGCGAGAACTACACCACGCATCTGGTGCAGTCTGCCAAATACAGCATCAAAAAGGACACGGTCACCTTACAGGCCGATCCCAAAATCTTTGAGCTCTACCAGTTCGACAGGAAAGTCCTGCTGCAGCTGAAAGCCATCAATGAGCTGGCACGTAAAGAGTCGGCCCAGGCGCTCTACACCTTCATTGAGAGTCTTCCGCCTAAACCGGCGCCGATATCCATGGCCCGGCTGCGTGCCAGACTTAACCTCACTTCGCGTGTGATCACCCAGAACGCCACCGTCAGAAAGGCCATGGAGCAGCTGAAAGAGATTGGATACCTTGACTACACAGAAACCCGGCGCGGCTCATCGGTTTACTTCTGGGTCCATTACCGTCACCCCAAGCTGCGCCCGGCCGAGCTGCCGCTCAGCAAGTCTGGTCTGATCGATGACGAAATGGATGAGTTCGACGATCTCTACAACGATCCGACTGTTATTGATGTCGGCCAGCCTGAAGCCGTGATGGAAGAGGAGAGCAGCGAGCTGGTGATGGTGTCACGTGAGGAGAAAGAGCTGCTGAACAAAATCAGGAAGCAAAAAAAGCAATAATTTTCAGACGTTAGCACGCCTCGTTCCCTGTGATAGCCCTTTCCGCTCGCGGCCTGAGAGTAGGGATGTCAGGAAGGCCTGACCCAACCACTGTAGCGAGTTACGTTACTCTCTACAGTGGTTATCCACCCGCTGCCCGCTCAAAGATCCCGCTCAATCGCTGTGGCCTCCACCTAATCTGCCTTGTGTCGTTTTTAACCGACGCAGCCAGTGTTAACTCGCTACAGTGGTTGCTCTTCTGTTAAAGGTGATGATGAGTACGTCTGACACAGAGATTTCTCTGCTTTACTCGCTACAGTGGTTATCCGGCTGGACGTCTTCATGCCTCAGAAGAAGCGGGGCAGGGCAGGTATTTATCGCGCAGCGCGCGCTTCACTTACTCGCTATAGTGGTTACCCTTTCTGTTTTCGAAGCTAATCGTGCCATTCCCATGCTCTTCCTCTCGTGTGAGCTACTCGTTACAGTGGTTATCAGGTTGTTTTATCGCTAAAGCGGTGAGTTAATGATCAGATAATAGCGTTTTAAGGGGTAAACACACTCGCTACAGTGGTTGCCAAACGGAAACAGGCAGGTGAGGTTTACTCGCTATAGTGGTTGTTACTGTTTCTGCCCGACCCCCCCTTTTAGCGGCTTACCTTGTATGTGAGCGCTTACTATTGTTATATTCCCTGTCAGATAAGGCTTCAAGAAAAATATCAAGACGATGCTCTGCCTCAGTCATCACTCGCTATAGTGGTTCCCTTAAGACTTACCGCCACAGAACTGACCCGCATGACAGGCCCGATGCACCCAAAATGGCCTCAGAGAGTCCCTGCAACAGTAAACAAGCCTCCTGCCTGAGGAGTCTTCTCGCTATAGTGGTTGCTGGCCTGTTTCCCGTCGCTGAACCGCCTGAGCAGGAACTCTCACTGGCACCATTACTCGCTACAGTGGTTACTGATGCTGAGCTGTGCAGCGATTGACTCGCTATAGTGGATATCTGGCACATTACGCCTTTGCCGGTGTGTAAATATGCAACAAATTGCCTTTATGCAGGCAGCAGGGAAGCAACATTACTCGCTATAGTGGTTATCCCTCATTCCTGTGCCTGTCTGGTCAGAAATACGCTGTCAAAACGTCAAGCTGTAAAAAGCTCATATAGCAGGTCAGGGGCAGGAGACGGGGCAGGGAAGTGAATCAGTGAACTGTGTGAGGACTGTCAGGAGTGAGGCAACAAAACGGCCGGCGCGCCAGCCGCTCTGTTGCTGTTCAGGCAGGTTGCGTTACATCGCCTCCCGGTATTCCGGCCAGGCGACCGATTCAGCCTGGTAACGGCCAGCGGCAGCAAACAGGGTGCCCTGGAAGTTGATCACACCAGCCGCCTCCAGCCACATCCACTCCTCGGCCTGGACGATACCGGCTGCGATTACGGTGATTTCCAGCGCAGAACAGCATTTGATAATTGCCTGAACCACCGCCTGTTTGGGGCCGCTACGGTGAACGTCGCGGGTGATCCCGGCGTCGATACGAATACGGTCCGGCTGAATGTGGGTCAGCAGCGAAAGCCCGGCGGAGCCGTCTCCAAAATTGTCGATAGAGAGGCTGATCCCGGCAGCTTTCAACGCACGAACCGCTTCAGAGAAGGCGGCCAGCTGCGAGATAACTGCCGTTTCGCTCACGCCGATGACCACCTGCTCCGGCACCAGCCCCGCCTGCTGAATGGCGGCCACAATCTGCGTGACGGCATCGGGTATCACCACCAGCGTCATCGGCAGCAGGCTGACGTAGAGCGTCATGCCATCAGGGCAGACCTGACCTGCATGGGCGAATGTCTTTTTCAGGGTCTCCAGATCGTCAGCGTGAAGCTGGGCGTCTGAGGCTGCATCGGAGGACGCCGCTCTGACAATAGTGGCTTCAATCGCGGTAACCTTGCGAGCCAGCGGATCGACGACCGGGCGGAAACTGACGCCTTCTGTTTCAGGGCGGGAATCCGGCACCTCGTTATGCTCTGAAATGAATTCCCAGTAACCGGGCGGAAGAACCTCGTAATAGTTCTCCTTCTCGCGTGACTCAACAAAAGTCCGCAGGAATTGCAGTGCCCGATCATCATAGGTCAGTTGATATTTCGAGGTCCCTTTGTCCAGCACCGCCTGGAGCAGCGACGAGCGGTCATGTTCACGCAGGTCAAACAGCGACATACCCGCATTACCAAACCGGCGGGAAGGTGCGTAGTCGCGCATCAGCTCCACGACATTATGATGCCGGCGATCGGCACAGATGCGCTGATAGACTGCCTGAACGCCCGCTTCCGGCCCCTCAAGCAACTGAAAAAAGTGTGTGCCGTTGAATAACAGGATGCCTGTTACGTCGTGCGCAGTGTTGATTTCGCTGGCGTGATCGACCATCTCAGGCAGGGTTCTGACCGGAAAATCATCGGAAATATGGCTGCGGTATATAATGGTAGTCAGCATGTGCAGCTCCGCTTTAGGTGAATATAGCGCACACGCTAACACTGTTTAAAAAATGTTTCATCTTTCCTTACTGACTGTAGCACGGCGTGCACACGGGCAGGCAGCACTAAGCGCAGCGGCTGTCGGGTGACGTTCCGGCTGACAGATCCGGTACGTGCAGGCGGTCACTCAGCAGGGCTCTCCGCGCAGCTTCCAGTTGAGCCAGTGATCCAGCGCTTCTTCGTTCAGCGGTCTGGAATAGAAGTAGCCCTGTGCCTGGTCACAACCATACTCTGTCAGCGAGGTCACCGCATCGGGACACTCGACCCCCTCAGCCAGCACGGTGTAGTCCAGCTCTTTCAGCATGGCGATGATGCTGCGGGCAATGATGCGTGAGGCAGTATCGGAAGAGAGCTCGCTGATCAGGGAGCGATCCAGCTTGATAACATCCAGCGGCATCCGGCGCAGATAACTGATATTGCTGTAGCCCGAGCCAAAATCATCCAGCGAAATCGTAAATCCACATTCTCTGAGTCTCTCCAGCCCGCGCAGGGCATCAGGGCTTTCAAGGATACGTTCAGTTTCCAGACACTCAATGCCCAGCAGTGAGGTGGGGAGCTTAGCCCTGACCAGCTTGCTTTCCAGTGCTGAAGCAAAGCCTTCCTGCGAGAAGTCGTTCACGCTGACGTTAATCGTTAACGGCAGCTGGATGCAGCTATTCCTGAGCCGCCTCAGGCGGGCTACCGCCTGATCGATAATCCAGGCCGTCAGCACAGAGAGCAGTTCGGTCTGTTCAGCCTGCGGGATAAAGGCACCTGGCGAGAGTTCACCCCGGGTAGGATGCTGCCAACGGATCAGCGCTTCCAGCCCCACCGGTCTGCCACTCTGCAGGCAGATTTTCGGCTGGTAAACCATATAGAGCCCGACGTTGTCGCGCAGCGCAGCTTTAAGATCGTTCATCAGCAGTAAATCGTCAGCATGCTGCGTCTGCGCCTCGGCGTCATAGCGCTGCGAGGGCAGCCCCAGTCCGACCGCATCGTTCAGGGCACTGACGGCGCGACGTAATACCTCAGGTGCCGACAGTTGACTGGCCACAAAGCCCGCTTCGCCGGTGTGCGGTGTCAGCGCGACCGACAGTCCATCATCCACATCTGCACTGATACCCTCCAGACGACCGGCCACCCAGGCGGCACTCAGGCGGCTGTCTGCCCGTGTCAGGATGGCAAACCGCCCGGTGGCCACGGTATAGAGCATTTCGCCCACCGCCGGACGCAGCCGCAGTGGCAGCAGGGTGGCCATATCTTTCAGCAGGCTTTCAACCGGACCCATTCCCATCGTGCGGGCCAGTTCATAGGCTCGTGACATATCAATGCAATCAATCAGGACCAGGCGGCGGGGTGTGATGTCGCCCGCCACGGCCAGATACTGCAAATCCCGGATCAGACGCTGGCGGTTAGGCAGTCCGGTTACCGGATCGACAAACCCGGCCGCATGCCAGGCTTCCAGAAAAGACATGACCAGCGTGGAGAGCAGGGTCAGCGTGATGACCTGGTCAGAGGTGAACACATGCGGCTCGGTGTCGGTCACACACAGCGTACCCAGAATAATGTTATCGCGCGTTTTCAGCGGCACGCCGGCATAGAAGCGAATAAAGGGTGCGCCGGTGATCAGGGGATGCCTGACAAAACGCGGGTCGTGCCAGGTGTCGGGCACGACCATAGGCGTGTTACTGTCGACCACGTGGCGACAGAGAGAATCTTCACGCGTCGAGCGCTGAAGATTAAATGTGTGTGAGGCCTGCACGGTCTGAAACTCATCATCCAGAACAGAGATAAAGCTGCCCGGAATGCCCAGTGCCTGACTCGCCAGACGGACAAATTTCCGCAGGACGTCATCGCGACTTTCATCAGGACTGCGCAACGCCTGTATAGCACGGCTTCTGCGTTCATCATCGCCGTTTAAATTCTTAAGCATGTGTGTATACCCCGCACCGGTTGATTACGGAGCGAAAAAGAAAACTGTCCCGTTTGAAATGTCGATCAGGCGGCAGTAAATATAGCGTATTTTTTATTTTCCGTTGAATGATAGGTGACTCTGCGGCAGCTGTCTCTTAATATTTTCTTTAACGCATTAAAAGCGTGTTTACGATTCGAAAATTTAATCGAAGAGAGGCGTTAATATTTACATGTTGTTGTCATTTTCAGAAAACGCGTGATTTCAGACTTTTTAATATTTATTTCAGGGCAGCAGAACAATATGCATTCAGGAGCGTGAATGGTTTTGCTAAGTCAGTCTGAACCCTGCAGCCGCGACAGGCTGCGGAACCGCGTCGCTGAGCAGAGACGGGTGAGAAAGATAACCTGTTAATATGACTGGTAAAAGCAGAAAACCGGGTTACTCCGGCAGAGATAACCTGTCGCCATTGTGATGGCTGAGGCAGGCCAATCCGCCGCCGGGCTGCCACTGACGCAGCACGTCAGGCAGTAATCAGGTTAACGTTTGATGCCGTTACGGGACTGTAACGGACGCCGGGGTGGCGGGTTTTGCTCCAGCCACGCACGCACCTGTTCGGTCAGCGATCCCTGTTCGCGAATCGCACGTGTCAGCCTCTCCTGAGTCGTCTTCAGCTCCTGAGTCCAGTAAGTGATTTGCCACTGTTCACGGATCTCTACCCGTGACAGATCGTCGGGTGAGCGACGCTGGATAGGATTTTTCATTTATTATCCTCCTCGTATTTTTGATGGTGCCTGCTGAGCAGCATCCTCAGGCTAAACAGCTATCGTGATGAAGAGTGAGGCATTGAGCTAGCGGATTAATCCCTGAATCGCGCTTAAGTCAAATATCAGGACTATTCCTGGCTGGCGCAATAAGGCACTCTAAAAAAATAGAAAAGTCGCCGGCGGGGCAGAATTACCCGTTTCGTTTACAAAGAAATCCTGCCGGAATGCAGAATCCGGAATTTGACATTTATTTAAAATGGTCAATTATTCTCAGGTCAATTCGCAGGGCCACTTCCGGGTCGCTTCGCTTTATACAGGCGAAGCGCTGCGCCTTTGCGGTTTCATCATGTTGAAGGAGTCCTTTTTGGTTAATCGTCCCCCTCAGCCGCCTGTGGCTGTTCAGAGTAATGTGCGTGAACTTCGTTTGGCCGCCGGGCTGTCACAGCAGAGCGCCGCAGAGCGTTTCGACCTCAGTCTGCGCGTCTGGCAGACGAAAGAAGCTGCAGCCAATCCTGCGTTACTGAGTCAGGGTGAATATGAGTTGCTGCTGCTGCTGGCCGGCCGTCATCCTCATTTCGTTCTTGCACCGCAGAATAAAAAATAGCGGCAGCCCGCTATCCTGATTTGACTCCCGGTGATAACAGGATCCGGAGAAGCGGAAAAAAATCTATTTCCCGGCTTGAAAATGTAGCGCTAATCCCTATTTTGAAGGTGATCGGGAATCTGAAACCGGTCAGATGAACTTTTGGATGAACCTGTTCAGGAGATTATCACGATGTCACTACAACCCTTTTCAGTTTTGCCTTCGCTGGCTGATTCCGTTTTTTCAGACCGCTTCAGCCGCATCGATAAATTGTTCAGTCAGCTGACGGGTGACAGCCCGGTCACCTCCGTTCCCGCTTATGATCTGCAGCGCGTGGAGGATAACCACTATGCGCTGACCGTCAGCACGCCTGGCTGGAAAGAGCATGAGCTGGAGATCGAGTTACGTGGCGGGCGTCTTTCCATCGCCGGTCACAGGGAAAAAGCGTCGCAGGAATCGACAGGCGAGGCCCGGGAAGAGAGCGGCGGCTGGATCCATCGCGGGATAGCGCGTCACGACTTCCAGCTGAACTTTTCCATTCCGGAGCATATGAAGGTCACCGGAGCCAGTCTGGCTGAGGGATTACTCCGTATCGATCTGATTCAGGAGATACCGGAGAGCGAGAAACCGCGTCGCATTCCGATTGCCATCGGCGGTCCGCGTACGCTTGAGCATCACTGATAGCTGCAGGGCGGAAATGGCGAAGGCTGTTTCCGCCTTTTTGATGGCGGGCAGGCAAAAGAAGTCATGGAATCAGGCGCTGGCGGAGAGGGTGTTTTCAGGCAGTTTCACGCGGGTGTCTGTTCCGGTCAGCATGACGGGATCGCCTGCCTCAAGACTGGACTGAAAAATTGCCTTCATGGATGGCGTAATTCCGTCGCCACACCACATCAGATGGTGCTCAAAGCGGTGATTCGCCACGGCAGGCACGCCTGACGCCTCGGCGGCCACTTCAACCCGGAATCCCTGTCCGTTGAGCCGTATCGCTTCCATCCAGATCTCTGTCTCATCCGTCACGCTGACCGCTTCAAGGAACAGCGGGATGGTGCTGCGTCGTCTGGCGGCCTGCGCCAGGCGTTCCCACTGACCCACCACGGCGGTGTGAAAACGCTCAAGACGCTGCGCTGCCCCTTCGCTGACGTCAGTACGCAGCCAGAGATTAAGCGGGCGCAGGTAGCAGTTCACATAATCATCGCCACAGTAGTCAATGTTCATCATCCGCAACTCACGATGAATATCCTCGTCTGAGCTCTGAGAGAGCAGCTGCAGCATATCCTCTTCCCGGCAGGCCCAGCCGCCGGGCAGCGTAACACTGGGCCAGTTAA
Organism: Pantoea anthophila; assembly: GCF_026104315.1. Lineage (NCBI taxonomy): Bacteria > Pseudomonadati > Pseudomonadota > Gammaproteobacteria > Enterobacterales > Erwiniaceae > Pantoea > Pantoea anthophila. Next base: position 128,275 of record NZ_CP110474.1, read on the forward strand.
GCGCTGCATGGATATCGAAAAGCGTATGGCCGCCTGACGTCATATCCCGCACATAGAGGGCACGCGTAAGCTGATTATCTGAATAACCGCCAGCATCCGGTGGCGTAATCAACCCGGCGCGGCGCCAGCGTCTCAGCGTTTCAGGAAGAACACCGACAAGCGCACATATCGTGTCGGTAGAGTGTTGAGGCATGATTGGTATCCGTAAGGTTGGGCTCCCATCACCAGGGAAGTCAGCGTAGTATGCGCGCCAGCGATGAATAAAGAAACAATCATTTCCATAATGTATCGGGTGTTGCACGGCGGGGCGGGTCGTTAACATCTGTGAGAGAAAAGGGCAGGCACCGGGCGCGTAAACGCCCGGCGGGAAAAGGGGATTACCAGTGATACTTGTTGGAATCTTCCCACTCTTTCACTTCCTGCTCGGCACGATCTTTCTCGTAGCCGTAACGTTCCTGAATTTTACCGACCAGCTGATCGCGCTTCCCTTCCACAACGGTCATATCGTCATCCGTGAGATCGCCCCATTTTTCCTTAACCTTACCTTTGAACTGCTTCCAGTTACCGCCAATGCGATCTTCGTTCATGGTGATTCTCCCAACTCGGTGATTATCCAGGGATCTGATGAATATCTGTTGGCCAGATGGCTGTCAGATGGATCAAGCATGGCACAGCTTTTGCTCTTTGCAGCGAAGCGGTGTGAGCCGCATCAAATTATGAGCAAAACGGCAGCGTGCAAGCGGAAGTCAGGCGGAATTACGCCGGGCGTCGTGAGGGCCAGCTGACGGCAGGCAGGGCGTTGAGGGCAGGGCGCGCAAACAGAAAACCCTGGTAATAGCGAACCCCGGCACCTTCAAGCCAGAGCCACTCTTCAATTTTTTCAACGCCTTCTGCGATGACCGTGATTTCCAGCGCCTGACAGCATTTCAGGATGGCCAGCACAATCGCCTGACGCGGGCCGCTGCGGTGAATATCAGTGATCAGCTTGCGATCGATTTTAACTTTGTCGGGCTGAAAATCGGCTAACAGAGACAGGCCAGCAAAACCGGCGCCAAAATCGTCGAGCGCCAGGCTGATGCCGGCCGCTTTCAGCTGGCGCACTGCGGACTGAAAGGCGTCAAAGCGTGAGATGACCTCATCTTCAGTGACTTCTACCACGACCTGCTCCGGTCGCAATCCCTGCAGCCGGATTTGCTGAAGAAGATGATCGACCGCCCCCTCGATCATCACCAGTGACATAGGCAACAGGTTAACGGAGAGGGTCTGATCGCCCAGGCCAAGCTGTCCGGCCAGCCGGAAAGCATAGGTCTTGGAGTGAAGATCGGCCTGATAGCGCTGGCTTTCCGGTAGCTGAGAAAAATAGTCGGCGGGTGAAGCGCCATGCTGACCGCGGATCAGGGCTTCACAGGAAACAATCTGGCGATTTGTGGCATCCACAATCGGCTGCAGCGCAAACTCACAGCGCTGATCGGCGGCCGGCGGGCAGGAAAGCGGTACAGCGGAGGAGGAGGGAGTGGTCAGTGTCCACTGACTGGCTGGTTCAATCTCAATAAAGGTCTCTTTATCCCGTCCTTCAACAAACGAACGCAGGAATTTGACGACCCGATCATGCCGGATACGCTCCTCATTAAGCGTGACCCGGTCAAGCAGAGCCTCCACCACGGTATGCTCCTGATAGTCACGCAAATCAAACAGGGCCATGCCGGCGTGACCAAATCGCCGTGCCGGGGCGTAGTCACGCATCAGCTCGATCAGATTAAAATGCCGATCGTCCTGACTGATTCGCTGAAAAACCGTGTGGACATTCTCAACGCTCCCCTCCAGCACCTGAAAAAAGTGCTGCCCGTCATAAAGCAGGATCCCGGTGACCTCGGCCTCGGCGTTTTTAACACTGGCACGCTCCACCAGCGCCTGCAGTTTCCCCGGCGAGACAGAACCCGCAAGCTGGCTGCGGTAAATAAGGGTGGAGAGCATAAGCGGACTCGCATGGCAGTTGAGACTTATTAACAATATCACAGATATTTCGGGGGTTAAGGGCACAACTGAAATGATTATGCTGTTCTGCTTTCGGTATTAATATCGCTATGAATCCCGCCCGGGTTAAGAGGCATTAATCGCCATTTTCCCGGGAGAGCGATCAGGCAATTGTAATAAAGCAGAAAAGCCCCCCCGTTAAAGCGGGGGCGAACAGAAGATATAGCGCATTATTATAATGACACAGCATCCCTGGTGAGGCGCTGGTTAATCGGATGTTTACAGGTTGCTTTCACCAGCCCTTTTACGCTGGCCGGTGAAACGTGATCTCTGCTGCTGCACTCTCTGAAAAAGTGCCCCCTGTTTAAGGGGGCAAGGGTAGGAGTCAGATCACTCTGTAAAGGAAGTGGATTTCGTTACAGAGCCATTTAAAGATAGGGCAAAAGCGGCCTGAATGCCGCTGCGGTTAACCGTTTTTTTAGTTTGATATCAGATGATTAGAATGATCACTTTAATGCATTTTCAGGTTAATCAATGTGTTAAACGTCAATGAAAACGTTTTCTAAGATTTGGATTAAAGTCCCGTTTCGCTGGCGGACACGGATAAAAATGGCAGGGCAGGGCGTCCTCCGCAGCCGAAAACCAGACAGGCTTGACCGACTCCGGGAATAATTATACTGTTTATATATACAGTTAATGGTGGTGAGACGTTGCGGGGGCAATGCAATGCAACAGGATGATGCCGTCTGGATCGCATTCAGAGAGGCGATGAGGCGGGATAGCGAGGGGCTGTGTACGATCAGCACCCGGGACTTTGTCACGCAGCTGGACCTGCACAACACACCTCACACCATGCGAGCGGCGAATGTCTGGATAGAGATCCATATCACGACATTCCGTGATATCTCCACCGAACCGGGTGAGTGCCGGCTGTTTCAGGTTCCTGCGGCGCGCAATTAGCGCGCACCGCAGCACCATCAGGCATTCAGCCTGCCTGCAGAGACAGGCTGAGGCCGCAATCAGGCCCTGACGCTGCTTTGACGCAACCCGGCGCGGTCCTGGTAGTTCGGTCTGGCAGAATAGCTCTTCTCGCAGCCCGTGCGGGCCATATTCAGAGCCACTTTGCGTTTTTTCAGCTTAATTTTCGGTAACCACTCTTTAAACTGTGCCGTCAGCGAGGCCGCCTGCTGTTCGTTTGCAACGCGGCAGATAAACAGCTTGCTCTTGGTCTGACGGGTGACATCAATGGCGTAGATCTCAACGCCACTGCTGCATGCTTCATATTCAACATCCGTAAACTGCATGTGTGGCCAAAGACCGGTTCTGGTTTCAAATGTGGCTAAATCCATGATGACTACCTTTTTTTATTGTAAGCGTTAGTGCTGTCCGGCAGGTTAAAACCTGGTCGGGCCAGTGAGCATAGACCAGAATCAGCATTCCGCCAGTCAATTCACTAATTTAATCTGGCCCTGCCACAAATGGCTAAAATCCGAGTTGCAGGTGCTCCCGCCACAACGCGATTTGCCCTGCCCTGAGGCTGCTGAGCGCGCTGACAGGGCAGGATTTCGCTGTCGCGTTCTGCCGCTGACAGCCGCCGCGTACCCTCTCCAGGAGATGAGCAGGCTTAGCGTTGCCGATTACCTGAGCACTGCTGTTAAATCAGCCACGTTATTATCAGATCGCCACAACTGACATTCAGTGCTTATATCCGGCATTGTTGCTGCATATAACGATAAAGAGTTAAGGGAGGAAAGTGAGCATGGATGGCGGGATGTAAATAATATGTTAACGCTAAAAGAGAATAAGAATCAGCCTTTTTGCGTTGTTAGTTCACTCTGCGTCAGGCGCAAGAAAAAATAAAAAAATATATCTCCCGCGATCAAGTAAAGCGCCGCTGAAAAAAGCCGATAAGAACGATCCAGCATTAACATTTGTTCAAATTATTCTTTCTCCCCAGGGGTTCTTTATGACTATTACACAGCGTCTGGTAATGATTTTCTCACTGCTTGCAATGTCACTGATTGCACTGGTGATTATCTCGTTATCTGTGATTTCGGGTTTTCAGTCCCGTTTTGAATATGTGCAGGTGAACGCGATACCCAGTATTCGCGATCTGAATAAATCGATCAGCGTAACCAATCAGTTAGGCATTGCTCTTTACCGCTATCACAGCACCAGCGATGAGACAAAGTTCCCCGCTGCAGAAGAGCGCATTAATAATCTGCTGCAGCAGATTAAATCGCTGAACGATTATTACATGGCCAATGACATCTCCAGCGATGAAGACAAGGCGATGACAGAACAGGCCAACAGGAATCTGGATGCAGTGCGCAGTGCGCTGCCGGCTTTCCTTGCCGCATCGCGCGCTCATGATGACGCGGTCACCCTGCCACTGTTGCAGAGTGAAAATGGTGTGGGCGCTGCAACCCGTAAAATGGAAGCGGACTTCACCCGTCAGATTCAGCTGAACATCGACATCGGCGAACAGCTGCGTGCTGAAAACAAACGCGTCTACACCCAGACCCTGTGGGCGATGTCGGGGGGATCATTACTGGTGATCCTGATTCTGGCTGCCTTCTCCGTTAAGGTGATCATGGGCATCAAAAGAAGCCTCTCTGGCATCGTCAATACCATGACCCAGGTCAGCCACACGCTTGATCTGACGCATACTGCGGATGTCAGCCGTAAGGATGAGATTGGCCAGACGGCCATGGCGTTTAATCAGCTGCTGGCGCGCGTCTCTGGCACGCTGCTCTCGGTGAATCATGCTGCGCAATCGGTCAGTACGGGTTCAACGCAGATCGCGGCAGGTAACGAAGATCTCTCTGCCCGCACCGAGGAGCAGGCTGCTTCGCTGGAGCAGACCTCGGCAAGCATGGCGACGCTGAGTGAAACGGTGCGGCAGAACTCTGAAGGCGCGCATCAGGCCAGCGGTCTGGCGAATAACGCTAACCACATGTCGATCCAGAACGGAACGGCTGTGAAGCAGATGCTCACCACGATGGATGATATTCGCGCCAGCTCGGCCAAAATCTCGGAAATTACCGGGCTGATTGAAGGCATCGCCTTCCAGACGAATATCCTGGCGCTGAATGCGGCGGTGGAAGCAGCACGTGCCGGTGAACATGGTCGCGGTTTTGCCGTGGTTGCGTCGGAAGTGCGTAACCTGGCACAACGCTCCTCGTCGGCTGCCCGCGAAATCAAAGACCTTATTTCCACGTCCGTTTCGCAGGTTGAGCACGGGTTAGAGCAGGCCAACAGCGTCGGTTCAAACAGCGAAAACGTGCGTCACGCGATCCAGCAGGTCGCCGATCTGGTCAATGAGATTGCTGCGGCCACCTCTGAGCAGAGCAAAGGCATTGAGCAGGTTCATCAGGCGATTGGCCAGATGGACGAAGTGACGCAGCAGAACGCCGCGCTGGTGGAAGAAGCCTCATCTGCCTCGAAATCACTTCAGGAACAGGCCGAAACGCTGTCGGCGCTGGTCTCGACCTTTACCGTTGAAAGCTCAGGCCGTGTTGCACCGCAGCCGCAACCTCAGACCGCTTCTGCCTTCCGTCCGGCCAAAAAGAGCCGTCAGCCTGAACCGCAGAGCGTTGACCTGAGCAAAGCAAACTGGGAAAGCTTTTAAGCCTTGAGCAACCCCTGAAAAGCCTCCACATTGTGGGGGCTTTTTTTTGCCTTTATTTCATTTTTATTTCAACGCATCACGCTTCTTTAAATTAAATGAAAACGATTTCATTTATTATATTTTCAGGGCCTGCCCGGTAATAAAGGTTTGAATATTAATTGCCCGGGAAGGATAAATTAATCTCTTATCCGTAATGATAATTATTCCTGAAAAAATACGGCACCTAGTATCGGCTGATTCCGGGCTAACTTTAATTTCTTTATTTTCCAGATGTTGATGCTGAAGTCTGGCTTAAGGCTTTACAGGTGATATTTATCAGGCAGCTTTCATAACATTGATATCTATCGTTATTTTTCGGTTTGGCTTAAGTGAAAGTGGCTGTAACTATCGTCTGTTTATTCACTGTAAAATAACCTGGTGCAATCTATACTCTCTCTTGCTGTTATCCAGCCCTTTATTTAACTAAGTAAATTTCATTGCCTTCAGGCGGCTTCGTGCTACGCGCAAACCGCTATGGGCTGCAAATGAAAATTCGTAAAAATAAAATTACATTACCCATTTTGGGTATGACATCACCTGCATGCTTAACACATCAGAGCGGAAAAAAATGAAAAAAGTACTCGACCGGATTAATTTGCCAGCAAAATTCCTTTTACTGGGAGCCTTTGCACTGGTGCTGTTTGTTTTACCCACTTTTCTCTTTATTCAGACGGGCAACCAGCTCATTGACACAAAGAAAGTTGAACTCACCGGTATTCCGGTTGAGAAAAAAGTGCTGCAGCTGCTGAGCCTGCTGCAGCGTCATCGGGCAGAAAGCGCCATCGCCATTGGCCAGAACAGAATGGATAACCCACCGCGTCTGGCGTTAGTAACCCAGATCAACAGCGTATCTGAAAGCATTGCTGCCGATCTGCGTCAAAGCAGTGAGCAGGCGCAGCCATTAACGCGTCTGGACCAGGTTAATCAGGAGTGGCGTCAGCTGCAGGAAGATCTGGTTGGCGGACGACTGACGCTGGCGACCAGCCTGGCACGGCACACGCATCTGATTCAGGTTCTGCTGGAAACGAATCAGGATGTACTGGATTACTATCAGCTCTCACTGGATGCTGATTTGAATACCTACCAGCTGATCGTCAGTGTTTTTAGCCGACTGCCGCTGCTGACCGAGACGCTGGGTCAGATCCGTGGCGGGGGGGCCTCACTGATCGCCAGCGGTAACATCTCTGATGCCGATCGCAGTCGCCTGGCCTTCCAGATCGATAATGGCAAAACGGCGCTGTCACAGTTCAGCAGTAACATGGATAAGGTGTTCACCATTGAACCGGATCTCAAAGCGATGTTCGGGGAGCTGGCGCAGAATGCCAGACAGCAGGCTCTGAATGCCCTGCAGCAGGCTGAAGGGGCAATTGTGACCGGGAATGTCACGATTACGCCGGTTGAATATGTCCGTATCTTAACCGAAGCGATTAATCGCTATGGCATGCTGAGCAGTCAGAGCAGCAACCAGCTGCAGATACTCCTGCAGTCACAAATCGATGAGCGCCGACATGCACAGTATCTGTTGCTGTCCGGCCTTCTGGCGATTGCCCTGCTGGCGATCCTGCTGGCCGTGATGATCACCCGTTCGGTCACGCGGCCTGTCAGAGAGGCCGTGGAAGTCGCCAGTCGCGTCGCCGCCGGTGATCTGACGGCAGAGCTGACCGTGTCCGGCAGCAACGAAATGGCTGAGCTGCTGAATGCCCTGATGCAGATGCAGCAGCGTCTTGCCCAGCTGGTCTCCGATATCAAAGGCAACGCCGCGACCATCGCCAGCTCGTCGGAAGAGATTGCCCGCGGCAATGGCGACCTCTCGTCACGCACCGAAGAGCAGGCGGCGTCCCTGGCGGAAACGGCTGCCAGCATGGAGCAACTGGCGTCCATCATGCAGCAGAATGCCGAGAACACCCGCTTTGCCTCTGAACGCGCGGATTCTGCGACGCAGGCGGCCCTCTCCAGTGGCTCGGCCATGGATTCGGTGATGGAAACCATGCACAAAATCCGCGGCAGTTCGGGACAAATTGAAGAGATCACGTCGGTAATCGACAGCATTGCTTTCCAGACCAACATTCTGGCACTGAATGCGGCGGTTGAAGCGGCGCGTGCCGGAGAGCAGGGTAAAGGCTTTGCCGTTGTTGCCTCAGAGGTACGGGCGCTGGCACAGCGTTCAGCGACAGCAGCTAAAGAGATCAAGAGTCTGATTGAGCAGTCGGTGCTTCATGCGCAGGAAGGGATCACGATGGCCCGGAACGCAGGCGACAGAGTGAAGCAGAGCGTCAGCGCGATTGAACAGACTTCTCAGCTGATGCGCGATATCTCCTCCTCTACTGAAGAGCAGACCAGCGGCATTTCGCAGGTCAATATTGCGGTCAATCAGATGGATCAGGTCACCCAGCAGAACGCCGTGCTGGTTGAAGAGTCCGCTTCTTCTGCGGATGAGCTTGCCGGGCGGGCCGTGCAGTTGCGTACCCTGGTCGCGCTGTTCAAAACGGCCTGATAAGACCGGAACAGCCGTCGCCTGACGGGGCGGCTGTTCGGTTACTGTGTCACGCCTGATGATCCTGCAGACAGGCGAGATACTTCTCTCCCGATCGCATCACCTTCTCTTTCGCCTGCTGAAGGATATCCTGACCTTCAAAGGCGCCATAAAGCTGTACGAATGTCACACCCGAGAGCCGCTGCAGAATGTCACCAACCGTGGCCGCAGAGAGCGGCAGCATGTTCGGATAGCTCCACATAAACGATACGCCATGCGCACCCGGCGTAACCTGCAGAATATCACCCGCCAGAATGATCCCGTCGCCTTCGTCCCGGTGCAGCACGCAGCCACCCGGGAAATGCCCCCCCAGCCGTAACAGCGTCACACCCGGCATCAGCGTCAGCGAGTCGCCCTGCCAGAGCCGGATATGCGGGCTCTCCCGGACGATCCACTGCCGATCACGGGCATGCAGATGAATGGGCGCGTTAAACGCCTCCGCCCACTCCTGCATCGTGGTGTAGTAGTGCGGATGTGAAATCGCGATGGCATCAATGCCGCCCAGCGCCGCGATCAGCGTAAAGGTGGCATCATCAAGGTTGGCAAGGCAGTCCCACAGCACGTTGCCCTGCGGCGTCCGCAGCAGAAAAGCGCGCTGGCCGATGGCAAAAGCGGGCACGGTTTTAAAACTTAACAGCGCCTCACTGTGTGCCGTCCATTTATTGGCATGGCTGGCGCGCAGCTGGTCGAACGGGATCCAGCCCTGACCCGAAGCCGGAATATACTGACGTTCATCCTCACAGATTTTACAGTGCTGATGCGTAGCCGAAGCAGGATAGGCGGTGCCACAGGCGGTACATAACAGGGTCATGATGTTCTCCTTTGTCTCGATCGGGATGATGCGCACCTGGCGGCGCTTTTATCGCCTCAGGGCTGACGGCGCAGGGTAATCCGGGTCAGCTCCGAGGGGCGGCCCAGCCTGATCGCCATGCCAGGCCAGAGCGCCGTGCCGTTGTTGACATAAAGCTGCATTCCGCCGACCTGATAAAGCCCGGAAACAAAACCGGCGTTGGGTTTTGCAAACAGGCGATCCAGCCCGACAATCAGACCTCCGTGCGTATGGCCGGAGAGCTGAACATCGACACCCTGGGCGGCATTCTCGCGGGCATGACGTGGCTGGTGGTCCAGCAGAATAATGGGGGCGTTTTCGGGAACCCGCTCCAGCGCACGAGCCAGATCGGGGCCGGTCGCGTCTCTGCGCGGCGCGGATGCGTCAGGCAGACCCGCAATGACCAGGCTGGCTTCACCGCGCTGAATCACCGTATGGCTGTTAAGCAGCGGCTGCAGCCCCAGCGAAGCCAGATGCGCCGTCCAGATCGCCTGATGAAAGAAATATTCGTGATTGCCGGTGATGGCCCAGACGCCGTCGGGCGCAGCCAGACCGCGCAGTGGCGCAACATCATGTCGCCGGTGTTCCAGGCTGCCATCGATCACATCCCCCGTCACCACAATAAGGTCGGGCCGGAGGGACATCGCCCGCTCCACCATGGCGCGGGCCCAGGCAGCATTAAACAGTCGCGTGATATGCAGGTCGGTCAGTTGCAGAAGCCGATAGCCCTCAAACTCAGCGGGCAGATTCGGCAGCAACAGCGTCACCTCCTTGACGGGAGGCACCCGTATTGCCTGCTGAACCCCGAAAGCCGCCAGCCCCATCGCCAGCAGGACGGTCAGATAGCGCGCACCGGGCGACAGCGGCAGCGGATGTCGCAGCAGCAGGGCAAGCAGCATGACAGCATCCAGCACGATCTGAAACACAGCCAGCAGCAGCACGGTGCCGTAAGCCCAGTTAAACAGAATGATAATGGCGCGGGGCATCTCGGCCGAGAAGATCCCGCCGGATGTGAAGCGACTCACCAGCAGATATTGAGAGGCCAGCAGCGCCAGTGCAGAGAGCAGGATTTTTACGGACAGGGGCAGGGACAAAGGAATAATGACGCGGGCAATGACATACCAGCTGGGTAAGCTGAAAATCAGGTGAAACATGGCAATCTTCCGGTGAGGCGCTGACGGTCAGCGCAGGCAGTTAAGAGAGGATAGCGAATGAAACCGTTTTAGCACGGTAAGGTATAGGATGAGTTGGCCAGGTCTGCTTCACGGCAGGTGCTCTGGCCGTGTTCAATCCGGCGCAGCGGGGCGCCTGGCCGGGACGAAAAAACCCGCGTGACCGGCACGCCGGCCACGCGGGTAACATCAGGTCTCACCCTTTGCGACACGCAGGATCAGCGCAGAACACCCGACGTTGTCTGTGTCTCCTCCGTCACGCGCGTCATGGCGATCGGAATGCTTTTGTAAGCCGGAATGCCGCTCTGCGTGTCGTGGCTGTCGAGCGGCACCATCACGTTGGCTTCCGGATAGTAGGCCCCGACCGATCCGGGTGCCATATCGATAATCACAATCGTCAGGTTTTTCATCTGGCGGGAGGTAGGATTGCCCTCCGGGTCCAGCGCCATCAGATCGACACGGTCGCCCACCCGCAACTGGCGTTTCTCCGCCTCTTCGGCATTAATAAACAGCACATCACGACGGCCCGTGACGCCACGATAGCGGTCGTTCAGCCCATAAAGGGTCGTGTTGTACTGGTCGTGACTGCGCAGGGTGGTCAGCACCAGGTCATGGCATTTCAGCGATCGGGGATCTTCATTGATGCCCTGCATCACTTTGAACTGCGCCTTACCGGAAGGCGTATGCCAGACGCGTTCTGATGCGGCGTTATAGAGCCGGAATCCACCCGGGTGCTTAATCCGCTCGTTGAAGTTTTCGAACGCCGGAAAGACCGCTTCGATGGCGTCACGGATGCGGCTGTAATCGGCTGCCATCGCGGACCAGTCCACCACGCTGTCTGGCAGGGTGGCTTTAGCCAGTGCGGCCACCAGTGCCGGTTCCGATTTAAGATGCGGCGATGCCGGATCGAGCGAGCCACGCGAGGCATGCACCATGGACATCGAATCTTCCACCGTCACACTCTGTGCGCCCGTTGCCTGCACATCCGTCTCCGTGCGGCCCAGCACCGGCAGCAGATAGTTATGCCTGCCGAGCAGCAGGTGTGAGCGGTTCAGCTTGGTCGCCATATGCACAACCAGATCGAGATTGCGCATCGCCGGGAAGGTGACCTGGGGATCGGAGATCGCTTCTGCCAGATTACCACCCAGACAGAGCAGCGCTTTGGCTTTGCCATCGCGCATCGCCTTAATCGCCTCAACGGCACCATGACCATGCTTCTGCGGCGGCCGGAAGCCAAACACTTTCTCAATACTGTCCAGCAGCGATTGCGGCGGGATCTCCGTGATGCCCACCGTGCGGTCGCCCTGAACGTTGGAGTGACCGCGTAACGGACAGATACCTGCACCGGGTTTACCGATGTTGCCGCGCATCAGCAGCAGGTTGGCAATCTGCTGCACATTCTGGGTGCCGTACTGGTGCTGAGTGATCCCCATGCCGTAGCAGATAATCGTGCGTTCAGCGCTGGCATAGAGCCGGGCAACGTGCTGGATCTCTTCACGCGTCATCCCTGAAACTTTCAGGATATGATCCCAGTCGGTGCTCTCCAGGTCGGCTTTCAGCGCGTCGAAGCCTTCGGTGTGCTGAGTGATAAACGCCTCATCAATGACGCCCGGTTTGCCTAGACTCAGCGCTTCTTCATGCAGGGTCAGCAGGATTTTCATCACCCCTTTCAGCATCGCTGCATCGCCGCCCACCCGTACTTTGTAATAGGTTGAGGCCAGCTCAGTCGAGCTGAGCGACAGCATCTCAATCGGGCTTTGCGGGGAGGTAAAGCGCTCCAGACCGCGTTCCCGCAGGGGGTTGATCGCCACAATCGTGCCACCGCGCTTAGCGACTTCGCGCAGCGTCCCCAGCATGCGTGGGTGATTCGTACCGGGATTGTGACCAATGCATAACACCAGGTCGCAGTGGTCGAAATCCTCCAGCTCCACCGTGCCTTTGCCGACGCCGATAGACTCCGGCAGCCCGACGCTGGTGGGTTCATGACACATGTTTGAGCAGTCGGGGAAATTATTGGTGCCATATTCGCGGGCGAAGAGCTGCCACAGGAACGCGGCTTCATTTGAGGCCCGGCCGGAGGTGTAAAACTCCACGCTGTCCGGGTCTTCGTAACTGCGCAGGTGTTCACCAATCTCACGAAACGCGGTTTCCCATTCGATGGGCTGATAGGTGTCAGATGCGGCATCGTACTTCATCGGATGCGTCAGGCGGCCTTCGCCCTCCAGGTGCAGTGCGCTGCGCTCCCATAGTTCTGTCACCGTATGGGCGGCAAAGAATGCGGGTGTGGTGCGTTTGCTGGTCGCTTCCCATGACACCGCTTTTGCCCCGTTTTCGCAGAATTCAAAGGACGAGGCATGTTGCGGATCCGGCCAGGCACATCCCGGGCAGTCAAAGCCCTGCGGCTGGTTAACTTTGAACAGGGCGATAACATCCTGTTTTACCGACATCTGGCCGCGGATAGCATCGGCAACCGCCTTTAATGCACCCCAGCCACCGGCCGCGCCACCATAAGGGGCAATGCCATTTGTGCGATTTTGCTCTTTCATAATGCTCCACATTGTCTCTATTGTTATCGGCTAAGTCTGGTACAGAAAATCGTTAGCCGCGTGGATTCTGGCTAATATGTCGCGAAATTCTTTCTCAAAATGTTTCTGTGCCCGGCGCACCATCCTTTTCAGCGCGAAAATAAGCAGAGCGCCGCGCTGTTTTTGTCGGGAAATAAGCGAGGCGGACTGTCCTGATTTAACAGGAATATCGTGAGTAATTTAAGTTTGATAAGCATTGGTATCGCTCTTAACTTTTTAACTGCCTGTTTTTATATATTTTAATAAAAGTGAATGGCGCGGAAAGTACCTGGAAATTAATTAGTTTCTGATGGGGAAAGTTGTGTCAATGAATTTTCTGACCTGTATTAAAGCGGTAATAATATTCACAGCCGCAGAAGGGCAATATCAACAGAAGGTACAGCGTGCCTGTTCAGCGTAAATATGACGGCAGCGTATTCTTGTGTTTCGCGCCTGCCGTAATGACAGAGGTGGTTGCTCAGGCTATATCTTCACGATCCCCGCGCGTCGTGGGATGCGAAATAACCAGAAATTCGACCGCGCCATCACTGTTATTCTGTGCCTGATGTGCAGATTGCGGGGGGATTTCGATACCCTGTTGCGCGCTGATATCCTGCACGGTGCCGTCAAGCTCCATCGTCAGCACTCCGCTAAGGACAAAGAAAAACTGTCTGGACGCCGCATGATAGTGCCGTTTCTCACGTGTGCCGGGCGGCATTTTTTCGTGAATGATTAACATATCCTGGCGGTTGACCAGGTACCAGCCGTCGCATCCGTCACCCCACTGATAATGTTCCGCATTCTCTTTTGAAATCATTGTTCTGCTCCGGCGTCGTCGCTCATCTTCTCTGGCTGACTATAGCTGGCCAGGAAATTGATTTTCAAACATTTATTTCAGCCATCGTTTTCTTCCTGCGCAGCCTGATATTCTCACTGACGAGCGCCCGTTGGCAATCTGGCGCATGATCGCTGGCGATGAGTGGCAGCATGCCACGGAGGATAAGAGATGCAGTGGTGTAATCAGGCGCAGTCTGACATCCGTCTTGAGTGGGGGCCCGCGGCCGTCGGTTACGTTGCTCAGGATGTGGACTGTATTGTGATCGTTGACGTCATGTCATTTTCCACTTGTGTCAGTCTGGCGGTCGACAAGGGCGCACAGGTTTATCCGTACCCCTGGAAAGACGCCTCTGCGTTGACGTATGCAGACAGCATCGGAGCAAGGGCAGCCAGCCCTGACAGGCTGAGTGGTACAGGCGGTTTCAGTCTCTCTCCGGCGTCGATGCGAAAACTGGCCGCGGGCGAAAAACTGGTGCTTCCCTCTCCCAATGGTTCAGCGATTTCGTTCCTGGCGCGGGAGAGTGGCGTGACGGTATTCAGCGGCTGTTTCCGGAATCTCTCACTCACTGCCAGAGCCTGTCGTGACTTCCGGCGCATCCTGGTCATCCCCTGCGGCGAGCGTTGGCCTGACGGCACGCTTCGCCCTGCGATCGAAGACTATCTGGCCGCAGGCGGCATTATTGCCGCTATCGGACGTGACCACTGTTCCCCGGAAGCGCAGGGGGCGGTCGCCGCCTGGCAGCAGATGAATCCGTTATTCCTTCGCGAGTGCTCTTCAGCCAGGGAACTTCAGCAGCGCGGATTTGGTGAGGATGTCGATCTCTGTCTGGACGTTGACAGCGGGCAACAGGCGTGTCAGTTGCAGGGTGATTTTTATACCGCCCGCCAGTGAAGGACCTGAGCCTGTCAGTGCGCGTTCAGCGGGCCGACAGGCGGGATGGGCAGAGGTTACTTCTTCTTATTCATCATCGATTTCAGGTCAGCAAAAGGATTGTAGGTGGCTTCACCGACATCCTTTTGTGCATCCTCGCCTGCTACGACGCGGGTGCCGTACTGGTCCGCCTCGGTATACTTTGAGTGCTCATGGTCATGACAATAGAGACACAACAGTTCCCAGTTACTGCCATCTTCCGGGTTGTTGGTGTGGTCATGGTCAATATGGTGAACCGTCAGTTCACGCAGGTTTGAATAAACAAACTCGCGCGAGCAGCGACCACACACCCAGGGATAGAGTTTGAGTGCTTTTTCACGGTAGCCGCTTTCAAGCCGCGCATAGTTTTTAGGGATTAAAGCCATTGCCGAAAGTACCTGTTATGCAGAGAGGTTCACGAGAGTGCTGCCAATATATCCCACAATCGGACAGAAGAAGAGATCATCCTCTGCTGTTGTGAAGGAGTGGGTGAAAACAGCCATTTATTTCAATCGCATAGCCGGAATAAATGGCTGTTTTGCGCTTTGCTTACGGCGTTCCACTAAATGTAATGCAGAACACCATAAACGGCCCAGAAAATGGCGTTAGCACCAAGATAAGTCCAGCATCCCCAGTAGGCTATGGGTTCGCGGCGTGTGCGGAGTTTAGGCAGAAAGGCCAGTAAATAGAGTGCAGAGGCAATAAGCGAAACGAAATAGAAGAATTTCATCGTTCTCTCCTGATTAATATCCTTTATTTCAGGATAGTCAGGACTGACTATTTTGCGCGGTGCTTCATCACAGGAGTGCTCACCCCTCCATCTGCCAGCCTGTATCAGTGAAGTTCAGAAGGAAATAGAGCGAAACGTCGGAGTGAGAGCTCTGGACATCGTCGGCAGAGATGCCACTCCATGGCGTACAAACTCCTAAAGCGCTTTATTCAGAACTACTTAGAAGGACGGCGACTAATCTTGCCTCCTTTCCGACCCGCTTCCCTGGCTTTTTCATGATCATTCTTGAAATTGCCCCCACTGACCTTGCCTCCTGCACTGCCAGCTTCACTCGCGCGTTCTGGATCGTTGGCAAAATTACCGGCACCACCTCTGTATTTCTGTTGTGTCATAGAAAGACCTCCTATCAGTGTTCCGTGAGATAAAAAGGACTAGCTAGTCACAGCAGGAAGGATAGTCGTCCGCTTCGTTTAAGCAAAGGCTGACCATGAATTCCTTGATAAGCGGAGGGGTAATGAATGAATTTTTAGCGCCGGCAGGGTCATGGCAGTTGAACTACGCTTAAAAGCCTGACGAAAAAGGAGAACGCAATGCGTAATGACACCTTAATCGACACGCTGGAGCTGGGTTCCGGTGGACAGAAACAGAAATATGAAATTTATGGTGATGATGACCAGATGCCCACTTATGCCGTGATCTACCGGCAGCAGGGTGATAGCTGGCAGGCCCTGGAGGAGAAGCTTACTTTCGCTGCGCAGGATGAACAGCAGGAGGCAACAGGAGCAATGGGCTACGGCTCCGGCGATACATTGCCAGATTTGCGCGATCTGCCCGCTGAAGCGCGGGCGCGGTGCGAAGAACACTGGCAGGAGCAGAACGAAAGGTAGAAGGAAAGTGTGCCGCTCAGTTCCTGAAACCGTGCGGCCACGTAATTTATCCGGATGCGGCGGAAGAGAGGCCCGCGCAGCTTTATATCTTCCTGGCCTGCCGCTGCCCGGGGTTACATTATGCTAATAAAATGTAACAAATTCATTGATTAAACCACCTGCAGCAATCGTTAAAGGTTTTCCCACTACGGGCGATAACCCATAGGCGTTGAGCCCGCCGATCATTGACGAAACCGGTACTCAGCGCCGAGTTCTGAACGCGAACGGACCTGCATTTAGCCCTCCTTTTACACACCAGTAAACGCAAAATTTATGCGTAAGTTAATCTTATAAAAGCGAAAATAATAATATGTCGATCATCAAGACGATCAAAAGTCGCCTGCCTGCTGCGCGTCTCCGGCGTAGCAGCCAGCCTGCAAATGGCACTTACGATTGCCGTGCAATGCCTGCTTCACTCTCTTCCATCGGCCTGAGCGCACGCGCGGGCGGGATCCTGATGACCTTTGTTCCGCCTGAGGCGGACTTCCGGCGGGTCAGTCAGGCATGGCAACGCTTTACGTCTGCCGATCTGACGGTGCTGACACTCTCCTCGAATGGCGCGCTGAGCAGCAGCCGTCCACAGAGCACCTACTGTGAGGGGAATGGTCCGGAAGGGAGCTATCTCTGGCTGCCGGACTCGCTGATCGCCCGTCATGAGACGCACATTGTCGATCTTCACGTCGCCGATACGCAGACCGCCAGCCAGCGCATCAGCGCCATCCAGCAGGAGCTGGCGCGATTGCCGGTGCGGATGCCGCTCTCTGCCGACCGTACTTTCGCCATGATTTACTGTGACGGGCTTTCCGCATCAGAAGGTTTTCTGATGCAGGCCTGGTACAACAGCGGCCGCTTTCCCTGCCTGGCCATTGGCGGTTCAGCGGGCGGCCGGATCTCCTTTGATGGCACCTGGATCGGTGTCGGTGGCAAGGTGCTGCAGGGCAAAGCGGTGATCGTTTTCTGCCAGATGGCGCCAGGAAAATCCTTTGCGCCGTTTAAAAGCCAGAACTTTACGCCACGCGATCAGAGCTGGCTGATTGCTGAAGCTGACCCGGTCGCGCGTACCGTCACCTCGGTATTTAACCGTCACGGTCAGCAGCAGCCCTTTGTTCCGGCGCTGTGCGAACACCTCAACTGCAGTGAAGCGCAACTGGCCGAGCGGCTGAAAGGGCTGACCTTTGGCGTTAAAGTCGGGGATGAGTTTTTTATCCGCTCCATTGCCAAAATCGAATCCAGCGGCGTGCAGTTTTTCTGCGACCTGGAGTTTGGCGACCGGCTGTTCCTGATGCAGGAAAAAGATTTCCAGCAGACGACGCAGCAGGAGTGGCAGGCGTTTACCGCTCAGCATGGTAAACCGGCGGCGATTCTGATGAATGACTGTATCCTGCGCCGCGTCGGCAATGCCGACAAGCTGCATAATGCCCATTTCTTTAAAGGGATTGCCGCTGCCGGTTTTTCCAGCTTCGGCGAAATTCTGGGCGTGCCGATCAATCAGACGCTTTCGGCGCTGGTCTTCTTCAATCGCGATGTGAAAGCCATGAGCCAGTTCCCGGTGGAGTATGCCGGTTATGCCGCGCATTACGCGCAACGCGGTCTGCGTCGCTGGGAAGCGCTGAACAGCATCCAGACGCGGGTGCTCGATCGGGTCATCACCTATCAGCAGGCATTGACTCCGCTGATGGAAGCGCTGCCGGTGTTGGAACTGGCGACCCAGAGCCAGGGCGAAACCCTGAGCCTGGCGGAGAGCAGTATCCGTAACATCAGTAACATCGCGACGGAAAGTCAGCAGGCACAGGGCCGGCTGGATGAGGGGCTGGACGATCTGGAGAAAATCTCTAACGGCATCAACGACATTACGCACGGCATCAGCAACATTGCTTTCCAGACCAATATTCTGGCCCTGAATGCGGCAGTCGAAGCGGCGCGCGCGGGCGAGGCGGGACGCGGCTTTGCCGTGGTGGCGGGCGAGGTTCGTCGGCTGGCGCACTCGTCGAAAGAGCAGGCTGAAGCGACCGCCAGTAACATCAGTGAGGCCGTAAGCACCATCTCACGTATCCGGCTGGTGGCCAGTGATTCAGCGCAGACCGCCGCGCAGATGGCAGAGCGCAGCATCAGCGCAGCCGACACGCTGGCTGCCATGAATCAGCAGACGCGACATGAGCGCGCCGATATTGCGAAGCACCTCGGCAGCCTGCGTGAACTCACGCAGGGCATGGACGCGATGCAGGAGGCAGTAGCCCAGCTCAAGGTGCTGCAGACGCTCTCCGGCGCACAGGTTAAAGGCTGATTTATCTCGATAAAATGTAAGAAATTGCGATATAAGCGCATCGGCCAGGCAAGCCGCGCCCGCAGTTGTTACACTTGTCGGTGATTAACCACGCAGAGGTATAAATGAAAATCAAAAGTTATGCAGCCATGCAGGCTGGCCAGGCCCTGGAACTCTATGAGTACGATGCCGCCGAGCTGGCAGCCGAAGAAGTTGAAGTCGAGGTCGAGTATTGTGGCGTCTGCCACTCAGACCTGTCGATGATCGACAACGAATGGGGCATCTCTCAGTTTCCGGTGATCGCCGGACACGAAGTCATCGGCCGGGTCTCTGCCCTGGGTGATGCAGCTAAAAACAAAGGACTCTCTGTTGGCCAGCGAGTGGGCATTGGCTGGACGGCAAAAAGCTGTCAGCACTGTGATGCCTGTATCAACGGCGAACAGGTTAACTGCCAGCAGGGCAGTATCCCGACCATCATGAACAAAGGTGGTTTTGCCGAGAAGCTGCGCGCTGACTGGCAGTGGGTGATCCCGCTGCCGGAGAAGCTGGATGCAGCGACCGCGGGTCCCCTGCTGTGTGGCGGGATTACCGTCTTTAAACCGCTGCTGATGAGCAACATTACTGCCACCAGCCGCGTCGGCGTGATTGGTATCGGCGGTCTGGGCCACATTGCGATTAAGATCCTGCACGCGATGGGCGCCGAAGTTGTGGCCTTCAGTTCAACTCCGGATAAGAAGCAGTCAATCCTGGATATGGGTGCGGACGAAGTGGTCAACAGCCGCGACGCTGAAGCCCTGAAGAAACAGGCGGGTCGTTTTGATCTGATCCTGAGCACCGTCGCTGTCGACCTCGACTGGAAGCCCTATTTCGCTGCGCTGGCTCCTCAGGGCAAATTCCACACCGTGGGTGCTGTGATGAAGCCGATTGAAGTGAGTGCTTTCGAACTGATCATGGGCGATAAGGCGGTGACGGGGTCGTCCACCGGTTCGCCAGGCCAGCTGCGTTCTCTGCTGCGCCTCGCTTCCCGGGCTGACATTGCCCCTCAGGTTGAGTATTTCCCGATGTCTGACATCAATAAGGCGCTGGACCACGTTCGTGCCGGTAAAGCCAATTACCGTGTGGTACTGAAAGCCGATTTCTGATGGAAGCCTGAATAGTCATGCCGCAGCAACCTGCTGCGGCATTTTTTTATCTTTACTGTGTGACTAATCCCTCTTCCAGAGCCGCGGCAATGACGTCATCTGCTGTGACGCCGAACCATTTTTCTGTCGGACATGCCCGATGACGACGATGCCAGGCGGCAACCATCTGATAGCCCAGCGTATACCCATACCAGCGGCGATATGCACCGGTGCCGAAGAACCAGGCTGAATGGTCGTACCGGGCGCTTTGCAGCGTCGTCAGTGGGACCGGGTTAGCCTGTAATTCACTGCGCTCGATGGCACACTCCCAGGGTTCTGCCGCTGTTTCCAGCAGCCAGCAGACAAACTGACCGGCCAGACCTTCGCTGACTAATGCTTCGCCCAGCGTCCAGCCATACCCGGGCCCGCGCATACGCAGACAGTGATGGACCTCGTGCACGATCTGCCGTATCAGCCTGCCATTTTGCAGCTCCCGGGACAGGTTCGGGTTTGCCGGATCAATGGCCATGCCGAACAATGTCGAACTGTAAGCCCTGCCTGCAAAACCTGTTTCAGGTATCACAGCCTCCGGTACACACTGAATTAATATATCCAGACGTGGAACGTCTGTTACGCACGAGAGATGGTGGAAGGCGGTTTCAGCTTCCCTGACGATAACCGATTCGTACTGCCTGACCTGACCTGATGCCTCCAGCCAGTGCATTTTCCAAAGATGGTTCACAGGGAACTCCTTTCAGAGGGATAGTCATTTCTCTATCAGGCAGTCTGGCCTAATCCTGTCGAATCTGAAAGCAATGCCTTTTATCACTGACAGGAGGGGCTGAAAACTACGACGGGTATCGCATCAGGTATCGACTGCTGTCCCGATATTCTCGCCAGCACGATGACATTGCCATCGTGCTGGCGCATGGTGGTGCCGACTTAGGGGAAGGTAGGCAGGCACAGTTTCTTGATCGACCGGTGTTTAATAACATACGCGGCGGGATGGGGCATGACCAGGGCAAGGATCAGACCCTGGTCATGCCTGAATACCGCGATCGGCTGCACCGTGCAACCAGCGTACGGCAGTACGTTCACCCTTATCAGATCAGGAAATCATCCAGCGACTGACCCTTATCAATGGCCGTTTTGATCACGCTGGGCGTCCGGCCCTGACCTGTCCAGAAGTGAACCTGGCCCTGATCATCGCTGTAACGGTATTTCGCCGGACGCTTCGCCCGTTTCTTTTTACCGGTAGCCGGGGTCGGGGTGCTGTTGACCAGCTCCGCCGGATCAATGCCTTCTTCCTGCAACAGCTCCTGGTAGAAGGCCAGTTTCTCCGCCTTCTCACGCGCCTCTGCTGCCCGCGCATTTTCCTCTTCGCGACGCTCGTTCACCACGGCCTCTAATTTCTGATGTAACTCTTCCAGCGTGGCCACAGTCAGATGGCGTGCCTCGGCGCGAAGCGTGCGGATATTATTCAGGCTGTTCAGGTTCTTATTCATACAAAATTCTCAAATACTCAAGTTAATCAATAAAGTGCAAATTTTTCAGCGGGCAAGGGTAACACTGACCCGCATGCCATTTGAAGTCTCTCTGTAGATTTATGCACTGCTTTTCCGGTTTTGGGTGTGTTCCCTGAGTTGACCCGACGTAATATAAAAGCGAAATCTGCTGATAAAATAGCGATTATCGCTATCGAAAGGGGATTGCGGGATTTACATTTTTGCCGGGGGATAACTGTGCTTAAATCAGTCAACAGGTTTTATTAAGGACAGGCATGAAGTTTCGCCGTAAAAATGATGAGACAGCGTCAGGGATTTCCCCCCTTCTCAGAAGCATTACGCTGTCAGGCGTATTGCTTGCTGTCCTGGTGATTGGATCCGATCTCTGGTCGTTGCGTGAAGACTGGAACAACACCGTCAGGAAAGTTGAGGATACGGCAGTCAACCTGTCGCTATCGCAGGCGCGCCAGGCGGACGATACGTTTTTACAGACCGAACTCTCTTTGCGTGAATTACAGCGCGAGCTCGAAAAGCAGATTGCGACGAACGGGGTGGATGGCCGGGGGCTGAGCGAGACAATGCGCCTGCTGCAGAGCCGTCTGCCTCAGCTTCACGGCCTGTTTTACTATGATGCGCACGGTAAGTGGATAGCCACATCCATGAACCGTATACCGCCTGATATTAATAATGCCGATCGCGAATATTTTGCTTATCACCGCTCCAGCCTGCGAAACACTCTGCATGTTGGCCCGGTGCTGCGCAGTCGCACCACGCATGAACTGGTGATTCCGGTGACGCTGCGTGTTAATGATACCTATAATGGGTTTCGCGGCGTTTTACTGGCCACCATCAAAGTGGACTACTTCCGCCGTTTTTACAGCTACTACGAGCTCAGTGAAGGGGATGTCCTGGTGCTGATGCTGGCAGACAGTACGGTGCTCTACGCCCGGCCAATGCCGGATAGCTACATCGGTAAAAACCTCTCGGTGAGTCCGCTTTTCCTGAAGATGCTGGCGAATGCCGACAAAGGCAGCGGTCAGTGGACCGCCGCACTGGATGGTAAACAGCGCATCTTTGGTTTTGTCCGATCGCAGCGCTATCCGCTGGTGGTTGCCGCCGGGTATGACAAACGCGCCCTGTTTCAGCACTGGCTCAGAGGCTGGGTACAGGATCTGATACTGAGCCTGATCCTGCTGGCCGTTATCATCTTACTGGGTAACTTTGTACTGCGTCAGGCACGGCATACGCTGCGGTATCAGCGTGAGCTGACCCGACTGCGCGATGAGCTGACCGCAGCTAACCGCTCCCTGGAAAATCTGGCACACAGTGATGGCCTGACTGGCGTGGCCAACCGGCGCTATTTTGATCAAATGCTGATGCAGAGCCTGCAGAAGGCGGCGCTCAGCGGCGAGCCTGTATCACTGATTCTGTTTGATATCGACTATTTCAAACGTTACAACGATACCTATGGCCATGTGGCCGGTGATGACTGTTTGAAAAAAGTCGCTGCCGTGCTGGCAGAGAACACGCGGCGTAAAAACGAACTCACGGCACGCTACGGCGGAGAAGAGTTTGCGATTATTCTGCCGGATCAGCCGCTGTCAGCCGCGCTCCATCTCGCTAAAACCCTCATCGAAGCCGTTAATCAGCTTGATATTCCGCACCTCACTTCTGAACTGCCGCAAAAGCATGTCACGCTGAGTGCTGGCTGTGCTGTAAGCCTGGCGGCTGACTCTCCGTCAGCGCCTCAGGCGTTGATAGCGCGCGCGGACGAGGCTCTGTATCGTGCAAAACGGGCAGGGCGAAACCAGGTTATGGGTGAAGAGCAGTAACGCGGAAGATCAACCATTGAGGGAACTAATGTTGTGTCAGGAGGGTATGACAGACATGCATGACGGGGTTAGTTTCATCGCGTTTCACTTAACAACAGGATGCAGAAAACCCGCCGGGCAACGCCGGGCGGGTTTTGATAAACGCCTGACGGATTAAATCAGGAAATCGTCCAGCGATTTACCTTCATCAATGGCAGCTTTAATCGCAGAAGGGGTACGGCCCTGACCGGTCCACTGCTTAACTTCGCCATTTTCATCGGTGTACTGATATTTGGCAGGGCGGGGCGCACGCTTTTTCTTCTCTGTCGGCGCAGTCTGCATACCATTTAACAGCTCGTTAGGATCGATACCTTCCTGCAGCAGTAATTCGCGGTATTTTGCCAGTTTTTCTGCTTTTTCACGATTAGCCGCTTCTGAAGCCTGCGCTTCTTCACGACGCTCGCTAACGACAACGGAGAGTTTTTCCAGCATTTCTTCTAAAGCAGCAAGATCAAGTTCGCGAGCGTTAGCGCGAAGGGTACGGATATTATTCAAGCTATTGAGAGTGTCACTCATCAAAGTCACCATAGTCATGTTCAGATAATAAAATACAGAGCGGGTTCACGCTGATGCTTTTCGTCAGACCTGCTTTTTTTAGATGCTTGCCTTCGAAGAATCAAATACAGAACCTGGAGTTCAACACAGCCATATTAATCGCTTTCTGAGAGAGTTGAAACTCTATTTAGCGCATCAGCGTTAAACAAAAGTAAATTTATGCATTTTTACCCTTTTCTCACGTACGCTGTCAAAAAAACCTGTCAGCCCTCATCGGATAATTCAGTCTGTTACCAGACTTGTTCGCCATTTTTCAAGCGAAGCCGTGTGCTCTCAGATTAGGTACATGAGCAGAAAAAGATAAAATTATTTACATCGGGCGTCAGATAAACGGCGAATGCTTATCCTGTCAGGAAGGGATAAGCTGTGAAAACCCTTATTAAATAACGCCAGAGCGGTTAATTCCAGGCCGACTGGTTAGCCCGGGATTAATTGTAAAACACTGTATTTGAATGATTTTCATTTGGAGTGGCCTGGTGCTGTTAACATAATCAGGATGCGGATAGTTTACTAAACGTTGTGCCGTTTGGCTTTAATACGTTACGCGAATACGTGCTTAAACCGATGGACATAACTGAAGCGGAATCATGCGACGCTAATCCGTTCTTCAGAGATTATTTACGGTTCTAATTACTCTGCGTACAGGCACAGACTGGACAACTAAGTGCATCAGGGGGCGCTAATGTCATCGTACGTAATATTATCTGACGGTATTATTGCACAGGATGCATTAAACGTGGCACATCATTGCTGTCTGAGGTGGGTGAGGAACTTATGATCAGCATCGTAAAAACATTGCAAAGCGCACAGGTATCGACAGCCTGTTGCATGACACCCTGCAAAATAGCGCCTCTGACTATCCGCTAACCTTAGCGGGCATTAACAGAGTCCGATGGTTGCCTGATGTAATTAATTTGCCTTTAAGAAGCGTACAGTTTAACGCTGTATATAACTGCCAGAGTACAGATGTCGATACCGGCTCAGGCTTTGATATGCCCGTCTCGCCAGATAATATGGTCAGATTTTACACGGTTATAAACAGCTGAGACCGTTCTGAGCCTGACAATGACATCATGGATCAGGTGATCCGGAAAACGTTGCGCTGTCGGGTTGAGCTACACTCAGAGAACAGAGTGGTTAACAGCAGCGTCAGGATTGATTAGGCGGGGGAGTAACGTGTTTAAGGGGAATAAAAAGTCATTACCGGTTCGTTACTGTCAAATGTGCAAAAAACCGATGAGCTGGCGGAAAAAATGGGAAAGATGCTGGGAGGAAGTGAAATATTGTTCTGAACGCTGCCGACGCGCGGCGCATGCACAGCGCAGGGATCAGGCAGAGAACGATCCTCTGTAAAACGTTTCAACGGTGAAACAGAACGGGCCAGAAGGCGTTCTCCCGGCCACGCCTGTCATCAGATCATCACTGCTGAACCTCAATCTGTTGCCAGCCCTGTCTGAACATACAATCTTTCACCAGGATTTCGCGCTGACTTTCGTTCGCGTCACTGGTGGAGTAGTCGGTATCCGTTGTTTTATGCTTGTCGTCGTGAGACGTGTATTTGCCACTGACAATGTTATCAGGCGGCAACTCACGCAGCGCCTGAGCCTGACACGCGGTTTCTGCCATCATCTCCTGCTGCTCAGAGGCATCAGGTTTAACCCATTTGTACTGAACGCATCCGGTCAGACAGAGAGTGAAGAAAAGTAACAGGAAAGGTTTCATCATCTGTTTCTCAGCGATTATTAAAAAGTCATACCGCCAACGACATACGTGGTTTTAACGCCGGCGGTTATAATTTCTGGCCCAGTCTCCAGGCTATAGCCCGTTCCTGTCTGAGCAACCTCAACGTCATCTATCGTCTTTTTATCCACTGACTGTCCGGATAGATACCGCTGGAGGAGTGGCCCGTCTCTGCCCTAAGGGTGGTGAAGTGTTTACTCTGTTCTGCGTTGAGGCCTGTCGCCATTGCAGAGGAAGAGGCACACAGTGCTAAGCCAGGACCGCGCAAACGACATTCCATCGAACCTGTTTCCCGTGAAGTCATAGGATGAGGTAACTCTGCTCAGTGCAGAAGAGGCTTATTTTTGTACAATTTCCTTAACATCATGCTGCTGGAGCTGATGCATATTTCCATCTGTATCTTTATAGGCAATCATGCCGGTCTCTTTGTCTTTAGCCGGCTTGCCTTTGGTGGTAATCATGTGACCATCCGTGGTTGAGATGATGTAACTCCCGGAGCAGGCAGCCAGTGACATGGCTGAGAGCATCATGGCAAGGATAATGGCACTTCTGTGGATAAAGGCTGAGGATTTCATAACCGTTCCCGTATATTCCTGTTTAAGACGATGCCGTATTATGTTTTCGCATTCTTAAACGACGTGATAACGGTAGGGCGTTCTAAAAATTTACGTGAATTAAATTGATCTGGATCATTTATAACAAGCTGAGCTCCCTCTCTTAACGGCAGCCTTATCCAGCCACTACAATCCGCTTTAAATTCTGGCAGAACAATGACGCCAAAGAGCACACACGCTCATGTTTGGCGATATGCAAAGATGTCGCATCTGGATAAAGCCTCAATGTAATTACAGGTTACTATTGGATTTCAAATTAACCCTATATTTGCCACTCATCTGAGTGGATCTTCTTTACATAAATCGCTGAGTCATTAAGGCGTTATAGCCGACGCCAAGGGAGGGTGTTTGCCGGATCAGGACGAATTGAATGATGTTACTTGCTTAACAGCCCGCGAGGAATTACGTTTTCAAAGACAATTCAGAGAGCAGGATATAGCATCCATAACAGCATCCTGGCACTTATACCGGATAATGGAAGCCACGAAGGTCTGCGCCATGATGTGCAGGCGGAAAAGAAAGGCCAGCTTATTTGTCATCAATCTTTATATTAGTTACAACAACCAATAAGAGCTGGCAGCGTTATCCGAGCGAGCCTGCGCCCCGCTGCCCCTCTCTGACAATTATCATCGAGCTGTTCTGAAACTTCGAGTGCTCTTTGACAAGCCGCCCCGCACGGCCCGGAGGGCCGTAACAGTTGTTTCTATAGCATATGGATGATGTAACTAAATTCAACGGGGATATCAGCTCAGATCTAGCGGCCGGTCAGTAAACTCACTTCTGAACTTAAATAAAAGGTTCCTGAGGCGTCAGAAACCTTTTCCGGTATCACGCGGTCAGATAATGCATCGATTCGCCCACTGCGCAGGCCGAATCAACTGACCTGAAAAGCAATAAAAAGACCGTTATTGAACCAGGTCACTTTCTCGCCCGCCTCGTTGAGCATCCATCCGGCTTCCCCCATAGACGAATTGTTCCAGCTTTTGTATTCAGTCGCGCTGGCCAGACCGATAGCATTAATACTTTTAGCGGTACGATTATAATTGAAGCAGCAATCTGAATTCAGGCCAGCGTCATTCCACATCCCAAGTAACTCTGCGTAGCCGATATCAGCACCGCTGACGCTTTTCGCTTCTGATATATTTAATAAGCGCATATTAACCCCCTTTACATTTAAGATACATTAAATAGGTATTGCGGCGTCATTTTATCAAAAAAGTCTTTTTTCACGCTGCTGGTCCAGCAGATTATCAGGCCAGAATAACGATTAAATTTTTTCAAAGAAAATAGCTAATCGAACTGCTTCGATTGACATTTTTGCAGGCACACGATATCCCCTTAAAAAAGTGAACCTGGTTTTATTGCAAGTTAAAAAGGTAAACAGAATGTGAGTAAGAAGAGCATGACGTTTTGAGCCGTGTGCCTTGGGTTTAAATAACGCCTGTTGTAACTCTTCATCGTTGCTCTTGCGCCTCTGGTAGTGAACATGTCCCTTTTTCGGAGTCAGGGCAGATGAAGACAAACTATACCCCTACACCTCATGACGCTATGTTCCGTCAATTTCTGACCCAGCCAGATGTTGCCCGTGATTTTATGGAAATTCATCTTCCGGCAGAGCTTCGTGAAATATGCGATCTCAGCACACTCACGCTGGAATCTGGTTCGTTTGTCGAGGATGACCTTCGCCAATATTTCAGCGACGTGCTTTACAGCCTTAAAACACGCGCTGGCGACGGTTACATTCATGTTCTGATTGAGCATCAGTCTACGCCCGACAAACATATGGCCTTCCGTCTGATGCGCTATGCGGTGGCGGCCATGCAGCGTCATCTGGAGGCGGGACATAAAACGTTGCCGCTGGTCATTCCCGTACTATTTTATGCCGGCAAGCGTTCACCTTATCCCTTCTCTACACGGTGGCAGGATGAGTTTGATGATCCGCTGCTGGCAGAAAAGCTCTACAGCCGCGCTTTTCCTCTGGTTGATGTCACAATTATTCCGGATGAAGAGATTGCAGAGCATCGTAGTATGGCGGCGCTGACACTGCTGCAGAAGCACATAAGGCAACGCGATCTGGCCGAGCTGGTAGACCGGCTGACACCCATTCTGCTGGCCGGGTATCTCTCTTCATCACAGGTCGTATCGCTGATACACTATATTTTACAGGCAGGCGAAACATCCGACGCCCAATCCTTTGTTCGCGAACTGGCACAGCGTGTGCCGCAACACGGAGACGCACTCATGACCATCGCACAACAACTTGAGCAAAAAGGCATTGAGAAAGGCATTGAGAAAGGTATCGAGGAAGGGATTCAGATTGGCAGAGAGAAAGGCCATTCTGAAGGTGAACGCGACGCAACCCTGAAAATTGCGCGGACGATGCTGCAGAATGGCCTCGACCGCGATACCGTCATGAAGATGACCGGCCTGACCGATGAGGAACTGTCACAAATCCGCCACTGAGTTCGCCTCATCGTCCCTTTAATCCCGCTGAATTATCCCTTTTACAGCCTGTTGAACTGCCGTTGACCCTGACGGCCATTTTCCCCTGCCTGTCCGATGTCAGATCAAAAATCGAAACGCTTATCATTTGTAGAATAAGTGCTTCTTACTCAGAGGCAGAACAGGGTATGGCAATTAACACAGGCTGCTCCTACCGGATAGTGGGCTATCAACCCTCGGTCAATTCCACCTGGCGTCAGAAATTACTGACGATGGGTATGCTGCCGGGCGCAGTGATTGAAGTTATTCGTGTCGCCCCCCTGGGTGACCCGGTACAGATCTCAACCCGTCGTGTCACTCTGGCGGTGCGGCAGGGTGACCTGGACGCAATTATTCTGGAGGAAATCGTCTGATGAAAAAGATAACCATCGGGCTGATTGGTAATCCTAACACCGGAAAAACAACGCTGTTTAATCAGCTCACCGGCGCCCGTCAGCGGGTGGGGAACTGGGCGGGCGTCACAGTCGAGCGTAAAGAGGGACAGTTTTTCACCGCTCAGTCAGATGTCCGGCTCGTCGATTTACCGG
>NZ_CP110472.1:0-73397 GCF_026104315.1 Pantoea anthophila
CAGATGCCTGAGCTGACAGCGCCGTGAGAGATGAAAGGCCCAGCACGCCGCCACACAGAAAAAGTCGGGCTACCGGGCGAAAAGATTTCATATGCACCTCCAGTGGTTGTTTGGTGCAGTAAGGATGCGGAAACCGGGCGAATGGGTCAGCCGTTAACTCATTACCCGAAAATGAAAATTAATTGGGAGGGGCTGAGGAGGGGGGGAGTGGTTAGAATGTTTTAGATTGTTGTAACTACTAACTTCTACTGTCGCACCGCTTGGCGGCTTGCCTGCTGACGACGTTACCCGAAACGAGTTCAGGTAACGTCGTCCAGCCTGGTAAAAGCAGTAGTTATGCTGTTAAGGCATTAAAGTCCGCTATGAGCGAATTTCGGACGTTATCGCCACATTAACCGGCTTGTCCGGAGCAACACCCTGATAAGCGTTTATATACGCGGACCGCCTCGATCTGGAGTTGGCTCATCATCTTCGGGTGAAGGTAATTTACTGAGATTTAGATTTTTCGAGAACTCAATAAGCTCAGATATTTTAGTAAATATTGTAAGTTCTAATCCATCCACAGGATCAAAATTTATATGGGTCCCGTAAAAACTTGCATCTCCCTCCCCACCTGCGATGTCTGACAGCTCGTTTATGTATAATTCAAAACCCTCATTACTTATCCCAGCTTTCATATCTAAGAAATCATCAACAAAAGCCGGCATAAATTTCTCATTATTGCCAGAAAAACTCTTATTAAATAATGGGCATACTGTAGGAAGATACGTATCAATCTTTAATACAATCTTATTGTCGCTTGAGTTATCAAGCCGCCAAGAAATGAAGTGAGCATTTAATGAACTAGGGAGATTCAAATCACTTATAGTATTGCAGAGTTTTGCTCTTAATGGCTTTGCTGACTCTGATGATATTTCAGATTTAAACTCTTTAAACTCTATAAGTATATTTATAGCATTAACCCCTGCAAAGTAGTCAGCATATTTTTTATCTTGGCTTCCATTAAATGCGCCAACATTATAGGGGTATTCAGGGCCGAATTTCTTAGTAATCTTATATTTTAAATGCTCAACGAATGCTTGCTGTACTTGGGCTTCGCCTATTTTAGTTTTAGGTTCCATTTACCTTCCCTATTTTCTATAAATTCAACAGATTGTGACACCTTTAGCCCGCAATAGGGGCCAAGGCAAGCAAGGTTCAGGCCCAGAGGGCCGAATTCCTTGCGATTGGTAAGATTAACCGGCATTAGCACTACAAAGAAGTTTCTGTAGTTCATTCACTGTTTTTTGAACCAAATTATCGTATGTGTCTGGCCCATACCTTTCGGCCATAAAAACAGTAGCATCATCAAATTCAATAATGCATTTAGTACGGTCTCCCTTCATCGGAAAAATATTACAAGGAGCAGCCAGCACACTCGATTTTATGTGCCCATCAATAACAGCCTCGTACTTATCAAAAACACCAAATTCGACATGATTACTAAGAACTAATCCTCTATAACCACGATCATTATTTCCTTCAACAAATGGATTGCGTTGTTCAAATTCTAATGGTGTTAGTGTTGCTACAAGATGCTTTTCATTACTTATAACTCTTTCATTTTTAGGTTTATATTCGCCCAGTGAGTTAGCGCTCCCATTCCATGAGATGTCTACGCCTTCTCTATGAACAGTAACAAACCCAGTATTGCCATTAGCATTCATAGCCCCCTGATGGGACATATTTGCTATTACTTTATAACCTTCATACTCAAATTCAGCATGGGTTTTATACACTATAGCAGGATATTTTCCTTCAGTTGGTCTTGGTTGCTCATAATTCGTTGGTGATAGATATGCTTCAGACATTTTCACTTCCTCAAAATTGTAATCCTTCTTGGAGAGCCTGATCATCTCCCCCCAACCTCAACTACCAGAGGCTACTAGCGCCTTTTATGCGTTTTTGCGCATTAAGGTGATAGTGGCCAATGGTCATATTGAAAGCGATTGTTATAAACTTCGACTTAGTAATACCAGATTTCACTAAGGATAAAAATTAATGAAAGAAGGGAAGTGACCTGAATAAGTGAAAGGCCCGCTTTTGCGGGCCCGGGGAGATCAGAGGTACTTTTTAAACGATGCGGTGGTTACCGTAATCGCAAGCCCCAGCATTATGGCTGCGGGAAGCAGCAACAGGTTGGGATAGACCGCCGACGGCCATGACAGGTATGCCATTGCCGGTATGTATACCGCCGGCTTAATCATCCTTTTTGCGCGGTGGTATAAAAACGACGATTCATACCCCGCCCCGTAGCGACGCAGGTCGCGGCGCCCCAGCCCCTCAACCACTGCTACGGCGATGACCAGCATAAAAAGCGGGATGGAGAGCGTCAGTATCGTAACCCGAATAAGCGTCACCACGGCCACCCAGACGCTGGCAAGCAGATACTGCTGCAGGTAGCCGGCGAGCCAGCCGCTGGCCGATTTCAGCTGGCGGGAAATTTCGTTGCCGCTGTTCATTTCCGATTCATACATCGACTGCACCCAGCCAACGAAACCGCTGTCTACGAAGGCCCACTGATAGGCGAACGTAATCCAGTGCGTGACGGTAACGGAGGGTTCAGAGAGCAACAGGCTGCGGGTAAAATCCGACGACAGGTAGCCCATTTCCGTGGTCATCACCTGCTGGCTGTGTGCGGCGCCCATTTCCGGCCAGAAGAATGCGATACCGATGTATTCAACAATCAGGCTCAGGAACAGGGAGGCCAGGATCATGCCGACCAGCTTCCACGGCCAGCCCCAGACCAGGTTGTAAATCAGTCCGTGCTCTCGCGGCGGAACCGGCTGCTGTTGCGGGTTCTGTGGCGTGACGTTGCGACGTGGTTCAGCCATTGTCATCTCCTTTCAGAGCTCCGGGACCGGCCGCGCCGCCGTTCCACCACCCTTCGCTGCTGTGGTAGTTCCGGCGCATCTCTTCGGCCAGGCGGGTAATATCGTCCGGCATGTGCTCGTCAGCGGCGTCGCCGGCGGGCAGTGGCATGCGGATTTTCCAGAGCTGACCGCCCTCAAGCAGGGCAAACGCCTGGCCCTTCGGCAGCGACACGATATCCGACGGCTCCAGCAGCGGCACCTTGATTGTGCCGACGCGGTCCTGCGTACTGGAAGTAAAATCCTGATTAACGGCGACGTCTGCTGAATCCTGGTGCCCGGAGACCAGCGTTTTGCTGTAGATTTCAACCTGTGGCAGCTGGGTGGTCAGCAGCTCCGCTGTCCGGTTCTCGCGCACACGCAGCATGATGAGGTTATTAAAGTTACCCTGCACCTGAGAGGTTTTGGCCGCGCTGCCGATACGCGCCTCAATATCAGAGGACGTCTGCGTGTAGGCCGTGACCTGCATCCCCGCGCCCCCGCCCTTGTTGATCAGAGGAATAAACTCATCGCCCATTAGCTCGTTAAACTCATCACAGTGAAGGTTAATCGGATTTTTGCGGTCGTCCGCTCCCGGCAGGCCTGCGTTGATTCCGTGCTTGTAAATGTGACCGGCCACGCTCACCAGATCGGCAAACATGCTGTTACCCACCGCGCTGCCCACCTCGCTGTCGCTGAGCGCGTCGAGGCCGATGTACACCACCCCTTTTTTACGGATCACCTGCTCCCAGTCAAAGATCGGGCGCGGGTCGTCCATGTTGAGGTAGTCAGGCGATAGCAGCTCGGCAGTTTTTCCCGTGGTCAGCTTCTCCAGCAGCGGCAGCAGTGACGCCACTATCTTGTCGAAGTAGGTCCGGTCGTAGCGCACGGCGGAACGCAGGCCGTCCAGTATCGGATCGTACAGCTGCTGTCCCTGCTCGGAGCTCAGCGCCACCTCATACGCCCAAATACGCACGGCGTCCGGTTGTCCCTGCATGTTGCGGGGCACGTCATCTTCACCGAAGAGTTTAAGGTTGTTTTCGATCTGCTTACTCAGGTCGGGAAGTTTGTTCGTAATGACTTTCACCGCGTAGCGCAGGTACAGGTCCGCGATGTTGTTCACGTAGCGTGTGATCAGCGTGTAGTCCGGCCGTTCACCCAGAGCAACCAGCGCCCGCGCCACGATGTTCACGAACCGCCAGGCGAATTCCCGGAACGCCGCGCTGTTGCCTTCGCCGCTCAGCTGCCCGGCCACGCGTGATGCCACCTCGGAGACGCGTCCGAAGCGTCCCACGGCGTTATAGCGGGCCGATATGTCGGGCCACCCGAGGTGAAAGATGGTCAGCTCATCGCCGCGGCCGGCGCGGTGCGCCTCCGCCCATACCCGCTTGAGCAGGTCGGCGTCACCTTTCGGATCAAACACGATCGTCGTGTCGCCGCGCCGGATGTCCTGGGTTATCAGCAGTTCGGCCAGCCGGGTTTTGCCCACGCGCGTCGTGCCATAGACCACCGTGTGCCCTACGCGCTCGCGCAAATCCAGCGTAACGTCGATCTCGTTGGGTTCGATGCCGTGTATGGCCGGGTTGCCGCCCACCGGCGGCAGCGGCCGCACCGGGTTCAGAACGGAATCGGCGTTCAGCAGTTTGCTCAGCGCCGGCAGGCGCTTTTCCGTGGCCTCCTCGGCGCGGCGCGCCAGCTGGTACAGCCTAGACGGCTGCAGGTAATGTGCGACCTCGGGGCGCAGTGTGTCACGCAGGCGCTGGGTATGCGTCTGCGTCCAGCGAAATCCCCTACCGATAAACAGCCGTCGCTTACTTAGCGGGATCTGCCGGGAGGTCATCACGTAACGCGGCAGCCGGCGCAAGTTACGCCGGTAGCGGATCACCTGCATACCCTGACGGGCCCGCACGATGGACAGCACGGCAAAGCCGCCAGCTGTAACGTAGCTGACGGAGGGGGCAAGGGCGACCGCCCAGGGCGCGCTGACGCACACCACGGCGGCGGTACCGGCCACGGCGGCCGTGTTCAGCTCAACGGCCGGGCGCAGCAGCGCTTCTATAACGTAGCGGTTACTCATGGGACCATTCCTTCAGTGAAATGCCGGACAGCAGCCTCAGCAGGTTTTGCCCACTGATGATCTTAAGCCGGGAAGAGGTACGGCAGACGGCATGGCTCATCTGCCCGGTTCTGCCGGTATGGATAAAAAAGCCACGATGGCCGGCGCGGGAGAGCAGCGCATCGAAATCCCGGACGTGACCCGGGGAAATGGCCCGGCTATAGCGTTTAGCCTGTATCAGCCAGCACTCGCCGTTGATAAACACTTTGCCATCCAGGCCGCCGTCACCGCTGTAGGACGCGTTGCGCTCGACCTTAAGCCCCTGCCGCTCAAAGGCAAGCAGCAGCAGCTCCTCAAAAACGTAGGGATTTATTTTGCGCAGGTAGCTCATCCGCTGGCCTTCGCCGTTCAGTTCGCGCAGGCGCTGATGCACGCGCGCTGCAGTGGCTCGATAACGACGGTGCCGACGGGCGGTGGCCGTCTCCCGGCGAAACAGCCACGCGATGACGATAAGCAGGACGACAAGCCCGGCAGCCAGCAGAGGATTGACCGACAGCAGCAGGGCAACGGTTTGGGGCGTGCCCATCATGGCGCGGGCTCTTGGGTCAGCCCGCCGTCGGTGATAAGCACGGGGTAATGCGTCAGCTGCAGGCGGCGCGCCAGATCCGAACCGGAGGCCGGGGCAAGGGTCATGCCGGGCGCCAGGCCGCGCAGCCCGTCAAGGGCGTCCTGGCTGTCCACGTTCACGACAAGCCCCACGGCACCTCTGGCCGACAGACGCTGCGCGTTGTGCCGCAGCCAGGACCGGGATACATCATCGTCCCCGATGATGAACAGCGCGCCGATGCCGGGCAGCTGCAGGTTGCGAGGGCTGATCGCGCCCGGCGACATTTCCGGCGTGGTAACAGGCAGCATAGCCGCTTCGCCCTGGGCGGGCGGCGCGGAGACGGGTGCCGGCGAGTCCTGCCGGTTAACCGCGTCAAAGATGGCCTGCGTGCTCTGTCCGCCGAGGTCGGCCAGCACGTTCAGCTCCGCGTGGGACGAGAGCGACAGCAGGATAAAGGGCATAGCAAGAAAGCGGACGTTTTTCATGGTATCGGGCTCTTGGGTTCAATCCAGACGAATCCGGTGTTGGAAGTGGCTGCGGGCA
Organism: Pantoea anthophila; assembly: GCF_026104315.1. Taxonomy (NCBI): domain Bacteria; kingdom Pseudomonadati; phylum Pseudomonadota; class Gammaproteobacteria; order Enterobacterales; family Erwiniaceae; genus Pantoea; species Pantoea anthophila. The sequence continues at coordinate 6,095 of NZ_CP110472.1, forward strand.
CAGGGGCGTTGTCCGCCAGCTGCACGGGAGCTGGCGCCGGGCCGTTATCCACGGGGGCAGGCTGCAAAGGCGGCGACTGCAGCATGGCAAGCTTTGTTCTGATAAAGGAACGGTAGCGCGCGGCGGCCTGTCCGCCGGCGGGATGGTGATAGCATCCGGCGGCGTCCAGCCAGCTGCCGGGCTTGCGGTCCCAGCATTCGCGCAGGATAACGGCGGCGGCGTTGAGGTTGGTGTACGGATCCAGCGCTTCCCAGGTGGACGTGAAGTGATCGCCGTTCCAGCCCAGGTTGACCTGCGCAATGCCCACGTCAATGCGCTTCAGGGAATGGGTCTTCATGAACACCTGCAACGCCTGCCAGGCCTCAAGCCGGGTTTTATAGCGATACCCCTTGCCCGCCACGTTCAGCGTCCAGGGCCAGGGACGTACGCCCTGAGGCAGCGTGCGGGAGGATTCCTGCAGGGCAACCGAATACAGCGCCTCAGGTGGCACGCCGTGCTGGCGCGCCACCTTTGTATAGCCGTCGGGCACGGTCTGCATACCTGATGACCAACAGTTTACCGACGCCAGCAGCAGCAGGGCAGCGCCGGTCAGTATGCCGCGAGTTGCCATCCGTTTTCCCCCTGCTGCAGCACCACGGGCATCATGCCGTTGCCGAACCGCATCCAGCGGCCACCGTCGTGATTAAGCGTGATCTCACGGCTGCGTACTCTGTCAAGAGGGATGTGATGCGCTTTGGCCCAGCTGCGCAGCGCGTCGTCGTCGCCCTGGCTGTCAACCAGATAGATATCGACCGGACGCTTGTCGGCCAGCACGGCGGACAGTCGCGCATCGCACTGCGCGCATCCGGCAGACTTCACGAACAGCGCCAGTCGGCCGCCGGTGTCGTGAGCAATACCCGCGGCGTTTCCCATGTTAACGGCCAGCGTGTTGGGGTACAGCCGCTGCCAGGCGCTGTTTACCTCGCGCTGAAATTCCATTTCTTTCTGCGTGCGGGCAAATTCCTGTTTCACCCACTTCTCGGCGTACTGACGGCGCTCTTCGGCGCTGCGCGCCTCGATGCCGAGCGTGGAGAGTGGATCGAGGCCGGGCGACTGCGTGCCCCGGGGGCCGTTCATCAGCTGCTGATAGCGCTGATAGTCCTGCTGGTTCAGCCCCCACTGCCCCGCCTGCTGCTGCAGATCCTGAACCGCGCTTTGCCCGGTGTGCTGCGCGTCCGTAGCCTGGCCCTGGCTGTCAGTGGTCTGGACACTCGCGTACGCGGTGCCGCCGCATGTAAGTAGAAACAGAATCAGTGCTTTTATCTTCATTTCGACTCCGTTAGTGAACGTTAACGGTGGTTACGTGCCCGTTTACCCGAAACTGCGCCTGTCCGTAGCTGGCGCCGATCAGCGTCCAGCCCTGCACGGACTGGCCTTCGCCGATAAGGCGGATCTGTGACAGGTCGCTGAAGTCCTCCGGGGCTACGGCGGCAAAGGACGTGGTGCCCCGCTTTTCCACGCCGGTCAGCACAAACGGCGCCCGGCGTGCCACTTTATGGGCGGCACGATGTGGCTTAGCGGGTGTCGGCTTTTTTACGGCGGGCGGGGTGTCGGCGTGAGGCGTGTCTTTCGTCTTGTCCTGGAGCGCGTTCAGCTGCGCGTCGAGCCCGGACAGCTGCGCCAGCATGCTCTGCCGGGCGACGCTGAGATCGCCGACGGCCTGCTGCAGGGCGACAAGCGCCGGGCCGCTCCGGTCCTCCTTCAGCTTGGCCTGCAGGGCGCCTATCTGCTGCTGCTGCCGTTTCAGATCTGCGCCGTACGCCTTCAGGCTGTCCTGCAGGGGCGTAAGGTCGGACTGGGTCAGTGCCTGCGAATACACCACGTTTTGCTGTTTTTCGACGTGAGCGAGGCGCTGATCGAGCGCGCTCACACTTTTAAGGGAAATAAACGTCAAACCGGCCACGGCCAGCGCCACCGCGACGCCGCCGTAAAGCGGCAGTCGGCGCAGAATCGCCGCGCCTTTGCGTGGCTTCTGCTGCACTTCACCGGCGAAATCGTCTTCATCAAGGGCGGGATTGCTCATTTTGTCAGAAACCCTCCGCGTACGGGCTGGCCCTGAATCACCGGAGGGGAAATGGTGTTGCCGGACGCCTCAGGCAGCGTGGCGGCGCGCGGCGACAGCTGGGTGGCCGGAAGCTGATAACCGGCGCGCAGGCTGTGGCACACCACGCGCTGCACGTCGTCCACCTCAAGCTGCCAGGCCGCTCCGGCCATTACCTGTAGCGCGGTGCGCAGACGCATCGGGCCGAGCTGATACTGCACCGCCGGCAGCGGCTGCCGGTATAGCACGCCGTTGGCCGGGCCGGTCTGACAGAGCGAGTAACCGGACTGCTTCAGGGCATAGCGCATGGCGTCGGCGACAGTGGGCTGTAGGGACGGGGGAATGCGGATGTCGATAATCTGGGAAAGCGGATCCTGCTGGGCTGCCTGCGGGTCGGTGCTGACCAGAAGATAACGGTCGTAGCGCACCACCTCCGGCGCGCGCCCGTAGGGATCGTCGGCCGGGGTCTGGACGTTGCGGGAGACGCTGACCGACGGTGTCGGCTGGGCGGGCGCCCGCTCCTGCAGCTTCTGGGGCGGCGTGGCGCATCCCGTCAGCAGCACGAAGGGCAGGACGGCGGCGAGGGCGTGTAGTTTCATCTGAAGATTCCTGTAGGTGACAGAACAGGCATCACTGTGCGGAACTCTTCAGCGGGCTTCTACGAACAACTCTTTTTCCGGATCCAAAAAAAAACGCCGACCGGGGTCAGCGTTCAGGCAGGGCGCGTCAGGCGACCTGATGAGGAGGGTGCGTGATGTCACCGCACCCCTGTATCAGCCCCTCAACGGAGATGTCTTCGTCAAGGGCGTCCCAGTGTATGCCACGGGGAGATAGTTCGTAGTCGTTGCGCTGCTCAGGCGTGGCGTCAAGCAGCCGCGGAAACCAGGACAGCGGTACGCCAAGCGTACGATCGTCCGTGAGTTCAACCCACATGGTTGAGTCATCGAACCGGACGTCTCTAGCTGAAATAGTCATTCCAGGCCTCCAGTAGTGTCGTTTTGTGTAGCTTCACCAGTACGAACAGCTCTTTAAGAGTCCGTGAGTCAAATCCGTCATTTCTTGCCAGCGCCACCACGGGTTCAAGCCAGAACTTAGCTTCAGCGCCAGATTTGGAAACGTGGATATGCGCGGGTTCACGCGGATTGCCTTCGTTGGAGTAGAAAAAGAACCGAAAACCGTTCAGCCGAAGTATGACAGGCATCGTCAGTAACCTTTAGGGAATTATGGTGGAGATTACAGCGGCAGTCAAAACCCTGCAAACGCCGTAAAACTGCCCGTGAAAGGGCAGATTTGGGAGGGTAAAATCAGAACGAGTTGTCAGCGTAGGACGGCGCCTGCTCTGAGCCACTCTGTGCCGGCGGCGCATCGCTGCGTTCCGGTTTGTAGACCATGTCCTGACCGATTTTAATCCAGTCTACCTTGATCAGTCGGGCCTTCAGGCTGACGCGGCTTTCGCCGGCGTGCTCACCGTTTTTCAGCTGAAAAATGTCGGTTGACGGGTTGCTCAGAGAAAACCCGATCAGCACCTTCTTGTCCTCATCAACCGCCTTCTGGCAGCGGTTAATCAGGCTACTGGCTTCTTTGCCGGCAACCGTTACGTCAAAACGAACGTAGGAAGGACTGTCACTCGGGCCGGACAGCGCGTTGATCACGCAGCTGATGAAGGTGCCGGACTGCGCGTTAACCTGCCGGACGTTACTCAGGTAACCCAGGCCTTTTATGGTCAGGTTAAAGTAATCGTTGCGGCTGGCGGCGGACGTGGTGGTGGCGGACTGCGCGTTGTTTACAGACATGATGTTATCTCCGGGGGTCAAAAAAAATCGACGGAGAAAACTTCGGCCCGGACGGGAGAAGTCTTCCCGTCGGGGAGTCAGATTCAGGTGAGTCTGACTGTCTGGTTAGTTGAATAAACCCTGATCGTCAGGCAGTAGGTGCCATATGTTGACGATATCTGCTTCCAAAGGTGCGCAGATGTACCACACAGTGTGCGCTCCCTTTCAGGCTACAGGAGCTTTCTGTTCAGCCACCCGAAGGCGATTCTCTCAGGCTGATGAATCATTGGTGGTCGTCAGAGACGACGGATAAGCCCTTTTATTTTTAGGCCGTGCGTTCGCAATGTCAACCGTCCACCTGTAAAACGCCCGGGGCTTTTGGCCCGTTGCTCCTGCGCTTCCCGGCGGCCCGGCGTTTTGTTTTGCGGTTGGCCTCACCAACGATCCCCTTGCATTCCGGGTACTGAACGCAACCCCAGAACGTGCCCTCTTTACCCGTTCGCTGACGCATCGCCTTGCCGCAGAGCGGACAGTCTGGACCGACCGGCACTGTGACGAGAAACGGCTGCGCGCGCCCCTTTTCAATCAGGTGACGCGTCCACTGCGCCTGTTTTTGCATAAACCCGTGCAGATCCGATTTCCCCTGCGCGATATCGTCCAGCGCCTGCTCCCAGAGAGCTGTCATGCCGGGGCTGGTCAGCGTCTCCGGTAGCGCGGCGATAAGCTCGCGGGCCATCTGAGTGGAGTGAATGTGTTTCCCTTTTTTCTCCAGGTATCGACGTTTGAAAAGCGTTTCCAGCACGCCGCTGCGCGTGGCCTCCGTACCCAGCCCGGCGTTTTCCCGCAGCACCTTTTTGAGCTGGGGATCGCTGACCAGACTGGCGGCATTTTTCATGGCCGCAATCAGCGTGCCCTCGGTCATGGGCGCGGGCGCTTTCGTAACGTTGTCTTTTACGGTCCCGCCCTTCACACGGCATACGTCGCCTTTATCGAGCGGCGGTAGGCTGGCCGGCGCGTCCTCTTCGCCTTCCGCCTCGTCGTCGTCCTGTAGGCCGCTGAACAGCGCTTTCCAGCCGGGCACCACGGTAACGCGTCCGCGCGTCCGGAACAGCTGGTTTCCCAGATTAAACGTCGCGCCGGTGACGTCAGATTCCTGCAGCGGCATAAACTGCGCCAGATAGTGCTGACGAATAAGCTGATAAACCTTCAACTCATCTGAGCTGAGGCGCGCCAGGTCAAATGCCTGGCGCGTGGGAATGATGGCATGGTGAGCGGTGATTTTTTTATCGTTCCATACCCGGGACATAAAGCTTTTGTCCAGGCCCGACAGCGCCGGACCGACCGAAGGGTCGGATGCCAGAACAGCCCGGAGAACGTCCGCCACCTCGTCCCGCATGGACAGCGGCAGGTAGCCGCAGTCGGTACGCGGATAGGTTGTCGCCTTGTGGGTTTCATAAAGCGCCTGCGCGATGGTCAGCACCTGGCTGGCCCCCATCCCCCACTTTCGGGAGCACACCTGCTGAAGCGTGCCGAGATCGAAGCACAGCGGCGCGGGCGTTTTTTCCCGCTTCTTCTCCGCGGTAAGAACGGTAGCCGATCCGGTTTTCTGGCAGAGCTGCAGAACGGCATGGGCAATCGGCTGATTGATGCAGCGCTTTTCCTCGTCGCAGTATTGTTCTGCGCCGACCCACTCGGCGTGAAAAGTAACGCCGTCTTTTTCCAGCTGTGCCCTGACCTGCCACCAGGGTTTGGGGGTGAAGTTCGCGATCTCATTGTCGCGGTTAACCACTATAGCGAGTGTGGGCGTCTGTACCCGCCCCACAGAAAACATCTCTGCATGGCCGGCCTCGCCAGCCTTCAGGGTGTACAGGCGCGTCAGATTCATCCCGATAAGCCAGTCGGCCTGCGAACGGCCGACGCCCGCCTGATACAGTTTTTCGGTTTTCTCGCCGGGCAGCATGTTCTGTAGCGCCTGCCGAATGCTGCCCTCGTCCAGCGCGGACAGCCACAGGCGGCGAATAGCGCCACGGTAGCCGCAGTACGTCATCAGTTCCCGGGCAATCACTTCGCCTTCGCGATCCGCGTCGGTGGCGATCACTACCTCGCGGGCTTTTTTCAGCAGCTTTTTAATCACGGCAAACTGATCTGCCGTTTCTTTCTTAACCACCATCTGCCAGGTTTCGGGGATCACCGGCAGCACGTTTGCCTGCCATGGACGCCCGAACTGTTCACCGTAAGCCTCGGGCGTAGCCGTTTCCAGCAGATGCCCCACCGCCCAAGTGACGGTGACGTTTTCACCTGAGATATATCCCTGCCCGCGCTGGCTAACGCCCAGCACTCTGGCGATATCCTTTGCCTGTGACGGTTTTTCACAAAGATAAAGCTGCACAGCTGACCTCCCGGATTAACGGACCTTGCCTGATGCGACTTGCTTAACTTCCGTCATCAGCTTTTCAAATGCGCTGCCGGTCAGGTGCGATGCCGACGGCGACTGATATGTGACATAAGCGCGCGTGCCGGCCCCGTTTTTTTCCAGCTCAATCTCCATATGATCGTTGTCACCTACATCACTGCCCATTCGGTAAGAACTGCCCTGTACAGCTTCCCAGACCGGATGGCTGTCTTCTATCGCGGCGGCGGCCCAGCGGCTGTTACGGTCTTTATTGCGAATATGGGCGATCTCATCAGGGGTGACATAGCCGTAATGTCGCTTGAGACGGGCGGCGGCGGTATCGATGCCAACCGGCAGGCTAAATTCGCGGTTGACACTTTCGGTTGCTCCTGTTGACGCTTTTGTCATTACAGGCATGCCATTGCCTGGATCTTCGCCACCGCCACGCAGGGTTTTACTGACGCTGAAAGCGGTATCGCTGATGTTCTTGTTTATGGCGGCCAGGTCGGTGCCGGCACAGCCGGTAAGAAGTACGCAGACGGCGCCGGTAATCAGTATGTTTTTCATGTCAAACATTCTCAGCAGGGGTTGTCAGAAGCGGGGAAAAAGAGGATCGCTTTTCACCGGAAAGGATGGCCGGATCAATTTTGCCAAGCTTTTCAGCAGCGGCGATGCCTCGGGCGGTGTTATTGCGGATATCGTCATAGGTCACCGGCACGGTTTTGTATCCCTGAATGACGCCGTAGACCTGACGCACGGCGTGACCACCAACGTTAAGGTACTGATCACGTTCCGACAGGGAAATCAGACCGTAATGGAATGCCTGGAAAACCTTGAGGGCTAGCTGGTCAAAGTGCACCAGGAGCCACACGCAGCGGTAGCCAAGAGGCGATCGGCTGAAGACATCCAGATTTAGGGGCTCAACGGATGAGACGTCAGACAGATTGATACCTGCCGGGATAGCCGAAAGGACGCGTTCAACCTTTTCAATGGTTTCCTGTACCCGATCGGTAGCGGCTTTCAGCGCATCCTCAAGACGTACGAGAACCTGATCGGCATAAGGGTTGCCGGCGGCAGAATCACGCCCGGCCAACCCTGCGCGCGCGATAGCCTGCGGCATGCCGATAATTTCTGGTCTTTTTTTACCCTGATTCGGTATTTCATCCCGGCGCCGGCCTTCCCACAGGCGAATGGCGTAGTGTGAATGCAGGTCGATGGAAAGTGAGGACTGCAGGGCTCCCGAGCGGCGTGGTGCGGCCTGAGGGGTGGTTTGTTCGGCCATAGCTGTCTCCTGATGGGCAAAGGCATCGATTATGCTGAAGAGGCATCCTCATTCAGGAGGAGCGAATGAACAATTCAAAATCAGTTTTCAGAAACAGAAAATTTCCGCAGGAACATGAGTTGCGGAGCACAATGCTGCTTATGTTTCGTACTTTGTTGCAGGCTGCAACACTGCTTACTTTCTGTACTTTGTTGCAGCGTGCAACACTAAGCGCCTGACACTCCCATCCGGAAGCTGACTTAGTCATTGTCAGAGCGGTCAGAATGAATGTGAGATCGCACACGCTGAATAATGTCCCGCACGCGGGCGTCATTAGTGACCTGCCGGCGCAAAGGCCGTTCGGACTGGACTGGCCGGTACTCAGGCCGGGCGGGTACAGGTTTAGCGATGGATTCCCTCTGCGGCTGGTAAAGCTCGCCCTTTCGGGCTTTCTTGAGCACTGTCAGCATCCATCCCACCGGATTTTGCAAAGAGCCTTCTTTCATGGCCCTGACGAGGTTTTGCAAAACCAGCTGTGCCTGCTCTGGCTGAAGCGCCTGAAGCTGTGCGCTCAGCATTTTACGGTCCTGCTCACTCAGCAGGCTGGCAAATTTCTCCGGCAGAGCAGATGACTGCTGTACGTATGTATTTTTAGTATTGTTATTAACAATACGTACGTAACTGTTCGGTTCCCGAACTCTGTTGTTTTCAGGGGCTTTTTCACTGGGTTCGGAATCCGAATCCGGTAATATTTTATGGCCTTTTTCACCGGGTTCGGATTCCGAACCCGGATGCATCAACTGCATACGATTTTTCATATCAGAGGGATTTTGCGCTGCCCCCAAGCGCCCTTCTATAACCGCCAGGTGGCTTCGGTGATGACGCATGGCGGGATCAAGGCAAACATCATTGATAATGGCTTTCGCCGTCTGGCTTATTGTCTTATTGCTGCTAAAGCACGCCTCCGCTACCGTTTGAAGCCAGCGAGGATCAAGTAACTCGGCATCTGCAAATGTCAGAGGTTCGTCATGCTGCGCATAAATGTTTCCCCTTATGCGTCCCTTATCATCTCGAACGCGCTTGCACAGGCTCAGCCAGCCGGTAATGCGCAGCATAAGCAATACCCGGCTGATGGTCTCTCTGGAGGCTTTACCTTTGCCCGGCGTTGCCAGCTGATGTTGCAGATCGTCATAAGAAGGAAATACCGCCCCGTCGTTATGCTGGGCGTGCAGGCGAATAATTATCCAGGCCATTTTATCGAGAGGAGATAACCGGGTATCCAGCAACAATCGTCGGGGAAGTGCATCATGCACGTTACCCATAAACAGCAGCCCGCCGCGCGCAAAGTTATTTTGCTCTCCCGACTCACGCGCCTGCAGGCGGTCATTCATTTTTTTGACAGCGTGGCTAATCAGGCTGTCATCCGGAAGCTTCATTACTCTCCCTTATACGGATCGTGGCTATAAAAAAACACTTAGCGCTATGCCTGGAAGCGTACCGCTAAGCAGTCTCTCTCTCGCGCGCTCAGTTACGAATCGCAGTGTTGTATCTTTCATGATTCATCATTATCCAGGTCTGGCCTTCATCTCTGCTGAGTAAGCGCCAGAACGGGCCAATATCTATTTTGTAATAACCAGTCCGATTTTCATTGAGCCGCTTAAAGTTACGCTCCCCCTTATAGAAATCGTGTACCGCTCTGGCGGCCTTGCTGCAAATGGCAGATGGAGCCGTAACAGGCGCTTTCAGACCCGGGATAATTTCATTTAGCTTCACGATTAGCCCCCTTAGCTTACTTATTACAGTGAATTTTCATGCCCGCTCTGTCTCAAGCCGCGGGCAGGCTCTTATGCCATTCTTCGACTCGCAGGGGTCAGCTTTTCACTTTCCCATTTACGGATCGTATTCCAGACGGCGGTTAGCGGAATGTTCATTTCCTCAGCCGCAAGCAACATGATTTCAAGACCTTCCTCCGTGTCGCAGGAGACCGTCTTGCCGCTATTATCCCAAATCGACCAGAGCCGGGTGCTTTCATCATCGGATATGACCGTTCCACGACCGGCACGAACTTTTATGCCGGCAATGCGGCGGCGGGTAGCAACTTCGCTGCTTGGTAGGCCAAAAAAGTGGGACAGCAGCGCAATGGAGCCACCCAAGGCCAGGGCACGATCGAGCCTTTTAAGCCGGGTCTGCTCTGTCCGCGCCTGATTCAACAGCCGGCTGAGGTTTTCATGGTTTATCTGGAACGACAACACAGAAACCTCACTGTTACAGATGTAGTGAATATCCTCGATCGTCATATCCTTGAGTGCTGCGATTTCCTCCCCAGTCAACCCCATTTTGTCACAGCGACGAATGAAACCATTTTTAAGCTCCATAACGAGATCGAGCAGAAAACCGTTAGCAGCGCGGGATAAATTAGTGTTCATTGTGCAACCCTTCAGTTGTTAAGGCATAAGTCGGAGCAGCGGCCTGTCGCTGCAGTTCGCGGAGGCGACGAAGCACCCTGACCAGGCGAAATAACGTCAGGGTCATATCATCATTGAGTAAAGGAGGATGAGATTCAGATGTACCGATCAGCAGATTTACAACGAGCTCCATATTCACGGTGTCAGCACCGGTGCCAGTGAGCGAAGCCAGAAGTAGTGCAGCCGGATGTGAAGTTTCTGCAGATGCCATACGATAACCCGGGGCGTTTTCGTCTTCGCTCGCCGGCTCGAAACCTTCAGCACAGCCTAACGCTTCGCTGATATCCCAGCACAGTCGATAGGCCATGCTTTGCAGATGTTCGATATCGTCCTGAAGGGCATTTATTTGCCAGAAAGAAACATCTGATTGGTTGTTTGCAGTGAATTCAACAGACTGAGGGGATTGTCCATCAGTTGCAGTATGTGTTTCAAACGCTGATGAAGCGACTTCTGCATGTACAACCGGAGATGACTCGCTTTGAATATCATCAAGCAAATCAGAGGCTTTAGAGGGAGTCTTTTCTTCTGTAATGTGGAGTTCGTTATTTCGCGGTATATCAGCAGCGATTGGTTCAATCTCTGTTTCTGCCGTATGAGCAACTGCCTCATCATTGGCCCCAACAATAGGCACGACTGACGCTTGAGGTTGATGCAAGACCTCCTGCTCAAGATCCCCAGCGTGCAACATTGGTTTTCTGGCGTCTCGAAGTTCCAGCAGCCAACGGTCATAGTCCATTTCATCATCAGGCAGCGCATCAGTCAGATCACCAATAAGCTCGTCAAGGAACATGTCCTGAGACCAGCTTTCAGGATCGTCGAATTTTTGGCAACACCCGCCGTACACCTCTGCGAAGGTTTTAACAGGCTCAATGCCTTTATTAAGGCAGCAGTTGTCCCATACTTTTTCGGCACTTTGCCTGAGCGACAGAAGCTGGTTGATACTTTCTCGTTTGAAACCGGATGTCAGCAGGGTCGGCATCCAGGGAAAAAGATGCTTCAGAGTGTCTTCCATCCGACTTATTGTGGAATAGTGAACGGGCAGACCTTCCTTCGCCAGAATAGCTGACAGCTCACGTAAGGTTGCCTTTCGACCAACCGTTTCCTCGTGAATTTTTCGGACATTCTGCACGCCAAACGCTTTATCGATAAATGTCAGTGACCCGCGCCCTTCATTTTCGGCCAGATGACCAACCAAGCAATTTAACCTGCCTGGCCAGGGTTTAATGGCGCATAAAATCTCATTGAACCGGCTTTCACCCGTTTCTTCCCAAAGCTCTTTAAGAATTGCATACCGGGTGTTACCCCCGTCACTGAACGTCCATATCCCATCAGGAAGGCGTGGGTCATGAGTAACAATCGGCACGGAGGCAAGTCCGCGAGCCCTGATTGACTCTTTTATATAGTCGAAGCGCGGATTACGCGTTTTGCGCGGATCGTCAGGATTAGGACGTAACTGATCAAGCGTAAACACCCGCGTAAGCGTGCTTTCTACTCCAGCAATTGAACCTTCAGGCAGGATTTTTTTCATCGGTACTGCTTCCTGTCATCGTATCCGAGGTCATAACTGCCTTCAGGGTACTCAGAAAACAGCGTGTATTTTCCATCAAACTGCACTTTCAGGGTTCCGGTTGGCCCCTGGCGCTGTTTACTGATGATGATCTCTGCCTGCCCTGGACAGTTAGTGTCGGCGTTATAAACCTCATCCCTGTAGATAAAGCTAATCAGGTCAGCATCCTGCTCAAGCGCGCCGGAATCACGAAGATCGCCATTATTAGGGCGTTTATCAGCGCGTTGTTCTACCTGACGATTAAGCTGAGAGAGCGCAAGTACCGGGCAGCCGAGTTCTTTTCCCAATGCCTTAAGAGAACGTGAAATCTCGGCGATTTCCTGCGTACGGTTCTCCATGCCAGGACAACGTACAAGCTGCAGATAATCGATCATGATGAGTGAAGGCTGCCCGTACTTACGGATATAACGTCGCGCACGGGTACGAAGCGTTGCCGGGGTTTGGGCGCTGTTATCATCGATGATAAGTCGATTGCGCCATTCGGCCAGTTCGTGAGCCCCTTTACTAATGAGATTCCATTCAGTGTCACCAAGATCACCGCTGCGCAGACGACTAAGCTCTACCTTGCTACGCATGGAAAGCAGCCGCATCATCAGCTGTTCGGTAGGCATTTCAATACTGAAAATGAAAACGCTTTTTTTCGGTCGTCCCAGCAATGCGCCAATGCACCAGCTCAGCGCCATAGAGGTTTTACCCATTGATGGTCTGGCGGCCAGCAAAATCAAATCCCCTGGCTGAAGCCCGCAGGACATATAATCCAGCGCTGCCATACCTGTTGGAGTGCCGGTTATAAAATTGTCTGATCCTGTAGCTGATTCAAGTTTGCTGAGCAGTAAGTCCAGCGCTTCCGTTACTTCGATCTCTTTCGCATGCTGAATAATGCCCTGCTCACTTAGTTTGAAAAGGGCATTTTCAGCATGCTCTGCAACCTCAGGCGCGCTAAGGCGATGGTGATGCACGTCGGCAAGAATGGCATTGCCAACCACAAGCAGTTCTCGTAAACGACTTTTCTCCACCAAGACAGCGGCATAGCCCATAATGTTGGCAGCTGAAGGGGTGTTTTTAGAGAGTTCTGCCAGATAAGCGAAGCCGCCGCAGCGCTCGAGATCATTACTGCGCTCAAGCTTCTCGCTAAGCGTGATGAGATCAAAAGGCTGGGCCGCGGCAGACAATTTAGACATAGCCATATAAATGGCGCGATGCCCGGAAATGAAAAAATCTTCCTTCTTCAGCAGTAGATTGACGTCATCCCATCGATCATTTTCCAGCATCAGCGCACCAAGCACGCACTGTTCTGCCTCAGTCGAAAAAGGTATATCAGTAGCTTTTTCAGGCATGAAATTCCCCTCTACCGTCAAGTAGATATAAAGAAGTAAACAATCAAATTATTTAGTTTTGCGGGCCGTTATTTCATTAACGTAAATATCTAAATAACGGTCGATCAGGCCTTGTATGAGCTTTGATGACGTCATAACTCTTCCGAACGCGGATCCGACTGACATAGCGGCCTGCTCGGTTTGGACTCGTCTTGCGGGACCTATGTAAACCAGAGGGGCTAATTTTTTATCGTTTTCGAGCGAAGGCATAGCTACTGACTCCTAGTTAAGTTTTGTTGTGGAATTAGCCATAAATAAGATTCCATATGAAAACGAACAGAGCCCCTGAAATTTTAATGCGCTGCCATGTACACCGCGCTAACCCTCGCTCAAACAGGTTTGTGTTAAGAAAGAGCAATCTTATGATAATGTTAAACACTAAATAACTTTATAGTTTACATATTAACATTGCTGATAAAAAAAACGCAATTATTTTGCGTTCGATTGTTTTTTATTTACCTTCAATGCTTAAAAATTTCCTTTAAAATCATAAAATTAATTAGCCTCATGGTGTGTGCATGTTAGATACGATTGGGAAGCGGCTTAAATGCTGTAGAGCTGCAACCGGCACTTCTCCTCAAGAGTTAGTTGCCTATGTTCATGAAAAAAACCTGGACCTGTCTTACACTTCTTACACACGCTGGGAAGCCGGCAGTGCTTTTCCTGTCAAAAAAATCCAGGCACTCAATGTGATTGTTGAATTTTTCAACAATCATGGGCTTCATGTTGAAACGGAATGGATCTTAACTGGCGAAGGATTTCCTCCTCAGTTTGCTGAATACACCACGCTGGACGAAGACACTCTTTTTATTCTTGCAAGCCGGCAACTGGCTAACGTTGAGCTAATACAAATTGGCGGCGTCTATGGTGAGCCGTACGTAAATTTCGGAGAGTTCTGCATTGTATCTAATGAGATAAATATCGACCCTAATAATGGTAAGTTGTGTTACATCAGACATGATGATGGCATAAAGATAGGGGTTATCTTAGTTTTGGATGAAGATACGATTCAGATTCAAGGCAAAGAAATAATAAATGTAAAAAAAGAAAACGTAATAGAGTGTCGGAGAATAAAGTGGATTCAAAAGAAATAAAAATTAACTTCCATCGTTGTAGTAACGAGGTGGTTAATTTTTTAGATAAATTTGAGCGAACCACATACGTATCTACCTTACTTGTAGAGAATAATCTAATCTGTGCTCATCAGAGCAATGGTTACGCAGATTGGGATAACAAGTTTTATTATGAAGGTAAATACAAAGACAGTCTTCTGATAAAAATAGGTATCGAATTAACCAAGATACGGAAGGGTGATGTTAGCACCGTTATATGGGATGAAGCCCTTAAGATTGACAAAGATAATATTATCGACAAACAACGTCGCGAGCATAATATTTATCATGGCATAAGCTTTATTTACGGCATTGAGGACAATGTAAGTATGGCCCTTAATGTCTGCACTGGAGAAGACACATCGCAAAAGGAGTTTGAAAATCTGATGCTCCCAATGCGCTTTGCGCTTCTGAATTATTTTAAGGATTTATAATGTTTACTAAAGACTTTACTGTTGACGAAAAACATGTTGATTTTCAAGGTGTTGTTGACGGACTTTACTACCCGTTCTATATGGAATGGACGCGCCATGCGTTTATGAAAGATGAGCTTGGTCTGGATCTGGAGCAGGAATTCACTGAAGGTAGAATTCACATGATTCTTGAGTACACAATGAAATTCAAGAAAAGCCTGCAAAAAGGTGATGAAATGCAGGTCACATGCTCCGTCGCGGAAAATGAAAAAAAGAACCGTATCAATTTCGTTCAGCAGATATTAGTAAATGGTTCAGTGTATGCAGAGGCTGTATTTGTAGCAACCTGCCTTGTTAAAGGACGTCCTTCTGTCCCTGATGTCGTAAAAAACGCTCTCGCTAATTGATATTAAGGGAATCCGTTCGGATTCCCTATTAACTAAACATCTATAAATATATATTTTCCATCCCCACCGGTAACTCCCTTCCCCCCTAACACCTTTGAAGACTTCAACATATAACCGCTCTTTTTCTTAAACTTCCCCTGAAATTCAACCTCTTCATATATACGAGCCCTGAAAAAACGATTGTCATTTTTAGAATGTAAAATATTCATTTTCTCTATCGCTGATAGTACTTTCCTTTTATCTACCTCAAGAGAGTTAGAATTGATGAATTTGAATATGGTGTCAGGTAACGATACGAATATGAATCCACTTACTGTATGCACTAAGCTTTCATTCTCATTAATACTCAGGTCTCCCCTTTCAATTCCCTCTGATAGCCATGAAATAAACCGGGGACCTAAATCATTAATGTCAGTTATGTTATTTTTTGGTTCTTCAATGATTGATATAATTTTTTCATCATTTAATTTTTCCTTAACGCAAATTTCCAGATCTTCCCCCTGGGTGATAGTATCTTCCAAGTCTAAATTGTTGCTTTTTACTGAAGTATCAATGGCTAGGCATGCTTCCTTTAGGAGAGGTACTGGCTCCAGTTTTGACTCCTGCGAATTTTCCGAAAAATCGGGTGCGTGAATAGGCATTTCAGCATGCTGATCTGTGTCTAATCCTATGTCGTCATTAACGTTATCAACAGCAAACATGCTTATTAAAAGAGCAGTGTCGTCCTCCTGAGCTTGAGCAGCGTCCTCCGTCACCTTTTGCTCTGACTCTGTAGTTTCTATGCCTTGTTGCAGTTTTTCTGGGACCAGATTTAGGTCAGATTCAGAATGAGGTAAAGCCGATGAGAGTAAAGCGTCCAGATTATTTGCAAGTTCTGGATTAGCAGATAGAGCCTCCCCTGAAGATGTCGAGCCGCGTTGGTGGCTCTTCGCAATGCTTTCATCAATTGCAGGTTCCAGACTCGCTCCTGAAGCTGTCAGACTTAGCGTATCTTCTAAGCCTGGAATCGGCGATGTCTCCTTAGTAGAAGGATGACTTTCTGCTGTCGTCAGTGTGTGGTTTAAAACACTTGGAGCATGCAGTTCAGGTGAGCCCACCAGTTCCCTTGCCTTTGCAATGATCTCCTCAATTAAAGGTATTCCACTTACCCCCTGATGGAGCAGAAGAGTCATAGCCTTAAAAGCAGCAGGTTTGGAAGAAAGCCATAAAATTCCGTCTTGCGGCAAAAGTCGGGCGGCGATGAATGTTGCTAATGGCTGTCCACTGACATTGCCGGCATCTTTAGCAATATTCCGGAACCTGAAAATACTGTCTGGTGCTTTAACCCCGGGAGGCCAGAAACTACCATCCAAAAACTCGCCTTCGTAGTGAGCCAGTAATGGCAGATGATGGAATAAAGCCGCCCAAAAAATCACAGCATTCCATAAAGAATTCTGCGCCGCCTGCTCCTCAGGAGCAGCTCCGGGTGGAAACATATACCCCTTCGCTAATCTGACGCTGTAAGCTGTAAACTTGAGCGTCAAATCAAGATATCCGCCCTCTGAGCTCCATTCTCCAGCTGAAGTGGCTGGGACATTCTGGGTAGCTTGAGCGAGCGTTCTGAGGGGGTCCAGATAAAGTCTTTCATACACATTTTCTGGAAGCGACGTATTATCCCAGAGCTGTTTTAAAAGCTTTTTTCGGTGCGGCATAGCCAGCAACTCAGCGCCTGTGGAAGGAGTAAAGTATCCTGAAGGGGATTTTTTTGCTGAACTGTCTTCAGCTGTATCCTTACTTGAGAATAAATTTTTCAGCTTGTTTAACATACGGAAATCCTGGAAAAGTTGGTGTCGGTCCTTAAGAGCTATACAGAGGGATTTATGACGTTTATTTGACGACTTGCCTGACTATTTCATTGAGGATCAGCATTTTTCTGGCTCGTGTTGCTGCAACGTAGAGCAAGTTGATCTCATCTCTTCTGTCCTCTGCGCTTATCAGCGGATTGTTGATGTCATTAAAATCGTCATTAAGAACGACCGTATCCCATTCCAGGCCTTTACTGCGATGAGCCGTTACTACTGTTAAATCTGCCTCGCTTTCGTTATGTGCTGTCTGTCGCTTTAAAATCACGAGTTTTTGCGGAAGTGGAAAGTACATTTCCAGCAGCTTAATAGCCTGCCCCATATCTGCATCTTTTGTAGCTTTTGCGATCGCTTTGTACTCATCAAAATCCCTGTAATCTTTGGTGAGCAGCGAAGTTTGCATTCGCTCAGGCATATCAACCGAGAACCAATATAAATCCTCCAGATCCTCGACACGATATCCTTCGATACCGCCTATCCAGAAGACCCTTTTCCCTGCAAGGCTTGCTGTAAGTGCTGCCCCAATAACGCCGGCTATCGTTCTGCTGATTACACAATGATGCTCTGCATCTTCCGGAAGCGTATCAGCAACACTGTCATCACCACCGCAGCCAGTGACTTTTCGTTGTTCTCCCGCCTCTCTCAATAATGCATTTGCCACTTCTGCTACAGCAGGCCCGAACCTAAAGCTGTTTGTTAGCCAAAGTCGATCTGCGTCTACCAGCTCAGCTGCATTAAGAGCATTTTCAGCCCCCCTGAAACGGTAAATCTGTTGGTACTGGTCACCCACCAGAATGACGCTACATTTCTGATTAAGTACAAAATGACTGGTTACGGGATTTGCATCCTGAGCCTCATCAAAAAGGATTAGATCCCATTTCAAACTAAGGTTTGGAGTTGAAAGCTGAAATAGTTTCAGATAGGTATCGTGTGTGACGGGAAAGCGGGAATCAGAGCAGCTCATTTCTCGCCATAGAACCTGAACAGCACCCAAGATTTTGCCAGCATCAAGACCACTACGATCGTTTTCATCAGGCAAGTGGGCAAGACACGGGGCTAAATCAGCACTGTAGAGGAAGTTATTCAGCGAAGTGAGGCAGGCTTTTGCAAGAGGCCAGTAGCGTGAGTTCAACAGCCTTGCAACGTCGGTTATGCGAAGAGACGTTGTGAGTCGATGCTGAAAGAAACGACCGAACTGTGACCAGGCAAGCTGATGCGACGTTTTGCATTCAACATTGAAAGGAAAGCGGCGCTCAGCCTCATCCCGGATGGCGCGATTATATGCCAGATACAGCATTCGCCGTTCCGGGTTAGCTCTGGCGAATGCTTCAAGCGTTGATGTTTTTCCGGTTCCGGCAAAAGCGCCCACGACAAGCTTGTTTCCCGTCCACGTAATGATTCT
Organism: Pantoea anthophila; assembly: GCF_026104315.1. Taxonomy (NCBI): domain Bacteria; kingdom Pseudomonadati; phylum Pseudomonadota; class Gammaproteobacteria; order Enterobacterales; family Erwiniaceae; genus Pantoea; species Pantoea anthophila. The sequence continues at coordinate 24,183 of NZ_CP110472.1, forward strand.
TTCCTGTTCGGGAGTCTGTTTAAAAGACATAGCTTGGCAACCTCTGACAATGGGGAGTCTCAAGGCTGACGGTTTTCAGGGCGATAAACGACCATAAACTGAATGTTGAAATGGAATATTTTCTTCTTCCGCTTTTTTCCAGATACCAGACAAAAAAAACGCCTCCGAGGAGGCGTTATGGTTCAGGCAGCGTTATAAGGCGGCAAACGATGACTGCGCGCTGTCCACGGCTTCAGGTTCATCCACATTATCAGGAACGACTGCCTCTTCTACTTCCACGACCAGTTCGTCGATAGTGATTTCGCCACTGCTGACGTGTTGCCCCCGATCGTAGCAATCGAAACCTTCAAGTTCATGGGCGGGCTCGGTGTACCAGTGACGAACCTCGCAATCGAACATTGCCGATAGTGCGGCCACTGATTCACCGGACGGCGGAAACCAGGGTGAGTCGAAGGACAGCTGTATGCTGTTTATCCCTTCACGCTGAAAGCGGACGTTATGGCCGGCGGGCCATTCCATTCCGTACAGCCGACAGTAAAGACTGGTTGCCGTAGACATACCGGCCAGCAATCCACCACTCCCGTTTATCTCAGCCGCAAGTCGGCTGGGAATAATCTGCAGCAGATCGCAGGGCTGGGATCGTTCGGGAAACTGCCCGAGTTTTTCCCAGCACAACGCAAAGTCAATGTCTCGCGAAAGAGACGCTACACCAAACCAGTCGGCATACCGATCTTCCATAAGCCTGCCAATATGTCTGCGCGACAACTCTGGAATGCTTTCCCACTTTATGGCGCCAATACCCGACTGATGATAAACACGATTTATCAACCGGATATGATGACCGTCCAGGGGGACGTCTTTTTTCAGATATTCCAGCCACTGCTCATAGGCCTGATTAGCCAGCGTATTCTGCCCGACCCCAAGTTTTATAAGCTCCGGGAAGGGTGAAAAAGATGCCGCTTTAACGGGGCGAAGCAGGCCGCCATAGCCAGCAAGGAAAAGTTTTATGCTCTGCATAACGGCATGACGGTAAAGAGGCTCTGTTTCGCCTTTTATCCATTCCTCCGCAACGGCCAGAAGCGGAGATTTGCCGGTAATTTCAAAATGATTTCTGCACCAGTCAGACATGGTTGATTTCCTCTCAGGTAAAAAAAGAGGGCATCATCCCGTGAGGAATAATGCCCTCACGGGATGGCAGCGCGCGAAGTGAGCGCTACCGGTTTGGTTAATTAAGCAGCCTGGGCCGCTTTTTCAGTTGACTGCAGTAAAAAATCTGACGCTTCTCTTGCATGCCGGCAGGCACGAAAAAGGGCTTTTTTGTCCTCTTTAAGCGCCTTCAGCCAGGAGTCGATATAGCTTTCGTGCTGGACCTCACCATAAACGCCAAGCTGGGCGCAGAGAAATGCGCTGCCCATTTCGGCTATCAGCTCCTCAAATGCATAAACCGGATCGCCAAACTTTCTGGATGATTTGGTTATGCCTTCGCGGTTGAGTCGTTTCTCATGGCCTGATGCATGCACCATCTCATGCAGCAGCGTGGACCAGTAATCGGCCTCGGTAAAAAATTGCTTCGCCTCCGGCATCACAATTCTGTCGGTGGACGGGCTGTAGAAGGCGCGATCCTGTAAACGAATGCTGATAGCCACGCCTGCGGCATCAAGCAGTTCCATTATCCGCTGCTCGGTCGGCCAGTGAAGCCTGCCCTGCTCATCTTCATCAGGTGAGGCATGCGGTATATCGACAGCAGATTCGGGTAACCCGTCACACTGATCGACGTTAAACAGGAAGTTGGGCTTTATCATCACCCGCGACTCCATCAGCGGATTACCTTCGGCGTCGAAACGCAGATTTCCGCTGAGATCTTCAGCCTGTTTTTCAAAAGGCTTGAAGATAACGGCCTGTGCGCAGGTTTCACCCTTACGAACCTGGCCGCCCATGTCCTGAGCCTGTTTGTATGTCAGCCAGCGATCCGTTTTGTATCCCTTCTCTTCGGCCTCAAGCCAGAGAAGCAGAACGTTAACACCGCTATAGGCGCGCCCCGTCGATGCATTGACCGGCAGCGGGCCCGCGGCGGCGTACTTATGTGTTGTGCGCCAAGGTTTTTTCCACGGCGCGACGCCTTTCTCAAGTGCTTCTACGATGCGATCCGTTACCTTCTGATAAAGATCGACGGTATCAGTTTTCTTAGTGCGACGCGCTTTGGTTGGTTTCTTCACGGGATACTCCTTTAGTAAAAAAAGGGCGTATCCCTCCCCTGATGGGCGAGAAATACGCCCGTCAGGGTAAGTTGTTAACGCACCGGAGAAATGATCTTTCCGTCGGCGGTTATGCTGTTTAGTCGCGACCGGAGTTGCCGCCTGGAATGATAAAAATCGTGGCGGACATGCCGCTTACTGTCAGTAAACATTGCTTCTTCAAGCATTGAAGCTGCCGAACCGAACCACCGGGCCCGCTCTTCGTCGCAGCTGCAGTCACTAAAATCCGCAGTCCTCATCAGGTCCATCCGTTCACGGAACAGCCCGAGTTTATGCTGACTGAGCCAGCTGATGGTTTTGCGCTTCAGCTGATAGGTTGAACGGACAGACAAAACAACCACCTTGTCTGCAGGCGTTATGGGACTGAAAAAAGCCGGGTCATCTACAGTGAGAGCGTACGTCTCAGAGATCTGACCAAAATTCAGTTCGACCTGCACGCCCGGGTCGGCACTCCCACCGCTGTATTCCAAGGCATAAATGCGCTCTTTGCGGTAGAACAGCTGGCCGGGTAATCCGTTCCTGAATTCCAGGAACAAACCTTCCTGCGAACAGATAACAAGCCTGACTGACATAGCCTGATGGTAGGTTTCATGAAACAGCTGCGCGAGCGCGTCACTGTTGAAAGTAAACATAGGATCACCTGCTGTAATAGCGGGATTTGTCTCCTTACGGAGAGCAAACCCCGAAGGATGGGTACAGGTCAGTCGTTGTGCTGCTGAGCAAGCCAGAACTCAATGCCTGATATAGCCTCCCACTCTTCAGTCGTGATCTGCTTGCCAGGACCGGAGGTTTTTACCAGCAACAGGTGTTCAATTGCGCCAGGTATAACAAACGATGCCGGTATTTTTTCAGGTGCTTTGGTAAACATATCCATATTCCATGCCAGCCATCGCTGCGCGAAAAGCCAGTTTTGTGGACAGGAACTGGTTATGTAATAGCTGTCCGGGCATAGGTTATGCAGAAGAACCAGCACGATGCGCACGAATAAATCCTGTTTGCATCGCTGGCTATTCACTTTGCGGTACGGCCGAAAATTATCCGAAAGCGTCTGCCTGAGGTAGAACGGATTGAGGCAGTAGCCTTCACCGTCCTTATGGTTGAACGTGACTGAACCCTCTTCATCAAAAAGTTCTGACGCGCGGTTCATGTCAAAACCCAGCTGCTTATAGGGCCGGAGCTGAGCAGGAAGAAGCCAGAATGCTTCTTTAACTGCGTCAGTAAATCTGAACCACTGTTCATCATTTATGGACGCTCCCTGCTCAAACTGGTAAACGCTTGGAAGGACCAGAGGCTCGGTTGGTGTATGTGTCATGGTGAATCTCCATTAAAAATGGGATTTACCGCCCACAGGGAGGTAAATCCCCGTTGGGTTAAGTTAAATCGATTGCGGGATCAGCGTTTGCGGGTTTTCTGTTCTTCGAGTGTGAACTCAAGTTCTGAAACCAGTCCCCAGTCAGCCGTCGTAAACGGACGTTCACCCCCGGAAACGCTTCTGATAAGCAGTTCATCAGCTGCGCCGGTAATGAAACCTTCCGTGCTGAAAGGCTGAGGAGCATCACTGCCACCAATCAGTTGGTGTCGTATTGCCCAGCGAACAGGAAGCGCCCAGCTGACGCCGCCAGCTGATGACGTTATCTCAAAGCAGCCTGAGCAATGGTGATACAGCATTAGCAGCGCAATCCGCGTGAAAAAGTCGATGGGCTGACCTTCCGTTTCAATACGCAAATCAGGGCTCATATCCCGGGTAAACATCACGCTTTTGAGTATGTAATTCCCTTCGTCTTTTCCACCGAATTCAAAAGCATCGGGGTGAGTAAACATCATAGATGCACGTTCCAAGCGTGTACCGTCAGTTGGCGAACACGGACGGAGATGTACCGGTAACAGCCAGAATGCTTCAGTGACTGCCAGGGTAAAACTGTGCCACTGGCTCGGGGATATCCATCCGGTCTGCTTCACGGTATAGGTAACGTGTTGGGGCGGTACGGAGATTGGTGTCATGATAAATCCTCAAAAAAAAAGGGGATTTATCCCCCTGATGGGGAATAAATCCCCACAGGGTTAAGTCTGATTAGAAAGATTCTAATCGGCTAATTGCCAGATCGCCCAAGCCTTCAGAGCGTCCATTTAAGGAAATCCGTTCATGCAAAGAGCGGTCAAGCCTGATGCTTATGGCACGGATGGAGTCAACCAAATCAGCACAGCCAGAACTGAGAAAACGATCCTGAACCATACCGAACTCAAGGTTGTATATGACGTTGATCTGAACGGCTATCGTGAAGGGCAGCTCACCGTATAGGTGCACCTGCTCGTCAAGGTCGTCCAGACCAAATCGCTGATAGGCTAATGCCGTAAGCATGTCGCACTCGTATTTAGCTAACTGCAGCATATCTGCCAGGTTTGTTGAAATAGTCATATTCCACGTCCCTTTACTGATATGCATAACGCAGGTTTGCCATCTGATTCGCCAGATTCAGTGCAAAACGGCGAGCCTGACGGTAAGAGCGGAATACCTCATCCGGCTTTTTCAAAGAACCAAACCGGTGATTACCGTAAAAAGTGCCGGAACGAGTAAGTATGCCGGCCGTCCATTTTCCTGAAGGTAACTGATGAACCTGAACCTTAAAGCTGAGTGAGCCAGTCCGGTTCGTTATCCACTCTTCTTTTCTTTTGCCGGCCGCAACGCGATCCCGCAGGGATAAAGCTGCAGCGATGGCTGCTGAAAAGATGCCTTTTATGGAAAGGGAGGTTGGTAATAAAAGGGTAATCATGGTGTTTCTCCTGTAAAACGGGAAACACCTGCCCTGTCGGGAAAGATGTTTCCCGAGGGGGTCCGCTGAGCGGATGGATGGTTAAGAAAGTAATCAGTCCTGACGCGTTAAGACGGTAAGTGTCGCCAGTGCTGACGTTGCCATTTGCGCCGTTTTACGGGCCGCTCTGAACGTATGAAACTCACCGTGACGGCTGTGCACAAATGCTTCCGACGGCTGTACGTCGATCATCTTACGGGCCATAACAATGGCGTGGTAACGACGATCGTCAAACCAGACGCGGGAGCGGTATTCATGCAGACCGGAGGGTGAGGCAAGCCAGGGCGTTCTTCTGATAGCAGCTTTCAGTCGGGGACAATCTGAAACAACGCGAGTTGTGGCAGAACGGGCCAAATCAAACGGTTTGCTGAGCTCAGTAAGAAACGAACGGATAAGTGACATGATTTCTCCTGAAAACGGGAGAAACATGAGCCCGCTCGGGAATGTTTCCCCGAAGGACGTAAGGCCGAAGCCGGATAGTTAAGAAACTACATGTACACCCTTTATTTCCCGTGCGAGAGTTTGTATTGAGCACACTAAATCTGCACAGGCCGGGGCGAGAAAATGTCCTATCTCAATTCCGTACTCGAAGGTGAAAATAGCGATTTCACTATCGATATGCATTTCATGATTAGGATCATCTATGCCGAGTTTTTTATAAGCTAATGCCGTGAGCAATTCGCTCTCGAGTGCAGCTAATCTCAGCATATCGGACAGAGTTGTTGATAGATTCATCATAGGTATAGTTTCTCACGATAAATGGAGAAACATGAGCCCGCTCGGGAATGTTTCCCCGAAGGACGAAGGCCGAAGCCGGATAGTTAAGAAACCTCGATCGTCACGCAGTAGGAGCGAAAACTGACGATATCTGCTTCCAGAGGTGAGCAGATGTACCACACTTTACGTGTACTTCCTTGCAGGCTTTGGAAGTGTTCGTTTGTAGCTACCCGAAGGCGGTCATCTCAAGCTACGAGACCATTGGTGGTTGTCCGAAGACAACGTGCGAAACAGGTTAATAATAACGTTTATTGTACTTATTGTTCAAGAAAATATCATTCATCATTCATCATTCTATTATATACGCGGGCAACATATGCACCCCGCCCGTCGCCATGCCCAAGATCCATTGAAACAAGCGCCTCAGCCTCCTTACGACTCATTCCATTTTCAACATGAAAATTAACAGCGTCACGCGCATAAGCATATCGCAGGCTGTGCGGAGCATTAACGCCGGTCATACCATTTTCTCTTAAAACATTATGAAAACGGTCAAGCGACTGATGAAGAGTAGGTTTATTAATCAACTTTCCATTATTTTCATTTGCATAAGAAATGGCTTGACTCAATAAGTGCATGACTTTTTCACGCTCAAATATTGTGACGTCCCGTGCCCGCCCGCCTTTTGATCCAAAAACAACGCTGATTTTATTTTCACCGGTAGCTAAAGTTTGCTTCCAGGTTTTGAGGGACTTTGCCGCCTGGACAACTTCTTCTGCACGAAGACCTATATATCTTGCAAGCTGAATTCCGATCGCCACTCCTTCATCTTTGGGCGAGACAGCAGCCACGATTTCGGCCAGTCTTTCATCAGTAATTGCAATTTTCTTCCCTTCCCTGCTTGCCCCTGAAATTTTCAGCGCCTCATTGCTTAAATTTTCATGCGAAGGATTAGCAAGGATATTCCTGCCTCCCTGTGAAAGCACAGAACGAATAGCGGCCATTTCATTCTGCAGCGTTCGGGAAGATATATTTTCTTCCTGTCGGCTTCTTATATAATACTCGATATGCTTTGTTTTAACATGGCTTACGTCCCGAATCTGAATATTAAGGGTTGCCAGTCGCTCCGAAAAGCGGCTGGCAATCTTAGAACGATCTGAAACAGTTTTAAAACTTCCTCCGCCCTGGCGTGCCAGCGTCACGAGTTGTTTACTTAATTTATTGGACATATCCACCTCTGCCAGAATCCAGAACATTCAGCACGCATGTGCTGACCGTTCTGTAACTCTGTGCGCTTACATCTCTTCCCCGACGGCGTGGTTGCCTTTGCGCTTCCTGCGGCTCAACTGGTATCTGTGCATCGGGGCGGCGAAATGTTGAGTTCTTGCGAGGCTTCCCCAGGTCTCTGACCTGTTTGCGGCTTGCGCCGTGCTGACGTGAGTCAGTCTGCCTCCGTACATCAGTTTCCTGATGTCGCCATCGATACCGAGTCGATCATTCTCCTTGTAGTTGAACGCCCCTGACGTTTCGTTCGTCAGTGCCGCGTTGTGGTTGATAAATAGCCAGAGTTGTTCTGAAAACACGTACTACGTGCACGTCAGATTGTACCGGTCTGTTGAAAACCGCACTGTACGTGGGTTTGGACGTTATGCGCTGCGCGCGTCACTTTGTTCTCGTTTCACTCGAACCAAAGTGACGCCGCGCAGCTTCATGCTCCTAATGCGTCTTCCGCAAGCGCCCAAATGTTCCAAATGGGCTTATGCGTCATAGCAAAAGTCGGATGCAGCTCAGGCCGTACACCTGAAAAGCTTCATAACGGAAGTGTGCGAAACAGCATAAGCTATGCCGTTCGTGAGATGCCTGGCGTATGTAAAAGCCGTGGCTGAGATGTGTATATAAACCTTCATCGTCTGCGACATAGATGCGCTGTTAAGGACGATATCCGCTTCCAAAGGTGAGCAGATTTACCACGCTTTTGCGTTCCCCCTTTCAGGCTGCGGGAGTGTTTCTTGTAGCTACCCGAAGGCGATCCTCTCAAGCTACCGGACCATTGGTGGTCGTCATTGACGACATAGAACAGTTGAAAATATATCAATCAATCTGTAGAAATGTCAAATGTTAGATTTTGAATTAATATACAAAGCTAAAACTCATCACAGGAGTAATCGTGAATATTGAATGGTTAAAATTTGGTAGTTATGTATTACCTGCTATTGCCATGACACTTAATTTTGCTGCAAGATTTAAGACACTTACAAATGAGAGAATATCTATTTATAAAGATATCAAGCCGCTTTGTACAGCGATAGAAATGAAACCCTATGAGATAAAGGCGATTGACAAAGAAATAAATAATCTAATTCTATTTGAATCCACGCGAATTAGAAACCCTCTTTTAGCGCAGCAGCATTTAAAAATATTAAGTTGTAATGATCTTAATGATATTCAAAAATCAAGAATTAAGAAACTTGCACATTGCATTGATCAGGAGGCTAATGACACCGCAACAGGAAATAAAGAAATAAAACTCACGCTCAACAAGGAAAAATACAAAAAAAGAAAAGCGGAGGGTTTCGGCTATATAATCACGTGCCTTATTGCTTATTACATACTTTTCTTTTCGGCGCTTAGCTTTCCCAAAGAAGACATTCCAATTTCAATAGCAATGCTTGTTATGTCCCTTGGCCCTGTTTGGGTTATATTAGTAACAATAGCTACATACCCCGTGTATGGATTTTATAAAGACAACAAAAAGATCATCGATTCATTGAATGTTTTTTGCGATTAAATATAAATACTGGTCAGATAAAAACCCCATGAATGCGGTGGATTTTTATTAGGAGGGCTTCACCATCAAAGAGACGTTAACAGAAATAAATAAACTATTTAGAAGGTAGTCATATTTTTCCGGCAACCAAAGTTCTATGTAACTCCGGTTAATACGCAGATCAATATGTCAGGTCTTTAAATGTCACTATATTAACAGTATGGGGCCGGAAGAATCCCCCCTACTTTTTCTGCCACGTTCTACCAGTAATGCGCCATAGGGGACGATATGGGGATCGCCCCTAATTTGGCTACCAGGCTTTGCCAGTGCAACGCCTAATAAGTCGGTATGGGAATCGCCCCTACTTTTGCTATAGGGTTCTGCCAGTGCAGCGTCCAAAAGGAGGTATGGGAATCGCCCCTATACTTGCTGTCTGGTTCTGCTAGTGCAGCCCCTAAAGGCCGATATGGGAATCCCCCCTACTCCCGGGCGCTACGTAATTGCAGCTGGGCCGCCGGCGCCGGTTATGGGAAACAGCCCTACTCCCAGGCGTGCCGGAACAGCCGCTGAGCCGCCGGCACCAATTATGGGAAACAGCCCTACTTCCGGACGCGCACGCACCGCAGCTGAGCCGCCGGCACCAATTATGGGAAACAGCCCTACTTCCGGACGCGCACGCACCGCAGCTGGTACGCCGGCGCGGGATGTGGGAAACAGCCCTACTTCCGGACGCGCACGCACCGCAGCTGGTACACCGGCGCGGGATGTGGGAAACAGCCCTACTTCCGGACGTGCACGCACTGCAGCTGGTGCGCCGGTACGGGATGTGGGAAACAGCCCTACTTCCGGACATGCACGCACCGCAGCTGGTGCGCCGGTACGGGATGTGGGAAACAGCCCTACTTCCGGACATGCACGCACCGCAGCTGGTGCGCCAGTGCGGGATGTGGGAAACAGCCCTACTTCCCGGCGTGCACGCACCGCAGCTGGTGCGCCAGTGCAGGATGTGGGAAACAGCCCTACTTCCCGGCGTGCCGGAATGGCCGCTGAGCCGCCGGCGCCAGTTATGGGAAACAGCCCTACTTCCCGGCGTGCCGGAATGGCCGCTGAGCCGCCGGCGCCAGTTATGGGAAACCGCCCTACTTCGCGGCGTGCCGGAACGGCCGCTGAGCCGCTGCCACCCGTTATGGGAAACCGCCCTACTTCCGGGCGGGCCGCAACTGCCGCTGAGCAATCGGCGCCAGTCATGGGAAATCGCCCTACTTCCGGACGCTACGTGATGGTAGCTGGCACCTAGGTGCAGAATATGGGAAACAGCCCTAGTAAGAATATAGGGCCGTAGTGAGGAAGGTACAGCTGAGGATCTGATAAAATAAATGAAATATCTTATTGTTTTGGATAGATATTAAAAATTAACTTCCCGTTAGAATCTGCTTGATAAGAGACTCGCAAAGGGGTTTTATCATTGATCTGTCTTAGAGCAGGTTCTAAAAATGTACGTTTGAGTTCTGCGAGATTAGATTTCTGAGACTCGGGCAGCATGAATCTTTCAGAAAGCCAATCATGAGAAGTGACCCAAATCTGAGAGCTTCTGAACTGGCAGAGGCTCTCATAAAGTCGCACAGTACGCGGGTTTTTGAGGCTTCCACAGTCCCTGAGTGAGTAGGTAGTGAACTGACTTCCCAGTACATACAGATAAGGCAAAACCTTATGGTTAAACTCTATTTCCCATAACCCTTTACTGGAACGTCCTCCTGCTTCTGTTAACCAAGGACGTGCGATCACATCGTGGCGGCCAGTCTTGGGATAGAAGATAATGGCAGAACGTGAGAGCTCGAACACACCTTCTTTAACGTCACGACTAGCCTGATTACGGCTTACATTGAAGATATCTTCGTAATCTGCAACAGCAACAGTAAATATTGGATTTGCAGACTCCTCTTCATCAGTGAAGTAAGTTTGCATAAGACATAGCCACAACACACGTTTTGCCTTTAAAGATAAATGATAAGCAGCTTCAGTCAGCTCATTAGATTGCTTAACATTTATCTTTTTTTTCAACACATTAGCCATAGCAATAATCTTTTATGGGTTAATTTATGTCCCCCACAATATCATTCAGTACACACAAGTCAACTAATTATTAATTCGTGTGTGATGTAGGGCTAATTCCCATGGCATGTAGGGCTGATTCCCATACGAAGAAGGGCTGATTCCCATATTAAGTAGGGCTGATTCCCACAACATGTAGGGCTAATTCCCAGAAATAAGGTAATTTTATTCAATAAAATCATTACTTTAAGCCACTCTAAAAAGCTTTAAAAAGATATAAAATACTAATTAAAAAGCTATTAAAAATAGTGCTGTGGATAAGTGGATAAGTTAACATCGGCATAGAAACCGGCTTCACTACGTTCACCCGGTCAACCCCTCTGCAGCGCAAAAACAAGTTTTGCACTGCCTCGCGGTTTTGATTTAAAACTAACGAATCTTCACAAGTACAGTGACTTTATACTTCTATTGACTATGACAAGCGCTACACTTAACCTTCTACAAAATGATGATTTTAGGTGACATATGGCGCAGAAAAAACAAATGACACAGCAGGAATGGGATCGATTAGTTCCAGCTATGGCAACTTATGCGCACATAACAACTGAGATCGGTTATGCAGTTTTAGTTGAAGGCGAAAGGCAGACAGATGTAGCCGTTCGCGTAGGTCGGACAAAGCAAAACGTAGCGAATGCAGTAAAACGCATATGGGAACTCTACCAACAGGTGACAACTGATGATGGAGAAAACCTTGAATTAGTCAGTGTTTGGTTGCCAAAACCGGAAGCGGATAAAGTAAGAACGATCGCGGCTAAATTTTCGATCAACGGTGATAAAGTTAAATCGTAGAAGATGGAGCACAAATGGCGTTTCAATCCCCTGCAGCTAACTTCACAGAACAACGTCTTGATTTTACTAGCTTGGTAAACCTCTCCTCACACTCCTCATACGTCTTCAAAAGCGCAAGTGATTACCCTGATATTGGTATACTGAAAGGGTCATTGCTGGCAGTAGATCGAGCAATCCCCTTTAAACATGATCAAATCGTCATTGCTAACGTTGGTGATGATCTTGTACTTCGCCGCTTACTACTCACTCCGATAGCAGCTCTCCAAGAACTGGATGGTCCTAAAACAATCACACCAATGCCGTCCAACCAAGATGTACCAGTCTGGGGTGTAATCGCATACGTCCTGACTGATATGGCTGGATCAGGCTTTAATTTCAACGAAGAAGCCTAGCTAATCCCCGCCTACAAATTTCATCTTGTAAAAAACCTCCGCAGAACAAATACTGTATACATAAACAGTATTTTGATGAGCCTATCCCTATGTTTCCGCTTGCTGACGCTAATAATTTTTATGCTTCTTGCGAAAGGATCTTCCGCCCTGACTTGAAGGGGAAGCCAATTTGCGTAGTGTCTAATAACGACGGATGCGTGATAGCACGCTCAGCTGAAGCCAAAAAGTTGGGAATCCCTATGGGTGCCCCACTTTTTAAAAATGAGCTTTTTTTCCGCGAAAATGGCGTGATTATTTTCTCAAGTAACTATGCCTTATAGTATGTTAAGTGGAATGCAACATTGAGTGAGTAATCTTTAAGCAGCGATATTGCTGTAAGAGGTGAACACCATGTTGATTCCACCAAATGGACATGCTCTGTTACTTGCAGAGCGCTGGCTGAAACTATTATCGGATCTGGGTCGCGCGCAGGCGACGCTAACAGCCTACCGCAGTGCCCTCCGGCATTATTTTGCGTTCTGCAGCCAGAACAGAATTGAACCTGAAAAGGCCCGGTTTGAAGATCTGGCTGCCTACATCCGCCCTCAGCTGCCTGGCATGCCTTACCCTGCGGCCAGTGCCACGCTCCAGCTGCGCCTGTCTGCTATCCGTCTCTGGTATGACTTTCTTGTTTATCAGGATATATGCAGTCTCAATCCGCTACCCCGCGCGGGTTTACCGGGTGCCATTTATACCGGGCGGGGGCTTGTCCCGCGTATCACCCGCTTACCTGTAATACCTGACAATGAACAATGGCTGAGATTTCTTAAACATGTTTCAGCTGCTTCCCTGCGGGACCGGCTGATGCTCGCACTGGCCTATTTTGGTGCACTCCGCCGTTCAGAGGTGACAGCCCTGACGCTTGAGGATATCGACCCTGCTCATCGCTTGATCCGTATCCGCCCGGAAACAACGAAAAGCCGGCGTGAAAGGGTTGTGTGCTATGGTCCGGACATTACGCCGGTACTGGCAAACCTTTTCCGGCAGCTGAAGCAGGCTGGCCGGACACAGGGGGCGTTGTTCCGTTCATTTTCTGATCGTAATTACGGCACTCCTCTTTCTGTGTGGAACTGGAGTAAAACCGTGCGCAGATGGGCTCTGGATACGGGGCTTCCACAGATTACAACCCACTCCTTTCGCCATCTTCGCCTGACCCACCTGGCTCGGGCCAGCTGGAAGCTGCATGAGCTGGCGACTTATGCTGGACACAGAGATCCGCGCACCACACAGATTTATATCCATCTGTCAGGTTCCGATCTGTCTGGCCGGATAACCGCAGCCGTGGCTGAAACCGACAGGAAAGTCGCTGGCCTTATTTTTCAGGCGGGGGCTTACTGATGAGCGGAAAAAAAAACACAGTCACTTATGTACCTTTCAAACGCACAGATTTTCAGCTGAGCGATGCGCTGAGTCCTGAGGAAAAAGACGCGATACGTACAGGCTACCGGCGGTCTGCTGCGCTCGATCGGCCAGATACCCTGCCATATTTGCTGCTGCCTCTGCAGGACATTGCCTCACGAAGCAGTATCAGTGTCAGACTTGCCAGAATTACCCTCCTTGCCGTTCTTGCAGAAACGCACCGGTCGGGTCAGCCCTGCTGGCAGTGGACGCAGGAAAGATGGTTAACGCTCTGTGAGCAACACTGTTCCGGCAGGCCTCTGCTTGCTGCTTTTGCCTTTCATCTCGGTCCGTTTTCTTCTCCGCTCAGCCTGCCAGTGCATGGCGCACCGTCGTTGTACGCCAGTGCTATATATGGCCGGAGTATTGTCAGTCATGAAATTAACCGGCTGACAGACGTTCTGATCTCAATGGGATATGCCGGGCAGAATCAGAAGCACAATATGTCCGGTATGCTGGGTGTACTGATGCTGATGAACAACGACCCGCGTCTTGAAACTTTTACGACAGACCTCCTGTGGCGGGGGCAGAACTGCCACGACCGGGGAATCGCAAGAGCTACGGGGAAAATATCCTGTGCGCTTGCTGCTATGGGAATTATAGAGAGCCCCCTGAGAATGCGTAACTATCAGGAATGGCATGAAAAGCCAACACAAGGTATCGCACCTGACTGGGCGCGGTGGTGCCGGATGTGGCGGGAAACGTCGGTACTCCGCCTCCGCTCCAGAGAAACTCAGTACAGTTTTATTCTCCGCTGTGGCCTGTGGCTTGCCCGGGAAAAGCCGGAAATATGCGAGCCCTCTGACTGGACAATGGAAACCTGCGCCAGCTTTATTGCAATGGTCGGCAGACTGAAAGTAGACGAGCTGTCACTGGATACAAAGAAAGGGGGCAGACAATCAAAACGCTCAGGAGAACCCCTGATGCCGCATTCCCGCAGCCGGTTTGTTTATGCCATTCGCCGTTTTATGCTTGATTATGAAAGCTGGGGATGGGGGCAATTAAAGTTCAGTCCGGCCCGCCATCTGTCCACGCCTGATACACCGCTGTTTCGTCAGGGCGTGAGCCCCCGCGTTATTGATGATCCGGTCTGGCTCAGACTGGTCTGGGCGAGTCTGAACCTGCGTCAGGAAGATTTGCTGAGCGAAATTCATTATCCCCTGTCTATGCTTCAGGCTATGGCGGTTATCTGGACGCATGCCGGGCTGCGACAGAACGAGCTGTTGCGCCTGACAATGAACTGCGTTACCCCACAGGCGGATGACATTCTGCAGGAAAACAGCAGCCCTGTCCCGGCCGGTACTCTGTGCTATCTCAGCGTGCCAGCCGGCAAAACGTCTAAAGCTTTTGTTAAGCCAGTCTCGTCTGTTGTGAAAAAATATGTCGATATCTGGCTCAGTGAGCGTCCTCAGGAGCAGGCAGCATTTACGGATGAACGCACCGGCGAAAAAGTTCGTTTCCTGTTTCAGAACCGGGGTAAACCGGTGGGAAGAAACATAATAAATCTCACTGTCATTCCGCTTCTCTGCGCCAGAGCGGGTATGTCTGTGGAAGATTCACGCGGTCCCATTACCAGCCACCGCGGCCGTGCTTCTGCCGTTACAGCACTGGCCAGTGTTGCCGGGGGGATGTCTTTACATGAGCTGATGCAGTGGTCCGGCCATTCATCCCCACAGTCAACGCTGCATTATATTCGTATACGTCCGACTCAGCTGGCCGCTTCGTTCGTCAAAGCCGACAGGGTCTCTCATATGATAAGCGTGCTGATTGACCACGATCCGGAAGCCGCCAGTCTGACCGGACCCGCGACGTACTATGATCTGGGGGACTCATACTGCACGAACCCTTTCTGGAGCAGCTGTCAGCACCGGATGGCCTGCATCGGCTGCGATTTTAACCTGCTTAAAGACAGCGCGCGCGGGCTGATACTGGAGAGTAAAGCATCCATCCGGCGTTACCTCGAAGAGGTTCCGCTCACTCCCGATGAGAGATCCATACTGGAGCAGGATGCTGAAAAGGTTGAGCAGGCTCTTACAAGACTGGGCCCACTATCCTGACGGATCAGATGCCTACGATGTCCGGCCTGAGGGTATCGGTGCAGAGTCAGTACAGACGACCGAACGTCGTATTGATATAAATCTGATTATAGCGGGCGTGATGCCGTGACTGATGGAGCAGCAGATGAGAAAACAGAAGCGATGTATGGGGTATGCGGCTGTCGTGGTCGATGACTACGATCGTGCAATTGAGTACTACACCGATAAGCTGGGCTTTACCCTGATTGAGGACACGCCGCAGCCGGGTAAGCGCTGGGTCGTGGTGACGCCGGACCCTGACAGCGACTGTGCTATTCTTCTTGCCCGCGCGTCGAATGACCGGCAGGAAGGCTTTATCGGCAACCAGTGCGGCGGGCGGGTTTTTCTGTTTCTGCAGACCGACGACTTCTGGCGCGATTACAATGCTATGAAGGCAAAAGGCGTCCACTTCTGCCAGGAGCCGCGCGAGGAAGAATACGGAATGGTTGTCGTGTTTGAGGACATCTATGGCAATCGCTGGGACCTTTACCAGAACAGGCAGACCTGAAACTCTGTTACGACAGTGTCCCCGGATCTACGGGAAGCCTTACAGGCGTAAACCCTGTCGGTTCAGGCCCGCAGAGAGCGCTTCTGGACAATATACTGAACTGTCTGACCTCAGTGCAGCGGTCGCTGCACTGAGGTCTTCCCTGAATAGAGGCCGTACGGTCCGGGTTAACCACACAGCGTCATGATATAAAATCCGGCCGCCGTCATGGCCAGCGAACCCAGCACGTGTATCAGCACCGAGGCGGCTGCCCAGGCATAGCTGCCTGACTGCAGCAGGGCAAAGACCTCAGCCGAGAACGTGGAGAAAGTCGTCATTCCGCCACACAGCCCGGTGGTAATGAGCAGCCGCCAGGCCGGATCGAGGCCGGGATGGCGCAGAAAATACGCCAGCGCCGCCCCGATGATAAATCCACCCAGCAGGTTGACCAGCAGCGTCCCCGGCGGCAGGTCCGGAAAAAGCGCGTTCAGGCGCGCACCCAGCTGCCAGCGGATAACACACCCCATGGCACCGCCGGTGATGACGGCAAAAAGCTGATTCACATTCACTCCTTTTATTTTTTCACATTCAGAACATAACGCGACACGACCTGTGCGGCCGCATCCATTTCATATACGGCAGGCACGCCGGTCGGGATGTGCAGCTGTGCCACGCTGTCGTGGGGAATGCCGTCCAGAAAGGCGGTCAGGGCGCGCAGCGTGTTGCCGTGCGCCACGACCAGAACGGTACTTCCGCAGAGTATCTGCGGCATCACGGCGTGCTGCCAGTAGGGCATGACGCGACGCAGCGTCATTTCCAGGCTTTCCGTCACAGGCAGGTCGGCCAGCGCAACGCGGCGGTAGCGCGGGTCCCGACGCAGCTGCGCCGGAGCCTCTGCGTCCGCGGGTGGAATGCCGCTGAAGCTTTTGCGCCAGAGCCGGACGGTCTCTGCACCCATCATCCGGGCAGCCGCTTCCTTGTTCAGCCCCTGCAGCGCACCGTAATGCCGCTCGTTCAGCCGCCAGTGTTTGTCCACGGGCGTCCAGCTGCGGTCAAGACGGTCCAGCACCCGCCAGACCGTGTGAACACAGCGCGTCATCACCGAGGTGAAGACCCGATCGGGCAGCAGCCCCGCTTCCCGCAGCGCGTCACCGGCCCGGTCAGCCTCCTGCCGCCCCCGGTCCGTCAGCGGCACGTCTGTCCATCCGGTAAAGCGGTTTTCCCGGTTCCACTGGCTTTCGCCATGGCGCAGGAGAATCAGCGTTGAAGGTGCCAAAGGCTGTGCTCCTGTGCCGGCCGCTGGCCGTCCAGCGGATCTGTTACGTGCGGCGCACAAACGCATGAAGCCCCGCGTAGTGTGCATCGTCACCCAGCGCCTGCTCAATGCGCATCAGCTGGTTGTACTTTTCCACGCGTTCGCCGCGGCACGGCGCGCCGGTTTTCAGGTGTCCCGCGCGCAGGGCCACCGTCAGGTCGGCAAGGAACGAGTCCGTGGTTTCCCCGCTGCGGTGGGACATGAACGCGCCCCAGCCGTGCCGCTGGCAGAGCGCTACGGCGTCCAGCGTTTCGCTGAGCGAACCTATCTGATTGAGCTTGATCAGCGCGGCGCTGGCGAGGTTTTCGTCAATGCCGCGCTGGATGTACTTCACGTTGGTGACAAACAGGTCGTCACCAACCAGCTCGGCCCTGCCCGCAAGCTGCTGGTGCAGATGCTTCCAGCCCGCCCAGTCGTCCTCGGCCAGGCCGTCTTCCAGCAGGATGACCGGAAACTGGTCCATCAGCTCGCCGTAGTATGCCGTCATTTCCGCCGCGCTCAGCGCGCTGCCCTCGGTGCGCAGATGATACTGACCGTCAGCGTAAAACTCACTTGAGGCGGGGTCCATGCAGATGCTGATGTCCTCTCCGGGCCGGTATCCCGCCTTTTCAATCGCCTGTACGATAAACGCCAGCGGGTCGCGGTTCGACGACACGGCGGGCGCAAAGCCGCCTTCGTCGCCCACTGCCGCCGAGAGGTTTTTGTCCAGCAGGATCTGGCGCAGCGCCTGATAGACCTCGCTGCCCTGGCGCACGGCCTCGCGCAGCGTGGGCGCGCCGTGTGGCGCTATCATGAACTCCTGAAAGTCCGCGCCCTGACCGCGGGCGTGCACGCCACCATTGATGATGTTCATGCACGGCACGGGCAGCAGGTTCGCCTGCAGGCCTCCCAGGTAGCGCCAGAGCGGCTCTTGCGAGGCCTGTGCCGCCAGCCGGGCCACCGCCAGCGACACGCCCAGAATGGCATTGGCACCCAGCCGACTCTTGTTCTCCGTGCCGTCCAGCGCCAGCATAATGTTGTCCAGCTGACGCTGTTCGCGCACGTCGCTGCCGCGCACGGCCTGGCAGATTTCCGTATCAACCGCCCTGACGGCATCCAGTACGCCTTTGCCGCCAAAACGGTGTGCGTCACCGTCGCGGCGCTCTGCGGCCTCGCGCGAGCCGGTACTGGCCCCGGAAGGCACCGAGGCGCGCGCCATCATCCCGTCCGCGGTCCGGGCTTCAACTTCAACGGTGGGGTTGCCGCGCGAGTCAAGAATTTCACGGGCGGTCACGTTATCCAGTGTAAAGCGCATGGTGTTTCTCCCGGTTCAGTCAGTCAGGTGAGTGATAAGCACATCCACCGTAAGGTGGTTGATGTAGTCCGCCGAGCGGGAGGTGAGCATTCCCATAAAGCGGTTTCGGTGCCCGGCAAGCACGAGGTCCACGCCCAGCTCAGCGATGCACTTCTCCACGTCCTCAACGCGGCGCATGGTCACCAGCTCCCGCGTGTCTACCGTCTCAGGCACAGAGGCCGCCAGCTCACTCATAAATGCTTTGCCTTTCAGCACCTCTTCCGACACGACGTCGTCCATCAGGCTGTCGGACACGTAGTTCATCTCCCGGTAGTCGTCGCTGATGTGCGCCAGGGTGATTTTCATGCCGAGCGGCTGCGCCAGCGCAACCGCGCGTTTCAGCAGGAGGGTGCCGTCGTCTTTATCGTTCACAAGTATCAGTGCGTGGGTGTAGCAGGTCATAATGAACTCCCGTTCTGGTTAAGGCGGGACTCAAGCCACGACAGAAGCTGCTTTTTGCGGCTGAGCATGCCCGGTATTGAGCAGGAGGCGGCGTTAACGCTCTCCCGCCCGGCGAAGTAAAGCGTTGAAAACCCGCCGCGAATGTCGGTCAGCATCAGTACCGCCAGGCCAGCCCCCGACTGGTCTGCCAGATACGCCAGGGCTGCGAGCAGGTCGTCCATCACGGGGGCAACCTGTGTCGGTGAGCTGACCTCAATCTGGGCAATGCGCACGTCGGTACCGGCAATGACGAAGGCCTTGAGGTCCCTGTCCAGCAGCTGCTGTGCGCTGAGGCCGCTGACGTCTGTTTTTGCGGTGAGGAGGTCACGAGCGAAGGCTTTGCGGTTTACGCCGGCCAGCACGCCGAGCTCGGTGGCCGAACGGATATCGTCCTCGGTGGTGGTCGGCGAGCGAAGGTTCACGGTGTCACTCAGGAGTGCGCCCAGCAGAAGCACGGCGAGCGTCGGGGGCAGCGTACGGCGCACTTCAGCGTCCATCAGCAGCCAGAGCAGCGTGGCGCTGCTGCCAGCCGGGCGGATATGCACCTCCGGCGGCAGTTGCGTTATCAGCCCGCCCAGCCGGTGGTGGTCAGTGATGCCCACGACGTTGCTCCGGAGCAGGTCGTCAGGCCCCTGCGCCGGCTCGGTGAAATCAACCAGCCAGACCCGTTCATCCTTTAGCGGAAAAGCGAGCAGCGGCGGCAGCGTCAGGCCGGCGGCGTCAAAGATAAAACGGGTTTCGCGGTTAGCCTCGCCGAGACGCCATGCGCGGGCGTCCATGCCGCGCCCGGTCAGCCAGTGCGCGGTGACGACGGCCGTACAGATAGCGTCGCTGTCAGGATTGATGTGGCCAAAAACGTGTATCAAGGGTCTCTCCCCATAAAGGGAAGTACGCAGGCCGGGAAGAAAGTAAGGACGGCCTGACGCACCTCCTGAAAATCAAGAGTCGCATCAGGCGTCATCAGCTCCGGAACGGAGCGGTTGGGAAAGGTGGAACGCCATCACCCTGTGATCTGAGTATAGAGCCGGTTGCAAAACCTGTCAGTATTATTCCGGCTGCGCTCTCAGCCCGCCAGCGCAGCGCGTGCTTCGCGCAGTACCCGACGAATTTTTTCCGGCACCGCCGGGCTTGTGCAGAGCGAGAGCGGACTGGGATGAGGCATCGTCAGCACCGTGACGCCTGGGCGCAGCTGACTGACCGTCCCGCGTGCCTGCGCCGCTACGGCACCGGCCAGCACCACCACGCGCAGCGCGGGCAGATACGCCAGCATGTCCTCAAGCCAGGCGCAGCCGGTACGGATGTCCGCCGCTGAGGGCCGTTTCTGCGGCCCGTTACTGACCCAGGGCACCGTATTCCACAGCACGCTGTCCCGGCGCGCAATACCGGCTTCCGCCAGAAACCGCCCCAGATTCTTCTGGGCCGGCCCCGGGTTATCACGCGACACGAACCGGGGTGACGGGCTGCTGCGCGCCGGCGACTGCAGCAGGACGAGCAGTCCGGCCCCGGTCCCGCCGTCGGCCGGATCAAACCACGGCAGTTCCACGCCGGCCTGACGCTGCCCGCTGACCCAGTGATTCAGCGCGGCCACGTGCGGCGCGGTGACTGCCGCGAGGCGTTCCTCGCGTAAAAACGGGTCCAGCAGCGATGCGCAGGTTTCACTCACGGCTTCCGGTCCAGGCCTGCCAGGCAGGGAGAAACAAACAGTTTACCGCTCCATGCTCCGCGCACTGTTTTCACCGCGACCAGCAGCCACATGGCCGCCAGCATGACGACAAGAAGCGCACCGAAGCCTTTAAAGAATGCGAGGTCAATCAGGGTAGACAGCTTCAGCGTGGCCACGGTGTACACGCCCAGCGGGAAGGTAAAGCCCCACCATCCGAGGTTGAACGGGATGCCTTCACGGAAGTATCGCACGGTTATCAGCGTGGCCAGCAGCATCCACCACAGGCCGCAGCCCCAGAAGAGAATGCCGGCAACGAACCCTATACCCTGCGCGATGTGACCGATTTCCGGCATGCCTGCCGCGGCAAACACCCCGGGCGCATCGCCACCGATGACCAGCATACCGAGCGAACCGGTGCCAATCGGCCCCAGCGCCAGCCAGCTTGAGGCCGCCATGCTTTCGTGTGGTAGCTTGTGCAGCGCCATACGCAGCAGCAGGATGGCAAGGATGCTCAGCGCCACCGGCACAGAGTACGCCCACAGCACGTAGCTGGTAATAATGATGCCGAGCTGCGCGTGGGGGTCGGCAATGTGCGGCGCCAGCAGGCCGCCGCTGACCGCCGCAACCTCGGCAGCCACGACCGGCAGTAACCAGACGGCGGTCATCTGGTCAATGCTGTGCTGCTGCCGGGTAAACATCATGTAGGGAATACACACGCCGCACAGCAGCGACATCGCCACGTCCAGCCACCACAGGGCGTGCGCCACCGGAATAACGTCTGCGCCCCACCGGGGAAGACCGAACGCCAACAGGCCGTTGATGATGGTCGCCATACCCATCGGGATGGTGCCGAAGAACATGGACACGGTTGAATGGCCGAAGATGCGCTTTGCCTCACCGAAGTACATCACCCAGCGGGCCAGGTACATCACGGCAAAGACGCTGAACAGCAGGATGTTAAACATCCAGAGCCCTTCCGCGACGAGGCGCAAACCCGGAACCGGCCAGGGGAACTGCGCCAGAGACAGCGACAGGATGCCGGTCCCCATGGTGGCGGCGAACCAGTTAGGCGTGAACTGACGTATGGCCTCTTTCGGGCTGCTCAGTGCGCTCAGCGGGCGCGCTCCGTTATGCAGGGTAAATATTTTATCGTTCATGCCGTAATCTCCTGAGTAGACAGAAAGAGTATAGGCACGTCGGGTTAAATCTTTAAAACGGGTTATTCAGTTAAAATAAACCAGTAAAAGTGGTTAAGCTCCCCCACTCCGGGAAGGACCATCACAGCGCCGGAGTGAGGGAGGGACTGAATCAGGCCTGCGGCGGGCTTTTAATCGTTGCCGTGACGCGGTTCTGTTTCATGTCAACTACCGAAATACTGAGGTCTTTATTCAGCACCCACGCGCGGGCACCGTCTTTACTGAAAACGATGGCCTGGCGGGGCGCATCCAGCCCGGTAACGGTGGCGACCACCCTACCGGCGGCGGTGTCAATAACGGAGAGGCTGTTGTCACCCAGGTTGCCGCTGTAAACATAGCGGTTATCCGGCGTCAGGGCGGCACCGTAAGGGTCCTGTCCCACGGGAATGGTTGCCGTAATGGCGCGCTTCTGCGTGTCAACCACGGCGATGGTGTTGCTGCCGCTGTTAGCCGCGTAAAGTGTGCGGCCGTCGGCGCTGACAGAAATGGCGCGCAGCTTGCTGAAGCCGGTTATCTCGCCGCGAATCTCGCCCGTTACGGCGTCAACCAGGGTAATTTTGTCGCCCTTAAAGTTGGTGACGTAGACGGTTTTGCCGTCCGGGCTGATTTTGATGCCCTGACGGGGCTGGGCAAAACCCGTCACGACCGCAACGGGCCGGTTGAGGGTCAGGTCATAAACCGAGAGCGTGCTGGCGGCCTCGTTATTCACATACAGGCGCTGACCGTCACGGCTGATAGCTGTGCCGAATGCCCCGGCCCCCAGCGGCAGCGTGGTCTCCACGTCAAGCGTCCCGGTGCTGATTTTTCTGACCACGCCGAGGCTACTATCTGAAAGATATACAGCCTTCCCGTCGGGGGAGAAAAGCGCATTGCGGGGCGTGACGTATCCCTTCAGCACCTTTCTGACCTTCCCCGCGGTAAGGTCGTAAACCACCACGTCAGAGCGCTCACTGTAGGAGGCCACCGCCGTTTTTTCATCGGGACTGACAGCAAGAGAATTATTGTGGATATCGCCGTCAAACGTCCAGCGCGCCTCTGCGGCACTGGCGAGAGTGCTGATGAGAAGAAACGCCACCGCGGTCAGTCCCGGGATACTGTATTTTTTTATCATCATTTTTTCCTGCATAGGGGTGGTAAGGAATAAGATTCATTGCCCGCTTAAGGGCTTCAGAAGAAGCGTGGCAGATAAACCCCCTCACAGGGAAATCGATTTTCCGGCTATGCCTTACCAGTTCACTTCTTTATGCTCTGAGTGGAGGTAAGCTGCAGCAATTTAAGTCTGAATGAGTGAGGCTCTGGATTTCAGTCGATGAGGTATAGTTGCTCATTTTTTTGTTTAAATTGCATTCCACATAAACGGCGATATGAGTAACCGTATGATGTCGATTCTTGGGGATATGGCACCAGGTCAGGAAATTTACTCTATCGATGAAAGCTTTTTAGACTGCACCGGTATTGCTAGTTACATGCCTTTAGAGGAATTTGGTCTTCAAATGCGTAGCCGCGTTAAGAAAGAAACCGGATTAGTAATTGGCGTAGGTTTTGGCCCTACAAAAACTCTGGCTAAGCTGGCTAATCATGCGGCTAAAAAATGGAGTAAAACTAACGGCGTAGTTGATCTTTCATGCCCGGAACGTCAGCGCAAACTGATGGCTATAGTAGATATAGATGAAGTCTGGGGTGTCGGAGGCCGTATCAGAAAGCGGCTGGAGGCCATGGGCATTAACAAGGTGCTGGATCTGGCTAATTGCAACACCACTATGATAAGAAAAAATTTTAACGTCGTTCTTGAGCGTACAGTTCGAGAATTGAATGGAGAGTCCTGTATAGCTCTTGAAGAGGCTCCCCCACCGAAACAACAGATCGTATGTTCCAGGTCATTTGGACAGCGTATAACTGGGCTGGAGGACATGCAGCATGCAGTAGTAACGTATGCCACCCGAGCCGCAGAAAAAATTCGAGAGCAGGGTTCAAAATGTAGGCACATCAGTGTTTTTATAGCCACTGGCCGCTATGGCGATGAACCTCAGTATGCTAATACTTCATCCTTAACCTGTGAATATCCAACCAGTGATACGCGTGACATCGTGGGTTTTGCTATCAGGGGCTTAGATAGCATATGGCGTGATGGTTATCGATATGCCAAAGCTGGCATCATGTTAGGTGATTTTTACCAATCCGGAATCGCACAGCTTGATATGTTTAGTGAAAACCAGCCTAAAGCCAATGCGGATGCCTTGATGGCAGCTCTGGACACAATCAATAAATCCGGGCTTGGGAAGGTTTGGTTTGCTGGGCAAGGAGTTGATAACCCATGGCAGATGAAAAGAGAAATGCTGTCGCCCAGATATACAACGAGCCTGAAGGAATTGCCCATCGCTAAATAATACACTTGGCTATAGAAAGATGGAGCTGATCAAATTTATCTTAGTTACATCATCCTAATAAAGCGCTTAATGCACTAGGAGCTTTAACTTCAAGATTTGTATCGTATATTATTCTATAATGTATATACATTTGCATATGCAGGAATCTGCATTCAAGTATATTCATTTGTATATACATAAGAGAGCTCGATGAGATTGCCTGCTCTTTGGTTAACGTTGACCTGCCCCCAAGATTAGATACAACCTTCAGTTAGTAATGTCGGTTGGTTTTTCTTCATATTTCCCGTTTCGCCAGTCCGCTGTAAATTCAGCTGGCGTTTGGTAATCCAGCGATGAATGTGGACGGCACTCGTTATAATCCTGCCGCCAGTCGTTAATGATTTTCCTGGCGTGAACGATATCGCTGAACCAGTGCTCGTTCAGGCATTCATCTCTGAATCGGCCGTTAAAGCTCTCAATAAATCCGTTCTGTGTCGGCTTGCCCGGCTGGATAAGCCGTAGTTCCACACCATGCTCAAAAGCCCATTGATCGAGCGCGCGGCAGGTAAATTCCGGGCCCTGATCGGTTCTTATCGTAGCCGGATAACCGCGAAACAACGCGATACTGTCCAGAATACGCGTGACCTGAACGCCTGAAATACCGAAAGCAGCGGTGATCGTCAGACACTCCTTCGTGAAATCATCCACACAGGTCAGGCACTTGAGCCTGCGACCGTTGGCCAGTGCGTCCATAACGAAATCCATCGACCATGTCAGGTTCGGCGCATCCGGACGTAGAAGCGGAAACCGTTCGGTCGCCAGCCCTTTACGGCGTCGTCTGCGTTTTACGCTCAGTCCATTAAGGTGGTAAATACGGTATACCCGCTTGTGATTGACGTGAAGGCCCTCCCGACGCAGTAGCTGCCAGATGCGCCGGTAACCAAAACGTCTGCGTTCAAGTGCCAGTTCAGTGATACGCCCTGATAAATGTGCATCAGCAGATGGACGCTGAGCGTCATAACGGCAGGTCGACAGGGACAAACCTGTAAGCCTGCAGGCACGACGTTGCGACAGACCGGTCGCATCACACATAAACTCAACGGCTTCCCGCTTCTGGCCTGTCGTCAGTACTTTCGCCCCAGAGCCACCTGAAGCGCCTCCTTATCCAGCATGGCTTCGGCAAGTAGCTTCTTGAGGCGGGCGTTCTCCTCTTCAAGAGATTTAAGCCGCTTCACCTCAGGGACTTCCATGCCACCAAACTTCTTGCGCCAGGTGTAGAAAGTGGCATCGGAAATGGCGTGCTTACGGCAGAGCTCACGGGCAGAAACCCCGGCTTCCGCTTCGCGAAGAATACTGATGATCTGTTCGTCGGAAAAACGCTTCTTCATGGGGATGTCCTCATGTGGCTTATGAAGACATTACTAACATCGGGGTGTGTTAATCAACGGGGAGCAGGTCAACGTCAGAAAGTTAAATTGATTAGGTGTAATGTATATACATTTGCATATGCAGGAATCTGCATTCAAGTATATCCATTTGTATATACATAAGAGAGCTCGATGAGATTGTCTGTACTTTGGTTAACGTCAGGAAGCTAAATCGATGAGGCTAAATGTATATTCATTTGTATATACATTGAGCCTCTAAAATTAAGTGTTTTCAACGAGTAGCTGAGCAAGCTTTTCAATGAACTTATCGTCTTCAAGATAACAAGCTGCCCTGAGAACTCGCGAACGAGTAATGTTTTTTTGAGGCAATTTGTCCTGAACTTTTTCAACCAGCATCGACAGAGCGTCATCATCAAGGCCAGTAAGCCGAAGGTTCATTTGTTTACCAGTAGTGATGTTTCTTCGCTCAGTTACACGAGTTACACCTTTGGCTATACGATCACTTCTTGCCACTCTCAGCCTCCTCAATTTGCTGCAGAAGCTCTTGAGTTAGCGCTTTATAGTCACGGTAAGGGCGTTCGTTCTTAGCAAACATCATCACGGGTCGATGAACCTCTGTAGCCTGCTTAAAAAGCTCACTCTGACGAATTTCAGTTTTTGCGACTCTGTACCCAGCATCACTGATGTAGCCATCAATAGCTTTTTTCATTTTTGAGTGAGATTCGTTAACTTTTGTCTTTACAAGTGTATATACAAAATCTTCGTTACGTCTTACTTCTCGTACCACCTGGAATAGATCATCTATACCTTTCACAGCCCTGCGATCCATGTCTACTGGCACGACGATTTTATCGGTTATTAGAAGAGCATTCTCGATACTTAGGTCTATAGCTGGGCGAAGATCTATAAGTATAAAATCGTAGGTTGTTTTAAGTCTGCTTAGTCCTTCCTCCAGAATATTCAAACGGTGACGGAAGCGTTCGGCACTACGAGCTTCAACAGCAAGGGTGATGTCGGCTGGTATGACATCCAGATTTTGGATAACGGTTTCACCATCGAGAGCGTTATAGACCAGCTGGTTTGTATCAAACTTTGGGTCTTCAAAGAGATCGGTGATTGTATAATCTTCCTCACCGCGGCCAACATCATCACTCAAATTACCTTGGTGATCCAAGTCAACCAGAAGGGTCTTATAACCTGCTGCAGCCAGTGCGCAACCCACAGCAATACAGCTCGTTGTCTTAGCCACGCCACCTTTACTGTTTGCAAAAGAAATTATGTAAGGCTTTTTCATTTCGAATCTCTATGTATATACAAAGGTATATGCATAGTACATGTAGAGAATCGAATGTCAATGTATATACTTATGTATATACATATTTAATGGCATCCATATGCACATGTATAGTTAATATGCAGTATGATTTAATGATTAAAATGAGAGCTATTCACATTAAGTGATTGAATATGAATGTTTTTTTGTGTCGTTCGAATTCAACATGATAAAAGCGTTTGCTAAGTAGTCATGACAATAAACAGCTGATAGTTAATCTTGTTGAAAATTTCCAACTGAAGGGGAGGGCGTATAAGACACTTGACAGCACCGCTCAGGCACACAGCGTGAACCAGTCTAACTAGCATTTTTTAGTATTCTATTCACGTTAAGCTGATAATCAAAAGGTTCGTTTGAGGGAAAGACGTGAAACCCGACAATCCCCTCATAATAAAAATTAAACTATCGACTATCAGTTATAAAGAGCATCTAGTTTTTCAGTGATTCTTTTATTGACTTCATTAATATCAAGAAATCTTCCATTAAGATATCGCACGTAAAGTTCAGTTAAGAATTCAGTTGCTTTAGGACGGAATAAGAAAACCCCCGCGAACTTGACAAAAAAATCAGCTATCTTTTCTTCAGCGGAAAAACCTGATGAATCAAATTTATGCTGAATGACTGAGCTACAACATAAATTAAAAATCCTATCAACTTTATGTCCATATGGATTGTTAAAGAAAGTTAAATGAAGATTTTTAAAAGGATAAGGTGCTACATAAGCTGTGATTGACTTAAGAAAATAGCGTTCAAGTACTCTTGATAAAAAGTCGCTTACATCGAGATCAGGGTTATACGATCCTATGTATTTATTTAAGAGTCCATACAAAAAGTGTCCTTCTAAATCTGAAGGTGAGGCAGCTAAATTATAAAAATCAGTATTTATGATAGGGAAAGGTAAACCATTAATTGCATGTAAAAAAATCGCATGCTCCCTTTGTGATTTTGAAATTTTTGATGCCGCATCACTTATTATTTTGTATGGATTAAGAGGTGTTATTTGAAAGTGAGCTAATAATATCCAGCAAGATTGTGTATCTATTGAAAATACTGGTATATTGCTATTTTTTATTGCATAGATTGATTTGACATAACTATATCCATAAATGTCTATATTTTCAGCAAACTGTTTATCATAATTATCTGGGGTTATGTTTAAGGGCATGAGTATGGGCAAGATTGCTTTCAAATTACGTAAAAGTTCATTATTCCACTTTTTGAATCTTTCAGAATTAATAAAATGGAGTTTGCCATTTTCATCTTTGGAAACAGTACCATATTTATCACTTTCCACGGATTTCAGCCATCTGGTTAAGGCATCGATATCATCTTGTGTTAAATGTAATTTTATGCCATTTTTAATGAAATACTCAGAAGTTGATGTTAAACATAAATATAAAATCGTTATCATATCGGTACATGCATCACTCTCAATATTACCTCCATCATTAATTAATGCTTCGAACCGTGTTTTAGGGTTTTCAAGAAGCATCATCGCAGACTTGATTAGATCATTTTTACCAATTAAGTTCATCCTAACAGCTAAAGGAAGTCCTTTATTCGAAAAGTATGAATCATCAATTTTACTAAAAGGTAAGTATTTGCTAAACTGCTCAATCATAACTGATGGATCTTCAGAAAGCCTTAATATTTGAAAGGCATCTGAACCATCATTAGATTCGTCACGAACGTCGGATGCCAAATCCTTAATTGCAATAAAGGGAGGGAGAAATGCTTCAATTTTTAAGTGCTTAACCCCAGCAACAATCTCATCTCCTATCTCCTTATCCTTAAATGCTTGAGCTAAGAGCGAGTTTGGTGAAAGTATGTGTCTATTAGATAATTTCTCGTCATAGGAAATTACTCTCAAAATGACTTTATCACCATCACGATACCGTATGGCATGTTCTAAACCATTAATATGATATGATGGATTGAAATCCTTAGCCTTTTCACTGGTTATTATTTGTATGCATGCTTGTGAAATGTAAAAGTAATTGTCATCTAATGAGTCTTTAAACCAATTGATAACTATATTTTCCACTAACTCAAAGTGAGCCCTATTCACGAGGATACTTATTACATCAAGTGTGACTGGCTCAGGGTTAGCAAACAAGGAAATATCAATTTCACTGATTGTTTTGTCGAGGCGTTCGAATTTCTCTAACTTGTAAAGAGCTTTTAAAGTAAGCGAGATTTTTTGTATGTTATTGTTTTTATTGTTTTTTTCTGCCTCGCATAAAGCATCATTCGCTGATCCATGGAATAGATGAGTCCAAATTATTAAATTATGGATTTCAACGGGTTTATCTTTATCATTTACCCTATTTGATAGGCATATTAAATCTTTGTGACGCGCTGTGTTGTGTAGCTTATATAAAGCATACTCAATTAATGGTGAGCACCATAATTCTTTTTTGTCGCTTAAAAAATATAAAAGAAGATCACAGGCCTCTTCTTCATTGCCACAGTTATATAAAGTTTCACTTAATCTTTTGATATATTCAGCATTTATAACCTCATAATCAGGCTTGGGTGTTTTCAATAAGGTTTTGATGCATTCTTTTAACTTGC
This sequence comes from Pantoea anthophila, assembly GCF_026104315.1. NCBI lineage: Bacteria > Pseudomonadati > Pseudomonadota > Gammaproteobacteria > Enterobacterales > Erwiniaceae > Pantoea > Pantoea anthophila. The sequence continues at coordinate 53,633 of NZ_CP110472.1, forward strand.
TTGTATTATTTGATAGCAATGCAACACTTAACTCATTTAGCTTAACTTCAAGGTCATTAAAGTCCCCAGTGATAGTAACTCCATTATCAATCCAAGTTTTAAGCTTTTCCTCTGGCATTATCTGTTGAGCAATCCAAAATGTACGATAATCGATTTCTTTAGTCTCGAATATAGAGCTAATTTTTTCTTGATGTTCCTGTTCATTACTAATTAGCTTTTCTACTATTTTTGTCGGGTGATTATCAGATACATCACCTGATTGACATAAAATTTTTATTTCGTCTGCGTAATCTTTGGCGAATATGTCAGTTTTATCTATGTTTAATCTACATATCTCTAAAAGTTCTTTACTGGATAACTTAGTGAAAACTAGTGCAGGAAATAAAATATTAAACAACCGCGAGTCGTTACTCTCACTTTCCGTATAAACCTGCAAGGCCTCTTTGATTAAACCATCAACCTTTTCTTTTTCTGCTTGTGTTAGGATCCAGTAATCTTTACTTTTGATACTTTCGTTTAACACAAATGCTTTTGTTAAAACTGAGAGGTAGTTAGAGTTGTAGTTTTGAAAATCTTCTTTCAAGTGTTCTGCAGCTTTATGAGCCTCTGCAAAGCAATTAAGTCTTATCAAGCCATCAATCATTCCGTTAATTTCTTCTTCGGATATATTGTGGATTTCATTTTGTAATAAGTTTAATAGCTCTTCTTTGGTTGAAAATATTGATAATGCAACTGCTTTACTGTGCAGCCCTACATCTTTACTCTGGGAGAATCTTTCTTTTGCTTTTGCTAATCCTTTAGTTTGAGCCTCCACAGTCAGAATTAGTGACAAAGCTAAGTCTTTTATCAATTCGTTACTTGAGTTTTTGAGTGTAGATATGATTTCTTTTAGATCGAGTTCGCTTTTTGGATTCGAAGTGTGCTCACATTTTATTTTAAGAATGGTCAGGAGTTCTGTTACTTCACTTTCTAAGCCACTCATGCTCTCAATGAGCTTTATTTTTCCCCTCGCAGAATCAAAGTCTCTGTTATTTATTTCATTTAGAATTGCCCTGACTGGTTTTCTCAAGTTATCAGGAGTAGTTGCCGTAATTATTTCTTGGTAAGTTCCAGTGTTTATTATTTTAGGTCCTGCTACTGCATCGCCTGAGCCTGAATGAATTAAGGTTGTATCTGACATGGGATTACCTATTAACTATTTATTGTTAACTATTTTGCTGCCGCCAACGTTGTCGCCTGAGCCTGAATGCTGCTGATTTATATTAACTACAGATTGAGCGGGTATTGCGGTTAATAATGCTTTAATTTCCGGGGATTCATCAAATCTTCTTTCAATAGCTATAGGACTCATTTCATCGTTCAAAGGCATTGATTCAATTTTATCTGAAAGTGATTCAACAGCCTCTTCATCCAGAATAAAACTTTTTAGTTTTTCTTTAATCGTGCTTTTTGAGAATGATAAACCAGCTTGTAATAATTCATAAATACCGCGTGCCAGGATTGCTGTAGTGATTGCTTCCATGTGATTTTCCTTTTGGGTTAGATCCTGTTCATTTCTGTCAGATACACCTTCTCTTACAAATTAAGACTTATCTCACTCATTGGCAATCATCATTCAAGCTTATGTGAAAGTATTTTTGCTGTGACATTTATGTATACCCAAATGTCACCCCCTAAAATCATGCGTTTTTACCTTTAAGTCATGATATAAAAGTCATGCTATCCTTAGTCATAACCTAAAAGTCATTTATGGGTAAAAAATGTACATTTTTGCTTATCTGCGTGCTTCCACGCGAGAGCAGGACGCTGAACGCGCTAAAGATCGTCTTCAGCAGTTTGTTTCAGAACGTGGACATCGGATTGCCAGCTGGTACGTAGAGAATGTATCTGGCGCGTCACTGAGGCGACCTGAGCTGATGCGATTGCTTGAGAACGCGGCTCCGGGTGATGCGATACTGATTGAACAGGTTGATCGCTTATCTCGCCTTGATGATGATGGCTGGAAAACACTTAAAGAGCTTATAAGTAGCAAAAGCCTGTCGATCATCAGCCTGGACCTGCCTACAAGTTATGTCGCGCTCGAGAACCATCGTGGAGACGAATTCACAGCTGCCATGTTGCGGGCTATAAATGCCATGATGCTGGATATGCTTGCAGCCATTGCACGCAAAGACTATCAGGACAGACGTCGCCGGCAGAGCGAAGGGATAGTTAAGGCGGTAGAGAGCGGAAAATTCAAAGGTCGTCAGCCGAATCTGCAGATGCATCAGAATGTCATTAAGCTGCGTCTGCAAAACGGGATGAGTATCAGGGAGACAGCTTCAATATGCGGCATCTCAGAGCGCCAAGTGATTAGGATTACGCAGCGCCATCTCAGTAACAGTGATCCCGAAGGGAAAGGGGTAGATGATGAAGCACACAGCATATGAGCGCGGAGCTCAGGCAGCGGGTCTGTATAAGAAATTAACAAAAACAATGCGGGTATCGAATGATGCCTGCATAAGCTGGGCCCAGAAAAATGGGCTACCAAACATTTTGGGACGATTACCCGTTCCGATAGCAATTTTCTGTTTGCTGATTACAGCTCTGCTTTGTGGGGTAGTAATAGGTAGCTTAATTGTTGTGGCAGCTATGTTCATTTATATGCTTTGCAACATAACTATCAGTAATGAAGACGGTTACAACAGTGAGCATAACCCCTCCTATGGCACGGAGTGGCGTAATGGTAGCGAGGGCACTGGAATCTATACTGGCCCGGAGCATGGCCCCGGACCTTCTTATCGTGTAGATAATGATGACGATGAAGATTAGAAGTCTCATGCATCTAATCTTGGGGGCAGTTTGGATATAGAAAATTATTGTACGGTAAGCCTGTTTTTTGTACATTTTTAGGGCTATTGCCGAAGGTCGTTCACTACTTACTTCATAGGCCGTAACCGTAGCCAGTGGCCTTATCGGCCACTAAGCGGACTAGATCAGCAAGCGATACATGCTTAACTCTTTTACGGTTTGCGCCATGCCTTGCCGTAGTAAGGCTTCTAAGTATTCATCAACTGACATTGGCGGTCTCCTCAGATTGCTACGCTGCGTAGTTACTGCCGAGAGTACGAGCGCGCGATTTAAATCGAACAAATCCATCACAAAATCATCAGGATGCAACGCTTCTATACCGAAAGCATTAAGTGCCGGTGCCGGAAAATCTTTAAGATTGAACGTCACTATGATTTCAGAATTGCTACGAACAGAAGCTGCGACGACGTGGCGATCGTCAACGTCAGGTAAATCAACACTATCAATTAGCGGTTCAAAACCTGTAATCATCGCATCGGGAACCACTGTATTCATCAGTGCGGCGGTGCGTTGAATCTGTTCCGGGGTTAAATCAGTCCTATTTGCCAAAAGATTCCGCTGCCATTCATCTTCAATAGTGGCTGACCATTTCGGCTGATACAGTCCAGTCAGCCCTAAGCGGATCAGTAAATCCCGTAGAAATGACGGGTAAAGTACACAAGCATCTAAAACTACGGGATAAGGTGTGTGGTTCATTAGTAAAGTCCAAGCTCCTGGCTTAGATCTGCCAACTCCTGCATTGCTTTATTGCTTTCGCTATCTCGCTGATCTTTGTACTTCATCAAATCGGCGAAAAGCACGCGGCGGTGGCGACCTGTTTTATGAAAAGGCAGCTTCCCGTCTTCCAGCAGTTTCACCATGTGAGGGCGTGAAACATTCAGAATATTGGCTGCTTCCTGCGTCGTTAATTCTGCATGTACAGGAACAACTTGAACCGCGTTACCGAGGGCCAGTTCACCTAAAATCGACATAAGCAGCGTCAGTGAAGACGTTGGCAGTTCGATCTGGTGGGTTATGTTATCTGCGTCCTGAATTGCAATTTTTTGTGTTTCCATTTTTGTGGAGAGGTAGGCGGCAAGCTCCCTTTGTCCACGTACAGCTGCCTCAATCTCCCCTTTAGCCGGAAGGCTAAGGCTGTCAAGAATTGAGTTTGTCATTTTAGTATTCCAGTTATCTAGTTGATTTGAATGTATAATTTTATGTGTATATGCGTATGTTTGTGATTTCAGTTTATGGTTTTAGTATGTGATTTCAGTTTATGGTCTTAGTGTGCGATTTCAGTTTATGGTCTTAGTGTGCGATTTCAGTTTATGGTCTTAGTGTGCGATTTCAGTTTATGGTCTTAGTGTGCGATTTCAGTTTTAGTGTTACAGCAGCTGTTAATAAATAGACTAATCGAAACAAACGAAAAACGCAACAAACGAAACAAGCGAAACATACGAAATACGCACAAAAGGCGATTATTGACGAGTGCGGCACTCTAGCCGTTTCGGTCTGGCGCGGGAGTGCACCCGATTGCTATAGGTAAGCCTGTCTAAAAAACAGGCTTACCGTACAATAATTTTCTATATTTAAACTCACCCCATCTACACCGACGTTACAATTTCACGGCTCTTTTAGCGGTATCAACAGCACTACCACCTGCTTTTTGCACATCAGAACTTCCGTTTTTAAGCGCACCATCAAGTGCTCCACCCACTCTGATACCTGCCCATGAAAGCGCACCCATCCAGAACGCCGGCAGAACCAGAAACATCGATGCCATTACGAAGTTCATGATCAAGTCATCCGAACTGTTCTGAAAGCCGGCCATGTTGAAACTGCTGTGTGTGTCCGAGCTATAGAGCGCCGTCAGCAGCCAGCTGTCCAGCCAGCGCGCCAGCTCCCACCAGAACGTCAGGAAGTTCAGGGCGAATACAACAAACGTCAGTGTGATAACCGTCTTAATCTCATACGCAGAGAACGCCAGGATAAGCGGCAGAATGAGCACTACGGCCATCAGCATCACAGCCTGAACCATTGGTAATGCCTGTCGCATGGCGTCAAATGCCGGAAACGCCGCGAGGCTTCCAAGGGCCGTTCCTCCGATCGCTGCGACGCGAGATACTGAGTTATCCAGGGTGAAATCCGCATTGCCGCCGTAGCCGGCATAAACGTGGCCGCCCTGTGAAACCGTCAGGCTCTCAGGGCTTACCAGACGGCGTACTACGGCCTCCCGGTAGTCGGTCGCATTGCCTCCGATCATGGTCATGGCTGCTGAGAGGCGAGTCCATAAGCCAGGGTCAGCCTGGTCCACGACGCGAGCCTGTAGGCCAGTTTCAGCCTTACTCCACCATTCGCTGCAGGTCGGATAGCCACCCCGGCCGGTGTCCGGTCGCCCGCTATCCCGGCTTTCGCTCCATGGAAACGCGGCGCGTGGTGTTTTTGACTGCAGGCTGCCGTAATAGCTGCCCAGGAACGTCTTACTGCCAATCCACTCAATGTCGCGCAGGGTGGCTTTATCCTTCGTCTGCCCCTGGTCCTCGCGCTTCCACATGTACAGCGCCAGGGAATAGCAGTCGTTGGTGAAGTCCTGCAGCTCCTCGGCGAGTCCCTTGTTATTGATGCGCGTGTGCTGTACCTCAAAGCGGATCTGGCGCATATCAGGACGGCAGGGGATGGTGGCGACGGACGCCTGGGTGATGCCCTTTGCCAGCTTGTGCATCAGATACCACCACACAGGTGCGGCGGCGGTCTGGTCATTAAGGCTGGAAATCACGGGCGAATAGCCCGTGTCATCCGGTGCCTTCGGTGTCCAGGTCCCGCACGTCTGCGCGCGCGTGGCGTCATATTTGATGGTGCTCATGTCCACGTTCATTAGCGGCATACAGCAGGCAATTATGACCAGAAAGGAGGTGTAAATGGCGTGCTCCATCCGGGGAATGGACAGCGCGCCCTTATTTCCCTCATCTTCACCTTCCTCCCGGACCTTCAGCCAGATGCCGATAAGGCGAAAGGCCACCGGGGCGGCAAAAAGGCCGGTACTGAGCAGGATATTCCACAAACCGTTATTGACGACCCAGCCGAGCAGGGTCAGGAAATACTCCAGGTAGCTGTTGGTCAGCATTATGATGCTCCCGTGCCGCTGAGCAGCACCAGTTCACACACAACGGCAAAAACCACGCTGACGGCGGCAATCCGCATAAGCGGCTGCCTGTACTGCGACCTGAAGCCCGGCGCGCGCAGGATCTTCATAAACCCCCACGTCAGGCCGCCGTATACCGCCAGCCGCCACATCAGCCATCCGTATTTCGCCTGCTCCATCCACTTGCTGAAGGCGGCCGTTTGGTCAGGGTTTTTGATCGCGTTATCCGCAATAACGAGCGCGGCGAGCAACAAAATTAGCAGCGTGCCGGCAATAATCAGCGTGCGCTGCAGAAAAGGATGACGACGGAAAAACGAGGCGCGGCGCGCCTCCTTCACAGGTTTCATGGTGCGGGCCTCGCTCATTTGCTTTCAGTCTCAGGCACCGCCAGGCGGTTCATGCGGCTGTCAGTGTTGTCATCGCTTTGAGTCTGCGGGTTGCTATTTACGCGGCCATTTTCGCGATCGATAATGGTCAGCACGGAGTTGCGGGATAGCTCGCGTTTGAGCTCCATTTCATTACGCAGCGCGGTAATTTCCCTGTCGATGGCAGTTACCCGGCGGTCGCCTTCTTCAATGGCGGCTGTCTGGGAGGCGGCGTTCGGCTCTGACATGCCGGTGACGATCATACGGCGCATAATCAACGCCGTTTCTACCGTATCAGCCATTGCCAGTTCACCCGCAAGCCGGGCTGTGAGTGCGGCATTGTCAGGATCACGCTGCAGCGCCCTGATAACGCCGGCTGTGATTGGCAGGCTTCCAGTTTTAAGCTTCGCCAGGTTGGTGGCGTTGGGGGGCTCGGATCCGTTAACCAGTTTCACAAGCTGATCCGTATTCTCTTTTGTTGTTTCCTCAAGAATGGGGGCAAAGCCGGTGCCGGCCTGAGTGGCTCCCGGCTGTTGTTCGTCATCGCCACTGGTGCACTGGGATGCATCAGCGCAGGTACGCAGTGAGCTGTCGCCAACCACCTGGACCACGGCTTTTGCCGCTTCTTCTGCGCTGCCATATTTTGCGCACGCACCGCCGTTGCAGCTGCTGTTGCTGATTGGCGTGTTGCTTAGCACGGGCTGGCTGTTCATCATGTTGTAGCCGGCGGCGGCCAGATCGTGCGTAGGACGAATGGCAGGCTGATTTTGCCCGCCGCGCTTCTGTCCACCTATCCAGTTCTGTCCGGACTTGCCCTGCAGCTTTTCAGAGGCGTTGTTAACGCGTACCGCGTCGGCATCGCCACTGTTGACAAGCGATTTATACTCATCCATGACTGCGCTCTGGTTCCACTTGTTGTTGCCAGCAAAGTTCATCATGCGTTTGGACATGTTCTGACAGTTAAGCTGGGCCTTATCAAATGCCACGCTTCCCTGTAGCACCCCGTTGGTCAGCATGTCGTACAGGCCCGGATTGGCGCGCTGTATTACCATGGCCGGCAGGCTGGCGACCGCGCCGGTGGCCCCCTGAATAACGTCGCTCATCAGGTTTTTATAGCCGCTGGTCACGCCGTTCAGCTGGTTACCCACTGTAGTTTTAAGATCGAAATTGCCGCACATCAGGTCACTGCTCCAGCCTAAATCCATTCCCAGTTTGCGCATGCTGCTGCGCGTGGCTGGCTGGGAAATTACGGAGCCTCCGCCGAGGGTGTAATAGAGCTTGTCAGATACCGCGCCGCTGACGTTTTTGCCGTAGCCGAACGCACTGTCGTTGACCGACGGCAGTGAAAGGCCAAATGCGCCGGACCGGTTATCGTCATCAGCCTGTGCCATGCCGATCGATATGCTGACCAGGACCGCAAGAAACGCTGGCCTCAATATGGTTGTGTTCATGGTTGCCTCTTAAAACTTGGTTGCATACAGAAAGGTCTGGCCGCGACGTTTGCAGCAGCTGTAGGGCTGCCACAGGGCATAGGCTTCGTTGCCGTCCTGCGCAGTGGGATAGGCGCCGTCAGGGAATACGGCACAGGTAGCCGAGAGCGTGGGCGACAGACGCTGCCATTTATGGTTGGCCGTGCCGGTGTTTTCTTTCACCTCGCCCGGCGGCCAGTAGCCCGGCTTACGGGTGCCCTTCAGCTGCTGATAAACGTGGATCTGCCCGGATCGGGTGATGATGTCGGCCACGCGCTGGGCGACGACGGCGGAAGCCTTATCATCGTCCGTCTGGCTGACGAAGCCCGATCGTGGATAGAGGTTGCCCCACATGTTGGCGCTGGCCTGGCTGCCCAGCTCGCGCTGTCCGGGAATAAGCGCCTCCGGATAAAGCGATTCCGGCAGGCCCGAACGCCACATAAGGGAGTCCAGCGTACTGAGGAAGTAAGGATTAAATGCCCGGGCCGCCGTGTCGCAGGAGTAGCCGGCAATGCTGCCGCCAATCAGGGAGGTTGCCGGATGCCCGATGGCGTCTGCGTATTTGAACTTAATGTTTGACTGACGACGTCCCGCGTCCTTGATGTCGGCGGCATTCCCTCCTCCGGCGGCGGCGCCGCTGGTCAGCCCGCCGTCAACGGCTCCGGCAGCTCCGCTCATAAAAGCCATTTCACGCCAGGGGTTTGTGCCCGGGCCGGTATAGGTCGATACCACCACTTCAGGGATGTAGTGCGTCACCCTGACAGAGGTTTTGACCGAGCAGCCAAAGGGCGTACACATCAGCCAGTAGCAGACGCCGCTCACGCGCCAGCTGATGCAGTCCTGCGTCACCGCGCTGGCGATAATCCCGGCGGTATTAATGGCGGCTACCGTGGCGGGAGCCGCGGCCACGGCCAGAACCGAGGCCGTGCCGGCGGCGCAGAGGTGTTTTCTGAATGATCCGGGCATCAGTCTGCCCCCTGCGTGCGGTGCAGGTTTGCCTGTGCCACGTCAGCCGTGCCGTATACCACGTCCCGATCATCAAATACGACGGCAGGGTACTTGTGCAGGCCGATTTCCCAGGCATGGACCACCTGACGATAGGCGCCGGCAATCTGCGCCTGTTTCCTGGGCCAGTCGGGCGACTGAATGACCTGCTGAGCCTGCAGGGCGGCCTGCTGAGGATCTGACGACAGATCGCCGAATATGGCCTGCTGCAGACGATCGGGACCGTCCAGCCAAACAACTTCAGAATCGGCGGTAAGGTTCAGGGGAGGATGCTGAGCGTCGGTGAAAACGACGGTGCCTGCCATTACCTGGATCGGTATCAGCAGGGAAAAAAACATGATTGTCCTGATGCGCATTGCAAATCTCCGTCACGGGTATCAGCGTGACAGCGTGACAGCGCGCGCTCAGGGATTCAGCAGTAAACTCTATTTCGGATTTTGAAAATTTGTCGGCATTGGCGGAAGCATTATGAAAAATGGAACAGCGAATGTCCGCTTTGTGCCACAAGCGGACCTCCTCTTATCGCCTGGATGCCTGTATTCTTCCGGCGGCAAACGTTTCGGTGTGATTTGTTGTTATTGTCATACCGCACGAATTACTTATTCATCACTCTTTAGCCAACGAAAAGTTTACTATATGCTTTTATCTAGTGCGCTAGATAATCAACAGCTAGATAATGAGTTGGCATATGAACAAGCAGTCACGACAGGAAATAGGAACACAGCTCTCTTTTGCGCTGTATGGTGCGGCAAGCCGAATGAACCGTTTACATAAGCCGTTCCTGGACCCGCTGGGACTTACCTTCCCACAGTATCTGGTCATGCTGGAGTTGTTTAATGGCACCCCACGCACCGTGGGGGATATCGGGAATAAGCTTGGCATGGATACCGGCACCATTACGCCCGTTCTCAAGCGCCTTGAGGCTGCCGGACGCATAATCCGCACTCGTGACCGCGCAGACGAAAGACGAGTTCTCATTACCCTTACGGATGAGGGGCTCGCTTTGCAAAGTGAGCTGTGGCTCGTAACCGAAAGAATCAAATCAGCCTGTCAGCTATCGGATGAAAAGCTCGAGGAGTTACGGGATACCCTGAATGGCTTTGCCCATCCCGCTGATAACTGATCATCCTCCACTCATACAAAAGGTACAGCTATGAAAATAGGCATTATTGGCGCCGGAAATATTGGTGCGACGCTGGCAAACAAGCTCTCTGTGCAGGGCCATGAAGTCAAACTGGCGAACTCAAGAGGACCGGAGAGCATTGCAGAGCTGGCGCGAAAAGTGGGTGCACTGGCGGTTGATCGCCAGGAAGCCGTACGAGAAGTTGACGTCATCATCCTCTCTATACCCTTTGATAAGCATACCGAACTTGCTGAGTTAATGCGCGACGTCCCTGAAAGCGTGATCGTCATTGATACGTCTAATTATTATCCTTTCCGTGACGGGGACATCAGTGAGATCCGTGAAGGTAAGCCTGAAAGCGTGTACGCCAGTGAAACAGTTCAGCGCCATCTCATCAAAGCCTGGAATGCTGTTCTGGCCGAGACGCTTAAAGAGAAAGGTCAGGATGCAGGTTCTCCGTCCCGTATTGCTATTCCTGTTGCGGGCGACGACTCCGCAGCAAAGTCTGTTGTGATGGAGCTGGTCAGTCAGAGTGGTTTCGATGCATTTGACGCCGGTATGCTTAGCGAATCATGGCGGCAACAGCCCGGTACTCCGGCCTACTGCACTGAGCTTAACGTCGCAGAACTTAGAGCGGCCCTTCAGGCGGCGGATAAAGCCCGCGCACCACTGAACAGAGATGCGTTGATCAGGGAATTCATGTCTGCAGGCGATCATCTAACACATGAAGTGATCGTCAAACGTAACCGTGCAGTAACGGCCTGAGTTAAAGAGGAGAGCCTATGACACATAGAGAAAAGTACCGGATTGCTGTCCTGGGAACCGGTCATATCGGTAAAACACTTGCCCGCAGTCTTGCAGCTGCCGGTCATTTCGTAAAAGTCGCAAATTCACGCGGACCAGAAACGATAGACCCCGACGTGCTTGAAACGGGCGCTAAAGCATCTGATACAGACAGTGCCGTGCAGGACGCGCAGGTAGTCATCCTGTCCATACCTATGGCAAAGCTTGCGGATATCGCGTCTCTGCTACGCAATCTGCCTCAGGATGTTATCGTTGCTGATACCTCCAACTACTATCCACATCGTGATGGCATCATTGACACTTTCTCAGATGGTGAGGTTGAAAGTCTGTGGGTGGCACATCTGCTGAACCGTCCGCTTATCAAGGCATGGAATGCCATAGGTTCAGATTCTCTCGCCAGGAAAGGTTCAACATCGGGATCGCCAGTGCGTGTTGCAATTCCGGTGGCAGGGAATATCGAAGAGCACAAGATAGTGATCATGGATTTTGTTAATGATACGGGATTCGATGCCTTTGATGCGGGTAACCTTGAGGAGTCCTGGCGCCAACAGCCAGGTGCTCCGTGCTACTGTACGGACCTCACATATGAACAAATGAAATCTGCGCTGGCTTCAGCGGAAAAGGTACGATTACCCGTGCGCCGGGATATTGCAGTTCAGGCAATACAGGAGCGTATGGGTGATAAACGCACAAACCCTGATGCCGATTATATTGTTCGTTTACACAGAGCGCTTTTCATGTAATTAGAAAGTCGTGTTACTCCCTCCTCAAATGACTGCTCTGTTATATCGAGATTTTCGCTCAAACCATTTTTCATTTGCTGATGTATGAGCGAAAAGCAACTTCCGCTTTTCGCTCTTAGCGGACATTTCAGTCTTAGAATAAAGAAGTCTTTCATCGTCAGCCATTGGCTTTAAAGCTAATAAAAAAACCGGCCCTGCTGGCCGGTAATTTTATGAGATGACAGTCGGAATCAATCCTCAAACACACTGTTAACCCAAAGCGTCATATAAACCATATCCGCCGCATCAGGCACATTGACGTACCAGCGGGGCGAGTCAAATTCGTTATCCAGCGGCAGGCTGGCGCGGCCTTCCTGTGTCACAAGAATGTCCGCGCGCTTGCCCCGGCCATCTTCCAAATGAATGGCGACGCAGCTGTTTTTCCCGATCCGGTGCGGGTTACAGGTAATGGCGACCGGTGGCTGCAATCGATGCTTCAGCGCGCCTTTCATCGCCTCAAGCCGCTCCTGGGTGCTCTGCGTGGCGACAGGCTCACCCTGTGGATACAGGCCGAAAAGAGTCGGCGTGGGCGTCTCATCGGCCGCAGGGGTATGTGTTACAGGGCTCGCGTATTTAAGCTTAATCATGCGGTCAGCTTCTCTCTTTTATCGTTGTATTCCGGCATCCCAGCCGACTCAGCCGTCATCAGTCCACGCAGACGATCCAGTTTTCTTGCTACGAGAATAGCAGCATCGAGCTCTGAACAGTTATGTTTACGCATCAGTGCCTTGCGCTCCGCTTTCTCTTCCTTTTCTGTCATTCCCAACGCCAGAAACAGGCTGGGCGGCACGGCCCGGAACAGTGCCTGCATTTTTTTCGACAGCACCACGCCCTCGGTATAGCACCCGGAAAGTTTGCTGGCAGACAGCAGCACGGTCTTTTCCTCCTCCGAAAGCGTGCGGAAGCGGGCGATGTCCTCAACTTCTTTCTTCGGCATGGTCAGGCAGATCCACCATTCAGCCATGTTCAGCATTTTGCCTGCAGCCGCCGGATAATCCTCCAGGTTCTGGGTGGCAAGCCAGAGCCATGCGCCGAGCTTACGCCACATCTTGACCACTTTGGTCATGTACGGCGCGAGAAGCGGGTTAACGGTCACAATGTGCGCCTCATCCACGGTAAACACGATGTCGCGCTCACGATACTGGTCGCGTTCGGCAATGTTGTTAACTGTATTGGTCAGGGATACCATAGTCAGCGCCATCTGCGCCTCGTAACCCTCGCGTGCAAGGTGACCGAGGTCGATAAGTGTTACGTCCGCCTCCGGCCACAGCGCGCCCTCCTGATTGAATAGCTCGGCCTCAAAGCTGCCGGGCTGAGTGAATATGCCCAGCGACTCCGCCATTTCAGCCGCCTTTGCCCGACGCGACTCATTGCGGATCTGGCCACCTTCACTGGCCTCATCAACGGATATGCGGTTCAGTGCGTTCTGCAGATCGCCCGGCAGCATCTGGCGATTTTCATTCAGGCTCTGCCTTGCGGCCATCAGCAGCGCTTCGCGGATCATGGCCCGGTCGGCGCGTCTGAGCGCAGCGTCTTCCTTCGGGTCGCCGCCGGTGATCATCATGCGGGCTGAGATTTCCATTTCGCCCAGGATGTCGCGCTTCTCGTTGCCGTCTCCCTCTTCGTCTCCGTAGTCCTCGTCGATCTCTGGCAGGTCGCTTTCATTTACCGCCGGTGCCGGCGCATCCACCTCAAACAGCTTGTGTGCATCGGCGAACGGCGGCAGCGATACGCCGCTGCCAGGCTTGACGCTGACCTTATTCACCGTGAGGCCAAGGCTTTCAAAGTAGTCTGCCGTCAGGCCGAAGCTGTTGCCGGCCTCGGCGATAAACAGACGTGGGCGCTGTACGGCCATCAGCTGGCAGAGCATCGAGCACAGGGTGGCCGATTTGCCCGCCCCGGTTGGCCCGAACAGCAGCATATGCGCGTTCTGCGAACGGTCGTGTTTGTTGAGCGGATCGAAGTCCAGCACGTCGCCGCCCCGGTTGAAAAAGCTGAAGCCCGGGTTGCCGGTGCCGGTTTCCCGCCCGGTAACGGGCAGAAGGCCGGCAAGGTGCTGAACCCACGTCAGGCGGGTGTACCAGTGTTTTTTGTCATTCTGGGGGTTAAAGCACATCGGCAGAGCGCGCAGCCAGGCATTCAGTGGGCCTACATCGTGCTCGGAGCGGACGGGCTGCAGCCCCTCGTTGAGCAGCACGGTGGAAAGCTCGATGCGCTTGCGGTTCATTTCCGTCATGTCCTTTGCGCGCAGCAGGAAAGTGATGGCGGAGCGGTACAGCTTGTGCCGGCTACCCAGCAGCTCCTTTACGGCGGCCACGTCCTGGCGCACGCGCCCCGACTCTGTGTTTTCCCCGATGGCGTTCTTTGCCAGCCGGTTAAATTTCTCTTCCAGCGTGTCCTGCGGCTCCGCAATGATGGTCATACATAGCATCGTGCCTTCGGGAAACATGTCCATCAGAGCATTGACCTTTTTCTCGCCCCGGCTTTTCTCCCCTGTCAGCGTACCCGGCGTCGGTGGCTTACGCAGCCGCTCAACCGACAGCGCTGAATGCGCCAGATCGTCAAACCACCACACGCCGTTCTCTACGTCAGAACGAGGCGGCGTGAACAGCAGCGTCTCGGAGAAATCGTTTTCAACGGGGATCGTGCCGTCCGGCGTATTGCGGCTATCCTCATAGGCCGCCGCACGGTAAAAGGTTTCCCTGTCCATGCCCTCCGGTGCTGGGTTAAACAGGCGCAGCAGCCAGGCGTGAACCTGCAGGCCGTTCTGGCGTGTGCAGCCGATGTTGACGCTGGAGAGGGCGCCGCACAGCCTTTCGCACGCCTGGTTCAGCATGCTGACGGGAGGCATCAGGTCGCGGCTGTTTTTATCCACCCAGCGGTATACGACCATGCGGGTCCGCCGTTGCTGGCCGCGCCAAGGCTGCCCGGTGATCAGCTTATCTTCAAAAAGCCCCTGCGGCCTGGCGATGCCGCGCAGGTGACTTTCGGTTTCCTGTAACCACGCTTCGGTAAATTCGGTGTGCTGCGCGTGCGGCTTGACGTACCCGCGCAGCTTGTCCAGATAGGCGTCAATGTCGTTTTCGTCCTGGCAGAAAAACTGCACAATCCAGGGGTTGGCCTCAATGTCATCAAAGCTGTCCTGCAGGGCGTCCTCAATCACATCACGGATTTGCTCAAGGCGTGAGTCGGGACGTCCCTCGGTGGCAACCGGGGTGATGTCGTACACCGCACCAACCGAGACGCCATCGTCAAGCAGCAGGCACTGTTCTTCGTCCAGGAACTCCGCCCACGGCAGGTAGTCCACGACGGACGGGTTATGCGCGTAAACACGCTTTTCATCATTCTGCGTCATATTTCCCGGACGCGTCAGCGGCTCCGGGATACTTTTTTCAGGTGAATCTTGTCGCGTGTGCTGGCTTTTTTTAAAGAGTCCGAACATCAGAGCGCCTCCGTGCGTTCGCCTTGCATCGCGTACTGCGTCTGGTCATAGAAAGGGAAAACGGTGCTGTAGCCCGGCACGGGCGTGTTGCCCTGCGCCAGGTGCGGGAAAACGTACATCACCATGTCTGGATTCGGCAGGCGCGGAAACTGCTGGCTGATCTCCGATTCCTGGGTACGGCTGTAGCTGCGATCGTCGCTGGCGGCCGCCTGCTGTTCCCCGTCGGTCAGGGCGCGACGTAGCGCGGCGCGCCCCTCCACGCCGCGTGAAGGACCACTTTCGCCGTCCGTACCCTTCCATAGCTCCAGCATGTTGCTGTTGCCCGCCGGCAGCATCTCATCCTTTGACGTCGAGCAGCCCGTGAGAGTGGCGGCCGCGACCAGAACAAAAACGCCGAGTGTTACTGAAATCTGCATGTCATTTCTCCTCAGTCGAGCCCGCCGGTGCTGCCGTCTTCACCGGGCAGGGTGAAGTCGTAACGCACCCTGCGGCCCTTGTCTTCATAGTCAATTGCCAGCTCACGGGTGATGTGCACGGCGAGGTGCGCGCCCGGCTGAACGTAAATGGCGTCAAAAGTCTGCCCGTAGCGCTGCTTCACCCACTCGGTGATCTCGTCGGAGCTGCCGGAAATCGCCTTGCCGAGCACGGCCTGTCCGGCGTCGCCGGTCAGCGTGGAGGTCACGCCGCCGTAGGCGTTGGTCTGGCTGGTCTGCTGGTTCTGGCCCACCGCATCGCCGGCGGCACCTGCGGCGCCCAGCAGGCCCAGCGTTGGCAGGTACGTGGACGCGTTGGATTTACGCGCGCCTGAAATGCACGGAATGCCGTTTTCATCGGAAATCCAGCCGATGCCGCCGCTGGTGCCGGTGTCCTTGTCGCCGTTGCGGGCGTTCTGACCATTGCTGTTGCCGGCGCGCCCGCTGCGGTCCGGCTTCGGAAGGGTGCGCACCGTACCGTCGGTAAACACGAAGGTGATGCTGCTGACCTGGCCCCTGACGCAGGACAGGGTCCAGTCGCCCGAGGCCGTGCCGGACACGATCGCGCCCTCCACATCCGGGAGCTCGATGCCGTTGGCGGTCAGGTTGTCCTTACCGATAAGCACCTTGAAGGGATACGGATCGGTCACGGTGCCGTTAACCGGCACGCGACCCAGCAGGGCGGTCATGGCGCGGCTGCCGATAAGCGTGGAGTTTTCCGGCAGGGTATAGACCGGCTCGGCCTCGTCTTCCCCGCCCTTTTCGCTGGTCGATCCCTTGACCTGCTGCTCGTAGCTGGCCTTCTGCTTTGTGATTGCATTGTCGCTCATGAAGGAGGTCGGGAAGGCCGTTGTGCTGCCGGTTCCTGCGCCAGCGCTGGATCCGTTGCTGCCCTGCCCGGACGCGGCGCTTTTGCCGTCCTGCGGCGTTACCCACATCAGGCCGTCGTTACCCGCCGCTGCCGGGCTGCCGCTCCCGCTTACCATACCGTCCAGCCCGAGGCCCAGCGGTATGTCTCCGTCCTGGCCGGTGGCCTTGTCGGCCAGCCCTTTGCCGGTACTCTGCAGCTGGGAAGTGAGGTCGTTAATTTTTGACGTCAGCGTATTCTGTTGCTGGCGCAGCTGTTTTTCGCGCTCGCTGAACCCTTTCTGTACGCCCTGCACCGCCTCGTTAACCTGTCCGGACACGTTCTGGTTTCGATCGCGCAGCTTGCGGTTTTCTTCCAGCAGGTCGGCATTCTGTTTGTTCAGCGTGGCCTGCTGCTGGCGCACGGCGTTGAGCGAGCCTACGATGGTACGCAGAGTGTCCTGCGGCGTGTCACCCTCAACCCCGATGGCCTTGAGCTCCTGTGGCGTCAGGTTCGCAAGCGCTGGCGAGCTCTTAGCCGAAGGCTGCGCCGGTTCGGACGGTTTGCTGTTGTGGCCTTTAACGACCACAAAGACACCGGCAATCAATACCGCCGGCACCAGGACCTTGACCAGGCCGTTGGACTTAATCTTCATAGCGGATCACCTTCTGGACGGAATGGGCGGCCTTGCGGGCGGTGGAGGGCTCACGCACGAATGCCTCATCGGCGCGGCCAGCGGTGACCAGGTACAACGTGGTGGTGTCCTCCGGCGTGCCGGCGGCGCCCAGCCAGCGGTGCTGGAAGGTGGCGGTGACGAACTGGCCCTGTAGCTCGCGCGGATCGAGCACGATCTTTTGCGGGGAGTCGTTGCGCACCCGCAGCGCCACTACCGTACGTCCGGCCACGCCCCAGCCGGCCACCGGTGACACGGTCACGGGTGCCGAGGGATAGAGTGTGGTGATGCGCGATGGCAGATGCGGATTAACCGGATGAATACCCGGCACACCTTCAACCGTGCGCACGGGGGCGTACAGGTTCTGCGCGGCGTAACGCGTCAGCAGGACCGGAATAGGCGCCTTGTAGCTGACTTTTTTACGTTTAGTCTGCGGTTTATTTCCTTCGGCGCCGGACGCCGGGGAGCTCGCATCAGCGGCGCTACTGGCCGTGCTGACGTCGCCGCTGTAGATGATTTTGACCGGTTCGGTCGGACCCGTGCCGGCGGCATGAACGTCTAGCAGAATGACCTCGCCCGATTCCATGTCCTGCAGTTGCAGGCGGGTTGACGGAAAGTCGCTTTCGGCCTTCAGGTAAACCGCGCCGCCGGTGCTCTGCACGCGCAGCTTGCCATTCAGTGCGGGCGGAAAGCCTACGCGCACGTTTTTGTCGGCAAAAATAACGCGCTCGGTGCCGGTTTTCAGGGGGATCTGCAGGGGAACGCGCTCCCACTTCATTAGCTCATCGGCCCGGGCAGATGCTGAACTGAGTATCGCGGCGGGCAGCAGCGTGAGCGACAGCGCCACCAGGCAGGCGCGGGAGCTGAAAGTCATCTTTGAGCAAATCATCACATTGTTCCCTTATTTTCTGCCTTTGAAAGCCGTTGCGGGATACCCTCATAGCAGTCCAGTGCCAGCCCGAAAGGGTTGGTTTCGGAATCGCCGTCCCAGCGAACGACCCTCAGCGGATAGCGCACTGTTGCGCGTTTGACCGGCTCGGTTAGGTAGTATTCATCCGCAATCAGATCGAGGCTGACGACCCAGTTGTCCCGATCGATAACCTTGACGCTTTTAGTGGTGTAACCCCTGCCGGGGATTTCATAAACAACGCGCACGCGGTCAGTCAGCTCGCCTTTGGCATCCCGCTGGTTTGAATCCTCTTTAAGAAACGCCTTACACTGTGGCGTGAGGTACGGTGAAAGCGACTCAATACGGGCGGGATAGTCCACTTTGCCGTTTTTCGGCCAGGCGTTAAGCTGCTGAAAAATATAATACGCAAAGCTGTAAACGGTCGGCGGTGGCACTTCCCACACGGGACGCGTGCTGCCCTTGCGCAGATCGGGCGGAATATGAATGGTCAGCTTCTCCGGGGCGCGCATCCAGCCACCCAGGGCGGTCATCAGCAGTATCAGCAACACGAAGCAGGCCGCCCTCAGGGAAAAAATATGCTGATCGCGGCCCTTAACCGCGTGGCGAAAACGACTCATTTGGTACTCCTGATTGGTATACTCCGGCGCACAGACCAGCGCCGGGAATCGACGATCAGTTTCGGATCACCGATCCCCATGTGGCGCTTTCTGAGCGCGAACATCTGCCAGATATAGTTCTCAGGCTTGCCGCGCTTTTTGCGGGCAAGCCACTTTCCGCCAAAGCTGATGAACACCAGGGGAAAGAGCAGGCTCCCCGTGGGGATAACCAGCCAGCTGAGAAAAAGTGCAAAGGGCAGTGAAATGATTAAGCCCAGAACGACTCCGATGCAGGCAGCCAGGCCTAACTCGGGGGTGGTAAACCCCCGGAATACGACTGGCTCTGAATTGAGGCGATCCGGCATATCTCGGATGGTCGCCATTCACACCGCTCCTTATCAGGTAACAATCTCGGCGGATTTGCCCAGCAGCCAGATAACCAGAACCAGCAACACAATGCCCACGATCACGATCCCGCCGAATTTACCCCACGTGGCGCGGCCGTCGCGGACTTCACTGAACGTGGTGATGCCGGCTTCCGCAACCTTCAGGAAGCACACCGCTGCGATGACGAGGCCGATGAGAACGATGCCGTCCTGTAAATAACCCTTGATAGTAGACATCAGCCCGCCGCCGCCTCCGCCCGAGGTTGGTGCTTCCACAGCCGGCAGATCCGCCATAGCGTTACCGACCGACAGGGCACTCAGAGTGACCAGCGTGGTAGCTCGGGCCCAGCTTTTACGCACGCCGGAACGCGTGATGGAAACTAAAGACGCAATTTTTGACATGATATTTCCTGTTTAAGTGATTGAAAAAATTAACTTCCGAACATCCAGATACTGATTACGACTAAAACGAGGCCCCTTATAAAAAGGCTTTTTACTGCTGATTCCCTCACGCGCTGGTTGGCCCAGCCCGAGTAAAGGTCAATGGCGGCCCAGGCGACCCAGGTAAACAGCGTGGCGAACAGCAGACCAAGGCATAAGAGGTATATCGCTGCGGGGTCCAGATCGCCCGAAGCTGCCTTAAAGGCCATCACCTGCGCCTGAGTCATTGCCATCAGGGACGCTCCCGACGGTAATTGCCCGACACGCCCGACAGATCGCGAGGCTGTGCCCGGGACGGCTCAATGTAACGATCGATGCCGGCGCTGATGGTGCGCAGATCTGCCGTGGCGCGCTGGTAGTCAAAGAAGTAGCGGCCACGTTCTGCGGTATCCTCCTGAGCGGCGGCCACCCGGGCACGCTCCAGCGACGCCTGCACCTGAACGATCATGCGCTGGGCGGACGCCAGCTCATCCTT